>NZ_JAATEK010000001.1:0-539878 GCF_012034195.1 Microbispora sp. CL1-1
TGGTGTCCTCTGAGACAACGCTGGGTCACACCCCGGAACTGGATCAGATCGCTCTCGTCCGCTCCCCGGCTGATCTCGCGTGCCCCGATGGGCCACATGTCGACTACCTGGAGCCTGTTGTCCGTCGTCACGCACAGCAGAGGTCCGAGAGCTGACAGAGTTCCCAGGCGATCAGGCTGCGGCTGGGGTCGCCATCGGTCGCAGCCTGATCGCGGGCGGATACGGCAAGACCTTGATGCGCGGCCAAGGCCCCATGCATCGGCTGTCGGGCCGCGCTCAGCCTCCAACCCGTCCGGGCGGGCCGTCATCCCTGACGGCAACGTCCGGCGACACCCAACGGGGCGCATTCGCTCAAGAGCACTATCCGCTCCCTGGCATCCGCAGAAACGCCCGCCCTGCTACTCACAGCCGGAAAGTCGAGCGGATTGTCCGCGCAATACCGTTGCTCACCTGGGGAAACGAGGCCGCGAGCATTCCGCGTATGTTCCGCGACCAGTGGCATACGGCTGCTTCCGGCGGCTGTCGGCTGCATGTCCAGACAAGCTTGATCAACCACGAAACCGCAGGTGAGACCGCGGATGGCTGGTCGTACGTGGTAGGGCGGGTGGGACTTGAACCCACGACCCACGGATTATGAGTCCGATGCTCTGACCGGCTGAGCTACCGCCCCGCAATGGTGGAGTCTCTCACAACTTAGCGGGTGAGGGGATCTGCGAACGGAGGTGATCGGCGGCCTTCGGCCGTGGGCGTAATCGCTGCCAGACGACCATCCGGTGATCGCCCGTTCTGGGGTGTGGATACCCTGTCGGGAGTCATGGGGCCTATGTCAGGGTATGTGACAGTTGAGACGACATCGCTCCACAAGACGACTCTGCGAAACGTGGCTCCGCAACGGAATCCGGGGGTGCCCCGTGGGGAGACGACTGGCGGGCGTCTGCGTGCTTCTCCTGATGTCCCTTCCGGCCTGCGGGCAGGGCGGGCGGCAGCCGGGAGGGGAACTCGGAGCGGTCGGCGACGTGCGGGAGGGCTTCACCGTCGGCCTGCTGCTCCCCGACGAGGGACCCGATCGGCCTCTGTTCACCCGGGCCCTGGCGTCCCTGTGCCCGCGCTGCCATGTCCAGTACGCGAACGCCGCGGGCGATTGGGCCAGGCAGGGGCGGCAGATCGGCCGGATGCTGGGCGACGGCGTGCGGGTGCTGGTCCTCGGCGCGGTGGACCCCGGGGCCGCCGCTCCCTGGGTGGCCAGGGCCAAGCTGTCCGGGGCGAAGGTCGTCGCGTACGACCGGCTGGCGAACGGGCCGGTGGACGCCTACGTGGCGACCGATCCGGCCCGCGTCGGGCGGGAGCAGGCGCTGGCCCTGCTCGGCGCCATGAAGACCGCGGGGCCGGTGGTGCTCCTCAACGGCCCGGCCACGGACCCGTACGCCGTGACGGTGAAGCGGGCCATGCACGCGGTGCTGGACGGCCGGGTGACGATCGGTTGGGAACGGGACCTGACGCGGCCTGGCGAGGCGGCACGCGAGGTGACGACGGCCGTCGCCGCGCTCGGCGGGGCCGCGAAGGTGGCGGGCGTGTGCTGCGCGAGCGACACCGTGGCGGAGGCCGTCGCGGCCGAGATGGCGCGAGCGGGGATGACCGGGGTGCCGCTGATCGGGCACGGCGGGCGGCCCGCGGCACCGGGGCGGGCGGGGGCCGGCACGCAGACCGCCACGGTCCGTCCCGATGTCGCGGCCGAGGCGGCGGCCGCCGCCAGGCTGGCGGTCGAGGTCGCGGGCGGCAGGACCGTGTACGGCACGGCCGTCGTGGCCAACGGGACGACGGTCTCGATCCCGGCGGTGCTGGTTCCGCCGGCCGTGGTCACGAAGGCCCCGGCCCGTGGGGCTCCCGCCCCCGGGACCGCTCCCGGGCAGGGCACGCGATCGCACTGATCCGACGGCAGGGCCGCGGCCGCACTGGGGTGTACGGCCGCGGTCAGGGGAGTGCGGGCTTACTCCTCTTCGCCGGAGGAGGCGGGGCGCCGGAGGAGGCGGGACCGTCGGACGGGCGCAGGCGCTCCCAGAGCAGGAACGCGCCGCCGACGACGAGCATCGCGACGCCCGTCCACAGGTTGATGCGGATGCCCTCCGCCTTCTGGATCTCCTGGGCGCTGTCGAGCAGCCCGGTGACCGCGAGGATCAGTCCGTAGACCACGAACAGACCGCCGATCACGCGGCGGATGTCGAAGAGCCGTTGCGGGGCGGCCATGCGAACCTCCTAGAGGAAGGGCAGGTAGAACGCCGCGGCGAGGACCACCGCCCCGGCGCCGAGGATCACGGGGGAGCGATACCAGGCGGCGTCTCCCGCCGGCGCGTCGTCCGAGACGGACGCGTCGCTCAGGCCGTAGACGAGCCCGCGCAGCTCGCTCTCCGGCTTGGGGGTGGTGGCGAGCGTGACCACGACGGAGACGACCGCGTCGACCACGAAGGCGATGCCGGCGCCCCAGAAGCTCGCGTTCAGCTCGGTGCCGAAGTCGAACACGCCCGCC
The DNA here is from genome assembly GCF_012034195.1 of Microbispora sp. CL1-1. Classification (NCBI taxonomy): domain Bacteria; kingdom Bacillati; phylum Actinomycetota; class Actinomycetes; order Streptosporangiales; family Streptosporangiaceae; genus Microbispora; species Microbispora sp. CL1-1. The sequence continues at coordinate 2,525 of NZ_JAATEK010000001.1, forward strand.
TTGTAGAGGATGTACGAGGCGAAGGCGCAGACCGTGCCGCTAAGCAGGCCCCAGAAGCCCGCCCAGGCGGTCATCCGCCGCCAGAACAGGCCGATGATGAACGTCGCGAACAGCGGGGCGTTGAAGAACGAGAACAGCGACTGCAGATAATTCATGATGTTGCCGAACCCGGCGGCGATGAACGCCGTGCCGATTCCGGCGAGGACGCCGACCACGGTGGCGATCCGGCCGAGCCGCACGTACCACTCGTCGGGGTGGTCGCCGTTGACGTGCGCCTTCCAGATGTCCTGGGTGAAGACCGTGTTGAAGCCGCTGATGTTGGCGGCCATCCCGGCCATGAACGACGCGAGCAGGCCGGTCACCGCGACACCGAGCACGCCGTTGGGCAGGAACTCGTTCATGAGCAGCGGGATCGCCTCGTTGTACGTCGGCCCGCCATCCTTGCCGAGGTCGCCGAACAGCACGACCGCGATGAGACCGGGGATCACGGTGACGATCGGGATCACGAGCTTCGGGTAGGCCGCGACGATCGGGGTCAGCCGGGCGGCGTTGGTGTTGCGGGCCGACAGCGCGCGCTGCACCTCGGCGAAGTTGGTGGTCCAGTAGCCGAAGGACAGCACGAACCCGAGGCCGAAGACCACGCCGATCCAGTTGGCGTTGAGCGGATTGTCTGTGCCGGCGGTGTGCGCCCAGGTGTGCAGCCCGCCCTCGCCGAGCACGCTCTGCCTGACCTTCTCGCCGAGGCCGGAGAAGCCGCCGACCCGGGTCAGGCCGATGACCACCACCGGCACGAGCCCGGCGACGATCACGAAGAACTGCATGACCTCGTTGTAGATCGCCGAGGACAGGCCGCCGAGCGTGATGTACGCCAGCACGATCGCGGCCGACACGATGATGGACAGCCACAGCGGCCAGCCGAGCAGGGCGTCCATGATGAGCGCCAGCGCGTACAGGTTGATCCCGGCGATGAGGATCTGCGCGACGGCGAAGGTCCCGGCGTTGAGCAACTGGGTCGCGCCGTTGAAGCGGCGGCGCATGAACTCCGGGACGCTGTGCACCTTCGACCGGTAGTAGAACGGCATCATCACGACGCCGAGGAACACCATGGCGGGGACCGCGCCGATCCAGTAGTAGTGCAGCGTCATCGCGCCGTACTGCGCGCCGTTCGCCGCCATGCCGAGGACCTCGGTGGCGCCGAGGTTGGCGGACATGAAGGCCAGGCCGGTGATCCAGGCGGGGAGTGCGCGGCCCGAGAGGAAGAAGTCCAGACTCGTCCGTACGGCCCGTTTGGCGGCGAAGCCGATTCCCAGCACCACGACGAAGTACAGGGCGAGGATCACGTAGTCCAGGACGTTGACGTCGAGCCGCAGATCCTGTGCGGCCAGCAATTGGGCATCAGGCACGCGACGGCGGCTACCCGAAGGTCGTGCCGTTTCACGCGGTATATCCAATCGTGACGACACCGCAGGTGAAGGCGCTGCAAGGCCGTGCGGCGGTGTCCCGAGTGACGGGGGAGCAGCCGGGTAAGCGAGGGAGAACAGGACAACACCGACGAAGGGGGCACGTCATGGCCGACGCACCGAACCCGATCCAGCTGCAGAAACACCTGAAGGGCGTCGACTATCCGGCCGCGAAGTCGGACCTGATCCGTACGGCCCGGGACCAGGGCGCGGACGACACCGTCATCAACGCGCTGGAGCGCATCCCGGACCGGCAGTACGACGGCCCCAACGCGGTCAGCAAGGCGGTCACCGACGCCCGGTGACGAAGGGGCCCGCTGAGAACACAGGCCCGCTGAGAACACCGGCTCGGTAAGAACACAGGCCCGTCGAGAAGAAGTCTGGTGAGCAACCGGTCCCGGCATCGGGCGGCCGGCGCGGGAACGATCCCGCGCCGGCCGCCCGTGTGTGTGACGCAGCATGCCCGCCGCCCGCGTGACGCCGCGTGCCGTTTCCCGCGTTTCTGGCGGGTACGGCGGGCAGGCCGGGGGTCAGGACCAGACGGCGGCGATCGGCTCGGCGAGGGCGGCGGCCTGGTCGAGCCCCGCCGCGAAGGCAGGTCCCCACAGAGCCGGGTCGAGGACGTTCTCGCCGAACACCGCAGTGGAGGCCGCGTCGGGGTGGACGACGTACGACGCGGACGCCCCGGCCTTCGCCATCTCGGCTTCGAGGACGGCCCTGGGGGTCAGGTTGCCGAGCGGTTCGAGCACCACGAGGGTGCGTGCGCCCGCCGCGAGGTCGGCGTTGGTCGTGGAGCGGACGCCGCCGTCCACGTACCTGCGGCCGTTGATCTCCACGGGCGGGAAGACCATCGGCACGGCGCAGCTCGACGCGACGGCCAGCACCAGCGGCGCGCCGGAGGACCGGTCCCACACGACGAACTCGCCGGTGGCCGCGTCCACGCTGGTGATCAGCAGCTCGCGCTCGGGCCACTCCTTCACCGGCAGCCGTTCGCCGACCGCCGCGAGCCGGTCGGCGTAGTGGTCGACCCTGGCCGCCAGGGCCATCTGGCCGACCCTGCGGCGGGCCTCCCGCCGGTCGATGTCCGGGTCGAACAGCACGGCGAACGCCTGCATGACCTCGTCCAGGTCGGCGGCCGGGGGCGGGCCGGTGTCCACCTCGACCTGGTGGGCGATCGCCTCCTCCAGGTCGGCGCCGGTGGCCACGAGCGTGCCGACGACGGAGCCTGCCGAGGTGCCGATGATCCGGTCCGCCGTCCCCAGGTCCACGCCGAGACGGCGCAGGCCGGTGACGATCCCCGCTTCCCAGGCGATGCCGGCGACTCCTCCGCCGCCGAGCACGAGAGCAGTAGTCATAACCGGAATTATGTTCCACGAATGCGTGTGCCCGAGCCCGTGGTGAAACCGGTTCCAATTAGTCTGGACGCCAAACTATTGACGGCGCTTCCGCTGGTATGTGACTCTTCCCTTCAGATTTCCATGCACGTGGGAGAAGGACGGTCAGGGTCCCCACCTGATCGTGCATGGCCGGTTGTCCGTGCTCGGAGGGAAAACCGTCCATGCGAAGATTCGCATCCATGCTCGTGGTCGCCGCCGTGGCCCTGGTCACGGCCGTGATCAGAATGAGCCCCGTGTCGGCCGTGGCCGCCGACCCGTACACGTTCAAGAACGTGCAGATCGCCGGTGGAGGCTTCGTCCCCGGCATCGTGTTCAGCCAGGCCCAGAAGGACCTCATCTACGCCCGCACCGACATCGGCGGCGCGTACCGCTGGAACCAGTCCTCCCAGACGTGGACGCCGCTGCTCGACTGGGTCGGCTGGTCCAACTGGGGCTACAACGGCGTCGTAAGCATCGCCCCCGACCCGGTGGACGCCAACAAGGTGTACGCCGCCGTCGGCATGTACACCAACAGCTGGGACCCCAACAACGGCGCGATCCTGCGCTCGTCGAACAAGGGCGACACCTGGCAGGTGAGCCCGCTGCCGTTCAAGCTGGGCGGCAACATGCCCGGCCGTGGCATGGGCGAGCGCCTCGCGGTGGACCCGAACAAGAACAGCATCCTCTACTTCGGCGCGCCCAGCGGCAACGGCCTGTGGCGGAGCACCGACTCCGGCGCCACCTGGTCGAAGGTGACGAACTTCCCCAACGTCGGCAACTACGTCGCCAGCCCCGGTGACGCCTACAACGGCGACAACCAGGGCGTCGTCTGGGTGACCTTCGACAAGCGGACCGGCACGTCGGGCAACGCCACCCAGACGATCTACGTGGGCGTGGCCGACAAGAGCAACACCGTCTATCGCACCACCAACGGCGGCACCTCGTGGGAGCGGGTCGCCGGCCAGCCCACCGGCTACATCGCCCACAAGGGCGTGCTCGACACGACCAACGGCTACCTCTACATCGCCACCAGCGACACCGGCGGCCCGTACGACGGCGCCAAGGGCGACGTGTGGCGCTACGCCACCGCCACCGGCACCTGGACCCAGATCAGCCCGATCCCGTCGAGCAGCGGCGACGACTACTTCGGCTACAGCGGCCTGACCATCGACCGCCAGCACCCCGGCACGATCATGGTCGCCACCCAGGTCTCCTGGTGGCCCGACGCGATCTTCTTCAGGAGCACCGACAGCGGCGCGAACTGGACCCGCATCTGGGACTGGACCTCCTACCCGAACCGCAGCTTCCGCTACAAGATGGACATCTCCGCCGCTCCGTGGCTGACCTTCGGCACGAACCCCCAGCCGCCCGAGGTCACGCCCAAGCTCGGCTGGATGAACGAGTCGGTGGAGATCGACCCGTTCGACTCCGACCGGATGATGTACGGCACCGGCGCGACGATCTACGGCACCACCGACCTCACCAAGTGGGACTCGGGCGGCCAGTTCACCATCAAGCCGATGGTGAAGGGCCTGGAGGAGACCGCCGTGCTCGACCTGATCAGCCCGCCGAGCGGCGCCCCGCTGATCAGCGCGCTCGGCGACCTCGGCGGCTTCCGGCACACCAACCTCGACGCCGTGCCGTCCTCGATGTTCACCCAGCCCGTCTTCACCTCCGGCACCTCGCTCGACTACGCCGAGACCAACCCGAGCGTGATGGTGCGGGCCGGCAACTTCACCGACTCCGACCGCCCGAACGACAGCCACGTGGCGTTCTCCACCGACGGCGGGGCCAACTGGTTCCAGGGCACCGAGCCGGGCGGGATCAACAACGGCGGCACGGTCGCGGCGGCGGCCGACGGCAGCCGCTTCGTCTGGGCCCCCGGCGACCCCGGCATCCAGGTCGTCTACTCCGTCGGCTTCGGCAACAGCTGGACCGCCTCCAGCGGCGTCCCGGCAGGCGCGATCGTCGAGTCCGACCGCGTGAACGCGCAGAAGTTCTACGCCTTCTCGAACGGCAGGTTCTACGCGAGCACCAACGGCGGCGCGAGCTTCAGCGCCACCGCGGCGAGCGGGCTGCCCACCACCGGCGTGCACTTCAAGGCGCTGCCCGGCAAGGAGGGCGACATCTGGCTCGCCGGCGAGGGCGGCCTGTGGCACTCCACCGACTCGGGCGCCTCGTTCACCAAGCTGTCCAACGTCAGCAGCTCGATCAACATCGGCTTCGGCAAGGCGGCGCCCGGCAAGAGCTACCAGGCGCTCTACCTCGCCGGCACCGTGGACGGCGTGCAGGGCCTGTTCCGGTCCGACGACACCGGCGCGAGCTGGGTGCGCATCAACGACGACCAGCACCAGTACGGCAACATGGGCGAGGCCCTGACCGGCGACCCGCGGATCTACGGCCGGGTCTATCTCGGCACGAACGGCCGGGGCATCATCTACGGCGACCGCACCGGCGGCTCCACCCCATCACCGTCGCCGTCGCCGTCCGCGTCTCCGACGAGGTCGCCGTCCCCGAGCCCGTCGGCCTCTCCGTCCACGTCGCCGTCGCCCTCGCCCTCGCCGAGCCCCTCTGCGTCGCCGTCGCGCAGCCCGTCCCCGAGCCCGTCGCCTTCGGCGAGCCCGTCGGGCGGCAAGGCGTGCTCGGCGACGTACACGGTGGTCAACCAGTGGCCGGGCGGCTTCCAGGGCGAGGTCACGGTGACCAACACCGGCGGCTCCTCGATCAGCGGCTGGAGCGTCAAGTGGGCCTTCGCGAACGGCCAGACGATCAGCCAGCTCTGGAACGGCACGGTCAGCCAGTCCGGGGCGAACGTCACCGTCACCAACGTGAGCTACAACGGCTCGGTCGGCGTCGGGGCGTCCACCACGTTCGGGTTCCAGGCGAGCTGGAACGGCACCAACGCCGTCCCGTCGCCCGTGACCTGCACCGCCTCGTGAGGTAGCACCCCAACGGCCGTACGGGTGCGCCCCCTCACCAGCGCATCCGTACGGTCCCTCAGTGCCTCGTCCCGTCCTCGCAAGAACAGAGGCGGGGGACGACTACTCGTGGAGCCTGCTGCAGGGCGAGCGCATGACCGGGAATGACCCGGACAACGCGAAGCCCGGGTTCCCGTCAATTCCGGCGGTAAGCCCGGGCTCACTTCCTCTCCCCCTCGCAGGGGGCGGCGTCTGGAAGCATACCTGGGAAGACCGCTCCATATGTCACTGTGAGTGACGTTCATATAGCCTGATGCGGGCGACCGATTGTGCTCAGAGAAAATTGGCGTGCGCCCTGGGCGCGGCCGGGTGTTGCATGAACGGGATGATCGGCGAACCACTGGAACGACTGCGCGCCGCCGCCCGGCGCACGCGTGAACTCGCCCTCAAGCGGGTGAGCACCGGCCTGGGCCACGAGAACGCCGACGACGACGTCGGCACGATCGGCACGGACGGCGCCCTCGGATTCGATCCGTTTCCCCTGCTCGAAGCCCTGCATCGCCACGACGTCCGAGCCGTGGTGATCGGGCAGGTCGCCGGCATCATGCACGGGTCCGCCGAGCTGACCGGCGATCTGGACCTCCTCTGGGACGGCGAGCCGGTCCACGCCCCGGCCCTGGCGGCCGCCTTCATCTCCCTCGACGCCCGGCTCACCGACGAAACGGGCGTCCCCTTGGCGACTCGTCCGGAGGCTCTGCTCCGCCCCAAGGTGCAGTTCACCGCGCCCGGAGCGAGCGGCGACTGCTGCACTCCCGACCTCCCCTGGGGCGACCTGAATGTCCGGGAGATCCTCGGCAGGGCGGTCACCGCGTACGGCCCGGGCGGCCTGGAGGTTCACTACGTGTCCCGGGAAGACCTCATCCGGATGCGGCGGGCCCTGGGCCGCCCCAAGGACCTCCGGCGAGCGGACGAGCTCGACCGGCTCGCGTGAGACGAGCTGAGCGCGGCATGACCGCTCATCCCCCGAAGCCGGGGTCGGGGCGGAAAAGGGCTGGGCTGGGGCGACGTGAAGGTGATCTAGTGGAGTGGTGACGGGACTGTCGGAGGAGTGGGGCGGGACGGGCTGGGACAGTCAGGCGCGGTCGGTCGATGGGCGGTGGGTGGAGCGCCGTCCCAGGCGGCCGGAGGTCGCCGCGCGGCTGCTCATGGAGACCCGCCTGATGCCGTGGCTCGCACAACGGCTGCCGTTGCCCGTCCCGATCCCTCACGTGCTTCGACAGGAGCCGTTGGTCGTACGGCACGAGATGGTCGCCGGTGAGCCGCTCGCGGCCTTCGACGCCGCGGGCGGACGGACGCTGGGCGCGTTCCTGCGGGCTCTGCACGCGACCGGCCCGGCGCAGGCCGTACGGCGTGGCGCGCCGTCGGCACGGGAAGCGCTGCGGGATCGGGCGGCGACGCTGGAAGACTTCGGCATCCGCGTGATGCCGCTCCTGCCGGACGACCGGAGAGGGGCCGCCTGGGCCTTGCTGGATGCCGTGGCCGCGTCGCCTGCCGATGCCCTGGTCCACGGGGACCTGGGGCCCGAGCATGTGCTGGCGCGGAACGGCGTGGTGAGCGGCGTCATCGACTTCGGCGACGCGCACGTCGGCGATCCGGCGCTCGACCTGGCGTGGGCGCTCCACGGCGCCCCGCCGCTGTTCGCCCGGGCCGTCGCGGCGGAGTACGGCGCCGCGCCGGATCTCGTCGAACGGGCACTGCTGTGGCATCGGCTCGGCCCGTGGCACGAGGTCACGTACGGCCTCGACACCGGTGACCCGGACACGGTGCGCAGCGGGCTCGGGGGCGTCCTCGCCCGCCTTCCCCGTCGAGCCTGTGAGACCGCGTGACGGGTGGGAAAAGGCCCTATGGATGTGACCTTCGACTGGTATGTCCGTGGGGCCCGTCGCATAGCCTTTCCAGGGCGGGCCGTCGGGCCGCGCCTGGACAGGGGTGACTGCGCGAATGGCGATCGGGGTTTACGTCGCGGCCGGCGACGCGAGGAGCAACAAGGGCACGATCGCCCTCGGCATGATCGAACTACTGACCCGCCAGGTGGGCACTGTCGGCGTGTTCCGGCCGGTCGTCCGGTCGGGCCGCGAGGACAGCCTGGTCAACACCGCGCGCAGCCGCTTCGGGATCGGCCTGCCGTACGCCATGTGCACCGGCGTCACCTACGAGGAGGTGCACGCCGACGAGGAGCGCGCGGCGGGGGAGATCCTGGCCCGTTATCGGGCGCTCGCCGGGCGGTGCGACGCGGTCGTGGTGATCGGCACCGACTACACCGACGTGGGCGCGCCCACCGAGTTCGTGTTCAACGCCGAGCTCGCCGCCAACCTCGGCACGCCGGTGATGAACGTGGTCACCGGGCTCGACCGCACCCCCGACGAGATCGCCGCGGCGGTCGAGATGTCGCGCAAGGAGCTGGCCGAGCGGCACGCCACCGAGCTGGCCACGGTCGTCACGCGGGTCGCCCCCGGCCTGGTGGACGAGGTGGCCGCCCGCGTCCCCGCGTACGTCCTGCCGGAGGTGCGGCGGCTGTCCGCGCCGACGGTCAGCGACCTGATGGCCGCCTGCGACGGCGAACTGTTCATGGGCGACGCCGACCAGCTCGGCCGGGAGACGGGCGGGCTGATGATCGGCGCGATGTCGCTGCCGAACATCCTGGAGCGCCTCACCGAGGGCCTGGCGGTCGTCGTCCCCGCCGACCGCGCCGCCGCGCTGGTGCCGGGGCTGCTGGCGGCGCACAAGGCCCCCACGTTCCCCGCCCTGTCGGCGATCATCCTCAACGGCGGGCTGGAGCTGCCGGACGCCGTCGTCCGCCTCCTGAAGGGCATGGACATCCGGCTGCCGATCATCACGACCGGCGGCGGCACGTTCGAGACCGCGACCAAGCTGTCGAAGGCCGAGGGCCGGTTCAGCCCGGACGCCAAGGGCAAGATCGACACCGCGCTCGGGGTCTTCGCCGAGCACGTCGACGGCGCGGCGCTGCTGCGCAGCCTGCAGGTCACCAAGGCCGCCGCGATCACCCCGCTCATGTTCGAGTACGACCTGCTGGACCGCGCCCGCGCCGACCGCAGGCACATCGTGCTGCCGGAGGGCGCCGAGCCGCGGATCCTGCGCGCCGCCGACAGCCTGCTGCGCCGGGGGGTCGCCGAGCTGACCCTGCTGGGCGACGAGCGCGAGATCCGGCTGGCGGCGGCCACGATGGGCCTGGCCGTCGACGGCGCCCGCGTGGTCAGCCCGTTCGACCCCGAGCTGCGCGAGCTGTTCGCCGAGGAGTACGCCCGGCTGCGCGCGCACAAGGGCGTGACCGTCGGGCAGGCCCGCGACATCGTCACCGACGTCTCCTACTTCGGCACGATGATGGTCCACCTCGGGCTGGCCGACGGCATGGTCTCGGGCGCCGCCCACACCACCGCCCACACGATCAGGCCGTCGTTCGAGATCATCAAGACCTCGCCGGGCGTCGGCGTCGTGTCCAGCGTGTTCTTCATGTGCCTGGCCGACCGCGTTCTCGTCTACGGCGACTGCGCCGTGGTGCCCGATCCCACGGCCGCCCAGCTCGCCGACATCGCGATCTCGTCGGCCGCCACGGCCGCGAGGTTCGGGGTCGAGCCGCGCGTGGCCATGCTGTCGTACTCGACCGGCGAGTCCGGCGCGGGGCCCGAGGTGGACAAGGTGCGCGAGGCCACCGCGCGGGTGCGCGCGCTGCGGCCGGACCTGCCCGTCGAGGGTCCGATCCAGTACGACGCCGCGGCCGAGCCGAGCGTGGCGCGGACCAAGATGCCCGGCAGCGCGGTGGCCGGGCGGGCGACGGTGTTCGTGGTGCCCGACCTCAACACGGGCAACAACCTCTACAAGGCCGTGCAGCGCAGCGCCGGGGCGGTCGCGATCGGGCCGGTCCTGCAGGGCCTGCGCAAGCCGGTCAACGACCTGTCCCGCGGCGCGACCGTGGGCGACATCGTCAACACCGTCGCGATCACGGCCATCCAGGCGCAGGCGTACGGGGAGACACAATGAGCGCCCACGCGCGACGGGAAGAGCAATGAGCGCGCGGGCGCGGAGAAGGTGCAGGGTGAGCGCGCAGGCGCGGAGAAGGTGCAGGGTGAGCGCGCAGGCGCGGGAGGAGACACGGTGAGCGCGCAGGCGCGTTGGGAGGCGGAGTGAGCGGGCAGGTCCTCGTCCTCAACACGGGGTCGTCGTCCATCAAATACCGCCTCATCGACATGGGGTCGCGGCGGGCCGTGGCCGGTGGGGTGATCGAGCGCATCGCCGAGGACGAGAGCGTGCTCACCCACGACGGCGTGCGGACCGAGCGCCGGGTGGCCGACCACGAGGAGGGGCTCAAGGCGGTGCTCGCGGCCTTCGCCGAGCACGGGCCGCCGCTCGACGGCGTGACCGCCGTGGGGCATCGGGTCGTCCACGGCGGCAGCCGGTTCGTCACGCCGGTGCTGATCGACGACGAGGTCGAGCGGGCCATCGAGGAGATGGCGCCGCTGGCGCCGCTGCACAACCCGGCCAACCTGGAGGGCATCCGGGTCGCCCGGCGGGCCTTTCCCGGCCTGCCGCACGTCGCCGTCTTCGACACCGCCTTCCACAGCACGATCCCGCCGCACGCGTACACCTATGCCGTCCCCCGCGAGTGGACCCGCAAGCTGGGGGTGCGCCGCTACGGCTTCCACGGCACCTCCACGGCGTACGTCTCCCGGAGGGCGGCGGCGCTGCTCGGCCGGCCGTACGACGAGGTGAACTCGATCGTGCTGCACCTCGGCAACGGCGCGAGCGCGACGGCGGTGCGCGGCGGGCGCAGCGTGGACACCTCGATGGGAATCACCCCGCTCGCCGGGCTGGTGATGGGCACCCGTTCCGGGGATGTCGACCCGGCTCTGGGGGCTTACCTCGGCCGGGTCGCGGGCATGGATCTCGCCAGTGTCGACGCGGCGCTCAACAAGGAGAGCGGCCTGCTCGGCATGTGCGGCGCCAACGACATGCGGGAGGTGTGGCGGCTGGCCGACTCGGGCGACGCGGACGCCCGGCTCGCGCTCGACGTCTACGGCTACCGCGTGCGGGCCTACATCGGGGCCTACTGTGCGGCGCTCGGCCACGTGGACGCCCTCGTTTTCACCGGCGGGGTGGGGGAGAACAGCCCCCGGGTCCGCGCGCTCGCGACGACCGGGCTCACCAGGCTCGGCATCGAGGTCGATCCCGATCGCAACACCGCCGAGTCGGCGGAGGCGAGGGTGGTCTCACCGGAGGGCGCCGAGGTGGCGGTGCTGGTGGTGCCCACCAACGAAGAACTGGAGATCGCCGAGCAGACCGCCGCCTGCCTCGGGGGCGCGTGAACCCGCCGATCGCCGCGGTCGCGCGCTGGTTATCGTTGGCAGCGAATGGGGGTGAGCCGTGTGGCGACGGCTGAGGACAGTCGTACGGGTGGACACGAGGAGACCGCCGATCGGCCGGGCAGACTCGACCGGATCCGCGCGACTCCCGCGGGCCGGCTGACGCTGCGGATCGTCGTCGGGGTGATCGGGACCGCGCTCGTGGTCACCGGTCTGATCATGGTGCCGTTCCCGGGGCCGGGCTGGCTGGTGGTCTTCGCCGGGCTCGCCGTGCTGGCCACGGAGTTCACCTGGGCGTCGCGGCTGCTGGCGTTCGCCAAGGACAAGGTCATGGCGGCGACCGGCTGGCTGAAGCGGCAGAACTGGTTCGTCCGCATCATCGCGGGCGCGCTCACGCTGCTCATCGCCGCGGCCATCGTCTGGGCGTCGATCCGGCTGACCTTCGGGATCGACCTGATCCACGAGGCCCGCGAGTTCCTGGTCCGGCCCCCGTTGTCGCTGTGATCGGTGCCGACCTCACCGGTGCCGGCCTGATCCACGAGGCTCGCGACCTTCCGGCCTGACCGTCAGGTGCGGGCCAGCCTGCGGATCGCGAGCTCGGTGAGCAGCGTCGCGCCGTCGGACAGGATGGCGTCGTCGAACTCCGCCTCCGCCGAGTGGTTGGCCGGGGCGGTGGCGAGATCGCGGCCGGGCGGGCAGGCGCCGACCACGAGGAACGCCCCCGGCACCCGCTCCAGCACGTACGAGAAGTCCTCCGAGCCGGTCGCCGGGGTGGGCAGCGGGAAGTAGCGGTCCTCACCGAGGGTCTCCCGCACCGTGTGGGCGGCGAACTCCGCCTCGGCGTCGTCGTTCACCGTCACCGGATAGCCGATGCCGAACGCGCACTCGACGGTGAGGCCGTGCGCCTCGCCGATGCCGCGGGCGAGCCTGACCAGGCCCTCCCTGACGCGGTCGCGCGCGCCGGCCGAGAAGGTGCGTACGGTGGCCTCGAAGACGGCCTCGTCCGGGATCACGTTGTCGGTGGTGCCGGCGTGGAAGCTGCCCACGGTCACCACGACCGGGTCGAACACGTCGTAGCCGCGGGTCACGTGGGTCTGCAGGGCCGTCACGATCTCGCAGGCGGCGGGGATCGGGTCGAGGGCGCGGTGCGGCGAGGACCCGTGGCCGCCTCTGCCGCGCACGGTCACGGTCAGCGTGTCGGCCGCGGCCAGCACGGGCCCGCCCCTGGTCAGGAACAGCCCGCGCGGGATCGTCGTGGCGAAGACGTGCATGCCGTACGCCGCGACGGCCCTGGCCCCGGCCGCGTCGAGCACGCCCTCCTCGATCATCAGCCGGGCGCCCTCGTCGCCCTCCTCGCCCGGCTGGAACATCAGCACCACGTCTCCGGCGAGGTCGGCGCGGCGCTCGGTGAGCAGGCGGGCGGCCCCCACCAGCATGGCCGTGTGCAGGTCGTGGCCGCAGGCGTGCATGCGGCCGTCGAACCGCGACCGGTAGGGCACGTCGGTCTTCTCCTGCACCGGCAGCGCGTCCATGTCGGCGCGCAGCAGTACGGCGGGGCCGGGGTGGCCGCCGCGCAGGACCGCGGTCACCGATGACAGACGCTGGCCGGTGGTGATCTCCAGGGGCAGGCCGTCGAGCGCCGCGAGCACCTTCTCCTGCGTGCGGGGCAGGTCGAGGCCGATCTCCGGCTCCCGGTGCAGCGCGCGGCGAAGCTCGACGAGGTCATCCTGAAGGGTCATGGCTCACCTTGGCGCGGAGCGGGCGGAAGGGCGGAGACGGAGGCCGTGAGGTCAGAGGTAGAGGCCGGTGCCGTGGTCGGTCTGCTGTGTCGCCACGGCGTGCAGGTCGCGCTCGCGCAGCACCAGGTAGAGCTGGCCCTGGACCTCGACCTCGTACTGGTCTTCAGGGTTGAACAGGACCTTGTCGCCGGCCTTGACCGACCTGACGTTGGCGCCCGCGCCGCACACCTCGCCCCAGACGAGCCGGTTGGCCATCTTGACCGTGGCCGGGATGACGATGCCCGCGCTGCTGCGCCGCTCCTCGGAGTCCCGCTGAACCCTGACCATCACGCGGTCGTGGAGCATCTGGATCTCGAACTTCGGGTCAGCCACGCTCGCAGTTTACGCGCAGCGGACCCGGGCGCCGTCATCGGAGGTGCACCCCCTGCGGGGGCTCAGCGGTGGCCCATGGCCAGCTTGTATCCCGTTCCCGAGTGGCGGTAGACGCCGCCCTTGCCCCACTTCAGCACCTGGAACCGTACGTGGACGGTGTTGGAGGCGACGCCCGTCAGGTCGGCCATCATCCTCTCGGACACGTCGACGATCGCCGGGATGTCGTGCTGGGCGACGGCCCACTCGGCCGGGCCGAAGTCGTCGACGACGCCGATCGCGCTCTTCTTCTTGTACGTGATCCGCACCCTGGTGCCGAGGGGCCAGTAGGGGCTGGCGATGGTCCGGTAGCGCATCGGCCTGCCCGACGCGGTCTGGGCGTCCCAGAAGGACGTGGCGGTGGCGACGCCGGAGGGCAAGGAGGCGGCCTTCTTCGTCTTGGCGGGCGTCGTCTTCGCTTGCGCCGTCTTCGCTTGCGCCGTCTTGGCGGGCGCCGTCTTCGCTTGCGCCGTCTTGGCGGGCGCCGTCTTGGTGTACGCCGAGCGGAGGGCCGCGTTGAACGCCGCGCCCAGAAAGGCCAGGTTGCCGAGGACCGGGCGGGCGGCGTCCGCGGAGGCGGTGGGCACCGTCGGAGGGACCGGCGCGGGGGAGGGAGCCTGAGGGATCACCGAGGCGTCCGCGGCGGCGGCCGGGCAGGCGACGAAGGTGGTTCCGGTCATCGCCATGATGATCACCTGACGGGCTCGCATGCGCATGAGGTTCCTTTCGTCTCGATCGCGGGGCGGCCCTCGGGGGAGCGGGGCCTCGCGTCGCCGAGGAGGCCCGGCTGGCCGGCGGGCTCCGTACGCGCGCCCGCGGATGGCGGAGCAGCCCTCGGAAGGAGGGGGGAGGCTCCGGTAGCGGGGCCGCGCGTTCCCTGGGGAAGGGGATACGACGGTTTTGCGATGTACGGGATTTATAGGGGCAAAGGTGATGTGAGGCACGAGTATAAGGAAAGAGTGAGTAAAGTGGACAAATCGATCTAAAAGGCGCGTAGATCGTCCTTGACGTAGGGCCGTGCCGAGCGCTCTGATGGCACGATCGGTCAAAGCGGCGGCAAGGGGGCGGCATGGCGTTCGACGGCTTCACGTGGATCAACGAGCCCGCCGAATGGTCGCAGTCCGGGGACGGCCTGCGGGCCGTAGCGCGCGCCCAGACCGACCTGTGGCAGCAGACGCACTACGGCTACTCGTACGACACCGCCCACATGTTCGGCCGCCAGGTCGCCGGGGACGCGCGGCTGACCGTGACGTTCGAGGCCGGCTACGCCGAGCAGTACGACCAGGCCGGGGCCGTGCTGCGGATCGACGAGCAGAACTGGATCAAGGCGGGGGTCGAGTTCGTCGACGGCGGCCACCAGCTCAGCGTCGTCGTCACCCGCGGCTTCTCCGACTGGTCGGTCACGCCCGCGCCCGCCGGGCTCGTCTCCGCGACGTTCGACCTCGAACGAGCGGGCGACGCCGTGACCGTCCGATACGGCGTGAACGGCGCGGAGCCGGACCACCTGCTGCGCCTGGCCTACTTCCCGCCGGACACGCCGGCCCTCGCCGGGGTCATGTGCGCCGCCCCGGTGGGCAAGGGCTTCGAGACCCGCTTCACCCGCGTGTCGCTCAGGTAGCCCCGAGGCCGCGGCGGCGTTCGCGATCGGGGGGTGGTGGTCCGGGGCGGAGCCGCGGTTCGCCTTCCCCACGTCCGAACGGGCCCCGGGGCCTAAGTCGTGGTCGTGGGCAGCACCAGCTCGGCGAAGATCGCCCGGTGGTCGGTCGCCGGCAGCCGGTGGACGCCGAACGCCCGCACCGCGACGCGCGGGTCCACGAGCACGTGGTCGATGGTGACGGGCGGCACCGGCAGGCCGCCGAAGTCCGACGACCTCCGGTAGGGCCAGGTGCCGGCCAGGCCCTTGCCGGTCGCGTCGGCCGCGTCCCGGTAGCCCGCGTCGAGCAGGCGCCGGACCGGGGCGTGGTCGAGCGTCGCGTTGAAGTCGCCCGACAGGATCCGTACGGTCTCGCCCGGGGCGGGCAGCGAGGCGAGCGACCTCGACCAGCACCTGAACCGGGACGCGTAGCGCGGCGCGCACGGGTGCACGGACACGATGGAGACGGGCCCGGCGCCGGGCACCTCGATGATCCCCGCCGCCTGCCGGCGGCCGTTCACCGTCGTGAGCTCCTCCGGCCGCAGGGGAAACCGGGTGAAGAGCCCGGAGCCGCTGGCGCCCTCCTCGGCCCGGTCGTCCCCGTACGGCAGGAGCGTGCGCAGGCCCGCCGCACGCAGGCCCGCCGACGCCTGCGGGGTCAGCTCCTGCAGCGTCAGGACGTCGGGGCGCAGCCGCCGCACGAGGTCTACGAGCGCGGCGGGCGGCACCGAGCCGTAGAGCAGGTTGGCCGACAGGATCCGCAGGGCCGGGCCGGCGTCCCCGGCCGCCCGCACGCCGGGGCCGGCCGAGGCGCGCGCGGACGCGTCCGACAGCGCGCGCGGCAGCACGCAGGCCGCGAGCGTCGCGGTGACCACGAGGCCCGCGACCAGCGCCGCCGGACGCCGCACGAGCAGCGCGACCAGTGGCGCGACGACCGAGGCGAGGGCGACGTACGGCGTGAACGCCACCAGCTGCACCCACCGGAAATGGACGTCGCCGGGCACGAGCCGCAGCACGGCCCACAGCGCGAACGGGGCGACCAACGGCCACGCGATCAGGCCGCGCCAGACCCCCGGGCGCCCCACCCAGCCGGCTGTCAGTCTCCCCATCCCGGACTCCTTCCCGAAAGATCCACCGTACGACGGACTGCACGTGCATTCCGGGGCTCCACGCCGGGCGGTGGCAGGCCGTACAGTCTCCGCCATGGATGTCGAAGCGAGAGTCCTGGACGCCGTCGACGAGGCGGAGACCGTGCGCCTGCTGGCCGACCTGGTGCGGGTGCCGAGCGTCACCGGCACCGACGCCGAGTCGGACCTGCAGGACAGATGTGCCCGCATGCTCACCGAATGGGGCCTCGACGTCGACATGTGGAAGCTCGACCTCGACGATCTCCGCTCCCGCGAGGGGTTCCCCGGCACGGAGGCGGAGCGCGCCGAGGGATACGGCGTCGTCGGCGTCACCGAGGGCGAGGGCACGCCCGCGCTGATCCTCCAGGGGCACGCCGACGTCGTGCCGATCGGCGACCCGGCCAAGTGGGAGGGGCAGGACCCCTTCGGCGCCCGCCTCACCGCGACCACCCTGCACGGCCGGGGCGCCTGCGACATGAAGGCCGGTCTGGCCGCCAACCTCGCCGTGGTGCGCGCGCTGCGTGCGACCGGGGTGCGGCTCGCGCGCCCCCTGGCCGTCCACTGCGTGGTCAGCGAGGAGGACGGCGGGCTCGGCGCGTTCGCCACCCTGGCCAGGGGCCACACCGGGGAGGCGGC
Source organism: Microbispora sp. CL1-1 (assembly GCF_012034195.1). Classification (NCBI taxonomy): domain Bacteria; kingdom Bacillati; phylum Actinomycetota; class Actinomycetes; order Streptosporangiales; family Streptosporangiaceae; genus Microbispora; species Microbispora sp. CL1-1. The sequence continues at coordinate 19,200 of NZ_JAATEK010000001.1, forward strand.
CGTGATCACCGAGCCGACGAGCGGGAAGCTGATCACCGCCAACGCCGGGGCGCTGACCTTCCGCCTGGAGGTCGCCGGCCGGGCCGCGCACGGCGCCACCCGCTATGAGGGGGTCAACGCCGTCGAGGCGTTCATACCGGTGCTCCAGGCCGTCCGGCGGCTCGAACGCGAGCGCAACGCCGATCCCGATTCTCTGTTCGCGGGCAACCCGCTGCCGTACCCGATCGAGATCGGCACCGTGCGCGCGGGCGACTGGGCGAGCACGGTGCCCGACCTGCTCGTGGCCGAGGGACGGCTGGGCGTGCGGCTCGACGAGGACCCGGCCGACGCCCGCGCCGCCCTGGAGCGCGCCCTCGCCGACCTGGACGACCCCTGGCTGCGGGACAACCCCGTGCGCGTCACCTGGCCGGGCGGGCAGTTCGCCAGCGGCCGGCTGCCCGAGGGACACCCGCTGGCGGAGGAGGCGGCCCGGGCGGTGGCCGACGTGACCGGGGCGCGGCCGGGCCGCACCGCCGCGCCGTACGGGAGCGACCTGCGCCTGTACGCGGCGGCGGGCGTGCCGACCCTGCACTACGGGCCGGGCGACGTGAGGTTCGCGCACGCCCCGCGGGAGCAGGTCGACCTGCGGGAGCTTCATGATGTCACCCGCGCTCTCGCCCTGCTGGTCCTGCGCCGCTGCGGCGTCCGCTGACCGTCGTCCGTCGTCCGCTGACCGTCGTTCGCTGATGGTGAGTCAGCAGTCGGCGGTGACCGAGGCGATCTCGTTGAGCGGGAACTCCAGGTAGTCGCCGGCCTCCTCGCACCACGCGTCGAGCACGCCGCTGCGCAGCTCGCCGTGGCTGACCGTGGCGGTGACCCCGTCGGCCAGCGTGATCATGGCGCGGACGTCGCGGTCCACGACGAAGCCGAGCAGCGACTGCTGCGCCGCGGGCAGCCGGGTCGCCATGCGCCCGATGACGGCCCACGTCTGGCGGGGCTGCGCCGCCGCCGCCACCGGGCCGCCGCTGACCAGCAGCCGTCTGGCGTGCTCACGCGGGTCAGGTGGGGGCTCCAGCAGCGGTCCTGACGGTTCGAGCTCGGCGACCCGCCCGCCGGGCAGGAGGATCAGCCGCCCGCCCTGCGGCTCGCGCCGGACGGTGATCTCCCCGGTGTCGTCCACCGGCACCGGGGCGTAGCCCGCCTCCCTGAGCGCGGCCAGCGTGGCCGCGGCGGGCGCCGCGCCCGCGAGCACGGTCGGCGCCAGCAGCCGCAGGCCCAGCTTGGCCAGTTTGCGGTGCGCGGCGATCTCGGCGAGCAGCGCGGGGTCGGAGCCCTGGACGATGCAGCCGACCGACGACACCGTGACCTCGCCGTGCCGTCGCGCCACGTCCCTGATCAGGTAGGTCAGCGGCTGGGGGAGCGTGCCGGCCTCCGACAGGTCGGCGATGAGCGTGTCGGCCGTGTCCCCGCCGTCCAGGGCCCGCCGTACGCTCGCGGGGCTGAACCGCCAGACCGACGCCGTGCCCTGCGACTCGCGGTCGGCGGCGCGGTCGAGCAGCGCGGCGAGCTCGACCGACGGCGGGCCGGTGACCACGGCGGTGAGATCGGCGCCGAACAGGGCGGTGCGCTGGGCGCTCGCCATGGCGTGTGTGGCGGCCTTCGCCAGCGCGGGGTCGTGCTCGACCTCGGGCACGCATTCGCGCGTCTCGTCCCCGGCCACGGCCGCGAGCGGGGCCAGTGCCCGGCCCAGGGCGGTGAGCGTGTCGCAGGCCACGAGCCCCAGCAGGCGTGCCTCGTCGAGCACGGCCGCCGCGCAGCCGTCCAGCAGTTCGCGGTCGAGCAGCGGGGCGCGCCAGTGCACCCGCTGCACGAGCTCCGGCAGCGTCGCGAAGGCCCTGCCCTCCGGGATCTCGGCGAGCGCAGCGAACAGGGCCCACCGGATCCTGGCGATCGTCTCGCCGGCCGGGTCGTCGCCGAGCGCGGCGGGGTGGCGGCCGTCCACCCGGCGCAGCGACGAGCGCTCCATCCGCCACCACGCGGCCAGCAGGACGCGCAGCCGCATGGGCGCCTCCTCCAGCCGCCACGCGTCGTAGCGGGCGGCCGGCGTCAGCCCGCCCGCCTCCTCGTCGATCGCGATCAGCCGGGCGACCGCGCAGACCTCGAGCAGCAGCCGGGTCTCGTCCTCGGCGCAGCCGGTCTCCCTGGCCAGGCGCTTGATCTCCCGCACGCCGACCCCGCCGTTCTTGAGCAGCGGCAGCGGCGTCTTGTCGACGTTCTCCAGCAGCGCCGTGGCCCGGTCGAGCACGTGCGGCGCGGCCAGGCACATCGCGTGCTCGACGCCGTCGGCGTCCGCCTCGGCCGTGGCCAGGTCGGGCGGGTAGGGCGTGAACGGCCCGCGGTAGTCGGGCCCGCGCAGCGCGAGCGCGACCTCGCGGGGCATCTCCGCCAGGTCCCACTGGGTGCGGAAGAGCAGGCCGCGGTCGAGGGCCCACTTCTCCGGCGTGCCCGGGGTGATGAACCGGTTGCCGTTCACGCTGCGGACCGGGCCGTCCCAGGCGAAGTCGTCGAGCATGCCGAGCGTGCCGTCGGGGGCGTCGTCGAGCAGCGCGCCCAGGCGCTCGCAGTCGCCGAGCAGCGCGGTGATCCGGGCGATCACCTGGCGCCTGCCGCCGTGCGGGGACAGGTCGAGCACGCGGCACATGCGGCGCAGCGCGTCGGTGCTGAGCTTCCAGGAGTCGAGGTACGCGCCGAGCGGCTCGCCCAGGCCGCAGGGCGCGGTCCACCAGCGGGCGACGGCGTCGGCCACGGTGATCCTGCCGTCGCGGCCGGGCCAGGCGACGGCGTGGTCGTAGAGGTGGTCGAGCCAGGGGATCACCGCCGAGGTGCTCACCCCGAGGAACCGGGCCAGCTCGTCCTCCGTCGGACGGCCGCCGATGACCAGGCACGCCTGCAGGAGTTCGAGCGGGGGGAGGGGGAGGCCGCGCATGACCTCCATGACGGCGAAGGTGTCGGTCAGACGCTGCGCGAGAGCGTCCAGGCGCCGGGGCCACGGCGCGGCGATCGCGTCCGGCCGGTTGGCCAGCACGCGGGCGAGCCTGTCTTCGTCAAGACTGGTCAGCCAGCCGATTAGGTGATCGTCCATCGTAGATCTCTCGGGAGTCCCAGGAAGCCACCGTAGTGCAGATCACCGTCTTGCCGGGGTCCGTGGGCGAACAAAGAGCGCAAAGTCACGGATCCCGAGATCACGATATTTCTCCGCCGATCGCTGGGGAACGAGCACGCCGCCGGGCCGTCACGGCCCGCGCTCAGCCCATCATCGCGCGCCGCGCCCGGCCTCAGGGGCGGTTCCGGAGAATCCGGGCCGCCGGCCGGAGGGCGCTCCCATGCATTCCGGGCTGCACGGGAGCGCTCTTCGGCCGGCGGACCATGACCGGCGATAGGTAGAACTGGCGATCTGGTTAGGTTTTCCGGCACCCCGGGCGGGAGGGCCGGAACTCCCGCTCCGGCCGGCGCTCCTGGTCCGGCCGGTGCTTCTGGCCCGGGACGGCCGGGACCTACGGCGAAGCGCGTGGCCCCGCCGTCCGCCCGCGGGCCGGTGGTCAGGCCGCCAGTACGGCCCACACCGCCTTGCCCTGCGGGACGAGCGGGCACCATCCCCAGCACACGCTCAGCGATTCCACGATGTGCAGCCCGAGGCCGCCCGGCTCGAAGGGCGTGGGATCCCGCAGCACCGGCGCGGACGACCCGGGGTCGGTGATCGCGCAGGTCACGAGCCCTCCCCGCCGGATCAGCGACAGTCGCATGGCCTCTCGCACGCGGCCGTCGCCGAGCGTCATGCCGTGCCGCAGGGCGTTGGTGACCAGTTCCGAGACGACCAGTTCCATCCCGTCGAGCAGGTCGGCCAGCTGCCAGCCCGCGAGGGTCCCCGCGGCGAAGCTGCGCGCCGAGTGAACCGATTCCGCACGGGGTGGCAGGACGAAGGTGGCGCTGGCGGTGGCCGACCCGGGTTCGAGGAGATCGCGTGCCGGCTCCGGCCACCAGCCGATGGGAGGCCACCAGTCGAGCGCCGACCACTGGTTCTGGCCACGAGTCAGGTTCGTGGACTGCACGGGATCATGATGATGGACACTCCCGTGCATGTGCAAGAGCGAATGCACGTGCAAGCGTGTTGTGCACGCGCTACGGTTACCCCCGAACACCACTGGGACGAAGGGGGCGATCTTTGACAGACTGTGAACCAGTCCACAAAGCGGAGGAATAGCACGTGTCCATAGATCCGCCCGGATCCGGTTCCACCGTCCGGCGCATCATGCTCGGCGCGAGCCTGCGCCGGCTGCGTGAGCAACGGGGCTTGACCCGTGAGGTCGCCGGATTCCACATCCGTGCCTCGGAGTCGAAGATCAGCCGGATGGAGCTCGGCCGGGTCGGGTTCAAAACACGTGACGTCGAAGACCTCCTCACGCTGTACGGCGTCCACGACGACGCCGAGCGGCGTGGCCTGCTGGAGATGGTCCGCGAGGCGAACACGCCGGGGTGGTGGCACAAGTTCGGCGAGGTGCTGCCGAACTGGTTCGTCACCTACATCGGCCTGGAGGAGGCCGCCAGCGTGATCCGCACCTACGAGGTGCAGTTCGTGCCCGGCCTGCTGCAGACGGCGGAGTACGCCCGCTCGGTGATCATGCTCGGTTATCCGGACGCCACGGAGGACGAGCTCGAACAGCGCGTCCATCTGCGGCTGCAGCGGCAGGAACGGCTCACGCGCAAGGACGGCCCCCGGCTGTGGGCCGTCATCGACGAGGCGGCGCTCAGGCGGCCCATCGGAGGGAGTGCGACGATGCGGGAACAGCTCCAGCATCTGCTGGAGGTGTCCACGCTGCCGAACATCACCCTTCAGGTGATGCCCCTCCGCTATGGGATGCACGCGGCCGAGGGAGGCGCGTTCACCATCCTCCGCTTCCCGGAGTCCGACCTTTCGGACGTGGTCTACGTCGAGCAGCTCTGGGGTGCGCTCTACCTGGACAAACGTGAGGACATCGATCCCTACCTCACGGCCATGGAGCAGCTGTGCGTGGAGAGCACCACGCCCGGCGGCACTGCCGAGATCCTCGGCGAACTTCTCAGAGAGACATAAATGCACGCATATAACGGGATGCCCGCAACCGACATCGCCGGGGTCACCTGGCGGAAAAGCGCCCACAGCAACTCGACCGGCAACTGCGTGGAGCTGGCCGAGCTTCCCGACGGCAGCGTGGCCGTCCGGAACTCCCGCTATCCCGACGGGCCGGCCCTCATCTACACACGCGACGAGATACGAGCCCTGGTGCTCGGGGTCAAGGACGGCGAGTTCGACGGCCTCCTGGTGTGATCGACTGGTGTGACCGACTCGTGTGATCGACTGGTGTGATCGGAATGGTCCGACCGGCTCCGGGGACGGCCCCGCGTTCACCCGTGTCTCACGCGTGTAACGTCACGACGCGGGAGGCGTAACACGGATCCGGCAGAGTGGGTCCTCAAGAAAGCTCACAAGGGGGACCCAGTGCTGGACCAGATGACTCTCTACCCGGTGGCCGACGACGTGCTGTTCGCACCCGGAGGCCGCGTGGTGATCCGCACCTACGGAGTCGCCGCGCCGGCCGACCCGGCGAACGGACAGCCGAGGTCGGTGGCCTACCGGACGTGGGTCACCGGGGTACGGGAGCAGCCCAGGTACTGGCGGTGGGGGCACTTCGAAGACGCCCGGCGCGGCCACCGCAAGGTCCTGGAATGGCTCACCGGCCGAGGTCCGCAGCCCCAGCAGGTCGCCCAGGTGGACGCTGCGTGACGCCCGGGTCCCGGGTGCGCGTGACTCGGGCCGTCGCGTCGTCAGGCCGGCACATTCCAGTGGAGCAGGACGGGCTCGTCGTGCTCGTGGCCGAGGACGGAGTACGTCCCGGTGTCGAGCCGGAAGAGCCTGCCGTGATCGGCGGGCAGCGACAGCCAGCGGGCCGCCAGCACACGCAGCATGTGGGCGTGCGCGACGACCAGCACGTCCCCGTCCGCCGGGCGGATCCGGGCGAGCACCTTGTCCGCCCGTTCCCCGACGTGCTCCACGGTCTCGCCCGGGTGCGCCTCGTCTCCCGGGATCACGCCGTCGCGCCAGACGTACCAGCCGGGGCGTGACCGGCGGATCTCGGCGGTGGTGATGCCCTCGTAGCCGCCGTAGTCCCACTCCCACAGGTTCGGGTCCACCTCGTACCGCCCGGCGCCGGCCAGCTCGGCCGTACGGCGGGCCCGCTGTGCGGGACTGACGAGGACCAGCGCGAACGACCGGCCCGCCACCAGGCGGGACAGCGCCCGTGCCTGCTCCTCGCCGTGGGGTGTCAGCGGCAGGTCGGTGCGGCCCGTGTGCCGCCCGGCCCTGCTCCACTCGGTCTCGCCGTGCCTCAACAGGATGACGTTCATAGAGCGTCCATCTTGCCCGTACGTCCGATTTCACCCGCGACGGGCCCCCTTGACCACCCGCCCGCGGCCTGCAGTAGGGTCCCCGCGGGAAAGGGGGCGCCACATGGAGCCGGTGCGGGTGGGACTCGTCGGTGCGGGACCGTGGGCGGAGATGGTGCACGCGCCCGCTCTCGCGGCCGGGCCGCACACGACGCTGTCCGGAGTGTGGGCGCGCAGGCCCGAGGCGGCGCGAGCGCTGGCGGACGCCCACGGCGCGCCCGCCTTCGAGCGGCTGGAGGACCTGTTCGCGGCGTCGGAGGCGGTCGCCTTCTGCGTGCCGCCCACCGTGCAGGCCGAACTCGGCGTGCTCGCGGCCCGGGCGGGAAAGGCCCTGCTGCTGGAGAAGCCGCTCGCGGCCGACCTCGACGGCGCCCGGCGCCTCGCCGGGGCGATCGAGGAGGCGGGCGTCGCCTCCCAGATGCTCTTCACGTTCCGCTATTCGGCGGCGACGGCCGGCTTCCTGGAGCGGGCCCGGCGGATCGAGCCCTTCGGCGGGCACGCCGCGAACATCTCGGGAAGCCTGCGCGGCGGCCCCTTCGCCACCCCCTGGCGGCTGGAGCGCGGGGCGGTGCTCGACGTGGGCCCGCACACGATCGACCTGCTCGACGCCGCGCTGGGCCGCGTGGTCGGGGTCAAGGCCCACGGCGACCCGCTCGGCTGGGTCGGCCTGCTGCTGGAGCACGAGGGCGGCGCGGTCAGCGAGGCGTCGCTCAGCATGGCCGTCGAGGGGGAGACCCCGCCCAGCCGTGTCGACGTGTACGGCAGGCTCGGCACCGCCTCGCTGCTCGGCTCCGAGCTCGGCGACGTCTTCCCCGAGGTGGTGCGGCAGTTCGCGAGCACCGTGCGCGACGGCGGCGGGCATCCGCTCGACGCCCGCCACGGACTGCGCATGCAGGAGATCATCGACGACGTGGAGCGGCAGCTGCGGGCCGGCTGACCAGGGCGAGGCCCGCGCCTAGGGCGACGGAGGCGATCACCGGCGCGGGGCCGGGCGCGAACCCGGTGATGGTGAGCGTGAGCAGCGCGCCGCCCATGAGGGGTACGGCCACGGGCACGTGCCGGTGGGCGGCGGCGCCCGCGGGGTTCTCGAAGCGGCCGAGCAGCGCGGTGAGCCCGACCAGCACCAGCGCCAGGGCGGCCAGGCACGGCGGGGCGGCGCTCCACCAGGCCGCCGAGCCGGCGGTGGGCGTCAGCCCGAGCCCGATGACCGCCACACCGGCGACGGCGACGAGCGCGGTCATGTGCCACAGGTAGATCGTCATCATGTGCGGCGCGAGCGCGGTGAGCACCCTCTCGGCCACCGGCCGGGCGGCCAGCGCGTTCACGGCGGGGCGCAGCAGCATCGCCAGGCCGAGCTGACCGGCGAACAGTGCGAGCAGGCAGGCGCTCGGCGGGGCCATGTTCGAGATCATCCCCGGCATCCCGATCATGCTGGAGGGGTAGGGCCCGGTCGCCACCAGGGCCGCCACCATCGCGAACCCGGCCACCGCGAGCCCCGCGGCCCGCCGTCCCCTCAGCCACTCCAGGCCGCCTTCGGCGTACCGGAACCCGACCTGGTGGACGGCCGGCCAGACGAAGGCGACGTTGAGATAACCGGCGGCCTCCAGGCCGGAGAACCGGACCACGTCCGTCAGCACCGCGCCGCCCGCCAGCACTGGCAGGACCACCCCGGCCCGCATCCGCAGCAGGCGCGGCGTGGTCACCACGGCCAGCAGGTAGACCGCCAGGAACCACAGGAGCTGCCCGACCGTCCGCGCGGCCACCTCCACCGGCTGCGCGGGCACGCCCAGGGCCGTCAGGAGGTGGGGGAGCGGCAGCCACACGACCGCCAGCGGCACCACCGGCCAGGCCAGGCGGCGTACCCGCCGCGCGGTCCACTCCCGGGCCGTCCCGCCCCGGCGAGCCGCGGACCGGAAGCTGATCGCGTTGGCCGCGCCCCCGGCGAAGAACACCAGTGGCATGACCTGCGAGATCCAGGTGACGTACGGGATCGCCGCCAGGGCGTTGCCGGTCGTGAGCCGCCCCTGGGCGTACGACAGGACCGGCATCGTCCAGTGCTGGACGACCACCAGGACCATCCCGAAGACGCGCAGGACGTCGATGAAGCGGTCGCGCGGCGCGGGTGCGGCCGGGGCCCGCTCGGCTGCGGGGGGAAGCATGGTCAGGGACACGAGAAGCCGCCTTCGCTGTTTCGGGGCCGCCGCGGGGGCGTTCCGCGGGCGGTGGGGGCTCGAAGCCTCGGTGGTTCGGGGTTGCGGTGGTTCGGGGTTGCGGTGGTTCGGGGTTGCGGTGGTTCGGGGTTGCGGTGGTTCGGGGTTGCGGTGGTTCGGGGTTGCGGTGGTTCGGGGTTGCGGTGGTTCGAGGTCGGGGTGGTTCGAGGTCGGGGTGGTTCGAGGTCGGGGTGGTTCGAGGTCGCGGTGGTTCGGGGGCTGCGGTGGCCCGGGGCCTGGGGCCCGGTCTTCGCGAGCGGTTCAAGCGTCCCGCCGCGCCCCCGCCCGGCGCAGCGACGCGGTCCCTACTTCCGATCATGGGAGGCCCCCTACCACCGGGGTAGGGCCGGCCCTACCAACCCCGCGTACGCCCAGGCCGACGGCCGCGCGCGTGGATCGCCGTCCGCCCGGGGCGGTGGGGTCCCGGGCCGGGGGTGGACGCCGCGTGAGGGATTGGTACCGTTGCGTCCGACGCGCGCCGCGTAGCGAAGTCCGGTGAGAATCCGGCGCTGTCCCGCAACTGTGGTTCCCCGCCCCCGGGGACGAGCCAGGTCGCCTGCGCTGCGCGCCGACGCTATCGACCCTCGTGGAAAAGGGTGATCCGTCGCTTCCAGCGGGTCCCTCGATTCCCGGCATTCCCCCTTATGGAGGACCTCGTGAGGCCCGTACGCACGGCCGTCGCGGGTGTGGTGCTGGGCGTGCTCGCTCTGGCCGGCTGCGGCCAGAGCGACGGCGCCGCCACGTCCGCTACCCCCACCCCCGCCGTCTCGGACGGCACCGGTCAGGCCGCATTCCCCGTCACCGTTCAGGCGGGCAACGGCGCGGTGACCATCGCCAAGAAGCCCGAGCACATCGTGTCGCTGTCCCCGACGGCCACCGAGATCCTGTTCGCGATCGGCGCGGGCGCGCAGGTGACGGCGGTGGACGACCAGTCGAACTACCCGCCCGAGGCGCCCAAGACCTCGCTGTCGGGGTTCAAGCCCAATGTCGAGGCGATCGTCGCCACCAAGCCCGACCTCGTGGTGCTCGCCAACGACCTGGAGGGCGTGGTCACCGGGCTCGGCAAGGTCGGCGTGCCGGTGCTGCTCGAACCCGCCGCGACCAAGCTCGACGACACCTACGACCAGATCCGGGACCTCGGCGCGGCCACCGGCAACGCGGCCAAGGCCGACGAGGTGGCGACCGGCGTCAAGCAGAAGATCGACGCCCTCGCGGCGGCGGCGCCGAAGGACAAGGAGCTGACGTACTACCACGAGCTGGACACCACGCCCTACGCGGCGACGTCGAGCACGTTCATCGGGCAGGTCTACAGCCTGTTCGGGCTGAAGAACATCGCCGACGAGGCGCCGGACGCGGCGGGCGGCTATCCCAAGCTGTCGGCGGAGTTCATCGCCAAGGCCGACCCCGACCTGATCTTCCTCGGTGACACGAAGTGCTGCGGGCAGGACGCCGCCGCGCTGGCCAAGCGGCCGGGCTGGTCCGGCCTGACCGCCGTGAAGAAGGGCCGCGTGGTGGGGCTGGACGACGACCTCGCCTCCCGCTGGGGGCCCCGGGTCGCCGACCTCGCCCAGGCCGTCAGCGACGCCGTGCAGAAGGCGGCGAGCTGAGCCGGTGACGACGCGGACGCCCCTGGCGGCGCGGCGCCTGGTGGTACGACGCCCGCTGACACGGCCTCTGGTGACACGGCCTCTGGTGACACGGCACGGTGGCATGGTGCCCGGTGACACGACGCCCAGGGACACGACGCCCGGTGACCCGGCGCCCGATGACGCGGTGCCCGATGACACGGTGCTCGGTGGTGGGGTGCTCGGTGGCCTGGTGCCAGATGACGTGGTGAGGCCGGTGGTGGCGTCATGACCCCGGCCCGGCCGCGCGGCCGGGCGCTGCTCGTCGCGTCCGTCGTGCTGGCGGCCAGTCTCGCCCTCGGCCTGATGGCGGGCGCGGCGGGCATCTCGCCCCGCGCCATCGTGCTCGCACTGCTCGACCGGCTGCCGCTGGTGTCGGTGCACTCGGGCCTGTCGCCGGTCGAGGAGGGGCTGCTGTTCCAGCTCCGGGTGCCGCGGGTGCTGCTCGCGGCCGTCGTGGGCGGGCTGCTCGCCACGGCCGGGGCCGGCTACCAGGGCGTGTTCCGCAACCCGCTGGCCGATCCCTACCTGCTCGGGGCGGCGGCGGGAGCCGGCCTCACGGTGACGCTCGTCGTGGTCTTCCTGGGCGGCGACACCGGCGTGACCGCGGTGCCGATCGCCGCCTTCGCCGGGGCCGTCGGCGGGGTGTTCCTCGCGTACGCGCTGGGCCACACGGCGGGCCGGGGCGGCGGCACCGCGACGCTGGTGCTCGCCGGTGTCGCGGTCACCTCGTTCCTCACCGCCATCCAGACCTTCGTGCAGCAGCTCAAGGTGGAGGAACTGCAGCGGATCTACTCCTGGATCCTCGGCGACGTCGGCGGCGGCTGGGACCAGCTCCGCATGATCGCGCCGTACGCCGCGGTGTCCACCATCGGCATGCTGCTGCACGGGCGGCTGCTCGACGTGCTGTCGGTGGGCGACGAGGAGGCGGTGAGTCTCGGCCTGCGCGCGGCGCGGGTGCGCTTCGTCGTGCTGCTGGCCGCCTCGCTCGCCACCGCGTCGGCCGTGGCGGTCAGCGGGCTGATCGCGTTCGTCGGGATCGTGGTGCCGCACGTGGTCCGGCGGCTCGCCGGCTGGTCCTACCGGATCGTGCTGCCGGTGTCGTTTCTCGGCGGCGCGGCGTTCCTCGTGCTGGCCGACACGATCGCGCGTACGGTGCTCGCGCCGGCCGAGCTGCCGATCGGGGTCGTCACGGCGTTCGTGGGGGCGCCGTTCTTCGTCACCATCCTGCGCGTGACCCGGCGGGTGGGGACGTGAGCGGGCGGGCCGCACCGGCCGTCGAGGCGCGCGGCGTGGGCGTCACGCTGGGCGGGCGGCGGGTGCTCACGGACGTCACGCTGTCGGCCGCGCCCGGCCAGTGGCTGGCGATCATCGGGCCGAACGGCGCGGGCAAGTCCACGCTCCTGCGGGCCGTCGCCGGGCTGGTGCCGAGGGAGGGCGAGGTGCTCGTCGAGGGGACGGCCGTCGACGACCTGCGCCCGCGCCGCCGGGCACGGCTGATCGCCTACGCGCCGCAGAGCCCGGCGCTGCCGCCCGACATGACGGTCTACGACTACGCGCTGCTCGGCCGCACGCCGTACATCGCCTATCTCGGCAGCGAGAGCGCGCGGGACCGCGAGGTGACGCGGTCGGTGCTGGAACGGCTCGACCTGGACGGCTTCGCGTCGCGGCCGCTCGGGCACCTGTCCGGCGGCGAGCGTCAGCGCGTCGTGCTCGCCAGGGCGCTGGTGCAGCAGGCGCCGGTGCTGCTGCTCGACGAGCCGACCACGGCGCTCGACCTGGGCCACCAGCAGCAGGTGCTCGAACTCGTCGACCGGCTGCGCCTGGCCGACGACCTCACCGTCGTGACGACGCTGCACGACCTCAGCCTCGCCGGGCAGTACGCCGACGTGCTCGTGCTGCTCGCCGCAGGGCGGGCGGTCGCGGCCGGGCCGCCCGGACAGGTGCTGGCCGAGCCGCTGCTGACCGAGCACTTCGGCGCCCGCGTGCGGGTGGAGCCCGGCCCCGAGGGCCGCCCCGTCGTCCACCTGGTGCGCCCGTCGGTCTCCTCGATGGCGGAGGAGGCATGACGGGCCTCCTCCGGCCGTCCCTGACGCACCGTACGGAGGACGGCCAGCGGCTGGGCACGCTGCTGTGGCGGTTCGGGCCCGGCTGGCGGATGATCTCCTCGGCGATGCTGGGCGGCGGCATCGGTCCCCGGGAGTGGGTGCTGAACGCGCAGGTGGCCGCGGGTTACTCACGCATGGACCCGGTCGAGCACATGGACGCGCTCGGGCCCGGCGGCCCCGGGGTCGGCATGATGACGGCGGCGCTGGTGGAGCGGTACGTCACGGCGGCCGACGGGGGAGCGGAGGCCGTCGCCACGGTCGGCCTGGGCGTGCCGACCTGGGCGGCCGCGCCCGAGGGCGTGCCCGACCCCGGCCTGCCCGCCGCCCCTGCCGCCCCCGAGCCCGCTTCGGCGTCCGCGCAGGAGCCCGTCGGTCCGGCCGCATCCGGTCCCGCGCGCGAGCCGGTCGGCACGGGCGATGCCGGGATGCCGGCAACCGGTGGGCGGGCGCCGCGGCCGGGGACGATCAACATCCTGGTGGCCGTGCCGGTCGCGTTCTCCGACCCCGCGCTGGTCAACGCCGTCATGACGGTCACCGAGGCGAAGACGCAGGCGCTGCTTGAGGCGGGCTTCCCCTGCACCGGGACCGCGTCGGACGCCGTGTGCGTCGCCGCGCGGGAGGACGGCCCGGCGGAGGAGTTCGGCGGCCCGCGCTCCGTCTGGGGCGCGCGGATCGCCCGTGCGGTCCACCGGGCCGTCCTCGACGGCGCACGCGACTGGCGCACCCGGCGGGGCTAGGACGTGAACGCGATGCTGTTCACCATGTGGTCGATGTTCGACTGGTTGAACTTGCCCGGCGGGCAGAAGAACGTGATCAGGACGGTCGTGCCCGTGTCGCCCTGCCGTACGACGTAGGCGATGAACTCGAGCCGTCCGCCCTGCTGGGGGTCGCTGAGCACGCCCTCGATGCGGAACGCGGGTTTGGCCCCGACCGTCGTGGGCGTCGGCACACCGAAGTAGGTGGTCACGCCGGGCAGCGCCGGGCCCAGGCTCTCCTGGAGCTCCATCGGCGAGTCGGACGTGCTCAGGGTGTTGCTGACCTGGGCGAACACCCCGGCGGCCCGATCAGGCTGGTCCTTGATGATGGCGTTCACCTTCGACCAGTCGGTGTTGCCCGGCACCGCGAACAGCGCGTTGAACTCGTCCACCGCGGGGGAGGCGATCATCCACTGGTCGGCGTTCGTCTTGGCCTCGCCCCACGACGAGGGGTAGGACATGGTGAACGGCGCCGCCGTGCTGCCCGGGTAGGTGTTCCACGTCGCGGCGGTGTCCCCGCCCTTGGTCAGCAGCAGCGCCGCGGCGACGGCGATGGACACCAGGATCGCCAGGCCGCCGATCAGCGGCCCGAGCGGCAGCCCTCGCCGCTGGCCCTGCGCGCCCGCCGACGCGACCGTCGCCTGCGCGTTCGGCGACCCGGGAGGGTACGACCCGTGACCCTGCACATGGCCCATGGCACCGGTCGGATGGCTCACCGGCGGGTGGGACGACGCCGTGGGCGCCGAGTAGGAGGGATGGGTGACGGGCGGCCTGGTGCCGGGAGGGAACGAGGTGGGCGTGCCCGGCGGATAGGACCCCTGCGGCCGCGCCCCGGCCGGTCCCTGCGCGGCCGGAGAGCCGTGGGAGACCGGAGACCCCGGAGAGGCGTGGGAGACCGGCGGGTACGAGGGCACCGGGGGATGGGACGGGGTGACCGGGGGATACGACGGGGAGGCCGCCGGGTCGCCCGCGCCGCCGCTGATCGCGTCGCGCAGCGCGGACACGAACGCCTGGCACGTCTCGAACCGCTCGGCCGGCGACTTGGCCAGCGCCCGCGTGAGCACGGCGTTCACGGCGTGCGGCAGGTCCGGCCGGTACGGTGTGAGCGGCGGCGGGTCGTGGGACACGTGGGCGTAGAGCAGCGCCAGCTCGGTGTCCCGCTGGAACGGCGGCTGCCCGGCCAGCGCCTCGTACACGACGCAGGCGAACGCGTACAAATCGCTTCGGCCGTCGACCGGCAGGCCCCGGATCTGCTCCGGGGCGACGTAGCGCGGAGTGCCCATGAAGTGACCATGGCTGGTCAGCCCGGCCTCGGCCGAGGAGCTCTTGGTGAGCCCGAAGTCGGTCAGATAGACGTGGTCGGCCTGCGTGACCAGGATGTTGGCCGGTTTCACGTCGCGGTGCACGAGGCCGTGGGCGTGCGCGGCGTCCAGCGCGGAGGCGATCTGCACGAACAGCGGGTTGGCCCGGCCGACCGGCAGCGGGCCCTCCGACTGCACGAGCTTGCGCAGGTCGCTGCCCTCGACGTAGCGCATGGCGATGAACAGCAGATCGTCGCGCTCGCCGGCCTCGTACACCGGGATGATGTTGGGGTGGTCGATGCTCGCCACCATCCGCGACTCGCGTACGAACCGGTCGCGGAACCGGTCGTCGTGCGCGAGCTGCGGTGCGAGCACCTTCAGCGCCACGGCCCGCCCGAGCCGCTGGTCGCGGGCCCGGTAGACCGTCGCCATGCCACCACGTCCGACGACCGCCTCGACCGTGTAGTCGCCGAGCTGCCGCCCGACGAGCGGCGGCATCACGGGCCCCTCGGTCATACGGTCTCCCCCTTGAACGTTCTTCCGATCACGAATCGACTGGGTTCCCGCAGAAGCCGCAGAAACGGTGTCCCTGACCCAGTCGCATGCCGCACTGCGTGCAGAACTTGAGCTGCGCCTGTCCGCGTGGCGGCGACGGGTTCGGCGGGTAGGAGTGCCCGCGCGGCGGCGAGACGTCCTCCGGATGCGCGTGCCCGTGCGGTGGCGACAGGTCCACGGGGTACGCCTGCCCACCGGCCGGGGACGGATCCGCCGGCACGGGAGCGGGCGGCGGCGGCCCGACGACGTCGGGAGACCGGGCGGCCTCCGCCCCGAACACCCTCGTCACGGCGTACGGCGGCCAGGAGTTCTCCGGCGGCGGGTAGGACGCGGCCTCACCCGCGAAGTCCCCGTGCACGGCGTTGCCGGGTGCGGCGACACCGGGGTGGTCGGTCTGGCCGCCGGCGCCGGCGCGTGCGGCGCTCCTGCGGCGCAGCAGCACGACGCCCACGGCCAGCAGCGCGAGGACCACGACGCCGCCGGCCGCCCACACGTACGACGGCACCGACGACTTCGCCTGCGCGGCGGCGGCCGGGCTCGCCACCGGTTTCGACCCGGCGTCCTCCGCCGTGCCCGCCTTGGACTGGGCGACCCGCAGATGGTCGGCCGCCACCGCGTGGTCGGGCCGCAGGTTGAGCACCTGCTGCAGCGCCGGTATCGCGCCGGTGTAGAGCTTGTTGTGGTAGGAGGCGAGCGCGTTCTCGTACACGACGTCGACCGGGCCGCGGCGCGGCGTGACCCCGGCGGTGACCAGCGCGCTGCGAATGTCGTCGGCGGGGGTGATGGTCACCGGTTCGCCGCCGCCCCCGGAGACGAACCCGACCACCTCGCTCTTGCCGTCGTCGATGAGGGCCGCGCCGGGCGCGCCGTCGTCCAGCAGCTTGAGGACCTTGTCGCGCTCCTTGACGGTCCGGCTGCCCGGCGGATTCAGGTGCGCGGTGTCGAGCTTGGGCGGGGTCTTCGCCGAGGGCCTGCTCGGGAGCGACATGACGTCGAGCGACTCGACCGCGCCGCCGATCGTCGTGCCCAGCGGGACGGTGGGCAGTGACTGCTTCTCACCGCCCTTGGTGACCTTCAGCACGGCCGGGGACGCGGGGGAGGTCCCGGTGGTCAGGATCTGCGCGGGCAGGCCCCCGGGCGGCGGCGGGTCGAGGTAGGGGTAGACGGTGACGTTGGTCGTGACGTCGGCGATGCAGGTCGAGTCGGTCTTCTGCGGCGGGTAGCACGCCTTGAGCCGGCGGTCGAGGTCGGGGTCGTCCAGCGGGTGCTGCTTGAAGTCGGCGGGGATCTTCACCTTGAAGTATTCGGCGAAGATCCGGTTGGCCGCGTACACGCGGGGGTCGTCGGCGGCCTGCACGACCTGTGTCGCGGTCACGACCACGCCGTCGGGCGTCACGGTGAAGCCGCTGCCCTCCGCCAGGTCGACGTCGTAGTCGCGGACCAGTTGCTTGATCACGCCGCGGTCGTCCAGCAACGTGATGCGGACATGCGAGGAGGACTCAACGCGTACCGCGCCGGGGGTGACCCGGTCGGTGGAACCGCTGGGGTGCGGGTGGAGCATGGGCGCCGCGAGCGCCGAAAGCGCGCCCAGCCCCGCGATAAGGGAGTGCAGGCGGGGCATCTGCTTCTCCTATGCCTGATCGGAACGCCTCAAGCGTCTCAGCGCGGACAGTGCTCGACAAGGTGAGTATCGTGACCGACACCCACTTGATACAGCGCGATGATCGCGCCGTCGCTTGACGATTACTTGCAGGCCGATTGCGAGGCGTCTGTTCTCTGATGCGCGGTATGTCGGCAGGGATTACTCTGCGCGCATGCGCTCGTCCCTCCTCCGCTCGGTTCCCCGCGTCGATCTTCTGATCGGACTCGCGATCATAGCGCTGGGCACTCTTGAGGCGTTCACGGACGCCATGGACTACGGCGCCGCCCGCAGTCCCGAGCTGTGGTGGGTCGGCCAGGCGCTGGTCACCGGCGTCCTGGTCTGGTATCGCCGCAGGGCTCCCGTGGCGGTCTTCATCCTCATGATCCTCGCGCAGTACGCCTGGCACCGGCAGGGCAACGAGTCGTGCCCGGTCTGGCAGCTCGCCGCGCTGCTCATCGTCTTCCACACGATCGGCGCCCACCTGTCGGTCAGGCACGGCGGCGCCTGGGCGCTCGCGGGCGTCCTGATCTTCGACTCGGGTGCCGTCGACCACCGCTTCCTGCCGTTCCAGGAGGTCGTCTACCTCACCGTCATGTTCGGCTCGGCCTACCTCACGGGGCTGGCGCTGCGCGGCTACCTCCTGCGGGCGCACCGGATGAGCGAGCGGGCGATGCGGCTGGAGCTGGAGCGGGAACGCCGGGCCGCCGAGGCCGTCGCCGCCGAGCGCAACCGGATCGCCTACCACCCCGAACGGCTGGAGCTGGAGATCACCGACAACGGCGGGGGCGCCGGACCGGCGTTGTCCACCGGCAACGGGCTCATCGGCATGCGTGAGCGGGCCGAGCTGTTCGGCGGCTCCCTGGACGCCGGGCCGCTGCCGGAGGGCGGTTATCGCGTCCGCGCGACGCTGCCGATCGCCCAGGGGGTGCCGGTGAGCGAGGCCGCGAAGTGACCGTGCGCATCGTCCTCGCCGACGACCAGGCGATGATCCGGACCGGCCTGCGCATGGTCGTCGAGAGCGAGCCCGGGATGGAGGTCGTGGGCGAGGCCGCCGACGGCGCCGAGGCGGTCGCCCTGGCCCGCCGGGTGCGGCCCGACATCGTGCTCATGGACATCTCGATGCCGCGCGTGGACGGGCTCACCGCGGCCAGACAGCTGCTCGACGCGCCGCATCCGCCCAAGGTCATCATGCTGACGACGTTCGACACCGACGAGAACCTGTACGCCGCGCTGCGCGCCGGCACCAGCGGCTTCCTGCTGAAGGTGTCGCCGCCGGAGCAGCTCGTGGAGGCCATCAGGGTCGTCGCCGCGGGTGACGGACTGCTCGACCCCGCCGTGACCACGCGGGTGATCGCCTCCTTCGCGGGCCGGCACGAGCCGGTGCGGCCGCCGCAGCTCGCCGAGCTCACCCCGCGCGAGCTGGAGGTGCTGCGGATGCTCGCCCGGGGCCTCACCAACGCCGAGATCGCCAAGGAGCTCTTCGTCGGCGAGGCCACGGTCAAGACCCACGTCGCCCGCGTGCTCATGAAGCTGAACCTGCGCGACCGCGCTCAGGCGGTCGTGTTCGCGTACGAGTCGGGCGTGGTGACGCCGGGGTCGGCGCTCGGGTAGCTCGGGTAGCTCGGGTAGCTCTGGTAGTACGACGCCCACTCGGCGTTCGTCATGCGCAGGACCTTGAGGCCGAGGTAGCCCAGGGCGATGACGGGGGTCCATGAGGAGCAGCGCCGAGACGCTGATGTAGCCGATGATCGTCATGCCTCCGGCGACGTGGCCGAGGACGACGGCCTTCTTCCGCACCAGGTGCAGCAGGCCGAAGGCCGCGATCGGGACGAGCACCCAGCTCCAGTGGTAGGGCAGCGACTCCAGCTGGGCCAGGGCGGGGTTGTCGCCATAGCTGACCATCTCGTGGTCGTCGCCCCAGGTGCCGGGGTCGACGAGGAGCGCGACGAACTGCAGCAGCGGCGCGACGAACAGCAGGACTCCGGTGACGGTGCGCCGGAAGGCCACCGAGGCCGACGGTTCGGACATCGATCTTTCCCTCCGGGTCTTTCTCCTACGGCCGGTGACGGTAGGTGAGCGACCCCGGGGGATTCGTCCGCCGCGCGGGTGATCCCTCCTCACCCGCTAGAGCGACTTATCGCTGCAAGGCGACCTATGTGTATATTTTCCGGAAGAAGGCTCACAGTACGGGAGATTTTTCATGAAGGCGTTCCCGGCGGTCCTGTTCGACGAGGCGCACAGCGAGGCATGGACGATCCGGCGCGAGGTCGCCGAGGCCATGAATCCCGCCCACCCCGACGACAACAGCTACGCGGAGGCCGCCACGGCGCTGCGGCGGCTCGGCCACACGGTGCGCGCGCACACCGAGGGCCCGATCACTCCGGCCGTGCTGGACGGGTGCGACGTCTTCGTGGTCGCACACCCCTCGGCCGAGCGCTGGGAACGCACCACCGGGGTCGGCAGCCCCGTCTTCGCCGCCGAGGAGATCGACGCTCTCGAGGCGTACGTCGCGGGCGGCGGCGGGCTGATCGTGCTGGCAGAGCACGAGCAGGAGAAGTACGGCAGCAACCTGGGCGAGCTGCTCGCCCGGTTCGGGGTGACGGTCGAGCACGCGACCGTCCAGGACCCCGGCAACTGCCACAACGGCGTGGCCACCTGGGTCCTCGGCGTGCCCGCCGGGCAGGCCGTGGCCGAGCAGAGCGGCGTGGCCCAGGACCTGCTCGCGGAGGTCCGCAGGGCCTGCTTCTACCGCGCCGGCACGCTCGGCGCGCCGGCCGGGGCGAGCGTCCTGTTCACGACCTCCGGGTCCGCCGACCCCGCGGACGCCCCGCTCGTCGCCGCCGTACGGCACGGCAGGGGCCGCGTGGTCGTCCTGGCCGACTCCGACCTGTTCGGCGACGACTCGATCCGCGACTACGACCACGAGAAGCTGTGGGGCAACCTCGTCACCTGGGCCGCCCGCGTGCCCGAGGCGTCCGGCGCCGCCCGCGCCTCCCGCCCCGAGGTGGCGGAGGAGTTCGCCCGGCTCAAGGACGCCGTGGAGCGGTTGCGCCCCCTCCAGGCCAAGGACGGCTCGGTCACCGGAGACCACGACGAGGCCGTGGCGTGCATCAGCGAGATCGTCGACGGCGTCGCCCGGCTCGCGCCGCACTTCCCGCACGACGCCGACTATCTCGACGCGGTGATGAAGGACTTCCGCGCGTGGGTGGCGGCCGGGCTCGGCAAGCCCGACTTCCTCGACTCGCTGAACCTGTTCCACCCCGACGCCCAGCGGATCGACGGCCTGGAGCACCTGGTCGTCTTCCCGATGTACACCCAGAACGGCAACCCCAACCGCAACGTCGAGGCGGTCTGGATCCGGGTCGTGTGGCCCGACTGGCTGGCCGAGCTGGAGGCGGGCGGCTACGACAACCCGATGTTCGTGCCGATCACGTTCGTCGACTTCACCTCCGGCTACGACACCAACTCGGCCGTGCTGTTCCCCGAGACCGTGGTCGTGCGCCAGACCCCGCCGCGCTTCACCTGGGGCGGCATCTTCTGCGACCGCGAGGCCGCCCGGTTCCGCCGGGTCAGCGAGGCCGCCGCGGCCACGCTGAAGCTGGAGCTGCCGCCGGACGCCGCCCGGCTGCTGGCGTCGCAGGACCTCGCCCAGGACACGTTCGTGCTGTGGGACCTCGTCCACGACCGCACGCACAGCCACGGCGACCTGCCGTTCGACCCGTTCATGATCAAGCAGCGCATGCCGTACTGGCTCTACAGCCTGGAGGAGCTGCGCTGCGACCTCACGGCGTACGGCGAGGCCGTGAAGCTGGAGGCCGCGGGCGTGCCGCACGCGCGGTACGTGCAGTACGCCATCCTGTTCGACCGGCTGTTCCGCTTCCCGATCACCGGCGAGCGGGTGCGCAACTACGACGGGCTCGGCGGCCAGCTCTTGTTCGCCTACCTGCACCGGCAGGGCATCGTGCGGTGGACCGACAACCGGCTCACCATCGACTGGTCGCGGGTCGCCGACGGCGTCGCCGACCTGCGCGGCGAGGTGGAGAAGCTCTACCGCGACGGCATCGACCGGTCCAAGCGGGCCCACTGGCTCGCCGCGCACGAGCTGGTCGCGACGTACGTCGAGCCCGACCCGGCCTCGGTCTGGAAGCAGGGCGTGCACGCACTGCCCACCGAGCAGAAGGCCATGGTCGACGCCGTGCTGCCCGACGAGTTCCCGCTGAGCATGTTCTACGAGGCCCTGCGCCGTAAGCTCACCGACGTGGTGGAGTCGACCCGGGGCATCCGGGCGTGAGCGCGGACCGCGTGGGTGAGATTGTGAGGGGCGTGCGATGAGCAGGGTGATCGTGGTCACGGGGGCGGGCGGCCCGGCCGGCCGCGCGGTCGTCGGGAAGTTCGCCGAGCTGGGCGACACGGTCATCGGCGTGGACAAGTCCGGCGCCGAGGGATGCCTGGCCGTCGACCTGCTCGACCGGGACGCCGTACGGGCCCTGGCCGAGGGGGTGCGGGCCGAGCACGGCCGGGTCGACGGCGTCGTCCACCTGGTGGGCGGCTGGCGGGGGTCGAAGACCTTCGCCGACACCTCGCTCGACGACTGGGACCTGCTGCACGACCTGCTGATCAGGACCCTGCAGCACGTGTCGCTGGAGTTCGAGCCGCTGCTGCGGGCGAGCGGGAACGGCCGGTTCGCGATCGTGTCGGCCCGGGCGGCGAGCAAGCCCACCCAGGGAGGCGCGGCGTACGCGGCGGCCAAGGCCGCCGCCGAGGCGTGGACGCTGGCCCTGGCCGACGCGCTGAAGGACACCTCCTCCGCCGCGGTGGTCCTGGTGGTCAACGCATTGGTGCACGATGAGATGAGGGCCGCGAATCCGGACAAGCCATACCGGACCTTCACTGACGTGAAGGACCTGGCGACGACGATCGCGGGCCTGTGGGACGAGGAGCCGGCTGCGGTCAACGGCCGCAGGATCGACCTCGTGCCCTGATCTACGCTGCTCGATCCGGACCCGCATCCGGCCTGACCGGCCGGTCGCGGGTCTGAAACCGCGATGGGGAGACATCTCGTGACAACCGATGCCGTACGCCGGCACGACCCGGCGAGCCGGACGTTCGCCAGTGACAACTACGCGGGGGTGCACCCCGAGGTCCTGGAGGCGATCGCCCTCGCCAACGGCGGGCACCAGACCTCCTACGGCGACGACGTCTACACCGAGGCGGCCCGGGAGGTCTTCCGCAGGCACTTCGGCGAGCAGGCCGAGGTGTTCCCCGTGTTCAACGGCACGGCCGCCAACGTCGTGTCGCTGCGCTCGATGTGCGCCCACTGGGAGGCCGTGGTCTGCCCCGAGACCGCGCACATCAACACCGACGAGGGCGGCGCGCCCGAGGTCACCGGCGGGCTGAAGCTGCTGACCGTGCCGACCCCCGACGGCAAGCTCACGCCGGAGCTGATCGACCGGCAGGCGCGGGGCTTCGGCGACGTGCACCACGCGCAGCCCCGGGTCGTGTCGATCTCCAACGCGACCGAGCTGGGCACGCTCTACACCCCGGCCGAGATCAAGGCGATCTGCGACCACGCCCACGAGCTGGGGATGTTCGTCCACCTCGACGGGTCGCGGATCACCAACGCCGCCGCCGCGCTGGACGTGCCGCTGCGCGCGCTGACCACGGA
Source organism: Microbispora sp. CL1-1 (assembly GCF_012034195.1). NCBI lineage: Bacteria > Bacillati > Actinomycetota > Actinomycetes > Streptosporangiales > Streptosporangiaceae > Microbispora > Microbispora sp. CL1-1. The sequence goes on from NZ_JAATEK010000001.1 coordinate 41,520, forward strand.
CGCCGGGGTCGACGTGCTGTCGTTCGGCGGCACCAAGATCGGCCTGCTGCTGGGCGAGGTCGTCGTCGTGCTGAACCCGGAGGCGTCGCGGGGCCTGCCCTACCTGCGCAAGACGAGCATGCAGCTCGCCTCGAAGATGCGCTTCGTGTCGGTGCAGTTCGAAGCCCTGCTCGGGGGGGACCTGTGGCTGCGCAACGCCCGCCAGGCCAACGCGATGGCCCGGCGGCTGGCGGAAGCCGTACGCGACCTGCCCGGGGTGAGCGTGCCGCGCCCGGTCGAGGCCAACGCGGTCTTCGCGGTGCTGCCGAGTGACGTGGCCGACCGGCTGCGCAAGCGGTTCCGCTTCTACAACTGGGACGACCAGATCGGCGGGGGCATGGTCGAGGTGCGGTGGATGTGCGCCTTCGACACCACCGAGGCCGACGTGGACGCGTTCGTCGCGGCGCTGGCCGAGGAACTGCGCGCCTCGTAGGCGTCGTCGGCCTTTCGCTCCTCCGGCCCGCCGGACCCCTTTGGCCCGCCGGACCCCTTTGGCCCGCCGGAACTCTTCGGCCCGCCGGAACCGGCGAGCCGGAGGGGCCGGCCTCGGCGGTACTCGGCCGATCGGACAGGCCATGTCCCGCGCGGCCATGCCACGGAAGCCGGTGGTCGCGGCCGAGGGGAACATTCGTCCAAGACGCCGGCGTGCACCCGCGGCGACAGTGGCCGCATGACTGTTTCCGACGGCAAGCCGCGGGTGGACGACGAGACCACCACCAGTTCGACGCTGTCCCTGGACGACGGCGACATCCACGTGTGCGAGGACGGTCCCAGCGACGCCCCGGCGCTCCTGCTCATCCACGGATCCGCCTCCTCGGTCCGCTCGTGGGACCCGCTGGTCCCGCTGCTGACCGGAGCGCACCGCGTCATCCGGATCGACCTGCTCGGGCACGGCCTGTCGGGCAAACCCGCGGGCCCGAGCTACGCGGTGCCCGACCAGGCGCGCCGGGCCGGCGCGGCACTGGACCTGCTCGGCGTCGAGCACGCGATCGTGGCCGGTCACTCCAGCGGCGGCGCGGTCGCCACCGCGCTCGCCGAGCAGCGGCCCGGCCTGGTGACCGCGCTCGCGCTCGTCAACACCGGACCCGGCATGCACAGCTTCATCCCGTCGGAGTCCGCAGGGATCGCGGCGTCGCAGTGGCCGCCGACCGACGAGCAGCTCCGCCGCTTCGCCGCCACAGCGGTCAGCCGCCCCGGCTACCGGATCCCGCAGGAGCTCCTCGGCGAGGTGCGCATGATGACCCACCACACGCTCGCCGCGACCATGCAGGGCATCCTCGACTACCTGGAGCAGCGTGCCCTGCCGGACCGGCTGGCGGTCCTCGCCAAACCGCTCCTGGTGATCTTCGGTGCGGACGACCGGAGGTGGCGATCCTCGTCCGCCGCCGACTACCGTGTCGTACCGGGCGCGGAGGTCGAGCTGCTGCCGGGCCTCGGGCACTCACCCATACTCGAGGACCCGGAACGGACCGCCCGCTCCCTGCTGGCCTTCACCGCGCTCCACGCCACGGGGGCGGACTGAACCAGACGGCCTGACGGTGCCGTACGTCACGGTGCGGGGAGCGGCTGGGCTCCCCGCTTGGCCAGCAGTTCCTTCATCGTGCGGATCTCGGCGTTCTGGCCGTCGACGATGTGCTGGGCCAAAGACCGCACCTCGTCACGATCCGACAGCCTGAGCAGGCCCTCGGCCATCTCCACACCGCCCTGGTGGTGGCGGATCATGAGCTGGAGGAAGAGGATCTCGGCGTCCTTGCCGGTGGCCTGGCGGAGCCGGTTCATCTCCTCTTCGGTGGCCATGCCGGGCATCGTGCCGGACGTCGGAATGGTCGTGGCGGCCCCGCCGTGCCCGTGCCCGGCCATCCAGGCCATCGCGGGCCGGTCGGAGCTCTGGTCGAGCCCCCACTGCTGCAGCCAGCCCATGAAAATTCCACGCTGGGTGCTCTGCGTCGTGATGATGTCGTACGCCAGGCTGCGCAGCGCCTCGTCGGAGGTCTTGTCCCTGAGGATGAAGGACATCTCCACCGCCTGCGCGTGGTGGACCCCCATGTCTCTGGCGAAGCCCGCTTCGGGGGAGGTGTCGCCGGGCGTCCCCTGCCTGGTGAAGAACAGCACGAGCGCCGCCGCCGCGAGGAGGACGACGACCAGCCCGAGGATGGGGAGGCGGCGCCGGGCCGGGGGAGCGGTCTCCACGGCGCTGTCCTCTGGGACGTCGATGTCAGTGCTCACCGCCCACACGCTACTCTCCGGAGCCCTCGCCCTGCCCGAAGCAATACCTTTAGCCACTATTCTCCATACGCAGCGGGGGTGTCAGTGATCAGCGGATGGAGGAGCGATGACCAAGGAGAAGGCGCAGGCGAGGCGTGACCACCTCGCCCGCATGCGCGCCGAGCAGAAGCGCAAGGAGCGGCGCGCCGCACTTCTCATGTGGGGTATAGGCGGCCTTGTGATCGTCGTCCTGATCGCCCTCGTCACCGTCTATGTGATCAACGACCGTTCGGCCAAGTCGCTCAGCGCCGTCAAGACCTTCAACTACAAGGGCTCCGACCACTCCTGGACGAAGGTCTCCTACAAGGAGACCCCGCCCGTCGGCGGCCAGCACAACTTCTACTGGCAGAACTGCGGCATCTACGACAAGCCCATCCACAACGAGCACGGCGTCCACTCGCTGGAGCACGGTGCGGTGTGGATCACCTATCAGCCCGACCTGCCCAAGGCCGAGGTGGACAAGCTCAAGACCATCGCCTCCTCCGACTACATGCTGCTGAGCCCCTACCCGAACCTGCCGTCCAAGATCGTCGTCAGCTCCTGGAACCACCAGCTCGCGCTGGACTCGGCGGACGACCCCCGGCTGCCCGAGTTCGTGAAGAAGTACAAGCAGAACCCGACCACCACTCCCGAGTACGGTGCGTCCTGCTCCGGCGGCATCGGCACCACCGACGAGCAGCCGCTCCCGTCGCCGCAGGCGGAGACCACGCAGGAGCCGATGCCGAGCACGGCCCCGTCGTCCTGACCGGCACCAGCCCGACTGGAACGTCCCGGCCGCCGTGTCGCGGCCAGGACCGGTATCGCGGTCAGGGAACCAGCACGCGGTCCACGGGCACGGCCTCCAGCCCGTGGGCCTCGGCCACCGGGCGGCTCGTCAGATGGCCTTCGTGCGTGCTCAGGCCGAGGGCGAGCGCGGGGTCGGCGGTCAGCGCCTCGCGCCAGCCCAGATCGGCGATCGCCAGCGCGTACGGCAGCGTGACGTTGGTCAGCGCGTACGTCGAGGTGTGCGGCACCGCCCCGGGCATGTTGGCCACGCAGTAGAACACCGAGCGGTGCACCCGGTAGACCGGGTCGGCGTGGGTGGTCGGCCGCGAGTCCTCGAAACAGCCGCCCTGGTCGATGGAGATGTCCACCAGCACCGAGCCCGGCTTCATCCGTGCGACGAGGTCGTTGCTCACCAGGGTCGGCGCCTTGGCGCCCGGCACGAGCACCGCGCCGATCACCAGGTCGGCGTCCACCACCGCCCGCTCGACCTCGTACGCGTTGGACGCCACCGTCTGGCAGCTCCCCTGGAAGACGAGGTCGGCGTGGCGCAGCCGGTCGACGTCGCGGTCGAGCAGCAGCACCTGGGCCCGCATGCCCGTGGCCACCGCGGCTGCGCTCATGCCCGACACCCCCGCGCCGATCACCACCACCTTGGCCGGGTAGGTGCCGGGGACGCCGCTCATCAGCACGCCGCGTCCGCCGCCCTGGCGCATGAGGTGGTAGGCGCCCACCTGCGGCGCCAGCCGTCCGGCCACCTCGGACATGGGCGCGAGCAGCGGCAGCGTACGGTCGGGTTTCTGCACGGTCTCGTACGCGATGCCGGTCACGCCCGACTCCAGCATGGCCCGGGTGCAGGACTCCGAGGCGGCCAGATGGAGATAGGTGAACAGCACCTGGCCCTTGCGCATCCGGTGATACTCGTCCGGCACCGGCTCCTTGACCTTCAGGATCAGATCACCCTCGGCCCACACCTCGTCCGCCGTGTCGAGGATCACGGCCCCGGCCGCGGTGAAGTCCTCGTCCGGGATCGCCGACCCGAGCCCCGCGCCCTTCTCGATGAGGACCTGATGACCCTTGCGTACGAACTCGTTGACCCCCGCGGGTGTGAGCGCGACCCGGTACTCGTGTGTCTTGATCTCTCGGGGAACTCCCACCTTCATGTCTTCACTGTCTGCTCCCGACGTCCGTATGGGCATCGGTCAACGGGCAACCATTTGGCGGATATTCATGACAAATTGTCAATAAAAGAACGCGTTGAACGTTCCATGGTCGGCCGGTTACCCGCAGTTGGCAGACCTCGGTAGGCTCTGCGAGCGGTGTAAGGATCGAGGTGGGAATGCACAACGCGCCCGTGCCGGGAGACGAAGAGCCCGGCCCGCGGCCCGGCGGCCTGACATCGGGAGCCGAGACGGCGCCCATGCCCAAGCCGGTCGGCCCCGAGAACCGCGGCGGCGTGCCCGCCCAGACGTCCGGCGAATGGGGCGGCTGGTTCGGCGACACGTCCGGCGGCGCCGGTGCCGCCGCGGAGACGACGACCGTTCTGCCGGCCGCCGGCGGCGAATCAGACGACCCGTACGGCGGGCCCGGCGACCCCGGCGGAGGCCGCCCGGCGCCTCCAGCCGACCCGCTCGGCGGCCCGGGTGGCGTGCGGGGTGAGTACGGCGGGCCGGACGATCCGCTCGGTGCGCGCGGCGAGCCGCCGGACAGGCCCGATGATCCGCTCGCGGACACGCTCAGCGGCCCGGTAGACGTGCCCGGCGCCCCGCTCGGGGTTCCGGGCGGGGCGGGTGATCTCCCCGGCGTGCCGGGTGGGTCTGGCGGCCCGGACGACCCGCTCGGCGTGTCCGGCGGCCCCGGCGGAGCGGGCGACCCGCTCGGCGTGCCAGGTGAGCCTGGCGGCCCGGACGACCCGCTCGGCATGGCAGGCGGACCCGCCGTGCCGGGTGACCCACTGGGGCCTCCGGGCGGAGCGGGCGACCCTCTCTACGCTCCGGGGGCAGCGGACGACACACGTGCGATCCCCGTCGACCTCGGTGGGGTGCCCGCTGCCGCCGGTGCTCCCGTCCGTCCCGGCGAGCCGGTGGAGCCCGCCACGCCCGGCGCGCCCGACGACGCGTCCTCGGGCGGAGCCACAGGGCCGGGTGACAAGCCGCCCGCCCCCGACGGCCCCACGGAGCCGCGGGCGGCGAGAGGGACGACGATCGCCCTCGTCTCGGCCCTCGTGCTCGTGGTCATCATGTCGGGCGTCCTCGGCGCCGTCGCCGTGGTGATGACCCAGAACCCGGACGCCCCGCCGCTCAAGCAGACGCCCGTACGCACCCTGCTGACGCCCGTGCACTTCGCGCCGGTGACCGGGGTGGGGGCGGCGCCCTGTGCCGGAACGGACGCGATCCCGGACGACAAGGGCACCTCCTGCTACCAGCTCGATCCGGGAGTCACGGTCACGACCGTGCAGAAGATCGAAGAGGTGACGGAGAACGACGGCACCTACTCGATCAGGCTGGTTCTGTCCCCCTCCAGCCAGGAGCAGATCGAGGCCCTCACCCGCGAGACGGTCAAGCAGCAGCTCGCGATCGTGGTGGGGGAGAAGGTCGTGGCCGCTCCGCGGGTGGCTCAGGAGATCACCCAGGACAGCCTCGGCATCGCGGGCTTCGACAAGGCCCAGGCCGACGCGATCATGGCGCTGCTGACCGGGTCCGCTCCCGCCGGCCAGTCCGCTCCGGCCGCCTCGCCCGCCGCCACCGACGCCGGCCAGCCCGGCGGCACACAACCGGACGGAACGCAGCCCGGCGGGACCCAGCCTGGTGGCACGCAGCCGGGCGGGACCCAGCCTGGTGGCACCCAGCCTGGTGGCACGCAGCCTGGCGGAACGGTGTACGAGGGCCAGCCGCAAGGATCGCAGCAGGGCGGCACCCAGGGCGGCACTCAGCAGGGAGGCACAGGGCAGCAGGGAGGCACGCAGTCCACCCCCGAGGGGTTCCAATGAGCACGGATCACGGCCCGGGCCCCCGCCTGCGGACCTGAACCGGCCGACCGGCGGCCGGGGCATGCTCGCCCCGGCCGTCCGATCGAGCCCGGTCATTGCGTGCACGGGATCGTCTCCTGGCCTCTCTCGCGGCGGCGCGGTCTCGTCCCGGCGCGCTGCACGTCCCAGGGGCTCCCACGTCGTGGGGGTCGCGGGCTCGCCCACCGGCCGTACGAGGTGGTGCGGGGCGGCGGCGGCCGGGTGCAAGCCGGGGTCAATCCCGGTGCAAGCAGAGCCCCGTAGCGTACGGCGCATGTCAGCACGATCGTTTCGAGGCGCAGCCGCCACGGCCGCGATTGCCGCGTTCCTGGTCCCCGCCTCCCTGCTCGCCGCCGCTCCGGCTCTCGCGCACACCGCGCACACCCACGCCACCGCGCACACCCCCGCACAGGCCCCGGTCACGGCTTCCGCTCACGGCACGGCCGCACCGGCGACCGTCGCCAAGAAGTTGTTCGGCGCGTGGCTGCGCCGGGACCGCCACGCGGCCGCACGCGTCGCCACCTCGAGCGCGGCCTCCACGCTCTTCGCCTATCCTTTCCGGGCTCCGGACAAGTTCGCGGGCTGCTCGGGCAATGCCTGCCGGTTCGTCCACACCAGCGTGCGCGTGCCGGGCGGGCTCGACGGCATCCTGATGGTCGTGTCGGGCGGCAAGGTCACGAAGGTCTACGAGTCCCGCCACCTCGTCAAGCCGTCCGACGCGGCCAAGCACCTGTTCGAGGCCTGGCGCAAGGGCGACCGCAACCGGGGCCTGGAGGCCGCCACGACCACGGCGGTCAAGACGCTGTTCCGGACCAAGTACGACCCGAAGGGTGTGAAGCACTTTTTCCAGGGCTGCAGCTCCGAGCCCAAGGGCTACGGCTGCGCCTACTCCTACGAGGGCGGCGCGATGTTCATGCACGTGCGGGGCTCGAAGAGCCGCGGCTACGAGGTGACCTCCATCACCTACATCGCCGACTGAGCCCGAGCCGGCCGAGTCCGAGCCGACTGAGCCCGAGCCGGCCGAACCCGAGCGACCTGAACCCGGGCCCCTGAACCCAGGCCCCGCAACCTCAGCCGGCTGGACGAACCGGCTGCTCCCGCCGCGGGCCGAGCACGACGACGGGGGACTCAGCGGGCGACGGGGGCTCAGCGGGCGACGGGCGTGAGCGCGATGTCCTCGGGCCGGATCGGGACCCGGGAGAGATCCAGCCCGGTCGCGGCCCTGACCGCCGCGACCACCGCCGGGGTGGACGACAGCGTGGGCGGCTCGCCCGCGCCCCGCAGGCCGTACGGCGCGTGGGGGTCGGGGTTCTCCAGCACCGACAGCCGCATCGGCGGCATGTCGAGGATGGTGGGGATCAGATAGTCGGTGAACGAGGGGTTGAGCACCCGGCCGTCCCTGACCTGGATCTCCTCCATCAGCGCCAGGCCGAGACCCTGCGCGGAGCCGCCGTGGATCTGCCCTTCCAGGGCCACCGGATTGAGGATCTTCCCGACGTCCTGCACGGCGGCCAGCTCGACGACCTTGACCAGGCCGAGCTCGACGTCCACGTCGACCACGGCCCGGTGCACGCACAACGCGAGCTGCGTGTGGGAGTCGCCCTGGCCGGTGACCGGGTCCATGGGGAACGTCGGCCGGTGGCGGAACTCGCGCGTCTCCTCGACCGGCCCGAACCGTTTCAGCACCTCTTCCAGCGACAGGTCCGGATGCGCCGCCCGCAGCGCGTCGATGCGCGCCCGCACCGCCTCGCACGCCGTCTTGACCGCCCCGCCGGTGACGTACGACTGGCGGGAGGCCGAGGAGGACCCGGCGGAGCCGACCGCGGTGTCCGCCGGGGCGATGGTGACCCTGGCGATCCCGAGCTCCGTACGCGCGATCTGTTCCTGGATGGTGACGAGCCCCTGGCCCACCTCGGCGGCGGCGGTGTGCACGAGCACGTGGGGCTCGTCCCCGGCCAGCTCGACGCGCACCCGTGCCGTCGAGTAGTCGTCGAAGCCCTCGGAGAAGCAGATGTTCTTGATGCCGACGCCGTAGCCCACGCCGCGCCGTACGCCCTCGCCGTGGGTGGTCTGCGCGACGCCGCCCGGCAGGAGGCGCAGGTCGGGCCGCTCGTCCACCGGCTCCGGCGGCAGCGGCATCGCGGCCAGCTCCTTCAGCATGTCCGCGAGCGGCGCGGGGCTGTCGATCACCTGCCCGGTGGCCAGGCGCGACCCCTGCGACACCGCGTTGCGGACCCGGATCTCGACCGGCGACAGCCCGCAGGCCGCCGCGAGCCGGTCCATCTGCGACTCGTACGCGTAACACGCCTGCACCGCCCCGAACCCGCGCATGGCACCGCAGGGCGGATTGTTCGTGTAGACGCCGTACGCGTCGATCCAGACGTTGCCCACCTCGTACGGACCGACGCCGAGGGAGGCGGCGTTGCCCACCACGGCCGGGGTGGACGAGCAGTAGGCCCCGCCGTCGAGCAGGATCTCCGCCTTGACGTAGACGAGCCGCCCGTCGGCCGTGGCGCCGTGCTCGTAGCGCATCCGCGCCGGATGCCGGTGGACGTGGCCGAAGAACGACTCCTCGCGGCCATAGACCATCTTGACCGGGCGGCCCGTCCGCAGCGCCAGCATCGAGGCGTGGACCTGCATCGACAGGTCCTCCCGCGCGCCGAACGCGCCGCCGACCCCGGCGAGGGTCAGCCGCACCTTCTCCTTCGGCAGGCCCAGGCACGGCGCCACCTGGTCCTGGTCGACGTGCAGCCACTGGGTGGCGACGTACAGGTCCACCCCGCCGTCCTCGGCCGGCACGGCCAGGCCCGACTCCGGCCCGAGGAACGCCTGGTCCTGCATGCCGACCTCGTACTCGCCGGTGACGACCACCTCGGCCTCGAAGGTGCTCCCCACCCTGACCGGCTGGTGCCGTACGACGTTGCCCCCGGGGTGCACGGCGGGACAGGCGGGGTCGAAGGCGGCCCGGTGGGGATCGGTCACCGCCTCGCGCTCCTCGTAGCGCACGACGATCGCGGCGGCGGCGCGGCGCGCGGTCTCCGGGTGGTCGGCGGCCACGATCGCCACGGGCTCGCCCTGGTAGCGGACCTGGTCGACGGCGAGCACCGGCTGGTCGCGGCGCTCCAGCCCGTAGAACTTCTCCCCGGGCACGTCCTCGTGGGTCAGCACGGCGAACACGCCGGGCATCGCGAGCGCGGGGCCGACGTCGATCGAGCGGATCCACGCGGACGGATGCGGGCTGCGCAGCGTGGCGCCCCAGAGCATGCCCTCAAGCCACAGGTCGGAGGAGTACGCGAACTCCCCGGTCACCTTCAGCGTGCCGTCCGGGCGCGGCGCGCTCTCGCCGAGGCCCGGACGCCGCCCCGTTCCGATCGCCGTGCCCGCCGCCGTCTCCGTCGCCATACGCCGCTCCACGGTCGTAGTACAACAACCGGGCGGGGCCGGGGCCTATCGGCGCGGCCATGAAACCCGGGGACGCGCGTAGTCGATGCTTGTAGATATCTCCAAATACGCTGTCTTCCGTGCTGTTGCATGATCTGCTCGCCGCACCGGAACTGCGGCTCACCCTGCTCACGGGCGACGAGCGGCTGGACCGTGAGATCAAGGGCGTGCTCATCACCGACCTGCCCGATCCCCGGCGCTACCTGTCGGGCGGCGAACTGGTGCTGACCGGCCTGATGTGGCGCCAGTCGCCCGACGACTCCGCCCGGTTCGTGGACGCCCTGGCCGATGCGGGCGTGGCCGCGCTCGGCGCCGGTGACGCGCGGCTCGGCACGGTACCCGCCGACCTGGTGGACGCGTGCCGGGCGCGTGGCCTGCCACTGCTCGAAGTGCCCGTCGAGGTGTCGTTCGGGGCCGTCACCGAGCTCGTCGGCAGACGCGTCGCCGCCGCCCAGGTGGGCGACCTGCGCGGCGCGCTCGGGCGGCATCGCAGGATCGTCGCCGCGGTGGCCGAGGGGGCCGGGCTCGCCGAGCTGTTCGCCCTGGTCGAGGCCGAGCTCGGCGTCACCGCCGCCGTCGTGTCCGCCTGCGGCGCGGTCGTCGCGGGCGACCTGCCGAAGGAGCGGGCCGTACGGCTGGCCCGTGACTACCTCGCCGCAGTCCGCCTGCCGGTGGTCGTCGACCGCGGCGGGCCGTCCACGATCTTCGCCGTGGGCCGACGGCACCGGGCCGCCGGCTGGGCCCTGGTCTGCCGGGGCGAGGTCGACGTGGAGCTCGGCTACGAGCTGGCGGCGTGCGTCGCGATGGAGCGGACGCGGGCGGAGGAGGGCCGCCGGGTGGAACGCCGGCTGGCCGAGCAGCTCATCGCCCTGGCCTGCGCGGGCGGCGACCTTGCGGAGCTGTCGGCCCGGCTGCGGACGTGCGGCATCGACCCGGCCGAGCCGTACGCCATGGTCACCGCGACGGCGAGCAGACGCGGGGCGCAGGACGGCCCCGACCCCGCCCTGCTGGGTGGTCAGGTGGTGGAGGAGCTGCTCGACCGCGAAGTGGTGGCCGCCGCGGGCGCCGACGCGTCGGTGGCGCTGGTCCCCCTGCGCCGCGACACCCCCTGGGGAGACCGCGACGCGCTCGCGGCCCTGCTGCGCGCCCGTACGGCGGTGCTCGCCGCCGGGCTGCCCTCGATCACGGTGTCGGCCGGGCTGAGCGGCGCGCTGACCGGGCCGCAGGCCATCCGGGGCGGGGTGGAGGAGGCGGGCCACGCCCGGCGGATGGCCGAGGCGCGCGGCGGGGGAGTGGTCACCAGCGACGAGATCTACACCCACGCGCTGCTGCTGGCGACCGTGCCCGGCGACGTGCGGACGTCGTTCGCCGAGCGGCTGCTGGGGCCGTTGTTCGACTACGACCGGCGGCACGGGGCCGAACTGGTGCGCACGCTCGGCGCGTTCCTCGACTGCACCGGATCGTGGAACGCCTGCGCTGAGCGGTTGCACGTGCACGTCAACACGGTGCGCTACCGGATCAGGCGGGTAGAGGAGCTGACCGGCAAGGACCTGTCATCCATGGGCGACCGCGTCGACCTCTTCCTCGCCCTCCGCGCCGGCTGAGCCCTCCGCGCGGGCCGCATTTTGCGCGCGGGCTGAGCCTTCCGCGCGGGCCGCGTTTTGCACGCGGGCTGAGCCTTCCGCGCCGCCTGAGCCGTCCACGGTTCGCGACGGGCCATCCTCCGGACTCTCGCCGAGCAGGGCGAGCTCCTCGCGGGCGAAGTCCACCCAGTAGTCCGCCCCGCACTCCTGAGCGACCACTATGGTCTCCTGCAGGTACGCGCGCGCTCTGTCGAGCCTGCCCGTGAGGCGTTCGGCCCTGCCGAGATTACCGAGGCATCTGGCTTCCAGGCCGCGGAAGCGGCTCTCCCTCATGAGGACGAGGGCCTCCTCGAAGAGCATCACCCCCGACCGGGGATCGTCCTGCGCCATGTAGACCTCGGCCATGCACATCAGCGCGTCCGAGTGCTGCATGGCGTCACCGGCCTCCTTCGCGAGCGACACCATCTCGACATACGCGGCCATGGCGGACGCCGTGTCCCCCAGGCCGAGATGTGCTTCGCCGGCGCAACCGAGAGCGTGGCGTTCACCCACCGCCGACCCGATCTCCCGCGCGATGCGCAGTTGCTCCCGCGCCGACGACAGGGCTTCCTTGTGCATCATGAGCGCGTTGAGCGTGACGCCCAGGTTTCCCAGAGCCCTCATCCGCGCGAAGGCGTCGCCGCACGTGCGGAGAAGATCCACCTCGGCGCGATGATAGGCGAGCGCTTCCGCGTAGCGCCCCATATAGCCCAGGCCGAGGGCGATGTAACTGTTCGCGAGGGCGGAGATATCCGGATCTCCGAGCCGCTCGCCCACCTCGAGCGCCTGGCGGTTGAGGGTCACGGTCTCAGGGTGGTGGCCGGTGTACACGAGGGGCCAATGACAGGAGAAGGCCAGGTAGGCGCCGGAACGTGCCAGAGATGAGTTCGGGGACCCCATCGCCTGGGCTGCGACGGCGAGGATGTTGGGGCGTTCCCGCTCCAGCCACGCGAACGCGTCGGCGCCGCCGGTCAGGGCGAAGGGTTCGCATGCCGCGAACTCGTGCAGGGGATGCACCCGATGCGGGTCTATCAGTTTCATCGCCAGGCGCACGGTCGTGCCGTACAGGCCGATCACGCGGTCGAGCGCGTCGTCGCGGTCGCGCTCGCTCAGGCGCCGCTCGGCCAGTTCCATCGCGAAGAGCCGGACCAGGTCGTGCAGGCGGAACCGGCCCTGCTCGCCGGGTTCGGCCAGATTCGCCCGCACCAGGCGGGCCACGGCGCGCTCCGCGGCATCCTGCGGCGCGTCGAGAAGGGCCGCCACGACCTCGGGTGTGGCGTCCGGCGTGCGCAGGACGCCCAGATGGCACAGGGCAGCGGCCGCAGTCCTGTCGGGCTCGTGGCCGCTTCCCGCCAGCACGTCATGGCTGAGCTGGAGGCTGGCGCGCACCGCGAGATCACCCGACTCCAGCTCGTGCAGCGCCCGCCGTTCGTCGCGCAGCCGGGCGTTCAGCTCCGTTAAGGGAGTGTGGCGGTTTTCCATCAGACGCGCCGCCGCGAGCCGCAGGGCGAGGGGCAGCCCGCCGCACAGGTCCGCCAGCTCGGCGGCGGCGGACGGATCGGCGGCGACCCGCTCGGCGCCGGCGAGTTTCGCGAGCATGGTGACCGCCTCCGACCGCGACATCCTGCCGAGAACGAGCTGGACGCAGTCGTCGGCCGCCGCGAACGACTCCCGGCTCGTGACGAGCAGCGCGTTTCCGGCCGGCAGGCCCAGCAGCGGGCGGACCTGCTCCGGGCCGGACGCGTCGTCGAGCACGATCAGCGTGCGGCGGCCCGCCAGACGGTCCCTGAGCATCGCGGCGGCCTCGTCCTGATCGGACGGAACCGACTCCGAGCGCACCCCGAGGCCCCGCAGCAGTCTCCCGAGCAGGTCGAGCGGGTTCAGCCGTCCGACTCCCGGCGTCGCACCGAGCAGGTTCAGGTACAGCTGGCCGTCCGGATAGTGATCGCTCACCGCGTGCGCCGCGTGCACGGCGAGGGTCGACTTGCCCGCTCCCGCCGTGCCGGTGACGGCCACCACCGCCTGCGGGTCGTCCGTCCCAGGGCGCGAGCAGAGCGCGCAGCCGCACCAGCGTCTCCGCCCGTCCCACGAAGATCCGCCGATCGCGCGGAAGCTGACGCGGCCGGACGAACTCCCCGTGAGCGGTGACCGCCGTGGCGGACGGCGCCGCCGCGAGGGAGGGATCCGCGCGCAGGATGCGCTCGTACGCCCGTCGCAGAGATTCGCCGGGATCGACGCCGAGGTGTTCGGTGAGCAGACGCTTGATGTCGTGGAAGACGTCCAGCGCCTCGGCCTGCCGCCCGCAGCGGTAGAGCGCGAGCATCTGCAGCTCCCGGGCACGCTCCCGCAGCGGGGCCTCCGCGGTCAGCCCGGCGACCGCGTCGAGCGCTTCCTGGTGCCGGCCCAGCCTCAGCAGCGCGTCGGCCCAGTCCTCCCGCGCCGTCTGGCGCAAGCTTTCCAACCGGGTGCGTTCCGCCTCGCAGAACGGGCCGGGAAGGCCGCCCAGGGCGGTGCCCGCCCACAGCCCCAGCCCGGCCTCCAGCTCGCGCAGCCAGGCGGGGAGGTCCTGTTTGGCCTGGAAACGACGGGCCTCGGCGAGGCGCTGCTCGAAGTCCTCGGCGTCGGTCCGGCACACGTCCCGCGCCAGGCTGTAGCCGTTCGCGGACTGGGTGAGCAACGTGAACGGCCCGCGCCTGCCGCGTTCCGGTTCGAGCAGCCGCCTCAGCCCGGCCACATAGGTGTAGACGCTCTGCTCGGCCGTCTTCGGCGCGGCGTCGCCCCACAGGGCGCCGACGAGCCTGTCCTTCGTGACGAGGCGGCCCGCCTGTGCGGCGAGCACCCAGAGAGTGGCCCGTTGCAGCGGCGGCCCCAGGTTCACCTGCCGGTCCTCCAGCCATGCGGTCACCGGTCCGAGCACCCGGAGCCGGAGGCCGCCCCCGCCTAATTCCCCATGTGCCGTCCCCATGGACGTCCTGTCCCTCCCTCGCGCGAGGATCAGCCGGCGAGCGCCACGCGGGGCGATGCCTCTCTGGCCGCTCTCAGCTCGGGGAAGGCGGTTTCGATGGCGCTCAGTTCGTCTTCCACCAACGGGGATAGGTTCTTGTACCCGGACCGCTGCCGCGCCGCCAGCGCCTCCCGGGCGTAGGCCAGGGCCTGTGCCGGCTCGTTCAGGAGACGATGAACTCTGGCGAGCATGACGAGCGACTCGCACTCGCTGATCCGGTAGCCGATCTCCCGGGCCACACGCAGGCCGCGCTCGAGGTAGGACTTCGCCGTCTGCGGATCGCCGCGCTTCAGGTGCAGCTCGGAGACCAACGTGAGGCCGCACGCCTCGTGGTAACGGTCTCCCGCGGCCTGCGCGAGTGCGAGTTGCTCATGGATCAGGCTCATGGCCGCCGTCAGATCGCCCATTCTCAGGCAGGCGGTCGCCTCGGTCACCAGCGAATGACGCTCGCCGACATCAGAGCCGATCTCCCTGGCGATCGCCCGCTGGGCCTTCGTCCGCTCACGCGCCTCCGCGTACCGTTCGAGCTTGAGAAGGACTACGCCCAGGTTGCCCAGGGCGCGCATCTCGCCGAACCGGTCGCGCAGCGCGCGTCTCAGCTCGAGCTCGGCCTGCTGGTGCGGCAGGGCCTCGGTTTCCTTGCCGAGGTTCAGCAGTGCGTGTGCCAACTGGCCGTGGGCCAGGGACAGGATCTCCTGGTCATCGGTCCGCTCGCCTACACCCAGTGCCTGCCTGTTGAGGTCACGCTGCTCGCGGTGGTGCGCGCCCATGGCGAGCTGCCAGGTGAGGGCGAACCCGACGTAGGCTCCGAGCCGTGCGACGTCGTCGTCCTCGCTGTGCATCGCCTGGGTGGCGGCGGCGACCACGTCCGGCAGCTCCTCCGCCAGCCAGTTCCTGGCCTCGTCGACAGTCTCGAACGCGAGCGGGCGCTGTGGCACGGCGGGCCAGGGAAGCTGCACACGGTGTGGATCGAGCACTGTGCTGGCATGGCGCGCGGTCGCCCCGTAGAAGCCGAGCGTGCGCAAGAGCGCGTCTTTGCGCGTCTCCGGCGTGAGGCGCGCATCCGCGAGCTCGATCGTGAACAGCCGTACGAGGTCGTGGAGGCGATAGCGGCCCGGTTCCGAGATCTCCACGAGGTGCGCACGTGCGAGGCGGTCGAGGGCGCGCTCGGCGGCGTCGACCGGTTCCCCGAGGAGAGCGGACACCAGCTCGGCGGTCAGACTCGCCACGTGCAGGACCCCGAGGTGGCACATCGTCCGTGCGGCCAGCCGATCGAGTCCGTTGCCGTTGGCCAGACTCTCATAGCTCAGCTCCAGACTGGAGCGGACGGCGCTTCGGCCCGACTCCAGCTCATGCAGCGTACGCCGCCGATCCTCCAGCCTCGTCCCCAGATCCCGCACCGTCCAGTCGGGGCGTTCGGCGAGCCGGGCGGCGGCCAGGCGCAGAGCCAGCGGCAGCAGGTCGCACAGGTGCGCCAGGCGGTCGGCGGCGGCCGGGTCCGCCGCGATCCGTTCCGCTCCGACGAGCTTCGCCAGCATGGTGACCGCCTCCGACCGCAGCAGCCTCCCGAGCACGAGCTGGACGCAGTCGTCGGTCGCCGCGTGCGACTCGCGGCTCGTGATCAGCACGGTGTTGCCGGACGGCAGCCCCAGCAGGGCGCGCACCTGCTCGGGCCCGGCCGCGTCGTCGAGCAGGATGAGGGTCCTGCGTCCCTCCAGCCGGTCGCGCAGCACCGCGGCGGCCTCGTCCTCATCGGACGGCAGGGCCTCGCCCGGCACACCCAGGGCGCGCAGGAGCCTGCCGAGCACGTCGATCGGCTTCAGGCGCTCGACCCCCGGCGTCGCGCCCTGGAGATTGACGTACAGCTGTCCGTCCGGGAACGCGTGCGAGGAGGCGTGGGCGGCCTGTACGGCCAGCGCGGACTTGCCCGCCCCGGGGGCTCCGGTGATCGCGATCACCGCCTGCGGCGGTCCGCCGTCCCAGGGGGAGAGCAGAGACCGTAGACGGACCAGTTCCTCGGCCCGCCCCACCAGGACGCTCGCCGCCCGCGGCAACTGGCGGGGAGGCCTCGCCGGGACCTCGGCACCGCTCGCGCGGTCCTGCACCCGCGCGAGCGACGGATCGGCCCGCAGGATCAGTTCGTACCGCTCGCGCAGGGTCGCGCCGGGATCCACGCCGAGCCGCTCCGCGAGCAGCCGTTTGACGTCCAAGTACGTCTGGAGAGCGTCGGCCTGCCTGCCGCAGCGATACAGCGCGAGCATGAGCAACTCGCGGGTGCGCTCTCGTAGCGGTGCCTCCGCGGCCAGCTCGGTCAGCGTTCTCGCGGCCTCCTGGTGCAGCCCCAGGCCGAGCAGCATGTCGGCGTGGTCCTCCCGCGCGGACAGGCGCAACTCCTCGAGACGAGCCCGTTCCGCCGCCGCGAAGGGACCCGGCACGCCGCACAGGGCGGGTCCCGACCAGTACGCCAGGGCGGCGTCCAGCGCGCGCAGGCCGCCTCGCAGGTCGCTCGCACCGCGCAGCCGGCGTGCCTCGGCCAGGTGGCGTTCGAAGTCCTCCACGTCCACCCGCACCTTGCCGCGTTCCAACGCGTAGCCCCGCGACCGGTTCACCAGGATGATGTATGGACCACGCCTGCCAGGGTGGGGCTCCAGCACCCGCCGGAGGCCGGCGATGTAGGTGTAGAGGCTCTGCTCGGCCGTGTTCGGGGGGCCATCCCCCCAAAGGCCGCTGATCAGCACGTCCTTCGGGACCACGCGTCCTTCATGCCCGACGAGCACGCACAGGGCCGCCCGCTGCAGCGGCGGTCCCAGCTCGATGGGATGTCCGCCGCACCAGCCTGCAAGCGGGCCCAGTAACCGCAGACGGGACGGTAAGTCCTGAGAAGTTCCACACTCATTCGCATTATCCATACGTTTTTGGACTCCATGCGGTGATGGCGCCGACGCGTTGAGTGCATCGCCCAGCCCTTTTGGGAGGCCGGTGCGCGTAGCCTGGTGACCAGGCCATCGGTGCGTCCCTCGACGTTCTTGTACAGCTACTGCAATAAGAAGTCATCCCCGTGACGCCGGCTACGGGCACATCGTTGGGCCTGAATCGGCAGAAGCTTCAATATGCCATCATGTATCTAGATTTTGTCTAGATATGTGTAGGGCCCGAGCTCACGCTTGTCACGGGCTGACTTGGGGAGGGAAGCCCCCGGCGACGGCCGCGCCGCCCGGGCATGGACGGCATGGCGTTCCGTCCTGTCCGAGTCTGATGGACCTATGAAACAGAGGGGATCTGCGCCCTGCGAACTCGGGGTAGAGCCGGGCGGGCATCGCGCCGAGCCCGCCACGGGCGGGCCTGGGGAGGGCGGTGGACTGGGGGGCGGCCCGAGGCGCGGTCCGGCGTCTGTCGCCATGTCGATCAATCAGAATGTTGGGCTCGAACCGGCCGACTCGCAATTCCGGATCCATTGGTCGAGCGTCATATTCCGAGTCTGTGGAAATTGTATCCGGAAATGAATCCGGCTCGCCGGAATGGAGGCTTTTCGTTTGGCGAACATTGAGGGTGTGTCGGGGGCGGCCGATTCGAATGCAAGATAAAATAGTGATGCCTGAATCGAAGCGGCTTCAGAAATTTTGATTAATATTGGGTGAGGGCGCCACTGTCGGCCGGGGAGCCAGAGGGGGCGCATGGATGTTGCGGAGTGCTTCCTGGTGTTCCTCTGTGGCGCCCCGGCGCGGCTACCAGGCGGCTTCGATCAGCAGCACTCCAGCCGAAGAAGCAGATTTTTCGCCTCCGTAGGAGACGGGGAAGCGCTCGCTGGCGTAACATCGCCACCAACGGCCAGTATGGCAGAAATGATGACGGTAAGAACGGGTAGGGCAAGGCGGCGCACGGTGGATCTCCCATCAGCTCAGACTGCCGGGCCTACAATATTGCAGGAGTTGCCAATGGCGGCGCAAGATCTGGTCGGACAGCGCATCAAGGCGATTCGTCGTCAGCGCGGGCTCTCGCAAGCGCAGTTGGCGCATCCCGAACTCTCCGACAGTTATGTATCACTGATCGAAAGTGGTAAGCGCACGCCCACTCCTGCGGTT
Source organism: Microbispora sp. CL1-1 (assembly GCF_012034195.1). Lineage (NCBI taxonomy): Bacteria > Bacillati > Actinomycetota > Actinomycetes > Streptosporangiales > Streptosporangiaceae > Microbispora > Microbispora sp. CL1-1. Next base: position 59,742 of record NZ_JAATEK010000001.1, read on the forward strand.
CTCGAACTGCTTGCGCAGAAGCTGGACTGCTCGCTGACCTACCTCGTCAACGGCGTCACCGCCGAGCAGATGGAAGACCTGGAAGTCGGCCTCAGCTTCGCCCGCATGGCACTGGAGAACGGCGATGTCGCCGAGGCCCGCCGCCGGTATGCCGAGCTGCTCGCCGACGGCAACCTCCAGGGACTCGCCTCGCTGCGGGTGGAGGCACGCTACGGCTACGCGCTGGCTTCGGAGGCTTGTGGTGAGCTTGCCGAGGCCATCTCCGTTCTCCAGGAGCTCGGCGAGGCCGAGGCGGAGACGATGACGCAGGACCGCAAGATCGCCGTGGCCCTGGCGCTGTGCCGGTGCCATCGGGAGCGGGGCGACTACTCGGCCGCCGTCCAGGTGGGCGAGCGTGCCCTGGAGAGCCTGTCCCGATCCGGTTGGAGCGACGCTCTGGTGGAGCTCGGCGCGACACTGCTGAGCGTCTACCTGGCGCGGGGCGACCTGCTGCGGGCGGGGCACTTCGCCGCCGAACTGATCGCGGCGGCGGAAGCCCTGGGAACCCCCCGTGCCACGGTCGCGTCGTCCTGGAACGCCGCTCTTGTGGCCGAGCGGGCGGGACGCGGGGAGGAGGCCCTCGCCTTGATCGAGCGTGCGCTGGCGATCCAGTCCGAGACCGGTGAGCCACGCAACCTGGCACGCCTCCGGCAGACGCATGCGAACATGGTGCTGCGGCTGCATCCCGAGGAGTCGGAGAAGGCACGTGACCTCCTGCTCAGGGCGCAGCGGGACATGGAAGGTGCCGCTACCAGCGCCTTCGACAGAGCGCAGGGTGCTCTCGACCTCGCATGGGCCGAAATCGCCCTCCACCACCCCCAGCGGGCCGTCGAGTATGCGCAGGCCGCCGTCGACTTGGTGCGCGGCACCTCGGGGTGGCTTGAGACACGGGCCGCACTGATCCTCAGCCAGGCACGTTTCATGCTCCACCAGGATGAGGAGGCGGCCGCGGAGCTGGACACGGTGAGCCAGTGGCTGGAAAACGCACTGGCCACGCGGAAGGCGGCCGAGGACTGGATGACGATCGCCGAGATGCGCCGGCGGATCGGCGAGGACGAGCAGAGCGTGGCCGCCTACCAGCGCGCTCTCGCCTGCGTCGAGCTCTGACCGCGCACGCGGGTATCGGGCTCACAAGGACGGGTTCTGCCGGGCCGGGGGCTGCTCGCCCCCGGCCCGGCTCGCGTCTCGGGTGACGAGCGCGTGGACCACAAGGGCTCGCGAACGCGCGGATCACAAGGACGAACGCGGCCCGCGAGCGGATCGGCCGGCCCCGCTCGCCGGATCGCGGAGCCGGTAGGCATGCAAGGCCGACGATGGCGTGATCAGGCTCTTTTCCGGGTCATCCCCAGTCTTCCGGTGCGAGGTATGGACCGGACCCCCAGGTCGGTAGCCTGGGAAGTGCCATGAAGAGACCCTTCCTCGCCGCCTTCACCGCGCTCCTGGCGGCTCTCCTGCTGTGTGTCGCGCCGGCCCTGCCCGCTCAGGCGCACACCTCGCTCAAGAGTAGCGACCCGCAGAAGAACGCGCAGGTCAAGACCTTGCAAAAGGTCACGCTCGAGTTCGCGGACTCCGTTCAGTTCCCGGTCGTGGTCGTCCGCGGCGAGGACGGCAAACGCTACGAGAAAGGCGAGCCGGTCGTCGACGGGCCCAAGGTCACCGAGGCGGTGACCGAGCCGGTTCCCCCGGGTCGCTACACGATCGCCTGGCGGGTGGTGTCACCCGACGGGCACCCCCTCGAGGGGGAGATCCCGTTCACCGTGGTCGGCGACCAGTCCGTCGGGGCGGCGACCTCGGCGGCCGCCCCCGACGACCCGGCGTCGTCGTCCGCGCCGGCGGCCGCCGCGCCCGCGACGGCACCCGCGGCCCAGGCCGATGACGGCGGGCAGCAGGGCATCCCCGGATGGACCTGGGCGGTGATCTTCGGGATCGCCGGCATCGGCATCGGGATGTTCCTGAGCCTGCGGAAGAAGCCGTGAACCGGACGGTACGACTGACCGCCGCGGCGCTCTGCGCGGCCGTCGGCGCACTCGTCGTCGCGATGGTGCTCGGCGGTGCCGCGACCCCGCGCATCATCCCCGGCCTGCCCGACGAGGGCACCCTGACGCGCTGGATGCTGCCGCTGTCGAAGCTCGGGATGGACGTCTCCGGCGTCCTGACCGTGGGCCTTCTGACGGCTGCCGCGGCGTTCCTGCCCAACGACAAGGGCCTGCTCGGCAAACAGGCGCAGAGTTACGTGAAGGGCGCGTCGTGGTCCGCGCTGGCCTGGGCGGTCGCCGCGGCGGTGGCCCTGGTCTTCAGCCTGTCGGAGACCCTCGGCGCGCCGGTGGGCCAGATCCTCGCCGGCAACGAGCTGACCAGCTATGCGAGCCAGGTGCCGCAGGGCATCGCGCTGACCCTGGTCGTGCTGTTCGCCGTCGCCATCGCGCTGTTCGCCCGGGGCGCGATCACGGCGGGCGCCGCCGGGGGCCTGCTGGTCTTCGCGCTCGTGACGCTGCTGCCGCCCGCGCTCACCGGGCACTCCTCCTCCTCGCCCAACCACGGTCTCGCCACGACCTCGGTGGCCATGCACCTGCTCTTCCTGGCCCTGTGGGTGGGTGGCCTCGGGGTGGTCTGCCTGCACGCGCTACGCGGGCGCCCCCTCCTGGACGTCGCCGCCGCGCGTTTCTCCCGGATGGCGCTGTGGTGCTTCGTCGGCGTCGGCGTCTCCGGGCTCGCCGCCGCCGCCTCGCGCCTCACCTCGGTCGGCGAGCTGTTCACCTCAAGCTACGGCCTGCTCCTGCTGGCCAAAATCATCGCGTTCTGCGTGCTCGGGTTCTTCGGCTGGCGCCACCGCGGCCGTACGCTGCCGAAGGTGTCGGAGGGGGAGCCGCACGCCTTCCTCCGCCTCGCCCTCGGCGAGGTTCTGCTGATGGGAGCGACGATCGGCCTGGCCGTGGCGCTGTCCCGGACCGCCCCGCCGCCCGTCGACACGCCGGTCGACCGGGCCTTCGAGCTGCTCGGCTACCTGATCCCGCCGCCGCTGACGGTCGCGAACCTGCTGACGCTCTGGTGGTTCGACCTGTTCTTCGCCGTGCTCGCGGTCATCATGGCCGGCCTGTACGGCGCGGGCGTCGTACGGCTGGCCCGCCGGGGCGACCGGTGGCCCATGGGCCGCACGATCAGCTGGTACATCGGCGTCGTCATCCTCGTTTTCAGCACGCAGAGCGGCGTGGCGCGCTATTCGCCCGTGCTGTTCAGCGTGCACATGACCGAGCACATGGTCCTGTCGATGCTGGTCCCGATCTTCCTGGTGCTCGGCGCGCCGGTCACGCTGGCGCTGCGCGCGCTCAAGCCCGCCGTCCGCCGGGGCGATCGAGGCCCGCGCGAGTGGCTCATGGTGATCTTGCACAGCAGGATCATGAAGTTCTTCAGCCACCCCGCCATCGCGACCGCGATCTTCGTGGCGTCGACCTTCGTGCTGTACTTCACCCCGCTGTTCGCCGCGGCGATGGAGGAGCACCTCGGTCACATCGCGATGACCGTGCACTTCCTGCTGAGCGGCTCGCTGTTCTTCTGGGTGATCATCGGTGTCGACCCGGCGCCGTACAAGCTGCCCTACTATGGGCGGCTGCTGCTGCTCATGGTGACCATGCCGTTCCACGCGTTCTTCGGGATCGCCCTGATGAGCATGGGGTCGGTGCTGGCGTCCAGTTACTACGACCAGCTCGGGCGCACCTGGGGCTCCTCCTCGCTGGTCGACCAGCAGATGGGCGGCGGCATCGCCTGGGCCTTCGGCGAGATCCCCACGCTGATCGTGCTGCTCGCGCTCGGCTTCCAGTGGTGGCGCGACGACGAGCGCGTCGCGCGCCGTGCCGACCGCCGTGCCGACGCCGCGGCCGCCAAGTCCGGCGGAACGGGGGACGCGGAGCTGGACGCCTACAACGACTACCTGGCGAAGCTGAACAGGCGGGACAGGGCCGCCGAGTAGGGCCGCCGGTGGTCGGTCGCCGAATAGGCCACCGGCAGCCGGAGGTCCGTGCCGTCGGTCTGCGTCCCCGCCGTGGGCCTGTGTCCCCGCCGTGGGCCTGTGTCCCCGCCGAGGCCCGCGACCTCAAGCACCCACGCGGCACCTCGCGGAGCACAGGAGCGCAGCCGGTGGGAGCACCTGGGGATGCCTCAGGCGCCTGCGCGACGCCTCGGGAAGACGCCGTGGCGCTTCGCCGGAAACACCGGCGAAGCGCCACGAAACCGCTCCGACGTCCTTACGGGAGGGTGAGGATCTCGTAGCCCGACTCGGTCACCACGAGGGTGTGCTCGAACTGCGCGGTTCGCTTGCGGTCCTTGGTCACCGCGGTCCACTTGTCGGGCCAGATCTCGTAGTCGATCGTGCCGAGCGTGAGCATCGGCTCGATCGTGAACGTCATCCCCGGCACCAGGGTCACCGACAGCGAGGGGTCGTCGTAGTGGGGGACGATGAGCCCGGAGTGGAACGAGGTCGAGATGCCGTGCCCGGTGAAGTCGCGGACGACGCCGTAGCCGAAGCGCTTGGCGTACGCCTCGATCACCCGGCCGACGATGTTGAGCTGGCGGCCCGGCGCCACGGCCTTGATCGCCCGCATCATCGCCTCGCGGGTCCGCTCGACCAGCAGGCGCGACTCCTCGTCGACCTCGCCGACGAGGAAGGTGGCGTCGGTGTCGCCGTGCACGCCGCCGATGTAGGCGGTGATGTCCACGTTGACGATGTCGCCGTCGCGCAGCACGGTGTCGTCCGGGATGCCGTGGCAGATCACCTCGTTGATCGAGGTGCACAGCGACTTGGGGTAGCCGCGGTAGCCGAGCGTCGAGGGGTAGGCGCCGTGGTCGCAGAGGAACTCGTGCCCGATGCGGTCGAGTTCGTCCGTCGTCACGCCGGGGGCGACGTGCCTGCCGACCTCTTCGAGCGCCTGCGCGGCGATCCGGCCCGCGATCCGCATCTTCTCGATGGTCTCGGGGGTCTGGACGTCGCTGCCGCCCTTCTTGGGCTCGGCCTTCCCCACGTACTCGGGCCGGGGGATGTGGGCGGGAACCTTGCGAATGGGCGAGATTCGCCCGGGGCGGAGCAGCGTGGTCATGCGGCCAAGTCTAGTTGCGCGTCAAGGGGGCACGATTAAGGACGTGAGCGATCAATGGTGGTTCTGCCTGAAGCACATGAGCGTCGAGCCCGAGAGGGGCTGCCCGAACAAGGACCGGCTCGGTCCCTATGACTCCCGCGACGCCGCCGCCAACGCCCTTCAGACGGCGGCCGAGCGCAACAAGCGCTGGACCGAGCAGGACAAGGACTGGGACGACTGACCCCCTGACACGGGCCCGGGCCCGGTCCTCAGGAACCTGTCGGGCAAGGCTTCGGCGCCTCTGCGTGAGCCCCGCCTCCGGCACCTTCACCCATGCCCGGGCCTCCGGCACCTGTTATGGGCAAGGCCACGGCACGTCTGCGTGAGCCCTGCCTCCGATACTTCACCCGGGCCCTGTTCGTTCGCCCTTTCACCGTCCGGGCGCCGGTGCGGCCTCGGCCGCCTGCCGCCGGGCCGTCGCGCGGCGGGCGACGAGCCGGCCGAGCGTCCAGACGCCGATGCCGCTCCACACCAGGTTGAGGCCCGCCGAGGGCCAGGCCGAGTAGTACGCGCTGTTGATCATCAGGGTGGCCGCCCCGCCGAAGTTGAGCAGCTGGTAGGGCAGCCCGTCCGCGGACATCCTGCCGGACGACACCAGCGCGTACGCGAGCAGGAGGACGACGGCGCCCATGGTGCCGATGATCGTGATGAAGGTGGACATCAGGACGGTTCGCCATCCACGCACATGGTCATGACCCGATGATCCTGCCCGCGGAGAGTGTAGGGCAAGTGAAGGATTCTTAAACCGAACATAAGATCTGCTGCATGGAAATCGACCCGCGGCGGCTGCGGATCCTGCACGAGGTGTCCCGCAGAGGCGGCGTCATGAAGGCCGCTGAGTCGCTGCACCTCACGTCCTCGGCCGTCTCCCAGCAGCTCGCCCAGCTCGAACGGGAGGTCGGCCTCGCGCTGTTCGACCGGTCGCAGCGCAGGGTCACGCTGACCCCCGCCGGGCGGGTGCTCGCCGCGTACGCCGAGCGCATCGAGGAGCAGCTCGCCGAGGCGAGGCACGAGCTCAACCGCTTCGCCGAGCGGCTGTCCGGGCCGGTCACGATCGCGGCGTTCCCCACCGTGATCCGGCATCTGCTGGTCCCCGCGCTGCGCGAGCTGGCCGTACGGCACCCGCGGATCACACCGGTGATCCAGGAGCTGTTCGGGCCGGGCGCGGTGCAGGAGCTGCGCCTCGGCGGCGTGGACCTGGTCGTGACCGAACGGGACATGAGCCAGCCGGCCGCGTCGCTGCCGTCGATGTCGCGGCACCGCCTCTATGACGACGAATACCGCATCGTCGCCCCGCCGTCGTGGGACGAGGTGCCGGCCACCGTCGCCGACCTGGTGGACCTGCCGTGGGTGGCGGGAGTGCCCGACCAGGCGTGCGGGCAGGCGCTCGAACGGCTCGCCCAGCTCCACGGGTTCGTCCCGCGCCGCGTGCACCTGATCGCGGAGTTCCCGCCCGTGCTCGGGCTGGTGTCGGCGGGACACGGGGTGGCGATCGTGCCGTCGCTGGCGCTGCTCGACGTGCCGCCGGGCGAGGTGGTGGTCACCGGCATCCGCGGCGTGGGCACCCGCAGGATCGAGGCGCTGACCAGGGTGAGCCGTACGACGTCGGGGGAGCCCGACGCCATGCAGGCCGTGGTGATCGAGGTGCTGCGTGAGGTGGCCGACGCGGTGGACCGGCGCGTGCGCGAGCTCAGCCGCGCCCCGATCGACTCGTCGCCCGCGTCCTGACCGACGCCCGCCGCGCCGCTCGGCTCGCCCGCGTCCTGACCGCACCGCCTGCGTCCTGGCCTGTCGCGGGCCGGCCGGTCGCCGGACGCCTCAGTCGCTCACGTGGGGGCCGGTGATCCGTTCGGCCAGGCGGGCGAGGCGCTCCCGCAGGCCGGGCCGCCGCACCTCCCCGGCCGCGCTGCTCACCAGGTGCTGCGCCGCGTCGAAGCTCAGGACGGCCCCCTCGGCCGGTATGGCGATTGAGTCGTGGGCCAGGGACTCCAGCTCGGGGTCGCCGCCGTCGATGGCGAGGATCGTGGCGCCGGTGCGGCGGGCGTCGTCCACGCGTTCGAGCAGGGGCACGGGCGCCCGCTGCTCGGCGACCACGAACAGCGTCTCGCCCCGGCCGGCGCTCCGCAGCCGCTCCATCCCGACCCGCAGATGGGCGGGCGCGCCGGGCGGCGGCGCCCAGCGGACCAGCGTGGGGGAGAGCTGTGCGAGCCCCGACAGCCGGGCCTCGTCGGACAGGTGGGCGGTGACGTGCCACGGCTCGTCCTCGGGGGTGCCGACCACGAGAAGCCCTCCGGGCGATCGGGTGGCCCGCAGGGCCAGACCGAGCTCCCGGGTGCGTTCGAGCCATCCGGTGGAGGCGAGCACCTCGCGCAGCAGGTTCACCGATGCGGCGTCCATGACCGTTATGGTGCCTGACATGAACGCGTGAGTCCCGCCAATCGGGTCCGTACTTCGAAGACCGCCCTCGCGAGAGCCGGTGGGGACGCCGCGACGACCTGCTGGCATGATCTGATTCATGGTTGAGCACACCACCGCAGACCTGCCCGACGTCTCCGCGCTGACCATCGGCATCCTGGGCGGCACCGGCGACCAGGGCAAGGGACTGGCCCGCCGGTTCTCGCTGGCCGGGCATACCGTGTTGATCGGCTCGCGCAGCGCCGAGCGCGCGCAGGAGGCGGCCCGCGAGATCGGCGTACGCGGTGCCGCGAACGCCGAGGTGGCGGCCGAGGCGGACGTCGTGATCGTCGCGGTGCCCTGGGAAGGGCACAAGGCGCTGCTGGAGTCCCTGCGCGAACCGCTCGCCGGGAAGATCGTTGTGGACTGCGTCAACCCGCTCGGCTTCGACAAGCAGGGGGCGTACGCGCTGCCGGTGGAGGAGGGCAGCGCGGCCCAGCAGGCGGCGGCGGTGCTGACCGGCAGCCGGGTGGTCGCGGCCTTCCATCACGTGTCGGCGGTGCTGCTGCTCGACCCCGCGGTGGCCGAGATCGACCTCGACGTGCTCGTGCTCGGCGACGACCGCGAGGCCACCGACGTCGTACGCGCGCTCGCCGGCCGCATCCCCGGCGCGCGCGGGATCTACGCGGGCCGGCTGCGCAACGCCCACCAGGTCGAGGCGTTCACCGCGAACCTGATCTCGATCAACCGCCGTTACAAGGCCCACGCCGGAATCCGGGTCACCGACGTGTAGCCATCCGCGCTTCGATTGATCGACGGCCGGCCGGCCGTGGACGGGGAGAAGCGTGTCACGTGGCGGTGGCACAGCCCGGCGTTGCTGTGCGCCACGACGGCGAGCGGCCCGCGTGGCGTGCTCGCCGTCACCTCGCTCACCACCCGCGGCCAGTAGGGCGGCGGACCGGCCGTCACGCCGGTCAGCCGCGGCACCACGGCGGTGTGCCCGCGCGCCCGCAGGGTCTCGGCGACGGGGGTCCAGGTCGAGGGGCCGACGGAGGGGCTGTGCACGAGGAGGAAGCCGACGTCCATTCCCTCATCCTCGCCATGGGCGACCGCGGCGGACGCCTTCTCCGCTCGCCGCGTAACCGGTCGTCGGGTATCTAACCTGACAAGAACGGCCTTTCTAGGTAATTGTGGACGCCATGAGCTCCTTGCATCCGGAAACGCGCGTCGTCCATCTGCCCCGGCCCACGCCGGAGGCCAGCACGCCGATCTCCATGCCGATCTACCAGACCTCGGGATTCGTCTTCGACGACCCGGCCGTCTTCGCCGACGGCATGGGGCGGCCCGACGGGGCGTACGTCTACGGCCGGCTCTCCAACCCCACCGTGCGGGCGCTGGAGGAGGCGGTCGCCGGCCTTGAGGGCGGCGTGGCCGCCGTGGCCACCGGCTCGGGCATGGGGGCGATCAACGCCGTGCTGCTCGGCCTGCTGAAGTCGGGCGACCACGTGATCGCCCAGTCGGCGCTGTACGGCGCCACCGCCCAGACGCTCGCCGACCTCGCGGAGCGCTTCGGCGTCGAGGTCACCCGCGTGCCGGAGGACGACCCCGAGGCCGTACGCGCCGCCGTGCGGCCCACGACGAAGCTGCTGTATCTGGAGACCATCGCCAACCCGATGACGCAGGTGGCCGACCTGCCGGGGATGTGCGCGGCGGCGCGCGAGGCCGGGATCCTCACCGTGGTCGACAACACCTTCGCGTCGCCGGTCCTGTGCCGCCCCATCGAGCACGGCGCGGACATCGTCGTGCACTCCGTGACCAAGTATCTGTCCGGGCACACCGACGTCGTCGGCGGGATCGCCGTGTTCGCCTCCGAGGACGTGTATCGCCGGGTGTGGTCGTACGCGGTGGAGCTCGGCGCGACGACCGACCCGTTCGCCGCGTGGCTGACCCTGCGGGGGATGCAGACGCTGCCGCTGCGGATGGAGCGCCACTGCGCAAACGCCCGCGTGCTCGCGACGCGGCTCGCCGAGCACCCGGCCGTGGCCGCGGTCCACTGGCCGGGCCTGCCGTCCCACCCGTCGCACGAGCTCGCCACCAAGCTTCTGCCGGACTTCGGCGGCGTGTTCTCCTTCGACCTCGCCGGAGGGCGTGCCGCCGGAGAGGCGTTCATGCGCAACGTGCGGCTCGCACTGCTCGCGCCCTCGCTCGGCGGCGTGGAGACCCTGATCCTCCACCCGGCCACGACGTCGCACCGTACGGTGAGCGCCGAGGGCCTGGCCGCGGCGGGCATCGGCGAGGGGACGGTCCGGGTGGCCGTGGGCATCGAGCACGCCGAAGACCTGTGGGCCGACTTCGCCCAGGCGCTCGACGCGATCTGAGGGGTTTCACGGGAAGGGCGGCCGCGGCGTGCGCGGCCGCCCTTCGTGGTGTCAGCGGTAGGTGTGCTCGGGCCGGGGGAAGGCGCCGGAGACGACCTCGTCGGCGTACGCGCGGATCGCCCGGTCCATCTCTCCGGCCAGGTCGAAGTACTTCTTCACGAACTTCGCGGGCTGCGGGGTGAGCCCCATGAGGTCCTGCCAGACGAGGACCTGCGCGTCGGTGTCGGGCCCGGCCCCGATGCCGACCGTGGGGATGCTCAGCGACGTGGTGACCCGCTGGGCGAGGTCGGCGGGGACGCATTCCAGCACGACGGCGAAGGCGCCCGCGTGCTCCAGCGCCTTGGCGTCGGCCATGATCTCGTCACCCGCCTGCCCGCGGCCCTGCACCCGGTAGCCGCCGAAGGCGTTGACCGACTGGGGGGTCAGGCCGATGTGGGCCATGACCGGGATTCCGGCCGACACGAGCATCTCCACCTGAGGGAGGACCCGGTGGCCGCCCTCAAGCTTGACGGCGTGCGCGCCGGCCTCCTTGATGAAGCGGGCCGCGGTCTCCAGGGCCTGCTGGGGTGAGGCCTGGTAGGAGCCGAACGGCAGGTCGGCCACGACCATCGCCCGCGACGAGCCGCGTACGACCGCGGCGGCGAGCGGGATGAGGTCGTCGACCGTGACGGGCAGGGTCGAGTCGTAGCCGTAGACGACCATGGCGGCCGAGTCGCCCACGAGCATCACCGGGATGCCCGCCTCGTCGAACACTCGCGCGGTCATGGCGTCGTACGCGGTCACCATCGGCCACTTCTCGTGGCGTTCCTTGGCCGCCGCGATGTCGCGGACGGTGACTCTGCGCCCTGCGGCCCCGCCGTAGAGGGCGGGCTTGGACACAACGGAAACAGAGGACATGGCTACCTCCAGGCCTCGTGGCGCCCCTGTGGCGTCCCCGGACAGTCAGATCATTGCATGCCGCCATGGGCTGGAACACCCCCATACGGGCGCCGTAATCCGGGCGCCGACGAGTGGGACTAAAGGGACGAAAGAGGCGACCCGGCGGCAGAAATGTCCGAGCCACCCGGCACAATGCCATGCGGAGGTAAGGAACCACGATGGCTTTTGATCGTTACAGGCAGGTGCTCGCCCTGCCGGGTGTGCGGGCGTTGCTGCTGGTCGGCATGATCGCGCGAATTCCCCTCACCGGCACCGGCATGACGCTGACCCTGCATGTGGTGAACGACCAGAAGCTCGGGTTCTTCCAGGCGGGCCTGGTCGGCACCGCCTCCATGGCGGGCGCCGCTATCGGCTCGCCGCTCGTCGGCCGGTTCGTCGACCGGCGCGGGCTGCGGCCGGTCATGGTCGTGACGACCCTCGTGCAACTGTGCCTGTGGTGCGTCGCGCCGTCCATGCCGTACGCCGTGCTGCTGCCGGGGGCGCTGATCGGCGGGCTGTTCAGCCAGCCGGTATTCGGGACCATCCGGCAGTGCGTGGCCGCGATGGTGCCGAAGGAGAACCACCAGACCGGCTTCGCCCTCGACTCGATGGGCGTGGAGCTGTCGTTCATGGTCGGGCCCGCCCTCGCCGTCGCGAGCGTGACGGCGTTCGGCAGCGCCGCGACGATGTACGGCGTGGCCGCCGGGCTGGTGGGCTCGGGAGTGGCGCTGTATCTGCTCAACCCGCCCACGCGGTCGGCGGAGGAGGTGGCGGGGCAGGAGGTCCACGTCCCCCGGCGGCAGTGGCTGCGTCCCGGCCTGCTCGCCCTGCTCTGCCTGGTTTCCGGGCTCACCTTCGTGCTCACCACCACCGAGCTGAGCGTGGTGGCGATGCTCAAGGCGGACGGCGCGACCGCCTGGACCGGGCTGGTGCTCGCGCTGTGGTGCGCGTACTCGCTCGTCGGCGGGTTCGTGTACGGCGGGCTCTCCCGGGGGCTGTCGCCCGGGCTGCTCGCGGGCGGCCTGGCGCTGCTGACCGTGCCCGTGGGCCTGGTCGGCGGGGGCTGGGGCTGGCTGTGCCTGGCACTGGCACCGGCCGGGCTGCTGTGCGCCCCGGCGCTGTCGTCCACCGTGGACGCCGTCAACCGGCGCGTCCCGGCGGCGGCGCGGGGTGAGGCGATGGGCCTGCACGGCACCTCGCTGACGATAGGAGGAGCCCTGGCCGGGCCCCTCGCGGGCGGGCTCCTGGACGCCCATGGCCCGGTCTGGGCCTTCGCCGTGTCCGGAGCGGTCGGTGTCGCGCTGGCCCTGCTCACCACCCTGGTCAGGCGCGACGCCCCGGTCGCCGTCCTCGTCCCGGCCGGATCGCGTGACGCGGCCGGGCCGGATCACGCGAACGGTCTCGGCGTGGCGGCCGGGGCGGACATCGCGACGGGGCCGGAGCGTGTGAGCGGTCTCGGTGCAGTGCCGGGGGCGGACATCGCGGCCGGGCCGGACGCCGCGACGCCCCTGCCCACCGCCGCGCGCGAGTAGGAGCGGTGGCTACTCCCGCGCGCGGGGTAGGCGTGGTGTGTGCTCCGGCGGGGGAGCGGGCGTGATGCGTGCCCCGGCGCCGGAGCAGGATCGGGCGCCCTCTCGCCGGCGTGTGGACCGTGCCGGATCGGGGGATTGAAATACGCCCCGGAGTGGGAATAGAACCGGCCCTCGCGTTGATGTAAAGGGGGCGCGGTCGTCCCTCGGGGCGGCCGGCGAAGGCGTCGGCCGCCTGCTGCGGGTGGCTGCGGGCGGTCCGCTCCGGGGTGGTGTACGCCTGCTCGGCGGGGCCGTGAGAGACGCCATCGCGCCTCCGGGTGCGCCGGATGGCGCGGCTGCCGGGGACGCGCGACACGAGGGTCGGCGCCTCGGCCGAGCACCTTGAACCCAACTGACCAGCGGATATGGCGGCACCGATCCGGATTATGAAACGGTCCCGTTGCGTATCGGAATGACCAGCGCTACGCTTGCGTTGCGAAACTCGGTCGTATCGAAATCATGGGGGAATCAGTGGAAGCTTCGGCAGAAGCTCATACAGGGCACCCACGCCGGTGGCAGGTCCTCGGCGTGATGGTGTTCAGCCTGCTGGCCGTCGTCCTCGACAACACCATCCTCAACGTGGCGATCAAGACGATCGCCGATCCCGTCCACGGGCTGGGCGCGACCCAGAGCGAGCTCGAATGGGCGATGAACTCCTACACGCTGGTGTTCGCCGGCCTGCTGTTCACCTTCGGCGTGCTGGGCGACCGCTACGGGCGTAAGCGGATGCTCATGGCGGGCATGGTCCTGTTCGGCCTGGCCTCCCTGGCCAGCGCGTACGCGCAGGACCCGATGCAGCTCATCGCGGCGAGGGCCCTGATGGGCCTCGGCGGGGCCGCGATCATGCCGGCCACGCTGGCGATCATCTCGAACGTCTTCCCGATCCACGAGCGGGGCAAGGCGATCGGCATCTGGGCCGGCGGCGTCGGCATCGCCGTGGCGATCGGCCCGATCACGGGGGGCCTGCTGCTTGAGCACTTCTGGTGGGGCTCGGTCTTCCTGGTCAACGTGCCCATCGTGATCATCGGTCTCGCGCTGATCGCCGGGATCGTGCCCGACTCCAAGGACCCGAACAAGACCGGTCTCGACCCGATCGGTGTGCTGCTGTCCATCATCGGCCTGATCGCCCTCGTCTACGGCATCGTCCGGATCAGCGACCTCGGCACCGTCGCCGACGTCTCGGTCATCCTGCCGTCGCTGCTGGGCATCGCGATCCTCGCCGCGTTCGTCTGGTACGAGAGCCGGATCGACCACCCCGCCTTCGACGTGCGCAACTTCCGCAACGCCGGCTTCTCCACCGCCATCGCCACCGTCGGCCTCGTGTTCTTCGCGGCCATGGGCGTGATGTTCTTCCTGGCCTTCTACTGGCAGATCGTCCGGAACTACTCGCCGCTGCAGTCGGGGGCGCTCGTGCTGCCGTTCGCGGCCGCTCAGCTGATCTTCGCGCCGCAGAGCGCGCGCATGGTGCAGAAGTACGGCGCCCGCGCCGTCGGCACGGTGGCCATGCTCGTCATCACGCTGGCCCTGGCGTGCTACTCCTTCGTGCAGGTGGACACCCCGATCTGGGTCCTGCTGGCCCTCGGCTTCATCCAGGGTGCCGCGATGGCCAACATCATGCCCCCGGCGACCACGGCCATCATGAACGCGCTGCCGCGTGAGAAGGCCGGCGTGGGCTCCTCGATGAGCAACGTCGTCCGGCAGGTCGGCGGCACGCTGGGCATCGCCATCCTGGGCGCGGTCCTGTCCGCGAGCTACCGCAGCGACATGGAAGACAAGGTCACGGCCCTGCCGGAGCAGCTCCGCCACGTCGTCACCGAGTCCATCTCCGGCGCGGCCGGTGTCGCGGAGAACCTGGGCCCGCAGGGCGCGAAGCTGCTCGACGCCGCGAACGCCGCGTTCGTCACGGGCGTTCACTGGGCGGCCCTCGGCTCGGCTCTCGTCGCCCTCATCGGCACTCTTGTGGTGGCCCGCTGGATGCCGGGCAAGGCTTCGGTCAACGCCGCGGTCGACAAGGCTGAGATCGAAAAGGAAGCGGCGGTAGTGTGAACTGGTCATGAAGACGCAGCAGACGGCTGAGGGGGTGGCCCGCCCGGCGGGCCGCCCGCGCAGCGAGAAGGCGGAACGGTCGATCATCGAGGCCACCCTCGAACTGCTCGGCGAGGGCATCGGTGTGTCGGAGCTGTCCATCGAGTCGATCGCCGGCCGCGCCGGTGTCGGGAAGACCACGATCTACCGCAGGTGGTCCAACAAGGAAGACCTGGTGGTGGACGCGCTGGCGACGCTCAAGCGGCCGATCCCGCTGCCGCAGGGCGGAACCGTGCGAGACGACCTGGTGACCTACCTCCGGGTGATCCAGGAGGAGTCCCTGCACCATCGCACGCGCTGCATCATGAACATCGCCATGAGCGACTCAGAGCGGCATCCCCGGCTGGCGGAGCGGTTCCGCGAGCTTGCCGTGGAGCCGCGCAGGGCGGTCGTGACGGCGGTTCTGCGGCGTGGGATGGAGACCGGGGAGCTGCGTGCGGACCTCGACATCGACATGGCGCTGGCACTGCTCAGCGGGGCCATGATCTGGTCCACGAAGTGGTCTCACTCGGACCAGCCCGATGCCAGCCTCCCCGAGCGGATCGTCGACGAGGCGCTCAAGGGCTTCCGCCCTCGCAACTCCGAGCAGTGACCCGTCTTTCCACCCCCGAGCTGTAACCTCGTCCCTCGATCCCCGAGCTGTGACCCGGCTCCCGAGCCCCGGGCCGTGATGCGGCCCCTCGCCTCCGAGCCATGACCCCGGTCCGTACGGCAGACGGCCGTACGGACCGCCCCGGTCACCGTCGTGCACCGCCGTCCTCGTGATACGCCACGCACGAAACGGCGCATCGAACGGCGCATCGAACGGCGCACAGAGCCGCGTATCGAGCGGCGCGACGGAACCGAGCGCGGAACGGTGCCTCGACCGGTGTGCGGAGCCGAGCGCTAAGCGGCGCACGGAGCGGCGTGACCGACGCGAGCGCTAAGCGGCGCGACGAAGCGAGCGCGGAGCGGCGCATCGAACGGGTGCGTCGCGCTGGGCATCCTCATGGGATGCCGGGTACCACTGGCGGGAAATGGACGCGAGGGCGGGCGGCTGTCTGCCGACGACGCCGTCTCCTAAAGATGTCTCCGATGACTCCGTGACCGATGCCGGACGCCTGCCCGGCATCGGTCACGGCTTTCTTGTCTCGGGCCCGCCTGTTCCAACCGGAGTGGAGCGCGCTTGTCAGCGGGCCTGACCTCAGACCCGCGTCGCGCGCGCCCACCCCTGTGCCGGTGTGTCGCCGGGAATCTCCCAGATCAACGCCCGAGCAGGTCCTTGCTCCGCAGCCCGGCGGCTTTACGGCCGATCGACCAGGCGCCGTGCTGCCGAGCCACCGCGGCGCTGCGCCGCCATGCCGTCGTGCTCCGTGCGCCGTGTGCCGACGGCCATCGGATGGCGGTGTCAGGTCGGCTCGGCCGGGTTGAACCGGTCACCGGTGAAGCGCGGCACGATCAGTCCGGTCTCGTACGCCACGACGACGGCCTGGGTCCGGTCACGCAGGCCGAGCTTGCTAAGCACCCGGCTCACGTGCGTCTTGACCGTCTCTTCGCTGACGGTCAGCCGGTCCGCTATCTCGGAGTTGGACAGCCCCTCGGCCACCAGCCGCAGCACCTGCGTCTCCCGTGGGGTGAGCGCGGCCGGGATGGCGGGCTCGGGAGTCGGCCGCAGGCGGGCGAACTCGGCGATGAGGCGGCGGGTGATCGAAGGGGCCAGCAGCGCATCGCCCGCCGCCACGACGCGGACCGCGTCGAAGAGGCGCTCGGCGGTGACGTCCTTGAGCAGGAAACCGCCCGCCCCGGCGCGCAGCGCGTCGTACACGTACTCGTCCAGGTCGAAGGTCGTCAGGATGAGGACCCGCGTTCCGGAGCCGGCGAGCCGCCGGGTTGCCTCGATGCCGTCCATAACCGGCATACGGATGTCCATGACGACGACGTCGGGGCGCAGTTCCCGGCACATCCGGACGGCCTGCGCCCCGTCGGGCGCGGTCGAGACCACGGCGAAGTCCGGCTGGCTGCCCAGCAGTTCGGCGAAGCCGGTGCGGACGACCAGATGGTCGTCGGCCACCACGACACGGATCGGCGTCCCGCCGGTCACGGACATCCTCCCGCAGAGCCGGCGGGTGCGGCAGGGCCCCACCAGCGGTCAGGACCGTCGGCAGCACCGGAGGCCTGGAAATCATCGGCATCCGGAAGCCGAGGGAGACACGCCTCCACGACGAAACCGCCGCCGGCCGCGGAGCCGATGCACAGTTCGCCACCAACGGCGGCGGCCCGTTCCCGCATCCCGGTCAATCCGTGGCCGGCCGATCCGCGAGCAGCCGATTCGTGTTCGGTCAATCCGTGCCGGGCCGCCTCATATCGGGCGGATTCGTGATCGGCCAATCCATGACCGGCGAAGGTGTGACCAGCTGATTCATGACCGGCCGATTCTTGCCCGGCGAGTACGCGACCAGCCGGTCCGCGAGTAGCCGATTCGTGTTCGGCGAATCCGTGACCGGCCATGCCATCGGGCACGCGCGCGTCTCCGGACGGGACGGCTGCACCGGGCATCACGGCGCCGCCCGGCACGCCCAGGCCGTCGGACCCGCCGGTGCCGGTCGCCGTGCCCGAGGAGAACGGAATGCCTGGGCCGTTGTCCCGTACGCGCAGCCGCAGAGCGTCGCGGGTGTAGTGCAGTTCCACGTCCACGGCGGCGCCCGGCGCATGCCGCCGGGCGTTGGTGAGCGCCTCCTGGATGATGCGGTAAGCGGCGAGTTCGACGCCGGGATCGAGCACGGCGGGGGAGCCGCTGAGAACGAGGCGCACGGCGGTTCCCGAGGCGTCGCGCGCCTCGTCGAGCAGCGCGTTCAGCTCGGTCAGCCGCAGGCCGGGCTGCGGGCGCAGATCCGCCCGTTCCCGGTCGTCCTCACGCAGCACGCCCAGCAGGCGCCGCATCTCGGTCAGCGCCGAGCGGGCGGTGTCGCCGATCGCCCGCAGCCGCTCCGCCCCGGCGGACGGCATGCCCGGCACGGCTACCCGGGCCGTCTCCGCCTGTACGGCGACCATGGAGATGTGGTGGGCGACCACGTCGTGCAGCTCCCGGGCGATGCGCGCCCGCTCGCCCCGGGCGGTGTGCTCCAGGAGGGTGCCGGCGATGACCTGCCGGGCGGCCGGTTGTCCGCGGCCTCATCGGTGGCCCGCCGGGCGACTCCGGCCAAGGTCGCAGCCGGGGCGATGCACGCAAGGAGCAGGACGAGGACGCGCGTTTCGCCCTCCACGGGAACGAGCATCGCCACGCCTCGGGGCAGGGTCCAGGCGGGCAGGCCGAGCAACGCCGCCACGACGTACGGCGCGGCGAGCAAGAGGCCAAGCCGCCGCGCTCCGGTGACACCGAGCCGGTGGAGGCAGACCACCACGACGGCCGCGCGGCGACAGTGAGCGTCCGGAAGGCCGTGAACGACAGCACGCCCGCCGCGCCGACGACCAGGGCGGCGGCCGTCGGCCGGGTCCGCAGGAACACGACCGGCACCGTGGTGGCCAGGGCGAGCAGGCCGAACGCGACCAGACGCAGCGCGGCCCCGCCGGGATCGGCCCCCGGGCCGGTGAGCGCCACGACCACCGTGCTCGGGCCCGCCGGGGTGCCCGGAGTGCTCGCGCCCATGCCCACCGGTGCGGTCGAGCCGTGCCCGAACAGGGGTGGTGTAGTCGCGGCGGGTCCGAACGAGAGCGGCGTCGCGCCGCGGGCGTGCGCGACCGCCTCGGCCAGCGCGAGCAGGGCAGCGAACACACCCAGCGCGGCGGGCGCGTACGAAGTGCCGACGACATAGGCGCGGAAGAAGGAGACGCGGAAGGGAGACACCCCGCCTTGCGCTCGGAGGGCGGAGATCGCTCCCCGCCGTGACGCCGCGCGTTCCCGCCACCGCCTAGCCTGCCGGGCATGCGAGCGGCCATCGAAGTAATCGGACTGCGTAAGCGCTACGGCCGCACCGTGGCGCTGGACGGGATGTCCTTCACGGTGCTGCCGGGCCGGGTCACCGGTTTCGTCGGGCCCAACGGCGCGGGCAAGTCCACCACGATGCGGGTGATCCTCGGGCTCGACACGGTCGACGAGGGATCCGCGCTGGTCGGCGGCCGGCCCTATCGGAGCCTGCGGGCCCCCCTGTGCCAGGTCGGCGCCCTGCTGGACGCCGCCGCCCTGCAGCCTTCCCGTACGGCACGCAACCACCTGCTGTGGCTGGCCCACTCCCAGGGGCTGGGCGCGCGGCGGGTCGACGAGGTGGTCGAGCAGGTCGGGCTGGGGGCGGTGGCGCGGCGCAGGGCGGGCGGGTTCTCGCTCGGCATGCGGCAGCGTCTCGGCATCGCCGCCGCGCTGCTCGGGGATCCGCCCGTCCTCATGCTGGACGAGCCGGTCAACGGCCTCGACCCGGAGGGCATCGTGTGGATCCGCACCCTGCTGCGGTCCCTGGCCGCCGAGGGACGCGCGGTGCTGGTGTCCAGCCATCTGATGAGCGAGATGCAGGACTTGGCCGACCACCTCGTGGTCGCGGGCCGGGGGCGGGTGGTGGCGGACATGAGCGTCGCCGACATGGTCGCCGCCGCCTCCGACGGGCGGGTCACGCTGCGGACGACCGCGCGTCCGGAGGCGATGGAAGTGCTGGCCCGCGCCGGCGCCAGGGTGGCCGTCCAGGACCGCGACACGCTCACCGTCTCCGGGCTGGAGGCGGAGCGGATCGTCGCCCTGCTCGGCGCGAACGGCGTGCCGTTCTCCGAGGTCGCCGCGCATCGCGCGTCGCTGGAGGAGGCGTACATGGAGCTGACCCGGGACGCGGTCGAGTTCCGCGCCACGACCCCCCGAGCCACGACCCCCCGGGACGGGACGGCGACATGATCACGGACCCCACGACAGTCATGGAGACGAACGGGCGCGACGGCTTCCTGCGCCTGGTGCGCGCCGAGTGGACCAAGTTCAGGACCGTACGCGGTTGGGTGGCCGGCATGGCCGTCGGCGTGGCGCTCGTTGTGGCCCTGGGGCTGATGTCCGCGGCGGGCAGCCACGCCTCCTGCGGCATGGGCGATGTCGAGACCGCCTGCACGCTCACGACCGGGCCGGGCGGTGAGGCGGTGAGCGACCGCTTCTTCTTCGTCCACCGCCGGCTGGACGGGGACGGCTCGATCATCGTGCGGGTCGACTCCATGACCGGGCGGATCCGGCTCCCCGACGCCACCCCCGGGGTGCGCAACGTCGTGGCCGGAGTCGTGCCGTGGGCGAAGGCCGGGATCATGGTCAAGGACGGCGTCCGGGAGGGCGCGTCGTACGCCGCGGTCATGGTCACCGCCCGGCACGGCGTGCGGATGCAGCACGACTTCACCGAGGACGTCGCGGGCGGGCCCGGCGGCGTCTCGCCGGGGTCGCCGCGCTGGCTGCGGCTGACCCGGTCCGGCGGCACCCTGACCGGCTACGAGTCCGTGGACGGCAGGCGGTGGACGGTGGTCGGCACGGCCCGCCCGGCCCGGCTGCCGGCCACGGTGGAGGCCGGGATGTTCGTCGCCTCCCCGGGAGACCTCACGGTGAGCAGAGGGAATCTGGGCGGCGCCTCCGTCCAGGTCCGGTTCACCGAGGCGACCGCCGTCTTCGACCAGGTCCGGGTGGAGGGCCGGGCGGGCGGCACGCGGAGCCACGACGACGTCGGCGTGACGTACGAGCCCGACGGCAGCACGCCCCATCACCCGGGCCGCTTCACCGAGTCGGGCGGCACGTTCGCGATCACCGGGCTCGGCGACGTCGCACCGAGCACGGACGGCATGCGGATCGAGAGCACGCTCTCCGGCCTGGTCGCCGGGCTGGTCGCGGTGATCGTGGTGGCGGTGCTGTTCGTCACCGCGGAACACCGGCGGGGCCTGTTCCGCACCACCCTGCTGGCCGCGCCACGGCGGGGCCGGGCGTTCGCCGCCAAGACCGTGGTCATCGGCGCGGTGGCCTTCGCCGCCGGCCTGACCACCGCCGCCCTCACCGTTCCCCTCGGCGCGCGCATCCTCCAGGCGAACGGCAACGCCGTCCTCCCGGCGAGCACGTTAACCGAGCTGCGGGTCGTGGCCGGTGTCGGGGCGCTGACGGCCGCCGTCGCGATCCTCGCCCTCGCCTGCGGCGCCCTGGCGCGGCGCGGTGCGGCGGCGGTCGCCGCGGTGGTCGGGCTCGTCGTGGTGCCCCACATTCTCGCGACCGCCTCCGTCCTGCCCCTGGGCGTGGCGCGGTGGCTGCTGCGGCTCACTCCGGCGGCCGGGTTCGCGGTGCAGCAGAGCGTGCCGGAGTACGCGCAGGTGCTCGGCTACTACAGCCCCCAGGGCGGCTACTATCCGCTGCCGCCCCTCGCCGGGCTCGCCGTGCTCTGCGGCTACGCCGCGCTCGCCGTCGTCCTGGCCGCCGTACGCATGAGCCGGGCCGACGCATGAGCAGGGGCCGGCACGTGAGCAGGCGCCGGCACGTGAGCAGGGCCGAGACGTGAGCAAAAGGCGACACGTGAGCAAAAGCGACACGTGAGCAAGGAGGACGCGTGAGACGCGAGCTTCGCGCGGAGTGGACCAAGACGCGCACCACATCGGGCGCGGCGTGGCTGACGGCCGCCGTCGTCGGGCTCACCGCCGCCGCGAGCGCCGCCGTGGCCGCGACCGTGTCCTGCCCGGCGGCGGGCTGCGACCAGGACGTCCCCCGGCTCGGCCTCGCCGGAATCCAGGCGGGCCAGGCGGCCGTGGCCGTCCTGGCCGTGTTCGCGGTCACCGGCGAGTACGGCACCGGCATGATCGCGACGACGTTCGCGGCGATGCCACGCCGGGGCCGGGTCCTGGCCGCGAAGGCCGCCGTCCTCACCGGCCTGACACTGGCCGCCGGGACGGTCGCGGTGCTCGCGTCCGTGCTGGCGGCACGGCTCATCCTGCCGGGCAACGGGTTCACGGCCGCCAGCGGTCACCCGCCGCCGTCCCTGGCCGACGGCCCGACGCTGCGGGCGGCGGCGGGCACGGCGCTCTACCTCGCGCTGATCGCCCTGCTCAGCCTCGGCGTCGCCACCGCCGTTCGGGACTCCGCGACCGCGGCAGGCGTGGTGTGCGGCCTGCTGTACGTGCTGCCGCTCATCGCGCACATGGTCGCCGACCCGGGCCGGCGGCGGCTGCTCTGGCAGGCCACGCCGGCGAACGCCGGGCTCGCGGTCCAGACGACCACGCACCTGGACGACCTTCCGCTCGGCCCATGGGAGGGCCTCGGCGTGGCGGCCGCGTGGGCCGCCGCCGCGCTGCTCGGCGCCTGGCTGCTGGTCCGCACGCGTGACGTGCGGACTTAGAGGCGCTCGCGCCAGCGGGTGGTGATGGGCAGGCGGCGGTCGCGGCCGAAGTTCTTGGGCGTGATCTTCGGGCCCGGCGGGTACTGGCGGCGCTTGTATTCGGCCTGGTCGACCAGGCGGATGATCTTCGTGACCAGCTCGGGATCGTGACCGGCCGCGACCAGCTCGTCGCGGCCCATGTCCCCCTCCACGTAGTCGCGCAGCAGCCGGTCGAGCACGTCGTACGGCGGGAGCGAGTCGGTGTCGCGCTGGTCGGGCCGCAGCTCGGCGCTCGGCTCCTTGGTGATCGAGTTCTCCGGGATCGGAGGCCGCCCCGGCTGGGCGTTGCGCCACTCCGCGAGCTTCCAGACGACGCTCTTGAGCACGTCCTTGATCGGGGCGAACCCGCCCGCCGAGTCGCCGTACAGGGTGGAGTAGCCGGTGGCCAGCTCGCTCTTGTTGCCGGTGGTCAGCACCAGGTGGCCGTGCTCGTTCGACAGGCTCATCAGCAGCATGCCGCGCACGCGGGCCTGGAGGTTCTCGGCCGCCAGGCCGTGCAGCTCGATCTCCTTCTCGAACGCCGCGACGATGTCGGCGATCGGCACCATCTGGGAGTGGACCCCCTGGCGGCGCACCAGCTCCTCCGCGTCGGTGATCGAGTGGTCCGAGGAGTAGCGCGAGGGCATCAGCACCACGTGCACCCGCTCGGGCCCGATCGCGTCGGCGGCGATCGTGGCGACGAGGGCGGAGTCGATGCCGCCGGACAGGCCGAGGATGACCGAGCGGAAGCCGTTCTTGCGCACGTAGTCGCGCACGCCGAGCACCAGCGCCTGGTAGATCTCGGCCAGGTCGTCCAGCCGCTCGGCGACGACCGGCGTCTCCGGCTCGTACGGCTCGACCGGGGCGGCCGACAGCAGCACCCGCTCGACCGTGATGACCGTGCCGTCGTGCGCGTCGTGGCGCGACTCGCCGGGCTCGCCCGTGCCCTCCGGAAGCTCCAGGTCGGTGACGAACAGGTCCTCCTCGAACTGCGGCGCGCGGGCGACCAGCTCCCCGGAGGCGTCCACGACGAGCGAGTCGCCGTCGAAGACCAGCTCGTCCTGCCCGCCGACCATGTTCACGTACGCGAGCGCGCAGCCCGCCTCGCGGGCCCGCCGCGCGCACAGCTCCAGCCGCACGTCGTCCTTGTTCGTCTCGTACGGCGAGCCGTTGGGGACGACGAGCAGGCCGGCGCCGGCCTCGGCGACCACCGACACGGGACCGCCGTCCTGCCACAGGTCCTCGCACACGGCCACGGCGACGTCCACGCCGTGCAGGCGGAAGATCGGCAGGCGGTCGCCGCGCACGAAGTAGCGATACTCGTCGAACACCCCGTAGTTCGGCAGGTGGTGCTTGGCCGACTTCGTCACCACCCGGCCCTCGTGGAGCAGGGCGACCGCGTCGAGCGGGGCGCCCTTGGGCTGGCCCACGCGCGGGGCGAGGTCGGCCCGGTCGAGGTAGCCAACCACGACGGGGAGATCGCCGAGCCCCTCGTCGGCGAGCCGCGTCGCCGTCTTCGACAGCGCAGTGATCGACGCCTCCACGAACGACGAGCGGAGCACCAGATCCTCGGCGGGATAGCCGGTCAGGAACATCTCGGGGAACACCACGAGGTGAGCGCCGCGCCCGGCGGCCCTGCGGGTCCACTCGACGAGCATGTCGGCGTTGCCGGCGATGTCACCGACGACCGGATTGGTCTGGGCGAGAGCGATACGCAGTTGAGCCACGGTCCCACCCTAAAGTGTCCGATTTGTTGTCGTCAAAGCGACGATAAGGGTCAGGCGTCGCGCGAGCCGGGGCTGACCAGCCCTCTTTCGTACGCGAGGACCACGAGCTGGGCGCGGTCGACCAGGCCGAGGCCACGCAGCAGCGTGGTGACCTCGTCGGCGACCTCCTGCTCCGGCACGGCCAGCGTCATTGCGATCTGCCGGTTGGTGAAGCCCCGGGCGACGAGCTTGATCAGGTCGATGTCGGAGTCGGACAGCCCTTCCGGCGCCGCCGGGTCGCGCCGCCCCGCGAACGCGGCGATGAGGTGCGTGGTGACCGCCGGGTCGAGCAGCGCGTCGCCCGCCACGGCCGCCCGGACCGCCGCGATGAGCTGCTCGGGCGGCGAGGTCTTCAGGACGAAGCCGCTCACCCCGGCCCGCAGCGCCGCGTAGAGGTTCTCGTCGGTGCCGAAGGTGGTCATCATGATCACCTTTGGCGGCGCCTCCGCCGCGAGGATCCGCCGGGCCGCCGCCAGGCCGTCCAGGCGCGGCATCTGGATGTCCATGAGCACCACGTCGGGCCGCACCGACCGGACGAGCGCGATCGCCTGCTCGCCGTTCTCCGCCTCGCCGACGAGGTCGAGCCCCGGCTCGCTGTCGAGGATCACCTTGAGACCGGTGCGCACCAGCGCCTGGTCGTCGGCGATCAGCACCCGCAGGGCCGCCGGGCCGGAGGCCGCACCCGACGCCCCCACCGGCACGGACGGCGCGGACGGCCCGTCCGGCGGCGCGTCCGCGGCCGGACCGGGGGCGTCCAGATGCGCCGCCTGGACGAGGATGTCCTGCTCCAGCCGCTGCAGGGCCGGGCCGAGGTCGAGCCCGAGCTCGTCGCGCAGCGCCACCCGGGCCCGGCGCAGCGCGCCGAGCGCGTCGCCCTGCCGCCCGGCACGGTAGAGCGCGAGGGCCAGCAGCCGCCAGGCCTCCTCCCGCAGCGGATGCGCCGACGCGTGCGCCTCCAGGTCGGGGATCATCGGGCCCGTACGGCCCAGCCGCAGGGCGGCGTCCGCGCGGCGCTCCACGGCGAGCAGGCGAAGCTCGTCGAGCCGCGTGGCCTCGGTCTGCGCCCAGATCAGCTCCTGGAACCCGGCGAGCGCGGGCCCGCGCCACAGGGCGAGGGCCGCCTCCATCCGCTGCAACGTCGCGGCCGGGCCTTCGTGGTCGCTCTTGACCAGGTGCTCGAAGTGCCAGCAGTCCACGTCCTCGACGGCCGCCCGCAGCGCGTAGCCGGGCGGGGCCGACACCAGGACGCCCGCCTCCTCGCGCGGTGCGCGGTCCGGTTCGAGCGCCCGCCGCAGCCGGGAGACGTACCCCTGGATCGTGGACAGCGCCTGGGCGGGCGGCTCGCCGGGCCACAGCTCGTCGATCAGCACGCTCACCGGCACGGCGCGTCCTGCGGCCACGATCAGCCGGGCGAGCACGGCCTGTTGCCGCTGGCCGCCCAGGTCGAGCGTCTCGCCGCCGGAAACCGCTTCGAACGGTCCAAGGGCACGAAAAGTCACCATCGCACGGTAAGCGTAGAGGCAGTGGCGATCACGGTCGCGCCGAGCGGCTCTCGGTTGGGTCGCGAGGCCGGCTGCTGGTGCTCAGGCGGTGAGCGGGAACCGGGCCTCGACGACCGTGCCGCCGGTCTCGGCGGCGGTGACCACGCAGTTTCCGCCCAGCTCGGCGGCGCGCTCGCGCATCGAGGACATGCCGACTCCCGCGCGCGGCCGGGCGGGCGGGCCGACGCCGTCGTCGGCGACCGTCACCCGCAGCTCGCCGCCGCCCCCGGCCGGGTGACGCGTGACGACCACCTCCGCGCGGGTGGCCCGTGCATGACGGCGCACGTTGTTGAGCGCCTCCTGCACGATGCGATAGACCGCGACCTCCACGGCGGCGGGCAGCCCCGCGAGGTCGCCGTCCACCCGCACCGCGATGTCCTCGACGCCGTCCGTCCCGGCGGGCAGCGTCTCCTCGGCCAGTGCGCGTACGGCTCCCTCAAGCCCCAGGTCGTCGAGGGCCGGCGGCCGCAGGCCGTACACGAGCTCGCGGATGTCGCCGGCCACCGCGTCCATGCCGACCCGCAGGTCGTGCAGCAGGGCGTCGGCCGTCTCAGGGGACCGTTCCAGGCTGTGGCGGGCCATGTTGATCGTCATCGCCATCGCCCCGAGCGTCTGGCCGAGCCCGTCGTGCAGGTCGCGGCGCAGCCGCCGCCGCTCCTCCTCGCGGGCGGCGAGGATGCGCTCGCGCGAGCGCTGGAGGTCGGCGGCCATCCGTACGGCGTGGGCGACGTCGGCCACATAGGGGAGCAGCGTGGACAGCACCCGCTCGTCGTGGGCGGCGGCGAACCGCCGTGCCCCCGGCGGGCCGACGAGCAGCCGGCCGACCGGCTCGCCGTGCCAGACGAGCGGCACCTCGCGCGGCGACGGCCCGGCCTGGCCGCTCTCGACATAACGCGGCCTGCCGCCGGCGACCTCGACGGCGACGCCCTCCACGGCCAGGCCCTCGCGCACGACCGTCACCACCGACGCCAGCGCGTCGGCGGGGCCGGCCCGCCGCACCTCCTGCGTCAGCCGTTCGGCGAGCAGCGCCGGATCGCCCACCCTGCCGTAGAGGGCACGGTCGACCACACGCTGCAGGACGCGGCGCAGCGGCTGGAAGAACGCCCCGGCGAACAGCGCCGCCACGAGGCCGCCCACCTGGTGATATCCCGACACGACCAGGCTGGAGACCGCCCCGGCCACGAAGTAGACGACGCCGATCGCGCCCAGGAGCCCGGCGGCGACGAACGTCCGGCTGATCACCGTGTCGATGCCGTACAACCGGTAGCGCAGCGCCGCGAAGAGGATCGCGAACGGGATGAGCGCCGTCCACAGCGTCGCGGGCAGCCACATCGCGGGGCCGAGCAGGTAGAACGCCACGTACACGGCGAAGACGGACAGCGGCCAGGCGATCTGCCGGCGCGTCACCGGGTCGGCGCGCCGCAGCCGGAGCGCGAGCGAGGCCAGCGCCGCCACCACGCATGCCTGGATCACGTACTGCAGGACGTCCCACACCGGGACGTAGTAGGGGATGAGTGCCCTGACCTGCAGCGGGTTATGGATCACCGCCGGCCAGGGGTAACCGGCGGGATCGGGATCGGGTCGCAGCAGGCTCAGGACGACCTCGGCTGCGGTGGCGACAGAGCCGGCGGCGACGACCACGCGCCAGCCGCGGGAGGGGAGCGTCCCGGTGGGGGAGTAGAGCGGAACCATGACCGCCAGCAGCAGGCCCGACACCGCCCAGCAGGTCACCTGGACCGCCCGGGCCGCGACGGCCGCCCCCATGTCGCCCTGCGAGGCCCAGTGGAACATCAGCGCCGTGAAGGCGACGTTGCCCGAACCCAGCAGGCCGCCCGCCCAGATCAGCCAGGCCATGCTGAGCCGGGGCCGCTGGGACACCAGGAACGCTCCCGTGAGCGGGAACGTGAGCGCGACGCCGAAGTCCGGCGTCAACGGGGGGTGCGGCTGCCACTCCTCGGGGATCCGGACCTGGACCAGCACCCCCGCGAGGGTCAGGACCAGCGCCAGGGCCGCCATCGCCCAGGCCGCCGCCCGCACGGGAAGGGCAGGGGGGTTCTCGTCCATGCTGCGATGGATTATGTCCTGTCCCGATCCAGTTCGACCAGGAAAGTCGAGAGGAGCGGGCCGGCGTCTCCCATCCGGCCCGGTTTACGCCGTTTGAGCGGATCGGCGGCGTATGGCGCGGCCGATGAGGAGCTGGCCCACCGCCGCGAGCAGGCCGAAGGCGCCGAACAGCGGCCACACCAGTCCGGGGGCGGCGGCCAGCAGCCGGGTGCCCACGAGGGGCGCGAGCAGGGTGCCGGCCGACCAGGACAGGCCGTACAGGCCCGAGTAGCGCCCGCGCAGGTGGGGCGGCGCGAGCGCCGCGACGATCGCCCCCGGGATCCCGGCCGTGAGCACTTCGCCGAGCGTCCAGACGGCCACGGCCGCCGCGTGCCCGGCCGCCGACGACGCCAGGGAGGTCACCGCGAACCCGACGCCGACGAGCGCGAACCCCGCCGCGAGCACCCTGGACGAGTCGAACCGGGCCAGCCACGCGTTGGTGAGCGGCTGGACGACCACGATCAGCAGGCCGTTGACCGCCATCGCCATGCCGTACGCGCTCGTGGGCAGCCCCTGACCGGTCATGGCGAGCGGCAGCGTGGTGTAGCCCTGCAGGTAGACCAGGGAATACACCAGGTTGCCCACGACGAAGGCCAGCATCAGCCGGTCGCGCAGCACGTCGGCGAACCGGCCGGGCTGCGCGTCCTCGCGGGCCGGGCGGGTCTCCGGGATCGCCCGCCACACGAGGAGACCGAAGATCAGGCAGGTCACGGCGTCCACCCAGAACAGCACGGTGAAGCCCGAGTGGGCGAGCCAGCCGCCCGCGACCATGGCGACCGAGAAGCCGAGGTTGATGGCCCAGAACAGCAGCCCGAACGCCCTCGGCCGGTCCTCCGGCGACACCAGGTCGGCGACGATCGCCTGCGAGGCCGGGCGGTAGGCGTCCACCACGATGCCCAGCACCAGCATGCCCACGACGAGCCCCGGCACGCTGGTGGTGTAGCCGAGCACGATCATGGTGACGGCCGTGGCGACCATGCCGCCCGTCAGCGTGATCCGGCGCCCGAGGCGGTCGGTCAGCCATCCGGCGACCGGCTGCGACAGCAGGGACCCCAGGCCGAACATGGTCATGACCAGCCCGGTGGTGGCGAGCGAGACGCCGCGCGCCTGCGTGAGGTAGATGCCGATGAACGGCTCCACCATCGTGCCGAGCCGGTTCACGAACGTTCCGCCGAACAGCACCCAGAACGGCCGGGGCAAACCCCCGACCTTCGACTGGATGAAGCCGGTCCTGCTGATCACTGTGGTCACGTCGTCCACCCTTGGACACCGGGGCCGCGCCGTGCCAATCTTTTAGCCCTGGCTGAAACATCGGGGGGCGATCATGCCGGTGGAGTGGCGGTTCACGCCGGACGACGTGGCGCGGCTGCGGTTCGCGTTCTCTCCGATGTGGGAGCTGGTCGCCAGCCTCCGGGTGCTGCGCGCTCCGGGCCGCCACTCGCTGCACCTGCCGTGGCTGCGGGCCGTACGGCCGCGCCTGCGTGAGGTGGATCTCACAGATCTGTTCGCGCTGGTCCCGGTGCGCGGCTACGTGCCCGACTTCCTCACCCCGCCGCCCGACACCCCGCTGCCGGACTTCGCCGCCGAGCTGGAGCGGGTGCGCGCCACGCCGCCCACCACGGCGTACGAGGAGATGGTCTGGGTGCAGACGTCCGATCCCGCGGCGCTGCGGCGGTTCGCCGACGACCCGGCGGAGGGCGTGCGGCGGGTGGCCGACCAGCTTCGGGCGTACTGGACGGTCGCCATCGAGGAGTTCTGGCCGCGGATCCGCGCGCTGCTGGAGGGCGACGTCATGTGGCGGTCACGCATGCTGGCGGCCGGGGGAGTGCGCGAGCTGTTCGCCGACCTGCACTCGACCGTCGCCTGGCACGGCGACCGGCTCGTCGCCGCCAAGAACTGCGACTACGTGGGCGATCTCGGCGGGGACGGCCTCGTGCTCGTGCCGAGCGCCTTCTCCTGGCCCGACGTCTGGGTGATGTACGAGCCCTACCTGCCGATGCTGTGCTACCCGGCCCGGGGCGTCGGGACGCTGTGGACGGACGGCACGCCCCCCTGCACGCCCGAGGCGCTGGCCGCGCTCATCGGCCGCACCCGGGCGCAGGTGCTCACCGCGCTGGCCGAGCCGGGCTCGACCAGCGGGCTCGCCCGGCGGCTCGGCCTCACGCCGGGCGCGGTCAGCCAGCACCTCGCCGTGCTGTCCGACGCGGGCCTGGTGGCGCGGCGGCGGCTCGGCCGCGAGGTGCTCTACCGGCGCACCCCGGTCGGCGAGTCGCTCGCCGCCGTCTCCTGATCACCCTGAACCACCCCGGATTCCTGCCGATCACTCCAGGGCCGGCGGCCAGGCCGAGGCGGGCCTCCTCCGCCAGGGCGCGTACGGCTCCCGTCGGCCCGAGGTCGTCGAGCGCGGGGGGACGCAGGCCGTACACGAGTTGACGGACGTCGGCGGTGACGCTGTTCATGCCCTCGCGCCGTCAGGAACGCCGGATCAACGGCATCGACGCTCCGGCCGACGGGTTCGTTCAGTGTGATCCTCGTCACCGTCTCCGCCCGCGGCCCCCGGGGACCGCCGCCGTTCAGGGCCCAGTGGTGAGCCGCAGGACCGACGGCTCACACTCCCCCGTAACCCCTGTGAAACACTCACCAGGCAGACTGGTACGAGACCAGACCTGTGACTCCGTGAGGTACGCCTTGGACCGCCAGCAGGAATTCGTGCTCCGCACGCTCGAAGAGCGAGACATCCGGTTCATCCGGCTGTGGTTCACCGACGTGCTCGGTTTCCTGAAGTCGGTGGCGATCGCGCCGGCCGAGCTGGAGGGCGCCTTCGCCGAGGGCATCGGCTTCGACGGCTCGGCGATCGAGGGCTTCTCGCGGGTCTACGAGTCGGACATGCTGGCCAAGCCCGACCCGGCGACGTTCCAGATCCTGCCGTGGCGCAGTGAGTCGCCGGGCGCCGCCCGCATGTTCTGCGACATCCTGATGCCGGACGGCTCGCCGTCGCACGCCGACCCCCGCTTCGTGCTCAAGCGGACGCTGGCCAAGGCGGCCGACATGGGCTTCACGTTCTACACCCACCCCGAGGTGGAGTTCTTCCTGCTCCGCAACCGGCCGGAGAAGGGCGACAAGCCCGAGCCCATCGACGACGGCGGCTACTTCGACCACACGCCGCACAGCGCGGGCCACGACTTCCGCCGCAACGCGATCATGATGCTGGAGTCGATGGGCATCTCGGTGGAGTTCAGCCACCACGAGGGCGCGCCGGGCCAGCAGGAGATCGACCTCCGCTACGCCGACGCGCTGACCACGGCCGACAACATCATGACGTTCCGGCTGGTCATGAAGGAGGTGGCGCTGGAGCAGGGGGTGTGGGCCTCGTTCATGCCCAAGCCGTTCACCGACTTCCCCGGGTCGGGCATGCACACCCACATGTCGCTGTTCGAGGGCGACCGCAACGCCTTCCACGAGCCCGGCGCCGACTATCAGCTCTCCAAGATCGGCCGGTCGTTCATCGGCGGCCTGCTCCGGCACGCCGCGGAGATCACCGCCGTCTGCAACCAGTGGGTCAACTCCTACAAGCGGCTGTGGGGCGGCGCCGAGGCGATCGCCGGGGCCGGCGGCGAGGC
This sequence comes from Microbispora sp. CL1-1, assembly GCF_012034195.1. Classification (NCBI taxonomy): domain Bacteria; kingdom Bacillati; phylum Actinomycetota; class Actinomycetes; order Streptosporangiales; family Streptosporangiaceae; genus Microbispora; species Microbispora sp. CL1-1. The sequence continues at coordinate 90,602 of NZ_JAATEK010000001.1, forward strand.
CCCCGCGTACATCTGCTGGGGGCACAACAACCGCTCCGCGCTCGTGCGCGTGCCCATGTACAAGCCGCACAAGGGCGGCTCGACCCGCATCGAGTTCCGCTCGGTCGACTCCTCCTGCAACCCCTACCTCGCCTTCGCCGTCATCCTGGCCGCCGGGCTCAAGGGCATCGAGGAGGGGTACGAGATGCCGCCGGGGGCCGAGGACGACGTGTGGGCGCTGACCAGCGCGGAGCGGCGGGCGCTCGGCATCCAGCCGCTGCCCCAGTCGCTCGACGAGGCGATCTCGGCGATGGAGCACAGCGAGCTGGTCGCCGAGACGCTGGGCGAGCACGTCTTCGACTACTTCCTGCGCAACAAGCGCGCGGAGTGGCAGGACTACCGCCGCCAGGTGACCGAGTTCGAGCTGGGCCGCTACCTGCCCGTGCTCTGACGGAGATCGCGTCACCACGCCGTTACAGGCTGCAAATCTTCCTGACACTCCCGTCTGTTTGGCTGGTCCGTACGCCGGAACAGTAAAATCGGTTCACTTGTTACGACTTTTGCGGGTGAGCCGTATCAAGACGTGACTCAGGGAGGACGTGGCCATATGACGGCGGCTGCGGGGCTGCAGACCGTTCTGACCGTACCGAAGCGTTTCCGGGGACCAGAGGGCACCGCCAACGGCGGCTGGATAGCGGGCACCCTCGCCGGCACGCTGACCGGGCGCGGTCACGACTCGCCGGTGGAGGTCACCCTTCGCAGACCGGTCCCCCTGGAGACCGCTCTGTGCGTCGAGCATGTCGGCAACGCCGTCGTGCTCAGCCAGGGCGACAGCCACCTCGTGGAGGCGATCCCGGTCGCCGAGACGCTGACGCCGCCGCCGTTCGTGCGGTTCACCGACGCGGCCCGCGCGGAGGCGGGCTTCCCCGGCAGGCACGGCCACGCCATCGCGGGCTGCTTCGCCTGCGGGCTGCGTGAGCCCGGCGACGGGCTGCGGATCTTCCCCGGCCCGGTCGAGAGCCCCGCCGACGGCGGCGAGCTCGTCGCCGCGGGCTGGCGGGTGCCGTTCAACGTGACCGACGAGCAGGGCGTGGTGCCCGACTCGATCGTCTGGGCGGCGCTCGACTGCGTCACCGGGTGGGCGCACTACCGCAGCTTCCCCGACCGGCGGCCCATCGAGCCTCCGCTGCTCGGACGGCTGACCGGGCAGGTGTTCCGCCGGGTCTACCCGATGGGCCGATACTCGGTCGTCGCCCGGGCGGAGGGCCGCGACGGCCGCAAGCTGTTCGGCACGAGCGCGGTCTACGAGGTGGACGGCGCGCTCGTCGCCGCCGCCAAGGCCACCTGGATCCTGCCCCGCCAGTGACACGGCCCTGCGCCGGTCAGGGCAGGGCCGGCGCCGGGCGGCCGTGGAGCTCGTCCAGGGCCGCCGGGCGCGAAGGGGCCCGCGCTCACTCCGTGAGGCGGGCGGCGACGACCGCGGCGCAGCGGGGGTCGAACAGGATCGTGTAGTGGTTGCAGTCCGGCACGACCTCGTCGCGCAGGCCGGGCAGCTCGGCCGTCCACCGCTCGGTCAGGTCGTCCGGGAGCATCCCGACGTCCTGGTTCAGCAGCCCCCGCGGCGCGCGGAGCAGCAGCGGCGCCGGCTCGATGCCCTTCAGCGCCGTCCCGATCGCCTCGTGCTCGGTGAGCAGCCAGCGGCCGTCCTGCCGTACGGCGTCCTCGCGGGCGCGTGAGCGGACGGCGTCGTCCGGCCCGGCGGCGTCATAGCGGACGTACTCCTCGATGAGCGGGGACCAGTCGTTCGCGAGCGCGGGGTGGGCGCGGAAGAAGCCGAGGTAGGCGTCCACGCTCGGATAGGTCTGGGAGAGCCGGGCGATGGCCGGGCCGAGCGTCGCCTCCAGCACCTCGTCGGGGTCGGCGCCGGGCGGCAGCGGCAGCGGCAGGCCGCCGTCCACGAGCACGACCTTGGCGTAACGCCGGTGCGCGCCGTGCAGCGCCGCGACGTAGGCGCCCATCGAGTGCCCGGTGAGCACGCTCGTGCCGTCCGCGCCCACGTGCTCGGCGACGCGTTCCAGGTCTTCGGCGTGCCGGTCCAGGCCGTACGGGCCGGGCAGATCGGCGCTGTGGCCGCGCCCGCGCAGGTCCACGGCGACCAGCGACCAGCCGGGTGGCAGCGCGTCGGCGACCGCCCGCCACGCCATGAGGGAGGCGGTGATGCCGTGCGCCGCGATGATCAGGCGGGGACCGCCGCCGAACCTGGCGATCCGCAGCCGTCCGCCGGGGACGGCGACCTCATCGATGTTCATGATGCGGACTGTACGGTACGACCCTGTCCGCTATCGCCTGTCCTGATATGTGTCTTTAAGCTCTCCCGTATGGGTGAACGTCTGACCGTCATCGAGCACGAGGCCGAGGCCGGCCTGGGCTTCTTCGCGGGGTGGCTGGAGGCCGCCGGAGTCGAGACCGAGGTCGTCCGGCCGTACAAGGGGGAGCCGGTGCCCGAGCGCGCCCCCGGCGGGCTGCTGGTGCTCGGCGGCGCCGCGGCGGCCTGGGACGACGAGGGCTACGCCTGGCTGCCCGCGACCAGGGCCCTGATCGCCCGTGCCGTGGACGAGGGCGTGCCGACGCTCGGCATCTGCCTCGGCGCCCAGCTCATGACCATGGCCTGCGGCGGGACCGTCGAGCGCGGCGGCGCGGGCCTGGAGATCGGCCTGGGGGAGATCGAGCCGCTTCCCGAGGCCGCCGCCGACCCGCTGCTTTCCACGTTGCCGTCCGCGTCGCGGAACGGGCCGGTCCGGGCGATCCAGTATCACTACGACGCCATGACCACCCTGCCCGAGGGCGCCGTACGGCTGGCCACCGGCGCGCGCTACCCCAACCAGGCGTACCGGCTCGGCGACCGGGCGTGGGCCGTGCAGTTCCACCCCGAGGCCACGCCCGAGATCTTCGCCTCCTGGACCGAGGGAGGGGAGCTGCCGCCCGAGCGGGCCGCGGAGCTGAACGCGCAGGTCGGGGCCGCCGGAGACGAGCTGAGGCGCACCTGGAGGCCGCTCGCCGAGGCGTTCGCGGCCCAGCTCACCCGGAGCTGACATGCCCTGACGGACCGGAGGAGCGCGCGGCGAAAACGCGTGATGGGCCGATTACGCAGAGAAACCGCTAAGGACGCGCACAACACGGAGGGCTAGCGTGTGCGCTGAGCCCGGCGGGCGCCGGGCGGTGATGTCCGAGGTCGGTTCCGCGGCAGGGGGCCGATCTCTGCGAGGAGGCTTCCGTCCCATGTGTACCGTTACTGGGAAGGTTCGTCTCGGGGGGCCGACGTGATCGACGTCGGGGTGGAGGAAGGAACGGTGAACGCCGCGCCTCGGATACAGACGACGGCAGGGCGCCTGGCGGCGCTCGGATTCGCCGACGGCGCGCGGGCCGAACGGCTGCTCGACGAGCTCGGCCCCGAGGCGGTCGGCGATCTCGCCCTGCTCGACGACCTCGTCAGGGCCGCGGACCCGGATCTGGCGCTGACCACCCTGAGCCGTCTGGTCGAGCGGGACCCGAGCGTGCTCGGGGCGTTCCGCGCCGACCCCGACCTGCGTCGCAGGCTGCTCGGCGTGTTCGGGCTCAGCGCGGCGCTCGGTGAGCACGTCGTGCGGCACCCGGAGTGCCTGCCGTCGATCCAGTGGACGCGCTGGCCCACGCTCGGCGATCTGCGCGAGGAGATGCTGCTCGCGGTCGGGGCCGACCCGGACGCGTCCGAACCCGTGGCCGAGCTTATGGCAGGCGGAGTCGTCGCCGGGCCGGGCACGCCGGCGATGGACGCGCTGCGCGTCGCCTACCGCAACCGCCTGCTGCACCTGGCGTCGCGCGACGTGGCCGGCGAGTGCACGCTCGCCGAGGTCGCCGCCGCGCTGGCCGACCTCGCCTCGGCCGCGCTGGAGGCCGCGCTCGCCATCGCCAGGGCCGAGGTGCCCGACGCGGGCGACGTACGGCTGGCCGTCATCGGCATGGGCAAGTGCGGGGCCCGCGAGCTGAACTACATCTCCGACGTCGACGTCGTCTTCGTGGCCGAGCCCAAGGAGGGCGTCGACGAGACCAAGGCGCTGCAGATCGCCACCCGCCTCGCGCAGGGCATGATGCGGGCCTGCTCGGCGAGCACCCCCGAGGGCGCGCTGTGGGAGGTGGACGCCAACCTGCGCCCCGAGGGCAAGATGGGCCCGCTCGTGCGCAGCATGGAAAGCCACCTGACCTACTACCGGCGGTGGGCCAAGACCTGGGAGTTCCAGGCGCTGCTCAAGGCGCGCCCGGTCGCGGGCGACCTGGAGCTCGGCCAGCAGTACGTCGCCGCGGTCAACGAGCTGGTCTGGCAGGCCGCCGCCCGGCCCAAGTTCGTGGAGGACGTGCAGGCCATGCGCCGCCGCGTGGAGGCGCATGTGCCCGCGGGCGAGGCCGACCGGCAGATCAAGCTCGGGCCGGGCGGGCTGCGGGACATCGAGTTCGCCGTCCAGCTCCTCCAGCTCGTGCACGGCCGTTCCGACCCGCTGCTGCGCCGCCGGGCCACGCTGTCGGCCCTCGCCGCCCTGTCCAGGGGCGGCTACGTCGGGCGTGATGACGCCAAGGCGCTCGCCGAGGCCTACACCTTCCTGCGCCAGGTCGAGCACATGCTCCAGCTCCACCGACTGCGCCGCACCCACGTGGTGCCGTCGGACACCGCCGACCTGCGGCGGCTCGGCCGGGGCCTGGGCATGACGACCGACCCGGTGGGGGAGTTCACCACAACGTGGAAGCGGCACGCGCTGGAGGTGCGGCGGCTCCACGAGAAGCTGTTCTACCGCCCGCTGCTGCAGGCCGTGGCCCGGCTGCCGGAGACCGAGGCCCGCCTGTCCGCGGCCGCGGCCACCGCGCGGCTGCAGGCGCTCGGCTACGCCGACCCCGAGGGCGCGCTGCGGCACATCGCCGCGCTCACCAGCGGTGTCTCCCGCCGGGCGGCCATCCAGCGGACGCTGCTGCCGGTCATGCTCGGCTGGTTCGCCGACGCCCCCGACCCCGACGCCGGCCTGCTCGGCTTCCGCCAGGTGAGCGACAAGCTCGGCGCCACGCCGTGGTATCTGCGCCTGCTGCGCGACGAGACCGCCGTGGCCGAGCGCCTCGCCCACCTGCTCGGCACCAGCAAATACGTCACCGCTTTACTGCTGCACGCCCCCGAGGCCGTCGCGATGCTGGGCTCGCCCGCCGAGCTGGCCGTACGGCCCGCGGCGACGCTCGCCGCCGAGGCCGCCGCCGCGGTGAGCCGCCACGCGGAGGACGCCGAGACCGCCGTCGCCGCCGTGCGGGCGCTGCGCCGCAGGGAGCTGCTCCGCACGGCCTGCGCCGACCTGTCGGGGCTGATCGACATCGAGGAGGTCGGCCAGGCCCTCTCGTCGTTGAACGACGTCACGATCCAGGCGGCGCTCGACACGGCGATCAACAAGGTCACGCTGGAACGGCGCGCTCCGTTCCCGACGCGGATGGCCGTCATCGCCATGGGCCGCCTCGGCGGCCTGGAGAGCTCCTACGCCAGCGACGCCGACGTCATGTTCGTGCACGCGCCGCTGCCGGGGGTGGCCGACAGGGACGCGACCGACGCCGCACACGCGGTGGCCGAGGAGACGCGCAGGCTGCTCGCGCTGCCCGCGCCCGACCCGCCGCTGCAGATCGACGCGGGCCTGCGGCCGGAGGGACGGCAGGGGCCGCTCGTGCGCACGATCGCCTCCTATCGGGCCTACTACGACCGCTGGGCCTCGCACTGGGAGGCCCAGGCGCTGCTGCGGGCCCGGTTCTGCGCGGGCGACCCCGAGCTCGGCCGTGAGTTCATCGCGCTCGTCGATCCGCTGCGCTACCCGGCCGGGGGCATCTCCGCGGACGCCGTACGCGAGATCCGCAAGCTCAAGGCGCGCATGGAGGCCGAGCGGCTGCCGCGCGGGGCCGATCCCGCCCTGCACACCAAGCTCGGCAGGGGCGGGCTGAGCGACGTGGAGTGGGTGGCCCAGCTCATCCAGTTGCGGCACGCGGGCGCCACCCCCGCGCTGCGTACGACGCGCACTCTCGACGCGCTGCGCGCGGCGGCGGCGGAGGGCCTGCTCGACCCGGCCGACGAGGAGGTGCTCGCGCAGGCGTGGCTGTTCGCGTCACGCATCCGCGACGCCCTCATGCTGGTGCGCGGTCGGGCGTCCGACAGCATCCCGACCTCGGTCAAGGAGCGCGTGCTGCTCGCGCGGGCGCTCGGCTATCCCCCCGAGGGCACCGAGGACTTCGTCGAGGACTACCGGCGCGCCACCCGGCGGGCCCGGGCCGTGGTGGAGCGCGTCTTCTACGAGGACTGACTCCGGCCCCGGGCCGGGTGGTTCCGTACGGGCCGGGTGGAGGGGGCAGTGCGGGGGATGGTCAGAGCTTCCTGCCCACGGCCCCGTACCCGCCGTGCACGCGGCCGGTCAGGAAGGGGATCTCGTCCGGGTCCGGGCGCCACTCGCCGACCGCCACCAGGCCGGGCTCCACGAGCTCGAAGCCGTCGAAGAACCGGGCGATCTCCGCGCCGGTACGCAAGGTGAGCGGCACGGGCCCGGTGTTGTACGCCTCGGCGAAGGCCTCCAGGCTCTCGGGGGCGAAGTCGCCGGTGACGTGGGTGACGGCGAGGTAACTGCCGGGCACGACCGCGTCGGTGTAGCGCCTGACGACGCCGAACGGGTCGTCCTCGTCCTTGATGAACATGAGCGTGCCCACGATGACCACGGCGATCGGCTGGTCGAAGTCGAGCGTCGCCAGCGTGTCGGGGTGCTTGAGGATGGCGTCGGGGTCGCGCAGATCGGCCTCGATGTAGGCGGTCCTGCCCTCCGGCGCGCTGCGCAGCAGCGCGCGGGCGTGGACCATCACGATCGGGTCGTTGTCGACGTAGACGACCCTGGCCGCCGGATTCACGGACTGGGCGACCTCGTGGGTGTTGCCCTGGGTCGGAATGCCGGTGCCGATGTCGAGGAACTGGGTGATCCCCTGCTCCGCGAGGAACCGTACGGCCCGGCCGAGGAACGCCCGATTGTCCCGGGCGCCCTGGACGACCCCGGGAGAGGCGGCCTTCACCGCTTCGGCGACCGCGCGGTCGGCTTCGAAGTTGTCCTTGCCGCCCAGCCAGTAGTCGTACACCCGGGCGGGATGCGGCACCGAGGTGTCGAGCTTCGCGGCAGCGGGGGTTTCGTCGGCCATCACATGCTCCGGGGGGAAGGGGGTTTTTCTGATCTTATCCGTGCGCACCCCCGCCCGGTCGTCCGATCGAAATCCGGAATCGCGGAATTCATTGCCCTCACCGTGGCGACGCTGTATCAACGGTACGGGTGATCTCTTTGATCTCGTATTACGCAGACCTGGCTATCGGTCTGATTCTGGCCTTCCTGCTGTTGTCGCTTCTCGTCAGCGGCATCAACGAGGGCATCGTCAGGCTGCTCGGAATCCGCAGCAAGTTTCTGTGGGCATACCTGCGCGACACCCTCGACGGCGCGGAGACGGCGGACGGAACCTCCCGGCTCGACCGGATCCTGGACGCGCTCAGGAGGTTCGGCCGCACGGCGCGCACGGCGTCGGCGCAGGCGGTGCGGGCGGTGTCGCCGGAGGAGGGCCGCTCGCGGCTGCCCGCCGGCGTGATGGGGGTGTTCGCGCGGCTGCCGTTCGGCCCGGACCCGCGGCCCGCGTTCAGCCGGCAGCCGCCCCCGACGCAGAGCCCGCCGCTCACCGCCGCCGCGGGCTCCGTGGCCGCCGAACAGATGACGACCATTCAGATGACGTCCGAGGAGGAGACGGCAGGGGAGGGCGTGGACCCTGCGCACACCGCCGGGCAGGCCGACCCCGAGGAGATCGCCGTCCTCACGGTGGAGCCGGCGGACGTCGGCGCGGGAGCGGGCGGGACGGCCGGGGCCCCGGCCGGCGCGGGGGACGGCGCGGGGGCCGGCGCGGGGGGCGGCGTGCTGCCGCCGGGTCTGGGCAAGTCGATGGCCGAGCTGCTCCACGAGCGGCTGCAGGAGATCGATCACGCCAAGCGCGGGAGGACGAGCATCGCCGACATCCCGCCCGCGCGCTTCGCCGTCGCCGTGATGGAGATCGCCACCGAGCACGGCGGCGTGGACGCCCTCATGCGGGACCTCGACGCGCTGAAGAGCCCCTTCTCCCGCCCGCTCAAGGCCGTGTGGGACAGGGCCAGCCACGACCTGGAGGCGTTCCGGCGCGGCATCGAGGACTGGTTCGACGGTGAGATGGAGCGGCTCAGCCTGCTCTACCGCCGCTACGTCCGCTGGGTCATCGTCGCGCTCGGTCTCGTCGTGACGCTGGTGTTCAGCATGGACTCCCTGGAGTTCGGCAAGACCCTGCTGCGCGACAACGCCTACCGCAGCGCGGTGACGGCCTTCGGCGATACGGGTCCCCAGGCGCTCGAACCGCTGCGCGAGCAGTGCGCGCCCGGCCAGGACCCGTACGCGTGCGTCACCGACGTGCTGAGCACCCCGGCGTTCGTGAAGATCTTCACCTACGCCCCGGTGAGCGTCACGATGGACGCGGCCGACGGCCCGGTGTGGGCCTGGCGCGGCGGGGACTGGTGGCAGCGCCTCACGTCACCGGGCCACTGGCCGGGGTTCCTCGTCACGCTGGTCGCCCTGCTGTTCGGCGCGCCGTTCTGGTGGGACATCCTGCGCCGCGTGAGCGGCCTGCGCGGCCGTACCTCCGGCTCCACCCCCTCCTGACCGGTCGCGTGCCACGGCCGCGATATCGGGTTGCGGCGGCCGACGCGCGTGCGTACGGTCGGCCGGGTGCGCGGGCGAGGGCCGGCCGGGTCGCTGTGGCGGCACCGGGACTTCATGTTGCTGTGGAGCGGCCACACGGTGAGCCTGTTCGGCTCGCAGATCAGCTGGATCGCCCTGCCGATGGTCGCGGTCGCCGGGCTGCGCGCCACCACGTTCGAAGTGGCGGTGCTGGGGGCCATGGGCACGCTGCCGTCGCTGGTCGTGTCGCTGCCTGCCGGCGTGCTGGCCGATCGTCACCGCAGGCGGCGCCTCATGATCGCCTGTGACGCCGGGTCGGCGCTGGCCATGGCGTCGGTGCCGATCGCCGCCGTCGTGGGCCGGGTCACGATGACCCAGCTCTACGTGGTCACGCTGGTCGTCGGCGCGCTCGGCGTGGTCTTCGGCACCGCGTCAGGCAGCCTGACGCCGGTGCTGCTCGGCGGCGACAGGCTCACCGACGGCAACGCCAAGATGAACACCGCGCGCGGTCTCGCCGAGATGGCCGGGCCGAGCGTCGGAGGCTTCCTGGTCGGCCTCGTCGGCGCCGCCCGCGCGGTCGCCGCGGACGCCCTCTCGTACGCCGTGAGCGCCGTGGCCCTGGCGTCGATGCGCCTGCGGGAGCCGAAGCCCGAGCGCACACCGCACCGCGGGCGCTTCCTCGGTGAGATCGCCGAGGGGCTCCGGTTCGTGCTCGCCCATCCTGTGCTGCGCGTGCTCGCCCTCTCCGGGGCGGTCAGCGCCGTGCTGCTGCGCGGGATCAGCTCGATGTGGCTGCTGTACGTCGTGCGGGAGCTGGGCTGGAGCCCCCGGGCGGCCGGGCTCGTCTACGGCCTGAGCCTTGTCGGCGGGGTCGCCGGGAGCATGGTGGCCGGGCGGGTGACGGCCCGGTTCGGCATGGGTCGCGTGATCGTCCTGGGCGCTGCGCTGTCGGCCCCGTTCGAGCTGGTCACCCCCCTCGTGCCGCCCGGCCTGGCCGGCCAGTGGACCGTCGGGCTGGTCTTCACCTTCCTGACGGCCGCAGGGATGGTCCAGACGACCGCGGCCCAGACCGCGCGCCAGTCGCTGTGCCCGCCCGGCATGCTCGGCCGGATGAACGGCTCCACCCACTTCATGCGGGCGGGCCTGCTGCCGCTCGGGCCGCTGCTGGCCGGTGCCCTGGGCACCTGGATCGGCCTGCGCCCCGCCCTGATCATCCTGGGCTCCGCCACCCTGCTGTGGCCGCTCCTGCTGTCCCTGTCACCCGTACGCGCATTGGATGGGAAACGACCATGACCGACGACGACCGGCCGAGCGCCCCCCGGCGGCTCGCCACGCGCTACTTCGAGATGTGGAACACCGGCGACGCCACGTCGGCCGGGGAGATCCTGAGCCCGAGCTGGGTGGACCACGCGCATCCCGAGGTGGCCGGGCCGCAGGGCGTTCGCGAGGCGATCGAGCGGATCCGCGGCGCGCAGCCGGACCTCCGGTTCCGCATCGACGCCATCCTCGGGGAGGGTGACCTGGTGGCGGTCGTGGGGAACGCCGGTCGCGGCCAGGACGCGGACGGCGCCTCTCTGGTCTGGCTCATCCGCGTGCAGGACGGCCTGCTCGCCGAGATGTGGACCTACCACGGCAGCGGCGGGGGCCCGAGGGGCCTTCGGCTCCGGTGACGCCCCGGCCACTGCGGCCCGGGGCGTTCACCGGCGGCTGTCAGGGTTCGAGGTCGGTCACTCCTCGGCCGCTGGCGATGTCGAGCGGCACAGAAGCCTGGTCGTGCACGATCAGCCACTCGCCGCCGGTCTTCCGGAAGCAGAAGGTGCCCCGGACCCATATGCCGTTCGTCGCCGTCCCGTTCGCCAGCGTGCCGCTGAGCCGGCCGAAGCAGTGCCCGAACGCCACGTCGTCGCCCACGGCGAGGGTCAGGTCGCGCACCTCGTAATCGACCTCCTCGAAGACCGCGAACACTTTCGCCCAGTTCTTCAGCTTCGCGTCGATCCCGACGTGTTGCAGCGGCGGCTCGACGTCGAAGGACACGACGTCCGTCGCGTAGAGCCGCCTCAGTGCGTCGAGATCTTTGGCCCGGATCCCTTCGACGACCCTGCCGATGTGCCGCCTGATCGTGGCTTCGTCTTCCTCGCGTCGCGTAGGCATCGCTGTACGTCCCTTCAATCGGTTCTCACCGGTACGACCGGACAGTGCCGGGAAATGTCAGGCCGAGGTGACGGTGACCGGGGTGGCGGCGCGCAGCGGCGCCAAGGCGGTGCTCCAGGCGACGACATGGTCCAGCAGCGTGTCCAGGGCGCCGACACTGTGCGGGCCCGGCCTGAAGACGGTGTAGTCCTCGAACTCGGTCTGCAGCGGCAGCGCGACCTGCGGGGCCACGTCCGCCATCTGCAACGCCCCGCAGACCAGCCGCAACTGCTCGACCGCGCGGGCGCCGCCCGCGATGCCGTACGAGACGAACCCGGTGGCCTTGTTGTTCCACTCGGCGTACAGGTGGTCGAGGGCGTCCTTGAGCACGCCGGGAGCCGAATGGTTGTATTCGGGAGTGACGATGACGAACCCGTCGAAAGAGGCGATGGTGTCCGCCCAGGCCCTGGTGTGCTCGTGCTGATACCGGCCCGCTGACAGCATCGCCGGTGTCGGCTCGTCGAGGTGCGGCAACGGGTGGTCGAGCAGGTCGACCACCGCGAACTCGGCGTCGGTGCGGCGTGCGGCCCTCTCGTGGACCCAGGTGGCGACCTGCTCGCCCCTGCGGCCGGGGCGGGTGCTGCCGAGTATGATCCCGATCTTCGTCATCGTTCTCCTGCTCCAGTGCTGATGCCGGTGCTTCGAGCAGTACGACAACGCGGCGGCCCGGAATGTGAGGCGGCCCGGCCTCACAGATCGCCGCGCTGTCTTGTCGGACCGGTAAGGGCAGCACACGACCCAGGGGAGCTTCCGGAACCATGACCGATCACCCCGGACCAGGACACGACCGGTCGGACGCGGGCCTGAGCGCGATCATCAGCGAGCGGCGTCAGCTCATCAACCTCGGCTACCGCCTGCTCGGCTCCCTGGCCGAGGCCGAGGACGTCGTCCAGGAGACCTACGCCCGCTGGTATGCCATGTCACCGCGGGAGCGGGACGCCATCGCGTCCCCCGGCGCCTGGCTGACCAGGGTCGCCGGGCGCATCTGCCTCAACCTGCTCTCCTCGGCGCGGGCCCGGCGCGAGACCTACGTGGGCGAGTGGATCCCCGAGCCGCTGCCCGACCCCGCGGACCGGGCCACCGGGCGGCCGGACGGCATCGGCGCGGACCCGGCCGACCAGGTCACGCTGGACGAGTCGGTCAGCATGGCGTTCCTCGTCGTGCTCGACGCGATGATCCCGGCCGAGCGCGTCGCGTTCGTCCTGCACGACGTCTTCCGCTACTCCTTCGCCGAAGTGGCGGAGATCGTCGGCCGGACCCCGGCGGCCTGCCGTCAGCTCGCGTCCTCGGCCCGCCGTCGCATCCGCGACTCCCAGGCCGCCGCGCCGCCGGCATCCCGGCAGGCCGCGGTCGTCAGGGAGTTCAAGCAGGCGTGGGAGGCCCAGGACATCAACGCGCTCATCGGGCTCCTCGACCCCGGCGCCACAGGAATCGCCGACGGCGGCGGCATCGCCCCCGCGCTGCTCCGCCCGATCGAGGGCGGCGAGCGGATCGCACGTCACTTCGCCGCGCTCGCCGCCAGGGTGTCCGGCCTGACGCTCCTGGAGCGTACGGTCAACGGCCGGCCCGGCCTGATCGCCCAGCAGGACGCCGTCACCGTGTCGGTGTTCGCGTTCGAGATCGCGGGCGACCGGATCAAGCGCATCTGGGCCGTACGCAACCCCGACAAGCTCCACCCGTGGACGGCCGGCTGACGGGCACGCTCGCCCGCGGCCGGCTCGCCGGCAGGTCATGCCCGTTCGACGCCCCGCGTCCCGGCCGCCGTACGCAGGGCTGCGGCGACGTCAGGCCACCTTCGAGGACGGGGCGGTCCAGGTGTTGCAGGATGCGGGGTCGCCGGTCTTGAATCCCTCGTTGGCCCAGTAAGTGAGCGACTTCCGGCTCCCGCTGTACGTGCCCGCCCAGCCGCGCAGGTAGAAGAGCAGATCGTCCCAGTCCTCGCGGGGACGCCTGAAGGACTTCCAGACGCTTCGCAGGGAGGCTCCGGCGAAGCAGGAGCTCTGCAGGCTGTATCGCCGCGTCTGTTCGGTGAGTTCGGCCTTGCTCCGGTGGTCGAGGTCGAGCCAGGCCCGGTAGATGCGCGTGACGTTCTGCACGTGCTCCCCGTAGTTCGTCGCGAGCAGGTTGAAGAGGTAGAGATCCCCCGGCTCCTGCAAAAGGTCCTTGGAAAGCACGATCAGGATGGTGCGCGATGTCTCGCAGTAGAAGCCGTCCCAATCGCCCTTGCGCCACTTGTCGCCGCAGTACTTCGCCGGCACCTCGGTGGCGTACGTGAGTTTCACCGGCGACGGCTTCAGATTCGCCCGGCGCAATTCGGTGCCCCAGGTGCGGGTGAGGCACCGCAGCATCTCGTTCAGATAGAGCTTCGCGGACCTCGCGTCTCCCTTCTTCACGCGCCTTTCCCGGCACGTGGTGTCCGGCAGCGGGCCCGCGCCGTACAGGCGGTTGTCGGTGAGGGTCCTGCTCTTGACCGGTTGGGCGGCGGCCGTGCCGGTGACGGCCGGGACGAGCCCCAGCGCCACCGTGCCGGCGAGCGCGATCTTGGCGAGTTTCACGGACGACGAGATTAGGCCACACAAAACACTCTCGGCAGCCTTTTTATGGGATATCACCCGATTGTTCCGTGCGCGGCAGCGAGGTGTATAACGGGGCGGCGGCAGCGGAAAACGGATGTGGAGCGTGCATGGTCATCAGACGTGCCGAACCGGCGGACGCGGAGGCGATCGCCGTCGTCCACGTCCGGTCGTGGCAGGCCGCCTATCCGGGGCTCATGCCCCAGGCCTACCTCGACGGGCTCACCCCGGCCATGCGCCTGCCCGTCTGGGAGCGCCTGCTGGGGGAGTCCGCCCCGCCGCGTGCGGAGGTCCTCGTGGCGGAGGCGGACGGCTCGGTCGCCGGGTTCGCCTCGTTCGGCCCCGGCCGGGACGACGACGTCGATCCCGCCTCGGTGGCGGAGATCTCGGCGATCTACCTGATGCCCGAGGTATGGGGCGCCGGGGTCGGCGGGCGTCTCATGGCCGCCGCGCTGGACAGCCTCACTGCCGCCGGATATGAGCAGGCCGTCCTCTGGGTCGTCGACGGGAACAGCCGCGCGCGGTGGTTCTACGAGCGCGGCGGCTGGCGCCCCGACGGCGCCGAACTGCACGACGAGTCGGACGGCTTCCCGCTGACCGAGATCCGCTACCGCCGGGCCCTGGACAGTTGACCTAGCGGCCGGGCTTCGTCCAGGTCAGGGAGTATCGGCGGAGCACATGCCGGCGATAGCGCACGCCCGGCAGCAGGCGGCGCGCCGCGGACCGCACCTGCCCGTAGCTCATCCGCGGTGCGGTCATCGGCATCCCCTCGGGCTCGTGTGCGCGGCGCAGCACCTTCGTGACGCGCACGACGGGAACGGCCGCGATCGTCGCCGCCCACTCCGCGACGGACGCCTCGCGGGCCAGGCCGACCACCACCAGCGTGCCGCCGGGACGCAGCAGCTCGCGCATCCTGGTGAGCGCGGCTTCGAAGTCCATGTGATGGATCGCGGACACCGAGCAGACGAAGTCGTACTCCCCGGCGGGCAGGGCGGCGGTGAGGAAGTCGCCCTCGACGAAGGCGAGCCCGGGCAGGCCGGCCGCGAGCTCGCGGGCACGCGCGATCATCTCCGGCGACCTGTCGACGCCGGTCACGCGCTTGGCCCGGCCGGTCAGCTTCCGGGCGAGCAGCCCGTCTCCGCAGCCGACGTCCAGCGCGTCACCGCACCCCTCGGGGACGGCGCGGAGGATGCCCGGGTGCCGGGCGACGTTGGTGTTCCAGTACGGGTCCGGGTCGGCCTGGCGCATCCGGTCATCGTAGGGCGGGCGCCATGACGAAGTCGCGGAATCGGGTGGCGGGGGCGGCCGGGGCGTGGTCGGTCCGCCAGGTGAGGCCGATGGTGCGGCGGGCGGCCTCCGCCGCGATCCTGACGCCGACGGTGCCCGACAGGCCGGCGAAGGGCTCGGGGACGACGGCTACGCCGAGCCCCGCCGCGACCAGGCCCTCGATGGTCGCGAGATCCTGGCTCTCGAACGAGACGGCGGGGGACACCCCGGCGTCGCGCAGCAGCGCGTCGACCAGGGCCCGGTAGCCGAAGCCGACCGGTGTCGTGACGAGCTCCTCGTCCGCCAGCTCCCGGAGGTCCACCTCCTCCCGGTCGCGCAGCCGGTGGCTCGGCGGCACGACGAGCACCAGCCGCTCCTCCTGCAAGGGGTGCCAGCCGAAATCTCCAGGTGGGCGTGGCGAGATGATCGCGAGGTCGGCGGCCCCGGTGCGCAGATCGTGCACGATCTCGTGCGCCGGTTCCTGGCGCAGCAGGATGCGCATCCGGGGCGCGTGCTCGTGGAAGGAGCGCAGCAGCCGCGGGACGAGGGAGGTGGCGATGGAGTCGAGGAAGGCCAGGCGCACCACGCCGGTGTCCGGGTCGAGCAGGCTCCCGAGGTCGGCCAGCAACTGCTCGTAGCGCGCCGTGAGGTCGCGCGCGGCCGCCACCACGAGCCTCCCGTTGGGCGTCAGGTGGACGCCGTCCGGCGCGCGCTCGAACACCCGGGTGCCGAGCTCGGTCTCGACGCGGGCGAGGGCGCGCGAGAGCGTCGGCTGGCTCGTGCGGAGGATTGCGGCGGTGTCGGTCACGTGCTGGTGATCGGCGAGGGCGACCAGCCAGGCCAGATCCCGGAGCAGCATGAGCGCCATCATACGCATCACGCATCAAAAACCGACTTTCACCGCATTGGACGCATGGAGTCAGAAAGCGCACAGTCGTTCGGGTGACCGCTGTTCTTGAGCCCTCCGCCGTGGAGGGACACCTGCCGGGGACCGCCGGATACCGGCGGGTCGTCGTCGCGCTGTTCGCCGCCGGGGTCGCCACCTTCGCGCTGCTCTACAGCACCCAGGCGATCCTGCCCGAGCTCGCCGAGCAGTTCGGGGTGTCCACCGCGGAGAGCACGCTGAGCGTGTCGCTCACCACGCTCGGGCTCGGTGTCGCGCTGCTGGTGGCCGGCCCCCTGTCCGACGTCGTCGGCCGTACGCGGCTGATCCACCTGTCGCTGACGGCGTCCGCCGTCGTCGCGGCCGCGTGCGCGCTGGCCCCCGGCTGGACCGCGCTCATGGTCCTGAGGTCGCTCCTGGGCATCACGCTGGCAGGGCTCCCCGCCGTCGCCACCGCCTACCTGCGCGAGGAACTGCGCCCGTCCACGCACGCCCGCGCCGCCGGTCTGTACGTCGGCGGCACGGCCCTGGGCGGCATGGCCGGCCGTCTCCTGACCGGCGCCGTCGCCCAGGCCGGCGGCTGGCGCTGGGCGCTCGCCGCGGTCGCCGCACTCGGCCTGCTGTGCGCCCTGACCGTGCGCGTCCTGCTTCCGGCCTCCCGGCGCTTCACCGCGGCCCCGGCAGGCGTACTTGCCCTGCTCCGTGGGAGCCTGCGCGTGGTGTCGGACCGCGGGCTGCTCGCGTTGTACGGCATCGGCGGGTGCTCGATGGGGGCCCTGGTCGCGGTGTTCAACACCCTGGGCTTTCGCCTCGCGGGCGCGCCGTTCCACCTCGGCGTCGGAGCCGCCGGCCTGATGTTCCTCGTCTATCCCATCGGCTCGGTCAGCTCCGTGGTGTTCGGCCGGCTGGCGGACGGCTACGGACGCAGGACCGTGACGCCGCTCGGCTGCCTGCTCGCCGTCGCCGGCGCGCTGGTCACGCTGCCGTCCTCGCTGCCGGTCGTGGTCATCGGGCTCGCGCTCCTCACCGCGGGGTTCTTCGCCGTCCATGGTGTGGCCAGCGGCTGGGTCCCGGCCCGGGCGCACGCGGGCGGGGCGTCCACGGGCCAGGCCGCCTCGCTCTACCTGTTCACCTACTACCTCGGGTCCTCCGTCTTCGGCAGCCTCGCGGGCCGCGCCTGGACGGACGCCGGATGGCCGGGCGTGGTCGCCCTCGCCGTGCTCCTGCTCACCGCCACCGGCGCCCTCACCCTCCTGCTGCGCCGTACCCCCGCCCTGGGGAAGTGACCGTTCGTCACGGGGAGGCGTGAGATAGGCGCAGGTCGCCCCCGAAGGCTTGCGCGATCACGCGTCCCGTCTCGAAGACGAACTCCGCCCCCACCCACTGGGTGGGATCGTCGGGGTCGAATCCCTCGCTCACCTGGACGAGCCGCTCGCCGACATGCCGGATGAAGGGCACCTCGGCGGGTGCGGGCACGATGTCCACCCGGCTGCCGAGCTCCTCCATCGTGTAGCCGTCTCCCGGCTCGTCCGGCACGACGCACAGAGCCCAGTCGGCGGTGTCACGGACCACGACGGTCGTCGTCTCCAGATGAAGCCATACGTGCAGGAGTTCGGGAGCGTCGGACTCATGGGTGAACAGGGCCGCCGTGACCCCGGTCAGGCGCAGGCCCTCCAGGGCGGAAAGTTCCATCATCCCCCCGGCCAAGCCGGCGATCTCACGAGCCCGGCGGTACGTGGTCGCCGCCGATTGGGAGAGGCGCGGGGGTGATCTTCGCGATCAGGACGCGGCGTCGATCCGGGCCACGCTCCCGGTCTGACCTCCCGTGCCGACCCTCGGCGGGCCGGAACCATGGTCCCGTCTTCATACGATCTCAGGCCGGTCTGTGCCGGTCATGCTCGGCCACCAGGCGCTTGGGCGCCTGCTGACGCCATGCCTCTTCCACGAGACTCCTGACGCGCTCCGCCGGGACCCTGCCGAGCTCGACCTGCAGCCCGAGGAAGCTCTTCCGCGCATCCGGACGGCGTACGGCCTCGTAGACGGACGGGTCGGCCTGCGCCGCGTCGACGGCCTGCTGCTCGGCGACGCAGAACACGGCCGTCGTCTCGTCCCTGCCCATGCCGAGGAAGGTCCGGCCTCTGACCTTGAACACGGGAACGTGGAACCGGAAGTGACTGACCTCTTCGACTTCGGGCAGTGCCGTGGCCCAGCGTCGGATGTCGTCCGTAGTTGTCACGAGAGGACATTAACCGGCGGCAGCCGTCCCATCTCCCCGGCCGTGATCCTTGAGCGCAACTGGGAGCGATCAGGCGCTGTTCCCCACCGCGGTCATGCTGCGACTCATGACCTTTGAAGAGGTGCGCGTTCACCACGGCACTGGGCAATGGTGCTCCGGTGTCCGGACCGGCGACAACATCGTGGTTCACGACGTCGAGATCCTTCCCCCGTGGCGGGTTCCGGGCCGGCCCACGACCGATCGCTGCTTCGTCATCGCCGACGAAGGAGTACAGATCAGAAAGCCGGTCACCTTCGTCGACGCGCTCGAAGGCGGCTGGTATATCGACCTCATCGAACTGGAGGAA
Organism: Microbispora sp. CL1-1; assembly: GCF_012034195.1. Lineage (NCBI taxonomy): Bacteria > Bacillati > Actinomycetota > Actinomycetes > Streptosporangiales > Streptosporangiaceae > Microbispora > Microbispora sp. CL1-1. Next base: position 108,843 of record NZ_JAATEK010000001.1, read on the forward strand.
GCGGGCCCGAAGGAGCTGGCTGTCCACGACCACTACGTGGACATCCTCGTGCCCCCGTTCAACAGACACTACGAAGTGCTGGATCTCGACGAGTTCGCCGACGCGCTGGAGGACGGCGCCATCGATGCCGCCACCGCGGCCAGGGTCCTGCGCGACACGCAGCGCTTCATCGATAAGCACCTGCGCAATCTGAACCAGGACCCGCCGGGCTCATGGCTGGACTTCCCACCGGCGGCCGTCCTGGGCCTGGCGGAGCTGCCGCCCTTCGACGTGGCCCAAAGGCCCTGAGCACCCAGCGGCCGTGCGGGCGATCATCAACGCGGGCAAGCCGGGGGAGGGCCGCTTTGCAGCGCGCAATGCGGAAAGCCCGTGGCAAGGTGCGGGACCTTGCCACGGGCTTTCCGGCTCCACGACTCGCGGCACCGCCTCGCGTCGCTCCTGACCTCTTCGGGCGCCGAACGCCGCCCTCGATGTGGTGCTCGCCGCTCGGACGGAACCGAGGCGGGCCGGATCACCGCGCGACGACCATGCACGTCATCGCGCGGTCACCGGTCACACGTCGTAGTAGAGCTCGAACTCGTGCGGGTGCGGGCGGAGACGGATCGGGTCGACCTCGTTCTCGCGCTTGTAGGAGATCCACGTCTCGATGAGGTCCGGCGTGAACACGCCGCCCTCCAGCAGGTAGTCGTGGTCGGCCTCGAGCGCGTCGAGCACCTTCTCCAGGGAGCCCGGCACCTGCGGGATGTTGCGGGCCTCCTCCGGCGGCAGCTCGTACAGGTCCTTGTCGACCGGCTCCGGCGGCTCGATCTTGTTGCGGATGCCGTCGAGGCCGGCCATGAGCATGGCGGCGAAGGCGAAGTACGGGTTGCAGGACGGGTCCGGCACGCGGAACTCGATGCGCTTGGCCTTCGGGTTCGACCCCGTGATCGGGATGCGGACGCAGGCCGAGCGGTTGCGCTGCGAGTAGACCAGGTTGACCGGGGCCTCGTAGCCGGGCACCAGGCGGTGGTAGGAGTTCACCGTCGGGTTGGTGAAGGCCAGCAGCGACGGGGCGTGCTTGAGCAGGCCGCCGATGTAGTAGCGCGCGGTGTCCGACAGACCGGCGTAGCCGACCTCGTCGTAGAACAGCGGCTCGCCGTCCTTCCAGAGGGACTGGTGGCAGTGCATGCCGGAGCCGTTGTCACCGAAGATCGGCTTGGGCATGAACGTGACCGTACGGCCCGCCTGGATGGCCGTGCTCTTGATGATGTACTTGTACAGCATCAGCTTGTCGGCCGTCTCGAGCAGCGTGCCGAACCGGAAGTCGATCTCGGCCTGACCGGCGGTGCCCACCTCGTGGTGCTGCATCTCGGTCTCGATGCCGGCGTCGATGAGGTTGCGCACCATCTGCGAGCGCAGGTCGGTGAAGTGGTCCATCGGCGGGACCGGGAAGTAGCCGCCCTTGTAACGGGGCTTGTAGCCCAGGTTGCCGCCCTCGGAGGCCTTGCCGGTGTTCCAGGCGCCCTCGATGGAGTCGATGTAGTAGTAACCGGCGTTCTGCTTCGTCTCGAAGCGGACGTCGTCGAAGATGTAGAACTCGGCCTCGGGGCCGAAGTAAACGGTGTCCGCGATGCCGGTGCCCTTGAGGTACTCCTCGGCCTTGCGCGCGACGTTGCGGGGGTCGCGGCTGTAGGCCTCACCGGTCAGCGGGTCGTGCACGAAGAAGTTGATGTTCAGCGTCTTGTGCTGACGGAACGGGTCGAGCACGGCCGTGGAGGGGTCGGGCAGCAGGAGCATGTCCGACTCGTGGATGGCCTGGAACCCGCGAATCGACGAGCCGTCGAACATGAGGCCGTCGGTGAAGACGTTCGGCCCGAAGTTCTCGGCCGGGAAGGTGAAGTGGTGCGTCGTCCCCGGCAGGTCCGTGAACCTGACGTCGACGAACTGCACACCCTCGTCCCGGATGAACTTGAGGACGTCATCGGCGGAGTTGAACACTCTCGAACCTCCCAGGGGCATGGGCTAGCAACCCGAAAATAGGCCGATGCCGTTTCCGCCCCATGTCTCGATTGTTTCGCGCGTGTTAAGGGAATGCGCCGCCAGGGCGGCCGCGGCGATAGCGTCGGCCTACCGTTCCCCGGGCTCCATCGTACGGCCTTTTCGCAGGTCAGGTGCCCAACGCGGCCGGGCAGCGGGGCTTGCCGGAAACGCCGGAGACACGATCATAGGGATCGACGGGCTCGCCGGAGGGTCGTGTTCCCTGTGGATCACCAGGGAATCGCGGACGGACGAATCCGTCGTCCAGTGCGCAATTCGCGCCAAATACGGCGGATCTGTCCGTGTTCCACCAGATGACGAGCTTCCCGTCCTCGCGGTAGGCGGAGAATTCGCTTCGGTGATGTTCGACGACCCTCGTCATGACCAGCGGCGCGCCGGGGCGGCTCACCGGGTGGACGAACAGATAGTCCGTCTTGATCTCGACGCCTCCGCCGGGCCTTTCGGAGATCGTCGTCTCGCCGGAGACCTTCACGATGTCGCCGACCGGCTCGGCGGCGTCCGGCGCGAGGCTGAACACCCACGACCGCGTGCCCGAGGGGCCCTTGTCGTCCAGGTGGCGGAGGAACGCCTCGCGCTGCCGGGGATGCAGCAGGCGGATGAGCTCCTCCGGGCGCCCGCCCCGCACGGTCGCCGGGTCGAGGTGCGCGGCCGACAGCAGCCGCCGTACGCGTTGCAGGGCCTGGCCGACCTCCTGCTCGGTGAGCCCGCCGAGCGCGCGTGCCGCGGGCATGACCAGCCCCTGCTCTCCGTCGGCGTAGTCGATGGCGGGAGTGCCGGCGAACGGGGCGTCGGACGGCGCAGGGACGGGGCCGTGGTCGAACAGGCCCTCCTCGCCGTCGGGAATCGGCGTCAGCACGGGCCCGGGCCGGGCGACCACGGGACCGGAGATCATCAGTTCCTCGCCGCCGGCGGCCGGGCGGACGATGCCGAGCCGCTCCAGGACGTCCGGCCGCAGGACGACGACGAGCCCCACGAGCACGACCAGGCCCGCGATCACCATCAGCACGGCCGGGCGGCGCCGTCGTTCCGGCGGGAACACGTCCGTCTCGGCCGCCGCGGTCATCCGCCGGATCTCGTCCTCGTCGAACTGCGCGACCAGCGCCTCGAAGCGAGCGTCGATGTCATCGGGGTCCGCCGGTCGCACGGTTCCCTCCAAAGCGCTGAGGTCGGAAACGATTCACGATACCGGCATTTAATGGGAAAAGCTTGCCCATGTTGGACGGCCCTGTGGCCGGGCACCGGACCGGCGCCGGTGCCCGATACGCTGGGAAACCATGAGTGACCGGCAGCCGCGTTGGACGCAGACCTGGATGGACGGCCCGCGGGCCGCCGGGGTGAACCTGGGCTATCCGGGGGAGCGCCTCGGCCTGCCCGAGCAGGGCCCCGGAGCGGTCGCGGGGTGGGGGCGCAGGATCGGCGCCGTCGCCGTCGACTGGCTGCTGTGCACCTGGGCCATCGCCGGAGGCCTGCTGCGTTTCCAGGGCAACGACGTCGGCGTGGTCGGCCTCGGCGTCTTCGCCGCGGAGTACGTCCTGCTGGTCAGCACGATCGGCATGACGCTGGGGATGCGGCTGTTCGGCATCCGCGTGGCCAGGCTCGACGGCGGACGGCCGCACGTTCCCGGCGTGCTGGTGCGCACGCTGCTGCTGTGCCTCGCCGTGCCCGCGCTCATCTGGGACCGCGACCGGCGCGGCCTGCACGACCGCGCGAGCGGGGCGGTCGTGGTCAACCTCTGACGCCGCGGGAGACCGCCGTCAGGGTTCGACGAGTCCGGCGCGGATGGCGTAACGGGTCAGTTCGAGCCGGTCGCGCATGCCGAGCTTCTGCAGGATGTTCGCGCGGTGCCGGTCCACGGTCTTCACGCTGATGAAGAGCGTCTCCGCGATCTCCTTGGCCGAGTTGCCCTCGGCGATGAGCTTGACGATCTCCTCCTCCCGGGGCGTCAGGATGCTGTCCGGCACGCGCTCGCCCTGCCGGGCGCGCCGCAGGTAGTCGCGGATGAGGGCGGTGACCGCGCCCGGATAGAGGAAGGGCTCCCCGCGCATCGCCGCCCGGCAGGCCTCCAGGAGGTCCTGGTCGGCGACCGACTTGAGCACGTAGCCCGAGGCGCCGGCCTTGAGCGCCTCGAAGAAGTACTGCTCGTTGTCGTACATCGACAGGATCAGGATCCGGACGTGGGGCGCCTGCCGTGAGATCTCGCGCGCCGCCTGGATTCCCGTCATTCGGGGCATCGCGATGTCGAGAATGGCGAGGTCGATCTCCTCGGATCGGGCGGCCTCGACCGCCTCGGCGCCGTCGGCGGCCTCGGCGACCACCACGAGATCGGGCTCCGCGTCGAGGATCAGCCGCAGTCCGCGCCGGACCAGCGCGTGGTCGTCGGCCAGCAGGATGCGGGTCTTGGCGCTCTCCACCGATCAGCTCTCCTTCACCGGATGAACCGCGTGATCCGCGAGACCCCCGCGATCCGTGTGATCCGCCTGAACCGCGTGCGGGGGGACGACCAGGCGCACGTCCGTGCCGCCGCCGGGCGGGGAGTCCACGGTCAGCCGGGCGCCGATGAGAAGGGCGCGCTCGCGCATGCCGCGGATCCCTGCGCCTTCCTTGTCGACGCCCCCGCGCCCGTCGTCGGCGATGCGCAGCGTGAGCCGTCCCTTCTCCTGCCTGAGCGACAGCTCCACGTGGCGGGCGCGGGAATGCCTGGCCACGTTCGTCAGCCCCTCCTGCGCGATCCGATAGAGGACGAGCTCGACCTCCCCGCTGAGCGGGGGCAGGTCGGTGCCGATCTCACGCGTGATCGCGATCCCGCTCGCCTGCGCGAAATCGCTGCTCAGCGCGCTCAGCGCACTGTGCAGGCCGAGGTCCTCCAAGACGCCGGGCCGCAGCCGTCTGGCGACCCGCCGCACCTCGTCCAGGCTGGCGCGCACCGTCTCCTGGGCGGCGCTCAGCTCCTCCCGGAGCTCCTCGGGCGCCCGGTCGACGACACGCTTGAGCGACAGCAGCGCCACCGTGAGGCTCTGGCCGATCTCGTCGTGCAGCTCGCGCGCGATCCGCTGCCGTTCCCCCTCCTGTGCGGCCAGCGCGTGCGCGCTGCTGGCGCTGCGCTCGGCTTCGAGCCGGTCGAGCATCTCGTTGAACGTGCCGATCAGCTGGGCGAGGTCGCCGTTGCCGCTGTCGGTGAGCCGGTCGCCCGCCCTCAGCAGGTCGACCCGCCGCATGAGAGTGGTGAGCGCGTCCAGCGGGGCCAGGCTCTTGCGGATCAGCAGCGCGTTGGCCGTGATGATCAGGGCCAGCCCCACGATCAGGACCGGTATCTCCGTGAGCAGGACCGGTGAGGACACCGTGGCGGGGGAGAGCGCGAGCACGAACGTCCCGGCGGTGAAGACCAGCCCGTTGATCGCGAACAGCCGCCAGAACAGGGCGCGGGCCGGGTGCCGCGACCGCGCCGCCGCCGTCCCGCCGGTCACCGTGTCGTTCCCCGTGTCGTGCCCCGTGTCGTGCCCCGTGCCGGTACGCGGGCCGGAGTGGGGCCCGGAGCGGGGGCCGGCGCGCGGCTCGGTGCGCTCGTTCACGGCTCACAGCCTGCTCGTACGCGTGCGCCGGTGTCCATGCGGGCCGCCCCCCATCATGCCGTCTTCCTACATGTCATACCTCTCCGGATATGGGTAACGCACCCGATGGTGGTGGCCCGTGCCGTCTCGAAGACTGGTGGCGACGGGCGGACAGGGAGACGCCACGCCGCCGGCGGGCCACACATCCGAGGCACCAGCGGCCGGTGCGAGCGAGAGAGGGCCCCGGCCCCGTGGTGAGGATCCGCCGCAGATGGGAGGTAGCCGAGATGGACGTGACCCGCGCCACCCTGCCCGGCGTCGCGACCGTGGTGCACCAGTGCGTCACCCGCGACGGGCAGCGCTTCGGCGTGCTCGTGGACAAGGCCGGCGGCCGGAGGCTTCTCCTCTACGGCTCCGGGGAGCCCGACACGCCGTTGCAGGTGATCACCCTGGACCAGCGTGAGGCCGACCAGCTCGCCGACATCCTGCACAGCAGGCCCGTCCTCGATCGGCTCGCCCATCTGGAACGCCGCGTCGCCGAGTTCGTGGAGGCGGCGCGATGACCACGTACGGAACCGTCCGCCTCCCCGATCGATGTGATGGCCTGATGCAAGCGCGCGATGTCGTTGTGAACCTGCCGACGGTGACCGTCCACGACCCCGTCGCCCGGGCCGTACGGATCATGGTGCTGAACCGGATGCCCGGGTTGATCGTGGTGGACGGCAGGGGACGGCCGGGATGGGTGCTTCCCGGCACGCAGGTCCTGCGTCTCACGGTGCCCGGGGCCTATCAGGAGGACCCGGCGCTCGCCCGGGCGATCGACGAGGCCCATGCCGACCGCTTCTGGCAGGAGCTGGACGGCATCACGGTGGGCGAGTGCCTGCCGCCCCAGCCGCCCAGGCCGGTCACGGTGCCCCTCGATGCGACCCTGCTCGAAGTGGCCGCCCTCATGACGCGGATGCGCAGCCCCATCACCGCGGTCGTCGGCCCCGACGGCACCCTGGCCGGCGCGATCACCCTGGAGCGGCTGCTCACCAGCCTGGCGCTCGTGCCACCGGGTGAGTGATCGCCCCAGGCCGGTGGCGGGCCGCCCCGCGACCTTTCCGGTCGCGGACCTGCCGTCTCGCGTCCGTACGCGTCGCGCCGTGCGGCGTTTCCACGATCCGGAGGTTCCGATCATTCACCGCTTCGCCATGCCGTCGTCGTCACGGCGCCCGCCTGCCGGGACACCCTGCCGGAACGCCGTCCGCCGTGCGCGCACCGCCGGACCACCGGGGCGCCGCACGTGAGCGCGGCCGTCTCCTTCGCGATCTTCGTGGTGGCCTTCGCCTTCATCGCGGCGGAGAAGGTGCACAAGGTGAAGGTGGTCCTCGTCGCCGCCGGTGCCATGGCCGTCCTGGGGCTGATCCCCGGCGACGAGGTGTTCTTCTCCGAGACCGCCGGAATCGACTGGAACGTCATCTTCCTGCTGCTCGGCATGATGATCATCGTCGGCGTCGTCAAGCACACGGGAGTCTTCGACTACCTCGCCATCTGGGCGGCCAAGAAGTCCAAGGGACGGCCCTACCGGCTGATGGTCATGCTGATGATCATCACCGCGATCGCCTCGCCGTTCCTGGACAACGTCACCACGATCATGCTGGTCGCGCCGGTCACCGTGGTCGTCTGCAACCGGCTCGGCATCCCGGCTCAGCCATACCTCATCGCCGAGGTCCTGGCGTCCAACATCGGCGGCGCGGCGACGCTCATCGGCGACCCGCCCAACATCATCATCGGCAGCCGCGCCGGGCTGACGTTCAACGACTTCCTGGTCCACATGGCGCCGATCGTGGTCGCCGTCTTCGTGGTGTTCGTGCTGCTCACCCGGGTGCTGTTCCGCAGGTCGTTCCGCTACTCGCCGGAACGGGTGGCCGCGGTGATGGCGCTGCAGGAACGGCGGGCGATCACCGACCCGCGCCTGCTCACGCGATGCATGGTCGTGCTCGGCGGGGTGGTCGCCGCGTTCTGCCTGCACCCCGTGCTGCACGTGGAGCCGTCGATCGTCGCCCTGGTGGGTGCCGGGGTGATGCTGCTGGTGTCCCGCGCCGACGTGCCCGATGTCCTGCGCGAGGTCGAGTGGGGCACCCTGGTCTTCTTCATGGGCCTGTTCGTCATGGTCGCCGGCCTGGTGAACACGGGCGTCATCGCCACGATGGGCGGCTGGGCCGTCGGCGCGCTCGGCGGCGACCACTTCCTGTCGGCCACGGCGCTGCTGTTCGGTTCGGGCGTGCTCGGCGCGTTCTTCGACAACATCCCCTACGTCGCTACGATGGTGCCCGTCGTCGAGGAGATGGTCGCCCAGACGCCGGATCCGAAGACCGGGCAGGCACTGTGGTGGTCCTTCGCCCTGGGGGCCGACTTCAGCGGCAACGGCACCGCGGTGGCCGCGAGCGCGAACGTCGTGGCCGTCGGCATCGCCGCCCGGACCGGCCATCGCATCGGCTTCTGGCAGTTCACCCGCTATGGCATCTTCGTCACCGCGCTGAGCATCACGATGGCGTGGGTGTACGTCTGGCTGCGCTACTTCGTCTGACACGCGCGAATGGCGAGTGGGCGGCCGAAGCGGGGAACGCGAGCCGACCTATGAGGCGGCCCGGACGCAGTGGAAGATCGCCGTGCCGGGGAGCAGCCGGCCGCGCAGCGGACTCCAGCCGCCCCACGTGCGGTCGTGCCCCGGCGGCCACTCCGGCTCGGTCAGGCCGGTCAGGACGAGACCGGAGGCGGCGATCAGGCCCACCCAGTCGCCCATCGTCCGGTGGTGCTCCACGTATGACGGCTCGCCGTCCTCGCCGAACTCGACGTACGGCGATCGGTCGAAGTAGGGCCGGTCGGCGGTCAGGCCGCGCGGGCCCGGATCGTCGGGGAAGGCCCACCGCACGGGATGGCTGACGGAGAACACGAACCGGCCGCCCGGCCGCAGCACCCTGCGCACCTCGGCGAGCACCGCCCCGGCGTCCGCCACGAACGGCAGCGCACCGTACGCCGAGCACGCGAGGTCGAACGACTCGTCCGCGAACGGCAGCGTCTCGGCGTCGGCCTGGACGACGGGCAGGGTCACCCCGGCGGACATGTCGATCCGCCGGGAGTGCTGCAACTGCCGGTAGGACAGGTCGACGGCGGCGACCGTCGCGCCCTGTCCGAGCAGCCACCGGCCGCACTGGCCGGCGCCGCACCCGATCTCCAGGACGCGGCGCCCGGCGACGTCGCCGAGCAGCCGGGCGTCGGCCTCGTCCAGGCCCTCGGGGCACCACACGAAGCCGTCGTCGCGCAGGAACCCGCCGTGCTCGGCCTGGTAGTCGTCGGCCGCGCCGTCCCACCAGCCGCGGTTGGCCCGGGAGGTCTGCGACCGGGAGACCGGCCGCCTTCCCACGAAGTCCAACGTCGTCAGCGCATCTTGGGGCCGCGCGGCATCCGGGCGCCCTTGGGGATGGGGCCCTTCGGCATCGGGATGGCCGGGGTGAGCGCGCGCATCCGGTTGTTGACCTCGGACACCGCGCCCTTCTTCAGGTTGCGGGGCAGCTTCATCATGTGCCGCTGGAGCTTGGCCAGGGGGATCTGGCCGTCCGCGTCACCACACTGGATGTCGTACACCGGGACGTCGACCGCGACGCGCTGCACGCGCTTCTTCTCCGCGACGAGCATGCGCTGCACCCGGTTGGGCGGGCCCTCGGAGACCAGGATGACCCCGGGGTAGCCGACGACCCGGAAGACGAGGTCCTGGTCGCGGTTGACCGCGACCGGCTTCTCCTCGACATACCAGGTGCCGCGCAGGCTCTGCAGGATCGCGTACGTCGCGCCCGGCTGCCCGTGGAGCATCGAGTACTGCGCCTTCTGCGCCAGCCGGCTGAAGACGATCATCCCCACCAGAACGGCGGCGAAGACGCCGAAAACGATCCACGTCCAGCCGAAGATCACGCCGATGACGACGAACAGGACGAGCGTGCCCAGAGCCGACGCGTAGACGATCGGCATGCCCTTGGGGTTCGCCTGCTGAATGATCTGTGCGACCATCCGGAGCTGCTTGAGGCGCCCCGGAGACGCTGCGTCTTTCGCCATGGTCTGAAGGATACAAACGTCGAGCTGACTTAATGAAAACGAGACTCGCCCACGCGGGCGGCGATCGCCTGCTGGTACAGGCGTCCGGCCCGGTAGGACGAGCGCACCAGCGGCCCGGACATGACGCCGGCGAAGCCGATCTCCTCGGCCTCCTGCTTGAGCTCCACGAACTCCTCGGGCTTGACCCAGCGGTCCACGGGGTGGTGGCGCGGGGTGGGGCGCAGATACTGCGTGATGGTCACCAGGTCGCAGCCGGCCTCGTGCAGGTCGCGCAGCGCCTGGGTGATCTCCTCGCGCTCCTCGCCCATGCCGAGGATGAGGTTCGACTTGGTGACCAGCCCCGCCTCGCGGGCCATGCTGATGACCCGCAGCGAGCGCTCGTAGCGGAACGCGGGCCGGATCCGCTTGAAGATCCGGGGCACGGTCTCGATGTTGTGCGCGAAGACCTCGGGCCTGCTGGAGAAGACCTCCTCCAGCTGGTCGCGGTCGCCGTTGAAGTCCGGCACCAGCAGCTCGACGCCGCAGCCGGGCACGGCCTCGTGGATCTGCCGGGCGGTCTCCGCGTACAGCCAGGAGCCGCCGTCGGGCAGGTCGTCACGGGCGACACCGGTCACCGTGGCGTAGCGCAGGCCCATCTGGCGCACCGACTCGGCGACGCGGCGCGGCTCGTCCCGGTCGTACTCGGCCGGCTTGCCGGTGTCGATCTGGCAGAAGTCGCAGCGCCGGGTGCACTGGTCGCCACCGATGAGGAAGGTGGCTTCGCGGTCCTCCCAGCATTCGGAGATGTTGGGACAGCCCGCTTCCTGGCACACGGTGTGCAGCCCCGCGCCCTTCACCAACGATTTGATCTCGTTGAAGTTGGGGCCGTTGTGCAGCCGCGTCTTGATCCACGGCGGCTTCTTCTCGATGGGGGTCTGGCTGTTGCGCACCTCCAGGCGGAGGAGCTTTCGGCCTTCAGGAGCGACGGTCATGCGACTTCCTTCGCAGCACTCCGCGGTAGCGGGCCGCGGGCCCGGGGCCCGAGCGGGAGCACGCGGCCCCGCGCCGTACGCGGGCCTGCGTGCCTGTCGGAACGCTCGTTCACGAACCCAGCTTATTACCTGAGTTCAGGTGATCCGGGACAGCTCCCCGACCGTGCGGGCGAGGTGACGGGACAGCTCGGCGCCGTCCGGGAGCCGGATCGCCCGGGGCCTGGTCCAGATCCCGATGGCGATGGGGACGCTGCCGCACAGCCGGCCGATCACGTTCCCGCGCCAGCCGGTGACGATGAACACGCCGGCGGCCAGGAAGGCGGCGGTCACCGCGTGGACGACGGCCGAGAGGGCGAGTGAGGCCAGTTTGGCGGCCGTGTGGCCGGGCCGGTCGAGTCGCCGGCCCCGTAGCCGCAGGAACCGCCTCCTGGTGTCGCGGGGGAGCAGATCGGTACGGACCTCGCCGGGGGGTGAGGAGAGGCTCATGCCGCGAGTATGTCCGAGGCCGTCTCATCCGGCGAGACACCGAAAACTGCAATGCACTGCAAATTTGCAGTAGAGTGCAGCAATGGCCGAGGGACTGCGGGAGCGCAAGAAGCGGCGGACCAGGCAGCACATCGCCGAGGTGGCGGTCGGGCTGTTCGTGGAGCGCGGCTTCGACAACGTCACGATGGCCGAGGTCGCGCGGGCCGCCGAGGTGTCGGTGAACACCGTCTACAACTACTTCCAGGCGAAGGAGGACCTCGTGCTCCCGCCGGAAGAGGCGTCGCCGCGCAGGCTGGCCGACATCGTGCGGGAGCGGCCGCCGGGACGGTCGGCGGCCGGCGCGGTGCTGGACCGGCTGCGCCGGGAGATCCGCGGGCGCGAACGCTCGGTCGGGCTGAGCGCGGGATTCGGGCGCGTGCTGGAGATGATGCGGGCCGCCCCCACGCTGACCGCCCGCCTGGAGGACCTCGGCCGCCGGATGACCGACGAGCTGGCGGCCGAACTGGCCGAGGAGACCGGCGCGGACGCCGGCGATCCGCTGCCGCGCGTGGTCGCCTGGCACATCGGCTGCCTCCACTCGCTGGTGTACGCCGAGATCGGGCGGCGTACGACGGCGGGGGAGAGCCCGGACGCCATCGCGGACGCCGTGCTGGAGCTGCTCGACGTCGCCGAGAGCGTCCTGGGCGAGCGCGTCCGCGCCTATGCCGTACGAGAGGGATGACCGTGTTCAGAGTGACGATCAGAGGGAAGTTCACCGGGCTCGACGACGCCGGGCGGGCGGCGGTGACGGCGGCGGGCGGCATGGGCTACATCGAGGGCGGCACGTTCACCCACGACGCGAGCGTGTCCGCCTTCACCTTCCGCTGCCAGGTGCCCGCCGGGCCGGACGACGGCGAGGACGAGGCCGCACTGGGGGCGATGGCCGCGCTGGACGCGCACGGGCACCCGTACGAGATCCTGCACCTGGCGGTGACCGACATGCGGCAGATCAAGATCCGCCGGAAGGGCCGCGGCGCGTAGGCGTCAGGCGAGGTCCTCCTCGTACAGGTCGTACGGCTCCTCGCCCAGGGCCTCGGCGAGGCGCTTTCCGGCGAACGGGATGACCTCGTCGACCATGATCCGCCGCCCGGTCTCGGCCGCGAGCGACGTGACCCCGGCGTCGTCGCCCGCGATGCGGGTGTACCAGCTCAGGTCGTTGACGCAGTTGAGCGCGAAGCCGTGCATGGTGACCCCGCCGGAGACCCGGATGCCGATCGTGCCGATCCTGCGGTCGGGCAGCCCGTGCGCGGGGTCGCCGGGCACCCACACCCCGCCGGCGCCCTCCACGCGGCGCGCCGTCAGCCCGAAGTCGGCGCAGACCTGGATCAGGACCTCCTCCAGCAACCGGATGTAGGAGGTCACGTCGCCGATGCGGATGATGGGGTAGCAGACGAGCTGCCCCGGGCCGTGCCAGGTGATCTTCCCGCCCCGGTCGACGTCGATGACCGGAGTGCCGTCGACCGGGCGCTCGTGCGGCAGCGTCCGCTTGCCCGCCGTGTAGACGGGGGCGTGCTCCAGCATGAGGCACAGGTCGGAGATCTCGTCGGCCACCCGCCGGGCGTGCAGCCGCCGCTGCAGGGTCCACGCCTGCTCGTACGGTACGTCGACGCCGAGGCGGACGATGGCCACGCCCTTCACGTTCCCATCGCCCTTCACGTTCACAGCGTAGAGGTCAGCAGCCGGGGCTCGATACGCAGCTCCTTCACTGCGGACCCGTCCCGCTCGATCCGGTAGGCGTACCCCTGAGGGTCGGTGGTCACGGCCTGGATGAACTCGGTGCCCACGTAGTGGAGCGCCACGCCCTCGTCGGCGGCGTACCCCTCGGGCAGCTCGCCCGACGCGACCGACTCGTGCAGCAGCGCCCGGCGCTGCGGGTCGGAGTTGTAGTGGACGCCGCACGAGTACGGCAGCAGGCCCAGGCCCTCGGCCCAGGGCCGCAGCTTCGGCCCGAACGAGTCGGTGTTGCCGCCGATGTGCCAGCACAGCGCGCCGGCGCTCTGCCCGGACAGCACGATGCCCGCCCGCCACGCCTCGGCGAACGCCTCGTCCAGGCCGTGCAGCCGCCACAGGGCGGCGAGGTTGGCGACGCTGCCGCCGCTCACGTAGATCGCGTCCTGCTCCAGGATCCACTCGCGGGGGTCCTCGACGTTCGGCATCGGGAAGACCGTCAGGTGGCTCACCTCGACGTCCCAGCGGGCGAACGCGCCGTACATCTTGAGCAGCCAGTCGGCGTCGTCGCCGGTGGCGGTGGCGAGCAGGCCGAGCTTGGGCCGGTCCTGACCGGTGAGGTCGAGGACGTAACGCAGCAGGGCGGTCGGCTCGATGAACCCGTATCGCTCCGTCTGCCGGAACGATCCGCCTCCGATGGCGACGATGTGCGACTGCCCGATGCGGCTCATGCCCATGCTCCTGTTCCCGGATCGAGTGACTCTTCAGAGTACGGCGGCCAGCGCCTCGCCGATGGTGGGATGGGCGAACCGGTGACCGGCGTCGAGCAGCCGCCGGGGGAGCACCCGCGGACCGGCGAGCAGGGCCTCGTCCGCGAACTCCCCGAGCGCCAGGCGCAGCGCGAGACGCGGGGCGGGCAGCGGCATCGTCGGGCGGCGCAGCGCCCTGGCGAGCGCGGCGGTGTATTCGGCGTTGGTCACCGGCTCGGGAGCCGTGAGGTTCACCGGCCCGGTCAGGTGGTGCGCGAGCAGGAAGCGGACCGCGTCCACCCAGTCGGGCAGTGAGATCCACGACGTGTACTGCCTGCCGCTGCCGAGCACGGCTCCCGCGCCCATCTTGAAGATCGGCAGCATCCGGGCGAGCGCGCCGCCCCGGCCGCTGAGCACCATCCCGCTGCGTAGCAGCGTCACCCGCACGCCCGCCTCTTCGGCGGGCGCGGTGGCGGCCTCCCAGGCGCGTGCCAGATCGGCGAGGAAGCCCGTGCCGGCCGGCGCGGACTCGTCCACGGCGCGATCCCCGGTGTCGCCGTAGAAGCCGATCGCGGAGGAGGACAGCAGCACCCGCGGCCCGCGCTCGGCGCGGGCCATCGCGGTGGCGAGGACGTGCGTGCCGCTGACCCGGCTGCCGACCAGCTCCCGCTTGTACGCCTCGGTCCACCGGCGCTCGCCGATGCCGGCGCCGGCCAGGTGGACGACCGCGTCCGCGCCTTCGAGCGCCGCGGGGTCGAGCACGTCGCCCTCCGGGTCCCAGAAGCACTCGTCGGGCCCGGCGGGCGCGCGTCGTACGAGACGGCGCACCTGGTGCCCGTCGGCGCGCAGCGCGCTCACCAGGGCCGTTCCGAGCAGCCCCGAGGAGCCTGTCACCACTGTCGTCATCGTCTCCACGCACGGATCACTACCCGGAAACGAACGGGGCCGCCCCGCCGAGCGCGGGACGGCCCCGTGGTGTCCGGGAGTGCGGCTCGCGCCGCCTGCGGCGTACGGCTACGCCAGGCCGAGCTGGGCCTCGAAGCGGCCCTCCTCGAGACGGTGCTTGATCGTCGTGAGGAAGCGGGCCGCGTCGGCGCCGTCGACCAGGCGGTGGTCGTAGCTGAGCGCGAGGTACACCATCGAGCGGACCGCGATGACCTCGCCCTCCGGGGTGTCCACGACGACCGGGCGCTTGACGACCGCGCCGGTGCCCAGCATGCCGACCTGCGGCTGGTTGAGGATCGGCGTGTCGAACAGCGCGCCCCGGCTGCCGGTGTTGGTCAGCGTGAACGTGCCGCCGGTGATCTCGTCCGGGCTCACCTTGTTGGTGCGGGTGCGCTCGGCCAGGTCGGCGATCTTCCGGGCGAGCCCGGCGATGTTGAGGTCGCCCGCGTTCTTGATCACCGGGACGAGCAGGCCGCGCTCGGTGTCGGTCGCGAAGCCGAGGTGCTCGACGTCGAAGTAGGTGACCTCGTTCGTCTCGCTGTTGATCGTCGCGTTCAGCTTCGGGTGCTGCTTGAGCGCCTCGACCGCCGCCAGGGCGAAGAACGGCATGAAGGTCAGCTTCACGCCCTCGCGCCGCTGGAACTCCTCCTTGGCCCGCTCGCGCAGGCGGGCGATGCGGGTGACGTCGACCTCGACCACGGTGGTGAGCTGGGCCGAGACCTGCAGCGACTCCACCATGCGCTTGGCGATGGTCTGCCGCAGGCGCGACATCTTCTCCGTACGGCCGCGCAGCGTGGTGTCCACCCGCACCTCCGACGCGGCGGGCGCGGCGGCGGCCGGGGCGGCGGGCGCCTGGGCCGGGGCGGCCGGGGCCTGCGGGGCCGGGGTGGCGGCAGCGGCGGCCGCGGCCTGCTCGCGCTGGACGCGGGCGGCCTCGATCACGTCCTGCTTGCGGATCCGGCCGCCGACGCCGGTGCCGGTCAGCGAGTCGAGGTCGACGCCGTGCTCGGCGGCGAGCTTGCGGACCAGCGGCGTGACGTACGGGCCCTCGCCGGACGAGGGCAGCGGGGCCGGCTCGCTCGGCTGCGCGGCCGGGGCCTGCGGAGCCGGGGCGGCCGGGGCCTGCGGAGCCGGGGCGGCCGGGGCCTGCGGGGCCGGGGCGGCGGGGGCCTGCGGGGCCGGGGCGGGCGCCGGGGGCGCCGGCGGCGTCACCACGGCGGGCGCGGGCTGCGGGATCGACGAGACCGGCGGGGCCGGCGCGGGGGCCGGAGCAGGCTCGGGCTGCGGAGCGGGAGCCGGAGCCGCCGGCTCGGCGGCGGCCGGAGCGGCGCCCGCCTCGGAGTCGATCAGGGCGAGCTCGGCGCCGACCTCGACCGTCTCGTCCTCAGCGACGATGATCTTGGTGAGGTAGCCGGCGGACGGCGACGGGATCTCGGTGTCGACCTTGTCGGTCGACACCTCGAGGAGCGGCTCGTCGGCCTCGACGCGGTCGCCTTCCTTCTTCAGCCAACGGGTGACGGTGCCCTCGGTAACGCTCTCGCCGAGCTGGGGCATGGTTACGGAGACCGGCATGGTGTGTCTTCTCTCGCGTTCGCTAGGAGGGCTTCAGTTGTGGACGTGCAGCGGCTTGCCGGCCAGGGCCAGCATGGCCTCGCCGAGAGCCTCGGACTGCGTCGGGTGCGGGTGGATGAGCTGGGCGACGTCGACGGGCGTGGCCTCCCAGTTGAAGATCAGCTGGGCTTCCGCGATCAGCTCGCCCACCCGGCTGCCGACCATGTGGACGCCGAGCACCCGGCCGTCGCGCTCGGCGACGACCTTGACCTCGCCCTGCGTCTGCAGGATCTTGCTCCTGCCGTTGCCGGCGAGGTTGTAGCTCAGCTCGACGACGTCGTGACCACGCTCGCGGGCCACCGACGTGGAGATGCCCACCGAGGCGACCTCGGGCTCGGAGTAGGTGATGCGCGGCACGCCGTCGTAGTCGATCGGCACCGGGTTGAGCCCGGCGATGTGCTCGGCGACCAGGATGCCCTCGGCGAAGCCGACGTGGGCGAGCTGCAGCGTGGGGATCAGGTCGCCCACGGCGTACACGCCCGGCACGCTGGTCTGGCAGAACTCGTTGACCAGCACGTAGCCGCGCTCCATCGCGACGCCGTTCTCCTCGTAGCCGAGGCCGGCCGAGACCGGGCCGCGGCCGACGGCGACGAGCATGATCTCGGCGTCGAGGGTCTTGCCGTTCTCCAGGGAGACGACGACCCCGGTGTCGGTGGTCTTGACGCTCTCGAAGCGGGCGCCCAGCTCGTACTTGATGCCGCGGCGGCGGAAGGCGCGCTCCAGCAGCTTGGAGCTGGACTCGTCCTCCAGCGGCAGCAGGTGCGGCAGCGCCTCGACGATCGTGACCTCGGCGCCGAACGAGCGCCACACGCTGGCGAACTCGACGCCGATGACGCCGCCGCCCAGGATGACGACCGAGGACGGGACGCGGTCGAGGACCAGCGCGTGGTCGCTGCTGATCACCTTCTCGCCGTCGATGTCGAGGCCGGGCAGCGACTTCGGCACCGAGCCGGTCGCCAGCACGACGTTGCGGCCCTCGTAGACCTGGTCGCCGACCACGACGCGGCCGGGGCCGGCCAGGCGGCCCTCGCCCTCGACCACGGTGATCTTCTTGCTCTTGATGAGCCCGGCGAGGCCCTTGTAGAGGCCCCCGATCACCTTGTCCTTGTACGCGTGGACGCCGGGGACGTCGATGCCCTCCAGCCGGGTGCGGACGCCGAACGACTCGCCCTCGCGAGCCTGGTCGGCGAGCTCGGCCGCGTGCAGCAGCGCCTTGGTGGGGATGCAGCCGCGGTGCAGGCACGTGCCCCCGACCTTGTCCTTCTCGATGAGGACGACGTTCATGCCGAGCTCGGCCGCCCGCAGGGCACAGGCGTATCCACCGCTACCGCCACCTAGGACGACGATGTCGTAGGGGCCGCTGCCATCAGCCACTGGAATGCTCCTTGGTCGTATTCGCACCGCCGGGTGGACCCGGCAGCATCTTTTCACTTGTCCTGGAAGATCGTGGCCCCGGCCCTGGCCCGCGCGGGCACGCCGCGTCGGGGCCGGCTTCCTTCTCCGAACAGCCCGCGGGGCTCTTTATCGTTTAAACAGCCTGCGCGGACGTGCCGTTCCCCGCGTAGCGCTCGGCGACGGCGACGAGCGTGCGGGTCATCGCGCCGGTGCCGCCCTTGGGCGTGTAGCCGTGCGGCTCGCCCTTGTTGAACGCCGGCCCGGCCATGTCCACGTGCGCCCAGCGGACGCCCGCGGGCACGAACTCCCGCAGGAAGATGCCCGCGGCGAGCATGCTGCCCCACCGCTCGGGCTGGAGGTTGGCGATGTCGGCCACCGCGGAGTCGAGCCCCTTGCGCAGCTCGGCGGGCAGCGGCATGCCCCAGGCGGCCTCGCCCTGCTCGCCGGCGATGCGGACGATCTCCTCGCGCAGGTCGTCGTCGTTGGACATCACGCCGGCCGTACGCCACCCGAGCGCCACGATCTGGGCGCCGGTCAGGGTGGCGACGTCGATGATCACGTCGGGCTGGTCCTCGGCGGCGCGGGCGATGCCGTCGATCAGCACCAGGCGGCCCTCGGCGTCGGTGTCGAGCACCTCGACGGTCTTGCCACTGTAGGTGTGCAGGACGTCGGAGGGGCGCTGAGCGCTGCCCGAGGGCATGTTCTCCGCGAGGCAGAGGTAGCCGACCGCGTTGACGCGCAGGCCCAGCCGCGCGATCGCGAGGAGCGCGCCGAACACGGCTCCCGCTCCGCCCATGTCCGACTTCATCCAGTCCATGGACGCGGAGGGCTTGAGCGACAGGCCGCCGGAGTCGAAGGTGATGCCCTTGCCGACGAACGCGACCTTCCGGGTGGCCTCGGGGTGGCCGTAGGCGACGCGGACCAGGCGGGGCGGGTTGACCGAGCCCTGGCCGACGCCGATGATGCCGCCGTAGCCGTCCTCCTTGAGCCTGACCTCGTCGAGCACCTCGACCGACAGACCGGCCTCCCCCCCGGTCTCTTGGGCGATCTCGGCGAAGCGCGCGGGCCACAGGTCGGACGGCGGCGTGTTCACCAGGTCGCGGACGAGGGTGACCGAGCCGGCGAGCGTCGTCGCGTGCGCGACGGCCTCCTCCGCCCCGGCCGCGCCGGACAGCACGGTCAGCTCGCCGACGGGCGGCTTGCGGTCGCCGTTGGTGCGGTAGCGCGTGAAGTCGTAGGCGCCCAGCAGACCGCCCAGCGCCACGGCCTCCACCTCGGCGGCCGTACGGGCGGGCAGGGCGAGCGCGGCGGACGCCGTGCCGGCGAGCGAGCGGACGGCCGCTCCCGCCGCGCGGCGCAGGGTTTCCAGGTCGTAGCCGCCCTCGGCGCCGTCCTGCGGCGCGTCGCCGAGGCCCACGGCGACGGCGACGGGCGCGGGCAGCGCCCCGAGAGTGGGGATCTTCACGACCTCTTCGGCCTTGCCGGTGAACCCCATTGTGGTGAGGATCTCGGCGAGTCGTCCGTCCAGGGCCTGGTCGAGGCCTTCGCCTCCGGGAGCCGGGCGTGGACCCTCCGGGGTCGTGTGGACGCCGATTATGAGAGCACTGGTCTCGATGGAGACCGCGTCAGATGCGTTTATGCGCACTGTGGTCACGTGAGCCGATGCTAGCTGGGCTGACTCGGCTACGCATAAACGAGGGTTCATCCTACCTATCGGTAATCCCGATGGTGCCAATAAAAGTAGCACCATCTCGACCTTTCCGGCTTATGGTGCTAATGTCACTAGCACTATGTTGCTCACGCTCGATCTCAACGATCCGCGGCCCCTGCACGAACAGGTGGCCGCCGCCATACGGCGCGCGATCGGAGCCGGGGACATCGCCCCCGGTGATCGGCTCCCGCCGGCCCGCGATCTCGCCCACGCGCTGGGCGTCAACGCGAACACGGTGCTGCGCTCGCTGCGCGACCTGCGCGACGAGGGCCTGCTGGAGTTCCGCCGCGGGCGCGGCGTGTCCGTGCTGCGGCGGCCGGACGGCCGTACGGCGCTGCGGACGCGTGTGCGCGACCTGCTCGACGAGGCCGCCAGGTATGGCCTCACCTCCGATGACGTCGTGGCCCTGGTCAAGGACGTCGGCAAGGAAATGGCATGACCGAGACGAAGGACACCTCCGCGACCGTCTTCCGCACCCGATTCCTGCTGGCCGGCGCCGCCTGGTTCATCCTGGTGGCCGCCGTGCTCGTCGCGGTGCCACTGGTGTTCTCCGATCGCCTGCCGGACCCGGTGGCCACCCATTGGGGTCCGTCCGGCGGGCCCGACCGATCCGCTCCGGCCGTCATCCTCACGGTCGTCCCCCTGGTGCTCTGGGCGGTGCTCGCGGCGTCGTGCCTCGGCTTCGGGCGGCGGCGGCGCCTCGTCACCTCGCGGGCGGGCCGGTCCGGGATCGTCGCGGGTCTCGCCTGGAGCGGGATCTTCCTGATCGGGGTGCAGGCCGTGTCGATCGCCGCGAACCTCGGCAGGTCCCGGTGGCAGGACGCGGCTCCGATCACCTGGCAGGCGATTCTCGTCGTCGCCGTGGCCGTCGCGTGCGCGATGCTCGCGGGCTGGGCGGCACGTCGCGGGCCGGACGAGCAGCCGCCCGCGCCGGACGCGGCCGTACCCGACCTCGCGCCGGGGCGGCGCGTGGTGTGGGTGTCGTCGGCGTCGGCCCCGCTGCTGCTCGTCCTCTCCGGCGCCGCGCTGGCCGCGTCGGCCGCGTTCGCCGTGCTCAGGCTCATGGGCCTGTCCGGCCACGCCTGGCAGACGGCCGCCGTGCTCGCCGTCGTGGCCCTCGCCGGGTTCGCATTCTCGACCGTCTCGGTCAGGGTGAGCTCCGAGGGCATGCGGGTGGCGTTCGGCCCGCTGCGGTGGCCCGCGCGGCGGGTGCCGCTCGACCGGATCGACCGCGCCTGGGTGGAGGAGCGCTATCCGTCCCAGGTGGGCGGATGGGGCTACCGAGGCCTCCCCGGGCGCGCCACGATCATGGTCCGCGGCGGCGCGTGCCTGGTCGTGCGCTACACCTCCGGCGGGCAGCTCGCCATCAGCGTGGACGACGCCGACCGCGGCGCGGCCCTGCTCAACGCCCTCGTGGCCCGCCACGGCACCCGATCGCCCTGACCCGCGTGCCCGAGCGCCGGGCACGCCTTCGTCCGACCCCCCATCCGAGCTCTGGTGAAAGGTGATGCCCGTGATCCGGCGCCACTCCGACGTCTGGCTCTTCCTCCTCGTCGCGTTCGGGGCCTCGTGGCTGATCGCGTCGCCCCTGTGGACGGGACCCTTCAGCCCGGTCGCCTTCCAGCTCACCGCTCTGGTGATGATGTTCACGCCGTCCCTGGGCGTGCTGGCCGTGTGGCTCGTCCGGCGGCGCGGCACGCCGTTCAAGGAATGGGCGCGGGCGACCGGGCTCACGCTCGGGCCCGACCGGAGCACGACGGCCCCGCTCCTGGTGGCGGCGCTGCTCGGCGTGCCGGTGCTCGTGGCCCTCGCCCTCCTCGTCAGCGCCGCCGTCGGCGTGGTGCGCCTCGATGTCGCCGGGCTCAGCCTCTATCGCGAGCAACTGGGCGCGGCCCTCGACAAGGTGCCGCTGGACCCGCGGGTCATGTACGCCCTGCAGGTCGTGCAGGGCGTGCTGATCGCCCCGTTCGTCAACGCGATCCCCGCGTTCGGAGAGGAGTGGGGCTGGCGGGGCTGGTTGCTGCCGCGCCTGCTCGGCGACCCCGCGCTCACCCCTGCGCTCACCCCCGCGCCCGCGCTCGCATCCGGGTCGCCGGCGCAGGGCCCGGGGGAGTGGCGGCCCGCCCGGGTGTGGCCGGCGGTGGTGCTGTCGGGGGTGATCTGGGGCCTCTGGCATGCCCCCCTCACGCTGAAGGGCTACAACTATCCGGCGCTCGGCGCCTGGGCGGCGGTGGTGTTCATCGGCTTCTGCGTCATCTTCGGCGCACTGCTCGGCTGGCTGCGGCTGCGCTCGCGCAGCGTGTGGCCCGCGGTCATCGCGCACGGCTCGATCAACGCCGTGGCGGGCCAGGCGCTGCTCCTCGGCGACGCGGACGCCCCGCCGAACGCGGCGCTCGCCGGGATCACCGGGATCGTCGGCTGGGTGCTGCTCGCGGCGCTGGTCCTCGCCGTCTATCGGCTGCGCCCCGTCGCCGTGCCGCGCTGAGCCGTGCCGCGCTGAGCCGTGCCGCGCTGAGCCGTGCCATGCTGAGCCGTGCCGTGCTGAGCCGTGCCGTGCTGAGCCGTGCCGCGCCGACCGGCGCGTCCACGCCCCTCACAGCAGCAGGGCGGCGACCAGCAGCGTGACGGTCGTGGCCGTTTCCACCAGGGCGCCGAGCACGTCGCCGGTGACGCCGCCCAGCCGCCGTACGGCACGGCGGCGCAGCAGCGCCGCCGCCCCCAGCCCGGCGGCCATAGCGAGCAGCAGCCCGGCCGTCGTGGTCAGGTAGGGATCGACCGACAGGCGGTGCAGCAGCCCGCCGGGTCCCAGGTCCGTGCCGGTGAGGGGCTCGTAGGTCAGCTCGGAGTAGGTGACCAACGTGGGAGGAGCGTCGCCGAAGGGGTTCGGCAGACCGGACGGCCGGCAATACTCCAGCAGCGACGGGCCGGAGGCCGCCACGAGGGCGAGCACCACCACGACTGCCGCCGTCGCGGCGGTGGCCCCGAGCGCGGCGCCGCGCCGTACGGTGCCGGCGACGAGCGCGCCGAGGCCGGTGGGCCGGGCGGCGGGCACCCCGTCGCGGCAGGCCCATGTGACGGCCAGCCTGCCGGTCGCCGCGGCCGCCACGAGCGCGACCCAGGCGGCCGTGTCGTCCCGCGCCAGCACGGCCACCTGCACGAGCAGGGTGATCACGAGGGTGACCACCCCGAAGGGGCCGATGTCGGAGCGCTTCATCACGTCGAGCGCGCCGTCGGCCGGCTTGCCGCTGCCGAGCCCGTCGGCCAGGTCCGCGAGGCCGTCCAGGTGCAGGGCCCGGGTCAGCCACGCCAGCATGCCCACGGCGAGGACGGCGCCGAGCAGCTGCGAGCCCGACAGAGCGCCGGCGACCACGAGCACCACGGCGGCGGCCAGGCCGAGCAGCAGGCCGACGAACGGCGCGAGCGACATCGCGCGTCCCGCCACGGCGCGGTCGACCTCCACCGGCCGTACGGGGAGGACGGTGAGGGTCCCGACCGCGAGCCGCCAGGCCGCGCCGGGGCCGCGTACGGGAGAGGGTTCGCCGGGCACGAGGGGAGATCGTAGTTGTCAGAGGGGCAGCGGGACGACCCGGCCGGAGACCACTAGCGCGACGTCCTCGGACTCGCGGGCGAGGGCCTGGTTGAGCCGGCCGAGCGCGTCGCGGAACAGCCGTCCCGCCGGGGTGGCCGGAATCACCCCGAGGCCCACCTCGTCGCTCACCGCCACCACCCGGGCGCGGGTGCCGCGCCAGGCGGCCGTCAGCGCCTCGCATCGCTCCGCCACCCGGTCGAGGGCGGCGCGGTGGCCGGTCGAGGCCGTGCCGTCCGGCCAGGCGGCGCACTCGTCGAACACGGCGGCGAGCCAGGTGCCGATCCCGTCGACGAGCAACGTCCCCGGGCCGCCGGACAGGACCGACACGAGGTCGGTCGTCTCGACGGTTCGCCAGTGCGCCGGGCGCCGTTCACGGTGGGCGCGCACGCGGGCGAGCCAGGCCGGGTCGTCGCCGCCCGAGGGGCCGGTGGCGACGTAGGTCACCTCGGGTTCGGCGGCCAGGCGGAGCTCGGCCTCCTCGGACTTGCCCGACCGCGACCCGCCCAGCAGCAGCGTCCGCCGGGGCAGCGCCCGCGGGGCCGCCTCCGCGCTCGCGGTGCGCACGACGGTCCCGTCGGGGACGGCCGCCGCGCCCCAGAAACCGAGCCGGCGGGCCAGCTCGCTCTCCGCGGGGACGCGGTGGCCGAGGTGCACCGCGATGATCCGCGTCGCGGGCGTGACCCGTCCGCGGCGGCGCAGGTCGCCCAGCCGCTCCGGGCGGTCGGGCAGGTCCATGAGCACCACGTCGAAGGGCGCGTCCGTGTCCCGGCCGGGTGAGCCGCCGGCGGGGCCCACGGCGTACAGCAGTCGGCCGCCGTCGGGCCCGGTGACCTCGCGCCCGTCGGCCGTCTCGCGGATCACGTACCCGTCGGGCGGGTGGCCGTCCGTCAGCCGTACGCGGCCGTCGAGAACGATCGAGGACGGACGCCGGTGGCCGGGCGCGAGCCTGCCGCAGGACGCGCAGGGACAGCCGGGGACGGGCCAGCCCTCCGGGCCGCCGGTGCCCTCCAGGCGGATCTCCATGCCGCTCCCTTTCCGCGTACGTGTCGCCGGGCTGCCCCGCGTCAGTGGGGAAGGTTGGACGCAGGGAAGAGAGGATAGGGTCCGGCTGCACGGTCTTTGTGCCGCACCGGCCCCGGCGTGAAGTCCCGGCGCGGGGCGGCGAGGAACCGAAGGAGCGGGTGCGCATGATTTGGCGGTGGCGTTACGAGGACGCGAACGGCGGCGAGGTCACGGACCGGCCGCTGCCCCGGGAGATCTTCTCCAGCCAGTCGGACGCGGAGTCGTGGCTGGGGGAGAGCTGGCGCGAGCTGCTCGAGGCCGGTGTCGAGCAGGTCACGCTGATGGAGGACGAGCGGGTCGAATACTCGGGTATGTCCCTGCGCGCCGAGTGAGCCCCGCGGGGGCCGGGACCACGACGATCGTGGCCAGGCCCCCGCGGGGCTCACCGATCCGGCATGACCGCGGACGGCGTCAGGGACGCGCCGGCGGGCTGACGGTCTTGGCCGGGTCGCGCTCCACGACCGGGCCGAGCACGTCGTCGATCTTCTTGAGCACCTCGGCGTCGAGCTTCACACCCGCGGCCTTGACGTTGTCGCGCACCTGCTCGGGCTTGGTGGCCCCGATGATGGCCGACGACACGTTGGGGTTCTGCAGCACCCACGCCACGGCGAGCTGGGCCATCGAGAGCCCCAGGTCGGCCGCGATCGGCTTGAGGTCCTGCACCCGGCGCAGCAGCTCGTCGTCCATCAGCCGGCCGATGAAGCCCGAGCCGGACGGGTCGGTGGCGCGGGATCCGGCCGGCGGCGGCTGGCCGGGCAGGTACTTGCCGGTCAGCACGCCCTGGGCGATGGGCGACCAGACGATCTGGCCCAGGCCCTCCTTCTCGCACAGCGGCACGACCTCGGCCTCGATGACCCGCCAGAGCATCGAGTATTGCGGCTGGTTGGACACCAGGCGGTCGAAGCCCATCTCGTCGGCGATCTTCAAGGCGCGGGCGATCTGGTCGGCCGTCCACTCGCTGACGCCGACGTAGAGCACCTTGCCCTGGCGTACGAGGTCGTCGAAGGCCCGCAGGGTCTCCTCGAGCGGCGTCTCGTAGTCGAAGCGGTGCGCCTGGTAGAGGTCGACGTAGTCGGTCTGCAGCCGGCGGAGCGACCCGTTGATCGACTCCATGATGTGCTTGCGGGACAGGCCACGGTCGTTCTTGCCCTCGCCGGTCGGCCAGTAGACCTTGGTGAAGATCTCCAGCGACTCGCGGCGGATGCCCTTCAGCGCCCGGCCGAGGACCTCCTCGGCCCTGGTCCCGGCGTAGACGTCGGCGGTGTCGTAGGTCGTGATGCCCTCGTCCAGAGCCGCGCGGACGCACTCGACGGCGGCGTCCTCCTCCACCTGCGACCCGTGGGTGATCCAGTTGCCGTAGCTGATCTCGCTGACCATGAGGCCGCTGCGGCCAAGATGACGGTATTCCATGGTCCGACCTTAGATCACGACACCGAGTCACTCTTCCGGGTAGTTGGCGGTAGGGTGCCCGGCGTGCGCCGGTTGATCGCTTCTCGCCCCGCGCGGCTGGCTCTGGCCGTCGCGCTGGTCGCCGGTGTCGCCATAGGGTTCGTCGCCGTCCGCCGCCGCCGTATCGCCGTACAGGCCGCTCCTCGCCCGGTCCCGGCCGCGCGGCCGGCCGCCTCGCCGCAGGAGACGGGAGAGCCGGCCGGGCGCGGCTCCGAGCCCGTGCTCGGATGGCCCACGAGCGAGGATCTCGCGAGGTACGACCGGCCGGAGGCCGGCGCGCCGGTCGCGCGTCTCCTCGACGGGCTGGCGCGGCTGCGGGGGCCGCACGGGCGCAGGGCGCGCCGCTGGACGGCCGGGCTCGTCGCGCTCGGCCTGCTCGTGCTCACGTCGCAGGCGCTGGAGAGCGCCGTGTTCGGCACGCGGCCCGGGGCGTCGTCCGGCTCGACCGCGTACGCGGGAGACCCCGCCGGCCCCTGCCTCGCGGACGGTTGCACGATGGCGGGGAACCACGTGCCTTCCGGTGGTGAGACGGTGGGGGAGGGATACGTGGAGGAGCACGCCGAGCCCTGCCTCGCGGACACGTGCGGCCTGGTCGGCAACGTCGTGCCGTCCACCGCTCCCGTGGGCGCGGAGGCCGTGTCACAGGCGCCGTCCCCCGCTCCCAAGTGCGGGGTCCGGAGGGCGTCCGCGACCCCCGTCGTACGGCCGGTCTCCCGGCGCGTGACGACCGCGGTGAACCGGCAGTGGCGCCGGATAGAGAGGTGGCTGAAGGCGCACGCGCCCAGGACGTACGCCTCGCTGAACGGCCCGGCCACCCGGCGGCTGGTGGCGACGGCCGAGGCGCGGATGGGGACGCGCATCCCCGACTCGCTGCGGGCCTCGCTGCTGCGCCACGACGGAGCCCGGGGAACGGCCGGGTTCCGGTTCTCGCCCTCTTACGCACTCTTGGGCGCCCGCGGGCTGGTCTCCTCCTGGCCCGAGGCGTGCCGGATGGGCGGGGGCATCCCCTTCGCCTGCAACTCCGACGACGGCGACTATCTCGTGACGGACTCCGCCACGGGCGGGGTGGGCTCGGCGGACCGGGATGCGCCCCACTTCGAGAACGAGTGGCCGTCGTACTACGCGCTGCTCAAGGCCACGGCGGACGGCCTCGCGGAGGGCGGCCCGGTGGGCGGGTGGACCCCCGTGGTGCGCGGGGGCGTCCTCGACTGGGAGTGGGCCGGACAGCCGCGTTGACCGGGCCGGACACCCAGGCGGCCCGGACGAACAGGGCGGGAAGGGTGAACAACCCGCGTTGGGCAGGCCGGATCACCCGGGCGGCCCAGGCCCGGGCGACCTGGGCACCCCGGGTAAGACAGCCCGAACCCGATGGCCCGAATCCGACTGTGTGGTTCAGGCGGTCGTGCGGGTCACTTCTTCGCGCCGGCCGTGCCGGTCGTGTTCTTGACGGCGACCGGCAGCCCGCCGGGCAGGACGTTCGGCTTCGGGAAGCGCAGGCGGCGCATCTGGGACGAGCGCATCGCGGCGTAGAAGCCCACGCCCTTGAGGTCCTCGCCCGGGAACTTCGCCGCCGCCTCCTTCTTCACCCTCCCGGCCACGTAGAAGGAGCTCGCCAGCACGAGCACCATCACGACCGGCAGGGACAGCGTGTAGAGCAGCATGACGGCCGAACGCACCGGGATCGGGAACGGCACCATCGACAGCAGCATGATGACGAACACGACGGGCAGGAAGTACTGCCCCGGCAGCCGCCGCGAGTCCACCCAGTCGCGCGCGAACTTGCGCACCGGGCCGCGGTCGCGTGCCGGGAGCGCGCGCTCGTCGCCGCGCAGCATGGCCTCGCGCTGCTTGGCGCGCAGCGCCTTGTCGCGCTCGCGTGCCAGGCGGTAGGCCTCCTTGCGGTTGGCCGGAGCGGTCACCGGGGAGCGGCGGCGGCCCTGCGCCTCGCTCCGCTTCGGGGTAGGACGGCCCTTACCCGGGGTGCCGTGGGGCTTAGGATCCTCTACAGGGACGGGGGAGTCCTCCGCAGAGGTCTGAGTGCGACGTCGGAACACGTCGCTCAGCCTACCGGGAGTGCAACTTAGTGACGCCCTCGCGCGTTATGCGTAGGGTGAACCCAGGCGGCAGCGCCGCCTGACAAGGGGTTTGAGACGGCTGGGGTCACCCATGCACAACCTTGGAGAAGGGGACGGCCGACGCGCATGAGCGTGATGAAGAGACTTTCCATGATCTTCAAGTCCAAGGCCAACAAGGCCCTGGACAAGATGGAGGATCCGCGGGAGACGCTGGACTATTCCTATCAGCGCCAGCTTGAGCTGCTGCAGAAGGTCCGCCGGGGCGTGGCCGACGTGGCCACCAGCCGCAAACGGGTGGAGCTGCAGATCAACCAGCTCGAAGGGCAGGCCGCGAAGCTGGAGAACCAGAGCAGGCAGGCCCTGTCGGCCGGGCGTGAGGATCTGGCCCGCGAGGCGCTGACCCGCCGCAACGGTCTCAACGCCCAGATCGCCGACCTGCGCATCCAGTACAGCAACCTCCAGGGCGAGGAGGAGAAGCTCACCCTCGCCAGCCAGCGGCTCCAGGCCAAGGTCGACTCCTTCCGCACGAAGAAGGAGACCATCAAGGCCACCTACACGGCGGCCGAGGCCCAGACGCGGATCAACGAGGCGTTCTCCGGCATCTCGGAGGAGATGGGCGACGTCGGTCTGGCCATCCAGCGGGCCGAGGACAAGACCGCGCAGATGCAGGCGCGCGCGGGCGCGATCGACGAGCTGCTCGCCAGCGGCGCTCTCGACGACTTCACCGGGCAGCGCGACGACATCCAGGCGGAGCTCGACCGCATGGGCGCCGGTTCGGACATCGAGCTGGAGCTCGCCAGGATGAAGGCCGAGCTCGGCCAGGGCCCGGCGCCCAGGAGCGCGATCGAGCAGGGGCAGCCGGGCCAGCAGGGCCAGGCCGCCCCGTCCACCCAGCAGCAGCACACGCAGCAGCTGCGCCAGCCGGGGGAGGGACTGTGATCGTCAGAATCATGGGCGAGGGACAGGTCGAGATCGGCGCCGCCGACATCGACGTCCTCAACGAGCTCGACAGCGAGCTGGAAGCCGCGATCGAGTCGGGCGACGAGACCGAGTTCCGCACCAAGCTGCACGCGCTCCTCGACAAGGTGCGGCATGTCGGCAAGGCCCTGCCGGACGACTCGCTGGAGCCGTCCGAGCTGATCCTGCCGCCGGCCGACGCCTCGATCGAGGAAGTGCGGGAGATGCTCGGGGACACCGGGCTCATCCCTGGCTGATGGCCTCCACGCGCTTCGCCCCAGATCGCGGCCTCACCGTCCGGATGACCGTGACGATGTTCCTGCTCGGCCTGCTCTACGTCGCGTTCGTGGCCGTCCTGGTCGCGGTGGGCGTACGTGCGGTCACCGTGCTCGTGATCGCCGGGGGCCTCCTGCTGGCGCAGTACTTCCTGTCCGACAAGATCGCGCTGTTCGCGATGCACGGGCGGGAGGTCTCCCCGCAGGAGGCTCCCGAGTTGCACGGCATCATCGACCGGCTGAGCGCGATGGCGGGGATGCCGAAGCCCCGCGTGGCGATCGCCGACTCGGATCTCCCCAACGCGTTCGCCACCGGACGCAACCAGAAGAACTCGGTGGTCTGCGTGACCACCGGCATCCTGCGCAGGCTCGACACGCGGGAGCTCGAAGGCGTGCTGGCCCACGAGATGTCGCACGTGGCCCACCGCGACGTGGCGGTGATGACGATCGCCTCGTTCCTGGGGGTCGTGGCCGGTCTGATGACGCGCTTCGCGCTCTACACCGGTCTGGGCGGCCGGCGGAACGACAACGGGCCCCCGATCGGGCTGATCATCTTCGCGGTCTCGGGCCTGGTCTACGCCGTCAGCTTCCTGCTGACGCGGGCGCTGTCGCGTTACCGCGAGCTGGCCGCCGACCGCGCGGGCGCGCTGCTGACGCAGCAGCCGAGCGCCCTGGCCAGCGCTTTGGTCAAGATCAGCGGCGAGATCGGCAGGATCCCGACCAGGGACCTGCGCGAGGCGCAGCCGTTCAACGCCTTCTTCTTCGCGCCCGCCGTTTCCGGCCAGAGCATCGCCTCGCTGCTGTCGACCCACCCCCCGCTGGAGCGCCGGCTGGACCAGCTCGCCAGGATCGCCGCCGCGCTGGGCCGCTGATGAGGGGACGCTGATGGGCTGGTTCGACTCGCTGCTCGGCCGCTCCAAGCCCGCCAGGCCCGACCTGGACGCACTGTTCGCCCTGCCGTCGGCCGCCGTGACGCTGCAGGCCGCCACCGGCTTCGCCCCCGCGGGCACCGGGTCGGTGTGCTTCCGCGCCGCCGAGGGCGGCGCCTTCGCCCGGCTCGAACAGGACATCGAGGCCCTGATGGGCAGGGTCGAGGTCTCCCGGGACTCCTACGGCTACACCTGGCTGCAGGTGCGCAACCCCGACGTGGCCGGGCTCGTGACCGACCTGCATGCCGCCAACTCGTCCCTGGAGTCGGCCGGGTTCGGCCCTTCGCTGCTGTGCTCGCTCGTCACCTTCGCCGACCCCTCCCACCGGAAGCTGGCGATCGTGTATCTCTACAAGCGCGGCACGTTCTACCCCTTCGCCCCCATGGGCGAACCGCGCCGCGACAACGCGCTGGAACTGCAGGTGCGCGGCGTCCTGGACCGCGAGCTCCCGATCGAACCCGAACTCGCGAGCTGGTTTCCCGTCTGGGGCGCCCCGGGCCTCTGACTCCTTGGGAGCCCCCATGACCGAGTGGACCCACCTGCGGCACACCGAGGCCGCCGCCGCGGAGATCGGCCGGATGGCCGAGGCCGTACGGGGACGGGACGGGACGACACCCGTGCCGACCTGCCCGGGATGGGACCTCAGAGAGCTGGTCGAGCACACGGGGGCCATCCACCGGTGGGCCGCCGCGATGGTGCGCGACGCCGCCGTCCGCCGGTACGACCGCGCGGCGATGGACCACGGCTTCCCCGAGGACTTCGCCGGCCACGCCGACTGGCTGGAGGCGGGAGCCGTACGGCTCACCGAGGCGCTGAAGAGCCGCGACCCGGAGACCGAGGTGTGGAACTGGACGCCGAACCGCACCGCCCGGTTCTGGTCGCGCCGCCAGCTCCACGAGACCGTCGTCCACCGCGCCGACGCCGAGATCGCCCTCGGGATCACCCCGGAGGTGGACGAGGACGTCGCGGCCGACGGGGTCGCGGAGTTCTTCGACACGCTTCCGCACGCCCGGTGGCGCTCCCATATCGCCGAGCTGAAGGGCGACGGTGAGACGATCTCCTGGCGGGCGGAGACGGGCGGGGCCTGGCTCGTACGGCTCATGCCCCAGGGGTTCGCGTACGAGCGGCTCGGCGTGCCGGATGCGGTCACCGCGGATGTCACCGCGAATGTCAGCGCGAATGTCACCGTGCGCGCGGAGACGACCGGCGACCTGATGCTGACCTTGTGGGGACGGCGCGAGCCCGGCGCGGTCGAGGGCGACACGGCCCTGCTGGACTGGTGGCGCGAGCGCGCCAAGATCTGAGGCCGGGATCCGCACGGACCGGATCCGCGGCAGGGGCCGTGGAACGCCGGGACAACCCCCCGACACCCCGGACACCCCGGATGTCCCGGACAACATGGAGAAGCGCGAAAACGCAGGGCGCCCCCGGGAGATCCGGGGGCGCCCTGCGTCACGGGGCCGCTGTTACGACGGTTACGGCAGGGCCAGCATGCGGTCGAGGGCGACCTTGGCCCAGTGGGTGGTGTCCTCGTCGACGGTGATCTGGTTGACCACCTCGCCGTCGGCCAGCGACTCCAGCGCCCAGACCAGGTGCGGCAGGTCGATGCGGTTCATGGTGGAGCAATAGCACACGGTCCGGTCGAGGAACGTGATGGTCTTGTCGGGGAACCGGTTCGCCAGCCGGCGCACCAGGTTCAGCTCCGTGCCGACGGCCCACGAGGACCCGGCCGGGGCCTCCTCCAGCTTGCGGATGATGTATTCGGTCGAACCGACGTAGTCGGCCTTGGTCACGACCTCGTGGCGGCACTCGGGGTGCACGAGCACGTTCACCCCGGGGATGCGCTCGCGCACCTCGTCCACGCATGCGGCGGAGAAGCGCCCGTGGACCGAGCAGTGGCCCTTCCACAGGATCATCTTCGCGTTCTCCAGCTGCTCCCGGGTGAGGCCGCCGTTCGGGCGGTGCGGGTTGTAGACCACGCAGTCGTCCAGCGACAGCCCCATCTCCAGCACGGCCGTGTTGCGGCCCAGGTGCTGGTCGGGCAGGAACAGCACCTTCTCGCCCTGCTCGAAGGCCCAGTCGAGGGCTCGCCTGGCGTTCGAGGAGGTGCACACGGCGCCGCCGTGCCGTCCGCAGAACGCCTTGATGTCGGCGCTGGAGTTCATGTACGTGATCGGCACCACCTGGTCGGCGATGCCGGCGTCCTCCAGGGCGTCCCAGCAGTCCTCGACCTGGGTGAAGGTCGCCATGTCGGCCATCGAGCAGCCGGCGGCCAGGTCGGGGAGCACCACCTTCTGGGTGTCACTGGTCAGGATGTCGGCCGACTCGGCCATGAAGTGGACACCGCAGAACACGATGTACTCCGCCTCGGGGCGGGCGGCGGCCTCGCGGGCGAGCTTGAACGAGTCGCCGGTCACGTCGGCGAACTGGATGACCTCGTCACGCTGGTAGTGGTGACCGAGCACGAACAACCGGTCGCCGAGCCGTTCCTTGGCGACGCGGGCGCGCTCCACGAGGGTCGGATCGGACGCTGGAGGCAGCTCGCCCGGGCAGTCGACGCCGCGTTCGCTGTGCGGGTCGGTGCCCCGGCCGAGGATGAAGAGCGGAAGGCCGGTCTCGGTGATCGTCACGACCACACCCCCTCGGGGACTTATCGTCTAACTGACGACTAATCATTACACATCACGTCGCCTGGTTCGTCGCGCGGTCGCCTGTGGGGCATCTGGAATGTGTAGGGCTGCACGGGTGTTGGTAGCGTCTAGTAGGACGTCAGAACCAATCGAACCGCCCCGAAGGGCGGTTGGCGCAGACGCGGGAGTCAGCACATGACGGTTGAGAGCAGCGAGACCACGCAGCAGGGCCTGATCCTGACTGACGCGGCCGCGGCCAAGGTCAAGAGCCTGCTCGAGCAGCAGGGCGAGGAAGGGCTGCAGCTCCGGGTGGCCGTCCAGCCGGGTGGCTGTTCCGGCCTGCGTTACCAGCTCTTCTTCGACGACCGGTCGATGGACGGCGACGTGGTCTCCACCTTCGGCGGCGTGAACGTCGTCACCGACCGGATGAGCGCGCCGTACCTCATCGGGGCCACGGTCGACTTCGTCGACACGATCGAGAAGCAGGGCTTCACGATCGACAACCCCAACGCGACGGGGTCGTGCGCCTGCGGCGACTCGTTCAACTGACAGCGAGCGCGTGCCCGGCGCGCGCCGGGTCGCGCCGCGCTCAAGGGTGGGTCGAACGCCCCGTACGGATCGCTTCCGTACGGGGCGTCGTCATGCCGGAGACGGTACGCTCAGAAGGTTCGGCGGGATCAACGTCCCCGCCCTTGTCTCCCTGATGCTGACAACGAGGAGAATGACCCCGTGCGCATCGCCGTCACCGGCTCAATCGCCACCGACCATCTGATGACGTTCCCCGGCCGCTTCGGCGACCAGCTCATCGCCGAGCAGCTCGACCGGGTGTCGTTGTCGTTCCTCGTCGACGAACTGCAGATCCGCCGTGGCGGATGCGCGGCCAACATCGCGTTCGGCATGGGCTGCCTCGGGCTCACCCCGGTCCTCGTCGGCGCCGTGGGCACCGACTTCGCCGACTACCGCTCCTGGCTGGAGCGCCACGGCGTCGACTGCGAATCGGTGCACGTCTCCGAGCTGCACCACACGGCGCGCTTCCTGTGCACCACCGACGAGGACCACAACCAGATCGCCTCGTTCTACACCGGCGCGATGGCCGAGGCGCGGGAGATCGAGCTGGGCCCGATCGCCGACCGTCTCGGCGGGCTCGACCTCGTCCTGATCAGCCCCAACGACCCGGCGGCGATGCTGCGGCACACCGACGAGGCGCGGCAGCGGGGCATCCCGTTCGCCGCCGACCCGTCGCAGCAGCTCGCCCGCATGCCGGGCGAGGAGATCCGCCAGCTCGTGGAGGGCGCGGCGTACCTGTTCAGCAACGACTACGAGCTCGGGCTGATCGAGCAGAAGACCGGCTGGTCGGGCGAGGAGATCCTCGACCGGGTCGGCGTCCGGGTGACCACCCTCGGGCCGAAGGGCGCCAGGATCGACCGGAAGGGCGAGCCGTCGCTGCACATCTCGCCGGCTCCCGAGCTGGGCAAGGCCGACCCGACCGGCGTCGGCGACGCCTTCCGCGCCGGGTTCCTCGCGGGCCTCGCCTGGGGGCTGTCGCTGGAGCGCTGCGGCCAGATCGGCAACCTCACCGCCACCCACGTGCTGGAGCAGGTCGGCTGCCAGGAGTACGAGCTGAGCCAGCGCGTCTTCCTGGAGCGCTTCGCCGCGGCGTACGGCGCCGACGCGGCCGGAGAGGTGGGGCAGCACGCCCGCTGCCACTACGCCTGACGGCGGGCGCTCAGTAGTTGCGGCGCACGTGGATGGACCAGCCGCCCTGCGGCAGCTCGTAGCTCCCCACGTGCTCGTGTGACTTCAACCGGCACCAGGCCGGGACGTCGGTGAACGCGGCGGGGTCGTCGGCCAGCACGGCGACCACGCCGCCCGTCGCCACCTGGTTGATGCGCTCGGCCAGCATGATGATCGGGATCGGGCACTTGCGGCCCAGCGCGTCGATCGTCAGCGCGGGCGGCTCCGCCGGCTGGACCGGCGGGGCGGGCTCGGCCGCAGCCGCCTCAGGAGACCGCCGGGCGCCGCCCGTCCGTCTGCGCCACATCAGTGCACCCCCAAGCTCGACCGGATCCGCCGCACGATGTCCGGAAGCACCGCGAGGAAACGATCGACGTCGTCCTCGGACGCGCCACGGGGCAGCGATACCCGCACATTCCCATGCGTAAGCACGCCCATCGCCTCCAGAACATGCGATGGACGAAGCGTACTCGCCGTGCAGGAGCTCCCGGACGAGACGGCGAAACCGGCCTTGTCGAGCTCGGTGAGCAGCGCCTCGCCCTCGACGTACAGGCAGGAGAAGGTGACGATGTGCGGCAGCCGCAGGACGGGGTCGCCGACGACCTCCACGTCGGGCACCAGCCGGGGCACCTCGGCGCGGATCCTGTCGACCAGGGCGGACAGCCGTCGGCCCTCGGCCTCCGCCTCCTCGGCCCGGGCGCGCAGCGCCGCGGCGGCGGCCACGATCGCGGGCACGTTCTCGAACCCGGGCACGCGCCGCCGTTCGCGTTCGTCCTCGGGCAAGGGCGAGCGCCAGCGCACGCCCTTGCGCACCGCCAGCACGCCCACCCCGGCCGGGCCGCCCCACTTGTGCGCGCTCGCGGTCAGGACCGACCAGCCCTCCGGGACCGGCAGGCGGCCCGCCGACTGCGCGGCGTCGACCAG
The DNA here is from genome assembly GCF_012034195.1 of Microbispora sp. CL1-1. Lineage (NCBI taxonomy): Bacteria > Bacillati > Actinomycetota > Actinomycetes > Streptosporangiales > Streptosporangiaceae > Microbispora > Microbispora sp. CL1-1. The sequence continues at coordinate 143,722 of NZ_JAATEK010000001.1, forward strand.
CAGCGGCACGCCCGCCTCCCGGCAGGCCCGCGCCGCCTCCTCGACCGGCTGGAGGGTGCCCACCTCGTGGTTGGCCGTCTGCAGGCACGCCAGGGCCGTGCCGGGCCGCGCGACGGCCTCGGCGAACGCGTCCGCGTCCACCCGGCCCGTACGGCTCACGCCGACGATCTCCACCTCGCCGCCGTCGCGCTCGTGGAGGGCGCCCGCGTGCAGGACGCTGGAGTGCTCGACGGCGCCCGCCACGAGGCGGTTCCCGGCCCGGCGGCGGCCGGCCAGCGTGCCGAGCACGCCCAGGTGCACCGCCTGCGTCCCCGAGGCGGTGAACGACACCTCGTCGGGCCGGGCGCCGATCAGTTCGGCTACCTCTGCCCGCGCGCGCTCCAGTAACATCTGGGCCCGGCGTGCCGTGCCGTACAGGCGGGCGGGATCGGCCCAACCGGCGTCGATCGCCGCCAGCAGGGCGTCACGGGCCGCGGGATGGAGAGGTTCGGTCGAAGCCGCGTCCAGGTAGGCCACAGTTAGGACATTAACGGGGGCTGCTCAGAGGGGCGGCGCCGGTCCGCGCTAATGTGTCCCCCAGCGTGAACTCAACCAAGTAAAGGGCAGACCGGCCGCAAGGTTGGCGCAGGTCTCACCCAATGGTCAATTGGAAAAATCGCCCAGGAGAGGAACTCTTGGGCTTCATCTGTGGGGTAGGCGATCCGTGAGTCCGACCCGCCGTACGACACGGCGACCGTGGGCACGCCGCCGGTTGCCCGGAGCCGCCGCCCTGGCGCTGCTGGTGGCGTCCGGGACGGCGTGTAGCAACCAGGCGATCGATCAGTGGTCCCGTGGGGGCATGCCGGAAGGTGTCACCAAGCAGGCCGGCATCGTCCAGACGCTCTGGAACGGGAGCTGGATCGCGGCTCTCGCCACCGGTGTGGTCGTCTGGGGACTGATCCTGTGGGCGTGCATCTTCCATCGCAAGAAGAAGAACAGCCCCGATCAGCTGCCTCCGCAGGTGCGCTACAACCTGCCGATCGAGATCCTCTACACGGTGGTCCCGGTCATCATGGTCGCGGTCTTCTTCTACTTCACGGCACGTGACGAGACCGAGATCACGCGGATCAGCAACGACGCCCCGGTCAAGGTGGCCGTCGAGGGCTACCAGTGGAGCTGGCGCTTCACGACCGAATACCAGGGCCAGAAGGCCGTGGTCGCGGGCGTGCCGGTCGACCTCAGCAAGCAGAGCCCGGAGAACCCGCAGGGTCCGCAGCTCGTGCTGCCGGTCAACACCCAGGTCCAGTTCGACCTGCACTCGCCCGACGTCATCCACTCGTTCTGGGTGCCGGCGTTCCTGTTCAAGCAGGACGTCTTCCCGGGCAACGTGCACAACAAGTTCCAGATCACGACGCTCGACAAGACGGGCGTCTTCGTCGGCCGATGCGCCGAGCTCTGCGGCACCGACCACAGCAGGATGCTGTTCTCCGTGAAGCTCGTCCCGCAGGCCGAGTTCGACCAGTACATCAAGAGCCAGGCGGGGAGTGCGCAGTGACCGCCATCCAGCAACCGGTCGGCCTCGCCGCGCGGCCGTACCGCAAGGGCACGGTCATCGCCAAGTGGCTGTCCTCGACCGACCACAAGGTGATCGGGCACCTCTACCTGATCACGTCGTTCGTGTTCTTCCTCATCGGCGGCCTCATGGCGCTGGTGATGCGGGCCGAGCTCGCGCAGCCGGGGCTGCAGTTCGTGTCCAACGAGCAGTTCAACCAGCTGTTCACGATGCACGGCACGATCATGCTGCTCATGTTCGCGACGCCGCTGTTCGCCGGCTTCGCCAACGAGCTGATGCCGCTGCAGATCGGCGCGCCCGACGTGGCGTTCCCCCGGCTGAACATGGTGAGCTACTGGCTCTACCTGTTCGGCAGTCTGATCGCCGTCGGCGGCTTCTTCACCCCGAACGGGTCCGCGTCGTTCGGCTGGACCGCGTACGCGCCGCTGTCGAACGCGGTGACCTCGCCGGGCCTCGGCAGCGACATGTGGGTGCTGGGCCTGGCGATGTCCGGTCTGGGCACGATCCTCGGCGCGGTGAACTTCATCACCACGATCCTGACCATGCGGGCCCCCGGCATGACGATGTTCCGGATGCCGATCTTCACCTGGAACATCCTGCTGACCAGCATCCTGGTGCTGCTGGCCTTCCCGGTCCTGGCGGCCGCGCTGCTCGCTCTCGAGGCCGACCGCAAGCTGGGCGCGCACATCTTCGACTCGCCCACGGGCGGGGCGATGCTGTGGCAGCACCTGTTCTGGTTCTTCGGTCACCCCGAGGTCTACATCATCGCGCTGCCGTTCTTCGGCATCATCACCGAGATCCTCCCGGTCTTCAGCCGCAAGCCGATCTTCGGCTACATCGGCCTGGTCGGCGCGACCATCGCCATCGCGGGCCTGTCGGTCACCGTGTGGGCGCACCACATGTTCGTGACCGGGCAGGTGCTGCTGCCGTTCTTCTCGTTCATGACGTTCCTCATCGCCGTGCCGACCGGTGTGAAGTTCTTCAACTGGATCGGCACCATGTGGCGGGGACACCTGTCGTTCGAGGCGCCGATGCTGTTCGCGGTCGGCTTCCTGGTGACCTTCCTGTTCGGCGGTCTGACCGGCGTCATCCTGGCGTCGCCCCCGCTGGACTTCCACATCAGCGACACCTACTTCGTCGTGGCCCACTTCCACTACGTGGTCTTCGGCACCGTGGTGTTCGCGATGTTCGCGGGCTTCTACTTCTGGTGGCCCAAGTTCACCGGCAAGATGCTGAGCGACAAGATCGGCAAGCTCCACTTCTGGCTGCTGTTCTTCGGCTTCCACCTGACCTTCCTGGTGCAGCACTGGCTGGGCGTCATCGGTTTCCCCCGGCGCTACGCCGACTACTCGGCGACCGACGGCTTCACCGACCTGAACATGGTCTCCTCGGCCGGCGCGCTCCTGCTCGGCCTGTCCACCCTGCCGTTCTTCTACAACGTGTGGGTGACGTGGCGTAAGGCGCCCAAGGTCACGGTGGACGACCCGTGGGGCTTCGGCGGCTCGCTCGAATGGGCGACCTCCTGCCCGCCGCCGCGGCACAACTTCACGTCGCTGCCTCGGATCCGGTCCGAGCGCCCGGCGTTCGACCTCAAGTACCCGCACATCACCGCCAAGCCTGAGCTGGTGGAGGAGTCCCGATGAAGATCCAGGGGTGGATGTTCCTGCTCTGCGGCGTCTTCTTCGCCGCCGCGGACGTGGTCTACTGGTTCTGGTCCAAGGAGCCGACCGGCACCACCGCCATGGCGATCTCCGTCGGCCTGGCTCTCATGATCGGCTACTACCTGCTGTTCACGGCGCGCCGCATCGGCGACCAGCCGGAGGACAACAAGGAGGCCGAGATCAGCGACGGCGCGGGCGAGATCGGCTTCTACAGCCCGCACAGCTGGTGGCCGTTGTTCGTCTGCCTGTCGGCCGCGCTGACGTTCTTCGGCTTCGCGGTCGGCTGGTGGCTGTTCTTCATCGGCCTGTTCTGCACCGTCATGAGCATGATCGGATTCGTGTTCCAGTACTACCGGGGCAACTTCTCGCACTGAGCGGGTGGAGGGCCTCTGACGGCCGGTCGGCGATCTCGCCGGCCGGCCGTCGTGTTCTTTGCCGCCATGCGGTCCCCGGACTGCCCGAACGGTACGTCATCAGGGAATAACCCCCGGAAAGCGACGCTAGGGGGATGGACGTGCGTGCTGGGGCGGGGGCGCTGGCCCTTCTCGTGATGGTTGCCGGATGTTCCACGTCGAGCGGACGGGATGAAGACCAAGGCCCACGGACGGCGATCAGCATCAGCCCGCTCGACGGCGCCGCGGGCCTGCCGCCCGAGCTGCCGATCCTCATCGGTGCGGCGAGCGGCACGCTCACCCACGTGGCCGTACAGGCCGGGGGAAAGCCCGTCGCGGGCGTGTTCAGCCCCGACCGCACCCAGTGGCGCAGCGAGCGCTCCATGGCCCCGGGGACGTCCTACAGCGTCGAGGCGACGGCGGCGGGGCCCGGCGGCTCGACGACCAGGACCGTCCGCTTCACCACGAAGCAGGCCGCCAAGATCTTCGGCATCTCCACCCTGCTGCCCAACAAGGAGGACACCGGCCTGAAGGTCGGCGTCGGCATGCCGATCATCATCACCTTCGACAAGCCGGTCACCGACCGCGTGTCCGTCGAGCGCAACCTGATTGTGCAGGCGTCCAAGCCCATCGAGGGCGCCTGGCACTGGCTCGACGACAAGAACGTGGTCTTCCGCCCGGAGAAATACTGGCCGACGTACACGAAGGTCCGCGTCACCGCGCGCCTGGCCGGCGTCAGGGGCGGCGAGGGCATGTACGGCAAGCAGGACTACGTCAGGAACTTCGAGATCGGCCGCTCGCAGATCAGCGTCGCCAACACCCAGACGCACCACATGAAGATCGAGCGGGACGGCAAGCAGATCAAGAACATGCCGATCAGCGCGGGCATGGGCGACGTGCTCCGCCACCACACCACCAGCGGCATCCACGTGGCGATGTCCAGGGAGGACGTCACGGTCATGACGTCGCCGGACGCGGGCCCCGGGCAGGCCGGCTACTACCAGACGACGGTGTACAACAGCGTCCGCATCTCCAACACCGGCGAGTACGTCCACGGCGCTCCGTGGTCCGTGGGCGACCAGGGCAACTCCAACGTCAGCCACGGCTGCGTGAACGTCAGCCCGGAGAACGCCAAGTGGTTCAAGAACAACACCCTGATCGGCGACCCGATCATCGTCACCGGGACGCCGCGCAGGCTGGAGGCCACCAACGGCTGGAGCTACTGGCAGGACTCCTGGCCGCAGTGGCTCAAGCGGAGCAGCCTGCGTGCCGCTCCCTCCGAGAGCCTGTGAGCTCACCGCCGTACGGGCGGCCCGTCTCGGATAACGGCGGTGGCGGCGGCCCCGCCCAGCAGCAGCGCCCACCCTGTCAGGCGGCCGTCCAGCCGCCCGCGCGCCCACAGGATGCCCAGACAGTACGGCACCAGCCAGCCGGTCGCCACGTTGGTCCAGCCCACTCCGTGCGTCCAGGACGGCCCGTCCAGGCCGAACCTGACGAGGTCGGCCAGGGCGACGGCCGCGAGCGGCCACACCGGGTGCAGCCGGGCGGCGAGCGGGGTCGCCGCCGTCAGCGCGGCGAAGACCAGCAGGAACCACATCGGCGACCACACCAGCTTGACCAGCGCGTGGACGGTGCCCGGATCGGCCCCCCACGCGAGCATCGCGACCGCCGCCGCGCTCCACACGCCCACCAGGGGCACCGCAGGGCGGAACAGCCGGCCCATCCGGGCGGCGGCCCACCGGCCCGTGGCCCTCGCCCCTGGCCCGCGCGCGGCCGTGGCTCTCGACGGCCACCCGCCCGCCCACGAAGAAGAACACGGCCATGGTCTGGAACAGCCAGGAAGCGGGCGCGAGCCGCGGCATGTACTTCAACGGGCTGGTGACGCGCAGCATGCCGCTGTCGGCGACGGGGGCGGTCACCAGCCAGTGGCCCGCCACCACACCGGCGATGGCGACGGCGCGCAGCGCGTCGACGGCCCGGTCGCGCCCGCCGGGTGTCGCCGCCTCGACGCGCTGGACGAGGTCACGGAGCATGGCTCACCCCGGTGGGAGCATGCCCCGGCAGGATCCGGGCGATGCTCGCCAGAGCGGGCGATCCGTCGTCCAGATAGTCGCTGTGACCACCGTCGCCCGCGGCGAAGATCCGGGCGCCGAACCCGGGGGCCATGGGGTCCGCGCCGAGCCCGATCGTGCCGAAGGGCAGGCGCACGGGATCGAGGCCACCCGGCTGATCACCGAGGGCTGCGGCGCGCAGGTCCTCGTCCTGACCGTGATCGGCGAAACGCGGAAACACCGAGCGAGCCGGAGGGGGCGCGCCGGAGTCTGGAGTGAGGAGCGCGCGGGAGCGGAGCGACCAGAGCGTGACGAGGGTTGTGTTCATCGCGCGTCTCCGGCACGACTCATCGCGCGCCTCCGGCACGACTCATCGCGCGCCTCCGGCACGACCGGCGGGTCCGAGCACCCCGATGAGCGACGCGGGAAACACAGAAACGCAACGGCCCGGCGGGGGAGTGGTTCCCCCAGCCGGGCCGCTTCGTGCCGGTAGGTCAGGTGCCCGTCAGTGGAGCTCCTTGCGGTCGCCTGCGCCGACGCCCGCGTGCTCCCCCTCGTGGCCCTCCTCGTGGTGGCCGTCGGTCAGCGGCACGTGGTCGGTGCCGTACGCCTCGCTCAGCTTGGCCCGGAGCCGGCCGAGGGCGCTGCGGGCGCTCTTGGGCGGGATGCCCTCGCCGTCCTCGGCGCTTTCGAGCACCGGGATCTCCTTCTTGCCGCGGATGTGCTCGGCGATGTCCTCCGCCGGCGGCGTGTGGATCTCGATGTACTGGCCGTTCGGCATCCGCTTGATGACGCCGGACTCCACGCCGTGGGACAGCACCTCGGCGTCCTTGCGCTGGAGGCCGATGCACATCCGGTAGGTGATCCAGTACGCGATCGCCGGGCCGACGAAGATCGCGACCCGCCCGAACCAGGTCGTCGTGTACAGGCTGATGTGGAAGTTCGCCGAGATCTCGTCGTTGGCGCCCAGCAGCCACAGGATGCCGTAGAAGGTCATGCCCGAGATGCCGATGGCCGTACGGTGCGGGTTGTTGCGCGGCCGGTCGGCGACGTGGTGCTCGCGGCGGTCGCCCGTGACCCACTGCTCCAGGAACGGATAGAGCGCCAGGCCCGTCATGACGATGCCCAGCGGCACCAGCGCCGGGATCAGCACGCTGAACGTCACCGTGTGGCCGAGGAAGTTGATCTCCCAGGCCGGCATGAGACGCAGCGCGCCCTCCAGGAAGCCCATGTACCAGTCGGGCTGGGAACCGGCCGAGATGTCCGCCGGCGTGTACGGCCCGAACAGCCAGATCGGGTTGATCTGGGCGAAGGTGCCGAGCAGCGCGATGACGCCGAACGTGAACAGGAAGAACGCGCCCGCCTTGATCATGAAGGCCGGGTAGAACGGGGCGCCCACCACGTTCTTCTCGGTCCTGCCCTTGCCCGGCATCTGCGTGTGCTTCTGCACCCACATCAGGATCATGTGGGCCGTGACGAGCGCGAGCAGGATGCCCGGGATCAGCAGGATGTGGATCGAGTAGAACCGCGAGATGACGTCGTGGCCCGGATACTCGCCGCCGAACAGGAAGAACTGGAGGTAGGTGCCCACGATCGGGATCGCCAGCATGACGCCCTCGGTGATCCGCAGACCGGCGCCGGAGAGCAGGTCGTCGGGGAGGGAGTAGCCGGTGAGGCCCTCAAGGAGCGCCAGCGAGAGCAGCAGGATGCCGATGATCCAGTTGAGCTCGCGCGGCTTGCGGTACGCGCCGGTGAAGAAGACACGGAGCATGTGCACCGTCATGCCGGCCACGAACAGCAGCGCCGCCCAGTGGTGGATCTGCCGCATGAGCAGACCACCGCGGATGTCGAAGCTGATGTGCAGCGCCGAGGCGTAGGCCTCCGACATCTTCACGCCGTACAGCGGGGCGTAGTTGCCCGTGTATGTCGTCTCGGCCATACCCGGCTTGAACCAGAACGTCAGGAACGTACCGGTCAGCAGCAGGATGATGAACGAGTAGAGAGCGATCTCCCCCAGGAGGAACGACCAGTGGTCGGGGAAGATCTTCCTCAGGTTGCGCTTGAGGAAGTTCCCCGCGCCGATGCGGTCGTCGACGAACGTCGAGACGCCTGTGATGGCCTTCGGGGGAGCGTTCATGATGCTTTCTCCCTAACTTCGGCTTCGGCGTCGCCGCGCTCCCAGAAGCTGGGACCGACCGGGACGTCGAAGTCGGACTTCGCGACGAGGTAGCCCTCCTCGTCGATTCCGATGGGGAGCTGCGGCAGTGGCCGCGCGGCGGGCCCGAAGACGACCTTCGCGCCGTCCGCCGCGTCGAAGGTCGACTGGTGGCACGGGCACAGGATGTGGTGCGTCGTCTGCTCGTAGAGCGCCGCCGGACAGCCCACGTGGGTGCAGATCTTGGAGTAGGCGACGATGCCGTCGTGCGTCCAGTTCAGGTTCGTGCCGGACTTGAGCTCCTCCGGACGGAACTTGAGCAGGATCAGCGTCGCCTTGGCCAGGGCGTTCAGGTCCTCCTCGTAGCCCTCGGGGACCACGGAGAGGATGCCGCCGGGCGAGTTGAAGTCGGCCGCGCGGATCGGCTGGCCGGAGCCCTCGACCACGAGGCGGCGCGGCTTGCCGTCCTTGGTGGGCTCGCCCCAGACGGTGTGCCTGAGCGAGGTCCCCGGCAGCGGGCCGAGGTCCTTCAGCAGCACCAGCGGCGCCAGGCCCAGCGGAGCGGCGGCCAGCAGCAGCGTGCGGCGCAGCAGCCTGTGCTTGACGAAACCGCTCTCGTCGGCGCCCTGGAGGAAGGTCTCCTGGACGTACTCACGCGTGTCGTCGTCGGAGCGCATCTCGTGGCGCTCCTGGACGAGGTTGTACTTCGGCATGATCCGCCGGACCCAGACCGTGAGCCCCGCGGCCAGCGAGAGCAGGGCCAGGGCCAGGGTGCCGCCGAGCGCGAGGTTCGACGTGGCCGTCCTGTCGATCGTGCCGACCTGGAAGATCACGTACGAGGCGATGAAGCCGGCCCCGGCCAGGAAGGTGACCAGGAACAGCAGAGCGACGAGGCGCTCGGCCTTGCGGGCCTTGACCGGGTCCTGCGGGATCACGCCGGGAACGCCCTCGGGCGCGTGGACCGGGTCGGTGTCGACGATCGGCGCGTCCGCGGGCGGAGTGCCGAGGACGCGCGTCGGCACCCGGCCGCTCTCGGGGAACTCGTTCTGCTCTGTCATGCCGCCCGTCGCTTCTTCGCTGTGATCCAGATGGAGGCCAGGATCAGGAGGCTGAGACCCACGACCCACGCTACAAGGCCCTCGGTGACGGGACCGATACGGCCCAGACCCGAACCGCCCGGGTCGACCTGCGACCGCACGTGGGTGATGTACGCGATCATGTCACGCTTCTGCTCCGGCGTGATCGTCGAGTCGTTGAACACCGGCATCGCCTGCGGGCCGGTGGCCATCGCCTCGTAGATCTGCGTCGGCGTCGCCGGGTTCAGCGGCGGCGCGTACTTGCCGTAGGTCAGCGCGCCGCCGGCGCCCACGAAGTTGTGGCACTGGATGCAGTTGGCGCGGAAGAGCTCGCCGCCCTTGGCCGGGTCGCCCTTGGCCGGGTCGACCTGCTCGGCGCTGGGCACCGTCGGGCCGCCGCCCAGCGACTGGACGTACGCCGCGAGCTGGTCGACGGCCTGGTCGGTCGCCCACTCGGCGCGCGGCTTGCGCGGAGCCTGGGGACCCGCGTCGGCGGCCGGCATGCGGCCGCTGCTCACCTGGAAGTTCACAGCGGCGGCTCCGACGCCGATGAGCGTCGGAGCCTTCTTGGTGCCTTCGGCGTTCATGCCGTGGCAGCTCGCACAGTGCGCCACGAAGAGGCTCTTGCCCTGCGCCACGTCGTCGGCCTTGCCGGACGCGATCGCGGCGTCCGCGGTGCTGCCGTTCGGCGCCGCGAGCGCATAGCCGCCGCCGAGCAGGCCCAGCGCGAGCGCCACGACGGCGACTCGCGCGAGGGGATGGCGCCGTCGGGCGGTGATGGAATTCACCGAAATCCCCGTTCCGATCATTTGATGATGTAGATGGTCGCGAAAAGGCCGATCCAGACCACGTCGACGAAGTGCCAGTAGTAGGACACGACGATCGCGCTGGTCTGCTGCTCATACGTCAAGCGCTTCGCGGCGTACGTGCGTCCCAGGATGAAGAGGAACGCGATCAGACCACCCGTCACGTGCAAGCCATGGAAGCCCGTGGTCAGGTAGAACACCGAGTCGTACGGAGAGTGCGAGAGGATGTGACCCTCCTTCGCCAGGTTTCCGTACTCCCAGAGCTGTCCGCCCACGAAGAACGCACCCATCAGGAAGCTTACGACATACCAGAATCGCAGCTTCTTGACCTGGCCTTTCTCGACGGCCCACACGCCCAGCTGGCACGTGACGCTCGACAGAACCAGGACGGTCGTGTTGAAGGTCGCGAACGGGACGTTGAGGTCCGCCTCGGGCCAGTGAGTGCCCTGCCCCAGGCTGACCGACCGGATGGTGAAGTACATCGCGAACAGCGCCGCGAAGAACATGAGCTCAGAGGACAACCACACGATGGTGCCGACCTGAACCAGGTTCGGCCGGCTGGACCCGTGCGGTCTCGTCGTCGTAGTAATTGCGGATGCTGTCGCCACGCCCAGCATTATTGCGGCTCCCCAGGTCGGGTCGCCCCACGACCCCCCGCTAGGGTCCATCTGCGCCTACGAAACGGGCATGTCATCGCAATCGCCCCGGGGCTGCGAGCCCTGCAGCCGCGCCGGTAGCATCACGATGACCATACCCCGCGATTCGACAGTGAGCGTGAAATGAGGGTTCTCGTCTACAGCGACGACGCAAGCACCCGGGAGAAGGTGCGGCTGGCCATCGGGCGGCGCCCCGCCGCGGACGTGCCCCTCGTCGAGATCGTCGAGTGCGCGACCCAGCCGGCCGTGATCAAGCACCTCGACTCCGGCGACATCGACGTCGCCATCCTTGACGGCGAGGCGCAGCCGGCCGGCGGGATGGGGGTCAGCCGGCAGGCCAAGGACGAGGTGCACAACTGCCCCCCGATCCTGCTGCTGATCGCCCGCAGGGACGATCGCTGGCTGGCCAACTGGTCCCGCGCCGACGCCGTCGTCGCGCAGCCCATCGACCCCGTCGTCCTGGCCGAGGCCGTGGCCGACCTCATGCGGCGCCGTCTCAGCCTCACCAAGGCGCACTGAGCCGCGCGCCCCGAGCCGCGCCCGTGAAGGGGTGCCCTCAGCCGGACGTGCCGAATCGGGCGCGCCGGGCGGGGCACACCGAACCGGGCGCTCCAACGAAGGCGCGGGAGCCCCGGCGCGTCGTCAGGCGGGCCCGCAAGCGGGGGCGCCGGCGCCGGGCACACCCTGACCCTGGACGCCGGGCGCGGTCGCGCCCGGCCCCGCGTCCCGGCCTTCCGGCCGCGCCGCACAGCCGACACGCCGACCCGACTCCACATCGAATCCGCGGAGCCCACCATGGACACGCGCACCACCTGGCCCTCCACGCTGAACGCCCTGCTGGCGGGCGAGAACCTCACGGCCGACGAGACGGCCTGGGTAATGGGGGAGATCATGTCGGGGTCGGCCACCCCGGCGCAGATCGCCGCCTTCGCCGTCGCCCTGCGGGCCAAGGGCGAGACCGTCGCCGAGGTGACGGGCCTCGTCCGCACCATGTTCGAGCGCGCGACCCCGCTCACGGTCGAAGGGCGGGTGGTCGACATCGTCGGCACCGGCGGCGACCGGGCGCACACCGTCAACGTCTCGACCATGGCCGCCATCGTCGCGGCGGCGGCCGGGGCCCGGGTCGTCAAGCACGGCAACCGGGCGGCCTCCTCGCTGTGCGGCGCGGCCGACGTGCTCGAACACCTGGGCGTCGCCCTCGACCTGTCGCCGGAGACCACCGCCAGGGTCGCCGTGGAGGCCGGCATCGCCTTCTGCTTCGCGCCCGTCTACCACCCGGCGCTGCGCTTCACCGGCCCGCCGCGCAAGGAGATCGGCGTGCCGACGGTGTTCAACTTCCTCGGGCCGCTGGCCAACCCCGCGCGCCCCGCCGCCCAGGCGATCGGCGTGTTCGACGCGCGCATGCTGCCGGTCATGGCCGGGGTCTTCGCCGAGCGCGGCGTGTCGGCGCTGGTCTTCCGGGGCGACGACGGCCTCGACGAGCTGTCCACCGCGGCCCCGTCGACTGTCTTCGTCGTCCGCGACGGCACCGCGACCCAGACGACGATCGACCCGGCCGACCTCGGCATCCCCCGTTCCCAGCCGGGCGACCTGCGCGGCGGCGACGTCGAGTTCAACGCGGCGGCGGTGCGCGACCTGCTGCGCGGCAAGACGGGGCCGGTGCGCGACGCGGTGCTGCTGAACGCGGCGGCCGGCCTGGTCGCCTACGACGGCCCGGGCGACGACCTGACCGGCGACCTGCGCGCGGCGTACGCCCGCGCGGCCGAGGCGGTCGACTCGGGCAGGGCCGCGCAGACCCTGGAGCGCTGGATCGAGATCAGCAGCGCGCTCGGCGGAAAGGGCTGATCGCGCTCCCGATCGGGATCGCCTCCACCGCGGGAGGGCCCGGCCGTCCGCCGTGACGGGGACGTGCCGGGTCCGGCCTGAACCGCCGCGCCGCCGGGCGGGGTCTCAGTCGGCGTCGGCGAGGCCGATGGAGAAGGCCGCCTCCAGGTCGTGACGGGAGTAGGTGCGGAAGGCGATGTGCGTCTCGGTGTGCCGCACGCCCGGCACCTTGTTGACGCGGCCGGGCACGACCTCGGCCACCTCGTCGTATCGGCCGACCCTGACCATGGCCAGCAGGTCGAACTCGCCGGTGATCGAATACACCTCGCTGACGCCCTCGATCTCGGCGATGGCCTGGGCGACCTCGGGGATCCTGTCGACGTCCGCCTTGATGTGGACGATCGCGGTGACCATGCGCGTCTCTCCTGCTGTCTCGCGGCTCGGGTCTGTCGCCCCCGACCTTAGTGCCACCCCCGCGGCCTCACCGCAGGGGCCGTCCCTCACGGCGGTCGCCGCGCTGGTGCCGGTAGGCGCGCTCGATGCGCTCGACCAGGCGCCCGGCGCCGTACGCGGGGAGGCTCCAGGTGCCGTCGACCTGGACGAGGCGCACGCCGGGGGAGTCGAGCCAGCGCAGCACGCACTCGGTCTCCTCGGCGCTGGCGGCCGGGGTGGGCCCGGGACCGGGGACGACGGTCTCCGCCGTGGCGACCAGCGCGTCCACGTACGGCGTGGGGTGGGCGCCCCTGGGCATCACGCCGGCCGCGGCGAGCCTGCCGTGCCGGATGACGTGGATGTCCCAGCCGCCGTCGAAGGCGGGGCTGGCCGCGACCATCTGCGGGATGCCGGTCAGGGACCGCAGGCGCTGCATGCGCGCGGCGGTCCTGACGTAGGCCGCGAGGCGGTCCCGGTCGACGGCCGCCTCCTCATAGCGCTGCTCGGCCGACAGGCGGCTCATGCGCGCCTCCATCGCCGAGAAGACCGCCTCCGCGTCGAGCTCCATCGCGTGCCGGGCGCGGCGGACGTGGCGGGCGTAGCTCTCCTCGCTCTCGCGGCCCTCGCAGGGCGCGCCGCAGCGGCCGATCTCGGCGAGCGCGCAGGCGGGGCGGCGCACGCGGGGCGACAGCCGTTCGGTGCACTGGCGCAGCGGCAGCGCCTCGTGCATGGCGGTCCGCGCGTCGTCGGCGGTGCGGCTGCTGCCGAACGGGCCGAGATAGGTCGCGCCGTCGTCCTTCACCTCGCGCACGACGCTGAGCCGCGGGAACGCCTCGTCGGTCAGCTTGAGCCAGACCACCCGCTCGGGGAAGCGGGACCGCCTGTTGTAGCGCGGCTTGGTGGCCCCGATCATCCGCAGCTCGCGGATCTCGGCCTCCAGCGCGGTGGCGCAGACGATCGTCCTGACCCGCTCGGCGATGCCGACCATCTCGCGGATGCGGGAGCGGGTCTCGCTCGCGGTGAAGTAGCTGCGCACGCGGTTGCGCAGGTTGGAGCTCTTCCCGATGTAGAGCGCCTCGCCCTTGGCGTCTTCGAAGATGTAGACGCCGGGCGCGCCGGGCACCCCGTCGGCGAGGTGGCGTTTGCGCTGCTGCTCCGGCGTGGGAGCGCGCACGAAGCCGCGCAGGTCTTCCAGCGTGTGCACGCCGAGCGACCCGACCCGGGCGATGAGGCCGTGCAGCACGTCGACCGTGGCCTTCGCGTCGGCCAGCGCCCGGTGGCAGGGCTCGGTGGAGCTGCGGAAGACCCGCGCGAGGGTGGCCAGCTTGCAGTTGGGCGTCTCGTCGCGGGTCAGCACGCGGCGCGCGAGGTCGGCGGTGTCCACCACCGGGTTGGCCGGGGGCGGGTAGCCGTTGACCTGGCACGCCGCCTTCAGGAACGACATGTCGAACGGCGCGTTGTGCGCCACCAGCGCGACGCCCGCGATGAACTCCAGGAAGCTCGGCAGCACCTCGGAGAACTTCGGCGCGGCCACGACCATCGCGTCGGTGATGCCGGTCAGCACGGAGATGAACGGCGGGATCGGGCCACCGGGGTCGACCAGCGTGGCGAACTCGCCGATCACCTCGCCGCCGCGCACCTTCACCGCGCCGATCTCCGTGATGGCGTGCTCCGCGGACGACCCGCCGGTGGTCTCCAGGTCGAAGACGACGAACGTGACCTCCCGCAGGGGAGTGCCGAGCTCGTCCAGCGTGCCCTGTACCGCATCCACGCCCAAGACCATAGAAGTCCCGACCGACAATTGCCGCACCCACCCCATGCGGAGGTCAAGCGACGGTCAGGCGGGCGGCTGCGCCCAGGCCGCTGCGGCGCGCCATTCGCGGGCCGGCATCGCGTAGACCAGCTCGTCGCTCCAGGCCCCGGCGAAGCGTGTGAACACCGCCGAAAGCGTACGGACGGGAATCGGGCCGTCCGCGAAGGGGTTGTGCGTCGCCGGGTCCCGGCCCCGGCGGACGTCGTGACAGATCATGAACGCGACATGGTCACGGTGTGACGGCCGTACCCTTAAAAGAAGACAGGAACATGGGAGTGTCTCGCAGATCTTGCCGTGGGAGGGCGGTCCGGTGGGCGCGCCGTGAGGCTCACGCCTCGGGGACGCCGGATATCGGGACGTTCTCGCATTCGGGGGCGACAGCACCGCGAGGCGCCGCCGGGGCGACCCCAGTGGGCAGAAGATCTGTAGGACACGGCCGAGGAGCGACGAGATGAGTTCAGCCGGAGAAGGCCTGTCTCGTCCGTTGCCCGAGCAGGTCCGTTTACACGTGGTGGAGGTCGCCGCGCAGGTGCTGGGCTCGATGCCCGCCGCGGCCGTGCCGCCGCCGTTGCGCAACATCGCCAGGTTCGACCCGCGCAAGCGCGCCCGTCTTGGCAGCGCGCCGATCGCGGCCCAGCTGGAAAACGACAAGGAGTTCCGCGAGCGGGTGGCCGAGGCGGTGGAGACCGCCTGGCCCGAGCTGGTGGGGAGCCTGGCCGAGGGCACGGTGCCCCCGGCGGCCGAGCCGGTGCTGGTCGCGGCGGCGGCCTACCTGACCCGCCCGCCCGGCTGGCCGGACCTGGTCGAGCAGGCGCGGACCGACCTTGAGCAGGCCGCCGCCGCGGGCACCCAGCGGGAGCAGGCGGAGACGCGGCTGCGCGAGCAGCTCGCGGCGCAGCGTGCCTCCGCCAAGGAGGAGATCGACCGGGTGCGCGAGCAGCTCAAGGCCGCCCGCGTGGAGAACTCCGACCTGCGGCGCAAGCTGCACGACGCCCGCGAGCGGGTCAAGGCCGCCGAGACCAGGGCGGCCGAGCTGGAGGCCGAGACGGCCGAGGCGCGTGCCAGGGCTGCCAGCGCCAACGGCGCGGCCGAGACCGAGCTGCGCCGGCTCAAGGAGCGCCTGGCGGACGCCGAGCGCCAGCTCGAGGCCAGCCGCAGGGCCGCCCGCGAGGGCCGCAGCATCGAGGACGCCCGGGTGCGGGTGCTGCTTGACGCGCTCCAGGACGCCGCCTCCGGGCTGCGCAAGGAGCTCGGCCTGCCCACGACGATCAGCAGGCCGGCCGACTACGTGAACGCGGTGGTGCCCGGCGAGCCGGGCGTGACGGCCGTGCCCGCGCGGGCGCTGGCCAACGACGACCCGCAGCTTCTCGACCAGCTCCTGGCCATCCCTCACCTGCATCTGATCGTCGACGGTTACAACGTGACCAAGACCGGTTATCCGTCGCTGACCCTCGCCGACCAGCGAGCCCGGCTGCTGACCGGGCTCGGCGGGCTCGCCGTGCAGACGCGGGCGGAGGTGACGTGCGTGTTCGACGGCGCCGAGCTGAACGGGCCCGTCCAGGTGTCCGCGCCGCGCGGGGTGCGGGTGATGTTCAGCGCGCCCGGGGAGATCGCCGACGACCTCATCCGCACGCTGGTGCGGGCGGAGCCGCCGGGGCGGGCCATCGCGGTCGTCTCCTCCGACCGGGAGGTGGCCGAGTCGGTGCGCCGCATGGGTGCCCGGCCGGTGCCCTCGATCCTGCTGCTGCGCCGTCTCGGCCGCGGTTGACGCGTCCCGCGCACGCCCCGGACCTGCGACGTCACAGTAGGTGACGACTGCCGCGAATACCTGCGAATAGGTTGAAGCTTCAAGATCGCCTAGATAGAGTCGCGCCGCAGGTTTCGTCGATCAAAGAGGTTTATCCTCAAGGGGGCTCAGTGCGAGGGCGTGTGCCGGTGGCCGCCGGTCTGGCCGCCGTGGTCCTGCTCACTCCGATGACGGGCGCGCAGGCGGATCCGAAGCCCACTGTCGCGCAGGTGAAAGCGAAGCTGAGCAAGCTCAACGCGCAGGCCGACCAGCTCGTGGACCGTTATAACGCGGCCAACGAGAAGTGGAAGAAGGCCCGGCAGAAGTACCTCACGATCAACGAGGACTACAAGAAGCAGAACGCCCGGGTCGAGGAGCTACGCTCCGGGCTGGTCTCGATGGCCGTCAGCAGCTACCAGGTCGGCGACATGGGGTCGTGGGGCGGCGTCTTCTACAGCTCCAACCCCGACGCCATGCTCAGCGGCCTCGCCACGCTCAACCACATGTCGGCCGAGCGGGCCGGGCGGCTCAAGGCGTACGAGGGCGCCATCAAGGACCTCAAGAACCGCCGCAACCAGAGCAAGCAGGTCTACAAGGAGGCCGCCGACGTCAAGGACGAGCTGGCGGACGAGAAGGAGAAGGTCGACAAGCTCGTCCGGGAGCAGATGAAGCTGCTGCGCTCGCTCGGGACGTTCAACCCCGGCAACCCCAACAGCGCCGGCGTCGTCTACAACGGGCCGGCGTCCGGCAACGCGCTGGCCGCCCTCCAGTTCGCCTACAAGCAGATCGGCAAGCCCTACCGCTACGGGGGCACCGGACCGGGCGCCTGGGACTGCTCCGGGCTCGTGCAGGCCGCGTGGGCGGCGGCGGGCGTCCGGCTGCCCCGGACGAGCTACGAGCAGTGGGCCTGGGGCGCGAGCCGCCGGGTCTCGCTCGACGACCTCCAGCCGGGCGACCTGCTCTGGCACGCCGGATACGGGCACGTCGGCATCTACGCCGGCGACGGGAAGGTCGTTCATGCCCCGCAGACCGGCGATGTTGTGAAAGTCGTCACACTCGCCGAGTATCACGCGATCGGAGCCGTGCGCCCCTGACGGTCCCGCCGTCTCCGTGACGATCTGTGACTGACGCGGCAAATGTGACCCCATCGGCGCTTGTTGTGCAAATTGTGGGCAGGGTCACATTTGGCGCATTCGCGGTGTGGGTAAGCTGCGATTTCTTCTCCGCGGCCTTCGTTATGCGATCTTTATCCGGCTGGAGCGCTTTGCCGAACGCCGCGAGTCCTGGGTAGCTTCTGGGCCGCGGCGAGCACGCCTCGCCGCCGTGCGTCCCGGTCCGGCCGGCCGGTCGCAGTCATCCAGCGGCATCGGCGTCCTTCATCACCCTCCCCCGTGGGATCCCCCCGACGCCGATGGCCAGCCGAGTCCGTGCAGTCAGGAGGCACGGAGCCGGGGAACCACCGACCTTCACGCGAAGGTCCGGGGTGAATCGGCGCATCGCGCGCCGTAGGGCGACTTCCCCGCCCGAACCCGTCAGCTAACCCGGTAGGCGTGAGCGGAAGACTCGAGGAGAGATCCTGTCTACCACCCCCAGTCTGTCCCGTCTTGCCCGAATTGCCGTTAGTGGTGCCGCGTTGACGGCATCCGTAGGTGTCGCTGGAGCACATCCGGCGGCGGCAGCCGGCACGGCGGCCGACCCGGCGGCCGACCCGGCGACGGTCACGGTCGTCACGACGGCCACGGCGACGAAGACGGCCACCAAGACGGCCACGAAGACGGCCACGAAGACGGGCGCCGAGGAGAGCGCGAAGACCGCCGCCCGCAACGCCGCCGCGAAGAAGCGGACCAAGAGGCACACCGCCAAGCGGAAGATCAGCAGGGCCTCGCTCCAGCGGGCCAGGGCCCGGCGCGCGGTGAAGGCCGCCGAGAAGCAGATCGGCGACCCCTACCGCTACGGAGCCACGGGACCGGGCGCGTTCGACTGCTCGGGCCTGGTCCAGTACGCCTGGCGCAAGGCCGGCGTACGGCTGCCGCGCACGACGTGGTCCATCCGCAGCGCGGTCAGGAAGAAGGTGTCCTGGGGGCACTTCGAGCCCGGTGACCTCATCTTCACCAGCGGCGGCGGCCACGTCGGCATGTACGTCGGGCACAACAGGATGATCCACGCCCCGCACAGCGGCACGCGGGTCAGGATCGACAAGCTGGACGCCTACCGGAGGAGCACCTTCGTGGGTGCCGTCCGGCCGGGCGTCTGACGGGCACCGGTCACCAAGCCCCCTCGACCGGCGCCGTCCTTACGGCCCCGTCCACCTCGCCGAGGTGGGCGGGGCCGTGACATGCGCTGGCTACCATGCACGGCGTGACTGTCACGAGCGGCGTGCCCGCGTGCGCGCCGGGCGTGCGTGCCGGAGCCGGCCGGAGCCGGCCCGGACCCGCCGGGGCCACTCCCCGCCGGATCGCGGCCGTGGCCGTCGCGCTGGCCGCGCTGCTGGCCGGGCCCGCCGCCGCGGCGCCGCCCGACCCGCTGCGCGCCCTGCGGCTCGACGCCCGCGCCGCCGTACGCGAGCATCCCGGCATGTGGACCGGCGCCTCGGTCGCCCGCGGCGAGCGCGCCGTCGTCGTCGGGTCGCCCCGGCCGCTGGTCGCCGAGATCGCCGCGCTGGCCGGCCGCGCGGGCAGTACGGTCACGAGGGTCTGGGGCGGGCTCGGCGGCGCGGTGGTCCTGGTGCCGCGCACCGAGGAGCAGGCCGCCGTGCTGGCCGCGCCGGCGAAGGTGGACGGCCTGGCGGCCGTCGCCACCGGCGACCGGGTGATCGTGCAGCCGGCCGCGTTCGCCCGCCTGTCCGCGACCGGCCGCCTGGTCGTCATGACCCACGAGCTGACGCACGTCGCGACCGCCGGCCGCCGCACGGTGCCGATGTGGCTCATGGAGGGCTTCGCCGACTACGTGGGCTACCTGGACAGCGGGCTGCCGGTCCGTACGGTCGCCGCCGAGCTGGCCGCCGACGTCGCGGCCGGGAGGGCGGCGCTCGGCGGCCTGCCGGGGCCCGCCGACTTCGCCGCCAGGCCCGCCCAGGCGTACGAGGAGGCGTGGCTCGCCTGCCGCTACATCGCGGCCCGGTTCGGCGAGCCGAGGCTGGTCGCCCTCTATCGCGCCGCGCTGCGCGAGGAGATCGGCGCCGCCCTGCGGGAGGAGCTCGGGCTGACCGCCGGCGACCTGACCCGCGCCTGGCGGTCGTGGTCGCGCGAGCAGCTCGCCCGGACCTGATCGTCCGACCGCGACGACCCGGCCGGGACTGCGACAATGCGTTCTCGGGCGGCGCGGGGGGACCGCGTGATCACGCCGGCAGCGGGGGTGAGGATGACGAAGCGGACGCTGATCGTCACGAACGACTTCCCGCCCAGACCGGGCGGCATCCAGGCGTTCGTGCACGGCCTCGCCGTGCGCAGGCCGCCCGGCTCCGTGGTCGTGTACGCCCCGCGCTGGAAGGGGTGTGAGGAGTTCGACGCCCGCCAGCCGTACGAGGTGGTCCGGCATCCCTCCTCGCTGATGCTGCCGACCCGCGCGGTGGCGCGACGGGCGGCGGCGCTGGTGGAGGACGGCGCGACCGTCGTCTTCGGCGCGGCGGCGCCGCTGGGGCTGCTGGCTCCCGGCCTGCGCGCCGCGGGCGCGGGCCGCATCGTCATGCTCACCCACGGGCACGAGGCGTCGTGGGCCCGCCTGCCGGGCGCGCGCGCCCTGCTGCGCCGCATCGGGGCGGGGGCCGACATCGTGACCTATCTCGGCGAGTACACCCGCCGCCGGATCGCCCGGGTCGTGCCCGCCTCCCGGCTCGTACGGCTCGCGCCCGGCGTGGACACGACCCTCTATCGTCCGGGGGCGGGCGGCGACCGGATCCGCGCGTCCCTCGGCCTGGGCGACCGGCCGGTGGTCGTGTGCGTCTCCCGGCTGGTGCCGCGCAAGGGCCAGGACGTGCTGCTGCGGGCCTGGCCGCTCGTTCTGCGGCGGGTTCCCGGCGCGGTCCTGCTGCTGGTCGGCGGCGGCCCGCTGCGGCGGTCGCTGGAACGGACGGCGGCGGGGGCCGGCCTGCGCGGCTCGGTGGTCGTCACCGGGTCCGTGCCCTGGGCGTCCCTCCCGGCCTACTACGACGCGGGCGACGTGTTCGCCATGCCCTGCCGCAGCAGGTTCGGCGGGCTCGACGTGGAGGGCCTCGGCATCGTCTATCTGGAGGCGTCGGCCACCGGGCTGCCCGTGGTCGCGGGCTCCTCCGGGGGCGCCCCCGACGCCGTACGGCACGGCGAGACGGGCCTGGTGGTCGACGGCACGTCGCACACGGCGGTGGCCGCCGCGGTGGGCGATCTGCTGGCCGACCCCGCCCGCGCCCGCGCGATGGGCGAGCGGGGCCGGGCCTGGATCGAGGAGGAGTGGCGCTGGGACCTCGTCGCGGCCCGGTTCGCCGCGCTGCTGTGAGGCAGCCTCAGCCGGTGGGCACGGCCCGCTGTGTGGCTGCCTCAGCCGGGAGCACGCCCGCTGTGCGGCCGCCTCGTGGGCACGCCCGCGAGGTCGTTCCGGCCGGTCAGGGCTTGCGGCCCACACCGCCGGCGACGCAGATGCCGCCGAGGTCGAGGGGGTAGCTCACGGGCTTCTCGGGACGCCACTCGGGCACGTGCACCACGCCGGGCTCGATCAGTTCGAGGCCGTCGAAGAACCGCACGATCTCGGGCATGTCGCGGGCGCGGCCGGTGCCCAGCATCTGCAGCAGCACCGCCTCCAGCTCGCGCATCTCCGGCGCGCAGGAGCAGAAGTGGGTGAGCTGCATGTAGCTGCCGGGTGCCAGGCGGGCCTTGTAGGTGTCCACGAGGCCGTCGGGGTCCTCCTCGTCGGCGAGGTGGTGGACCACGGCGACCAGCAGCAGGCCGATGGGGCGGGAGAAGTCGAGGAAGCCATCGACCTCGGGGTGGCCGAGGATCACCTCGGGCTCGCGCATGTCCGCGGTGATCACGCGGGTGCGCTTGTCGGTCTGCAGGATCGCCCGCGCGTGGGCCAGCACGATGGGGTCGTTGTCCACGTAGACGACCTTCGCGGCGGGATCGATCCGCTGCGCGACCGAGTGGGTGTTGTCCATCGTGGGCAGGCCCGAGCCGATGTCGAGGAACTGGTCGATGCCCTGCGCGGCCATGTACTTCACGCCGCGGAACAGCATGGCCCGGTTGTTGCGGGCGCCCTCGCCGCGGTCGGGGAAGTGCCGCATGCCCTCCGTGGCGACCGCGCGGTCCACCGCGAAGTTGTCCTTGCCGCCGAGGAACGCGTCGTACACGCGCGCGATGCTGGGCTTCGTGGTGTCGATCTCCGGGGGGAGGTAGTCGGGATCGCGGTGCGTCCAGTTCCATCTGCCGGCTCTGTCGCTCATCGCCCGCCCCTCTCCAGACAATGATCATGGATGCGCTTGGAGCATAACCAAGCGAAACGCGCTGCTGCGGGACGGCTGCGATGTTTCCGGTGGTCAACAGGGCCGGCGCGGCGTCGCCGCAGGTCGTCCGTCACCGGCGGCGAAGAAGACCCACTCCCATAGGGGGCTGATCACCGCATGTCCCCGGCCGTCCCGGTCCTCTCGCGCGACCGCGGCCCGCGCCGTCCGGAGGGTGCGCCGACGCCGATGAAACTTTCAGGAGTTCCGTCGGCGCGCCCGGCGCACCCGCGGTGTCCAGGTCGCCGCTCAGTCGCCGTACAGCTCGTCGATCTGCTTGGCGAAGTCGCGGGCCACGACGTGTCGCTTGATCGACTGCTTCGGCGTGACGTGGCCGCTCTCCTCGCTCAGCTCGATGTCGAGGATGCTGAACTTCTTGATCTGCTCGGCCTTGGAGACCATCCGGTTGGCGTCGTCCACCGCCTGCTGCACCTCGGCGATGACGGCCGGGTCGGAGCACAGCTCGGCCATGGACGCGCCGGAGCGGCTGTTGGCCTCCTTCCACTGCTCCATCGCCTCGTGGTCGAGGGTGACGATCGCCCCGATGAACGGCCTGCCGTCGCCGACGACCATGACCTGGCTGATCAGGCGGTGCGCCCGGATGGCGTCCTCAAGCGGCGCAGGGGCGACGTTCTTGCCGCCCGCGGTGACGAGGATCTCCTTCTTGCGGCCGGTGATGCTCAGGTAGCCGTGTTCGTCGAGCTGCCCGACGTCCCCGGTGTGGAACCAGCCCTCCGGGTCGATCGCCTCCTTGGTGGCGCGCTCGTTGTTCCAGTAGCCGTCGAAGACGTGGCGGCCCTTCACGAGGATCTCGCCGTCGTCGGCGATCCGGATGCTCACGCCGGGGAACGGCTTGCCGACCGTGCCGATCTTGTTGGCGCCCGGGATGTTGACGGTCGAGGGCGCGCTGGTCTCGGTGAGCCCCCAGCCCTCGAACACCTCGATGCCCACGCCGCGGAAGAAGTGGCCGAGCCGCTCGCCGAGGGCCGAGCCGCCGGAGACGGCCGCCGTCAGCGCGCCGCCCGTGGCCGCCCGCAGCTTGCCGTACACGAGCTTGTCGAAGGCCGCGTGCTTGAGCCGGGCGCCGAGGCCGGCACCGCCGGAGCTCTCGGCCCTGCTCCACTCGATCGCGGCCCGTACGGCGGCGTGGAAGATCTTGCCCTTGCCCTCCGCGTTGGCCTTCTGCTCGGCGGCGTTGTAGACCTTCTCGAACACGCGCGGCACGCCCAGCAGGAACGTGGGCTTGAACTCCCGCAGGTCGGGGGCCACGTTCTTCATGTTCGGGCTGTGCGCGAGCACCGTGCCGGTCTCGATCAGGACGACCTGGATGATCCGGGCGAAGCTGTGCGCCAGGGGGAGGAAGAGCAGCGCGGCCCGCCCCTCCACGTCGAACATCGACTCCAGCGGCCCGCGCGAGACGTTGCGCGCGGTGAACAGCAGGTTGTCGTGGGTCAGGCGGCAGCCCTTCGGCATGCCGGTGGTGCCCGAGGTGTAGATGATCGTGGCGAGGTCGCGTCCGCCCCGGCTCGCCCTGCGCTCGGCGAGCGTGTCGTTGGACACGTCGGCGCCCAGGCGCTCCAGCTCGGCGAACGCGCCGCCGTCGATGCGCCACAGCAGCGGCAGCTCGGGCACGGCCTCGCGTACGGTCTCCTCGTGCGCGGCCGTCTCCACGAACGCGGCCTTGGCGCCGCTGTCGGTCAGGATCCACTTCACCTGGTCGGCGGAGGAGGTCTCGTAGATCGGCACCCCGACCGCGCCGGCCGCCCAGATGGCGTAGTCGGCGACCGTCCACTCGTAACGGGTGCGCGACATCAGGCCGACCCGGTCGCCGGGCTCGATCCCGGCGGCGATCAGCCCCTTGGCGACGGCCGCCACCTGGTCCCTGAACTGCGCGGCGGTGACCGGTGTCCACGGCGCGGCCGGGTCCTCGCTCTCCTTGCGGCGGATGATGACGGCGTCCGGCTCGTCCACACCGCGCTGGAACACCACGTCGGTGCAATTGGCGGACGGGGGCACGTCCACCAGCACGGGAACGCTGAACTCGCGCACGGGTCACTCCTTCGCGCACGTCCGCGCGATCCCCCTGCGCAGGGCGGGGACCGCGTTGCGGGCATAACTCTTCGTGTCTCACCGGACGCTACCGTGCGATGTTACGCATGGGTAGGTTCGTCACCCAGGCGTTATCCGGGGGAGCACGCGGACGCTATCAGTGTCCCCCGCGCGGTGGGCCCGACACCTTCCCGTTACCCAAGCGGATGCTAGGTAAAGCGGCCGTTTACCATGTCGGCATGCGCATCCACGTCGTCAGCGACGTCCACGGCCGGGCCGACGCGCTCGCCCGTGCGGGTGACGGGGCCGACGCCCTGATCTGCCTCGGCGACCTGCTCCTGTTCATCGACTACGCCGACCGCTCGCAGGGCATCTTCCCCGACCTGTTCGGCGCGGAGAAGGCGAGCGAGTACGTGGGACTGCGCACGGCGGGCCGCTTCGACGAGGCGCGGCAACTGTCGTCCGGGTTGTGGGCCTCCCTCGACGGCGACCCCCGCGACCACATCGAGGCGGCGGTCCGCCGCCAGTACGAGCAGATCTTCACCGCCATGCCCACTCCGGCCTACCTCACGTACGGCAACGTGGACATGCCGCGCCTGTGGGCCGACCATCTGCGGCCCGGCCAGCGGGTACTCGACGGCGAGGTGGCCGAGATCGGCGGGCTGACCTTCGGGTTCGTCGGCGGCGGCCTGCGCACCAGATACCGCACGCCGTACGAGATCGACGACGAGGAGTACGCGCGCAAGGTCGAGGCGGTGGGCGAGGTGGACGTGCTGTGCTGCCACATCCCGCCCGCAGTCCCCGACCTGCTGTACGACGTGGTGGCCCGGCGGTTCGAACGGGGGAGCGAGGCCACGCTGGAGGCGATCAAAAGGACGCAGCCGCGCTTCGCGCTGTTCGGCCACGTCCACCAGCCCTTGGTCGGCCGCACCCGCATAGGTCGCACGGAATGCGTCAACGTCGGCCATTTCCGCGGCCGTGGCACGCCTTTCGCCCTGGAATGGTGAAGTACGGTTGGCGCATGGCTGATCGCACTTCGTCGAGCATCACGATCGGCGCCGGCCGGTCGACAATCATGGCCGTCATCGCCGACTTCCCCGCCTATCCGGAGTGGGCCGGCCAGGTGAAGAAGGTGGAGGTCCTGGAGACGGGCGCGGACGGCCGCGCCTCCCGGGTCCGCTTCGTCCTCGACGCGGGCGTGATCAGCGACGACTACGTCCTCGGGTACGACTGGGACGAGGACGCGGGCGTGACCTGGCGGATGGTCGAGGCCGGGAAGATGCTGTCGGGCCTGACCGGCAGCTACCGCCTGACCGAGAACGGCGGCGGCACCGAGGTCACCTACGACCTCGCGGTGGACCTGAAGGTCCCGATGATCGGCATGATCAAGCGCAAGGCCGAGAAGGTCATCGTCGACACCGCGCTGAAAGGGCTCAAGCGGCGCGTCGAGAGCCGATGAGAATCCTCCTCTTCACGGGGAAGGGCGGGGTCGGCAAGACCACGGCGGCCGCCGCGACCGCCACGCTCGCCGCCGGGCGGGGCAACAAGACGCTGGTCGTGTCCACCGACACCGCGCACTCGCTCGCCGACGCGCTCGGCGTGCCGCCCTCGTCGGAGCCGGTCGAGGCCGCGCCCGGCCTGCACCTGCAGCAGGTGGACACCCAGAGGTCGCTTGAACGGCACTGGGGAGAGTTACGCGACTACGCCGGCAACGTGCTGGCCGAGCTCGGTCTCGACGAGGTCACCGCCGAGGAGATCACCGTGCTGCCCGGCGCGGAGGAGATCCTCGCGCTGCTCGAACTGCGCGAGCAGGCCCGCACCGGCCGCTGGGACGTGATCGTCGTCGACTGCGCGCCGACCGCCGAGACGCTGCGCCTGCTCGCGCTGCCGGAGGCGCTCGACTGGCACGTCAACCGCCTGCTCCCCACGGGCAGGCGGATGCTCAGGGCGCTGTCGCCGGTCATCCGGCACGTCGCCAAGGTGAGCGTCCCCGAGGGCGAGGTCGTCTCGGCGGGGGAGCGGCTGCACCGCGGCCTGCTGGAGGTGCGCGCGCTGCTGACCGGCGACGACGCGTCCGTGCGGCTCGTGCTGACCCCCGAGGCCGTGGTCGTCGCCGAGGCCCGGCGCACCCTCACCTCGCTCAGCCTGTACGGCTACCGCGTCGACGCGGTGATCGCCAACCGGGTCTTCCCGGCGGAGGGCGCCGACGAGTGGCGGCTGGGATGGGTGGAGGCCCAGAGCAGGCAGCTCGCCGCGGTGCACGAGTCGTTCGCGCCGCTGCCCGTCCTCACCGTCCCCTATCTCCCCGCGGAGCCGGTCGGCACCGCCGCCCTCTCGGACCTCGCCGCGCGGATGTACGGAGACCGCGACCCCTTCGCGCGTCCCGGCGTCGAGCCGCCGCTGACGTTCACCACCGACGAGCTGACGCTGTCGCTGCCGCTGGCCGACCGCGACGACCTCGATCTCGCCCGCAAGGGCGACGACATCATCGTCACCGCCGGGTCCTACCGGCGCGTCATCACCCTGCCCGCCGCCCTCGCCCGGCGTGAGATCTCCTCGGCGGTGCTCCGGGACGGCCGGCTCCGGGTACGGTTCCAGGCAGGAGGGGCGAAATGACGGATTCCAACGACACCACTCCCCGCCGCCAGGACCCGCTCGGGTCGGCGGCGGAGGAGGCGATGAAGCTGCTGGACGCCGTGCAGCGGCGGATGGGCCGGGAGTTCGGCAAGGCGCTCGTGAAGGGCGGTGTGAGCGGCTTCGGATCCGCCTTCGGCGGCGCCGGGGCGGGCGGCCGGAGCGACGACGTCTGGAGCGAGGCGGTCGCGGAGGACCACGACGAGTACGTCTGCCGGGCCTGCCCGGTGTGCCGGGTCATCGCGGCACGCCGCGAGTCCGGCGGCGACGTCACCGGCCACCTGATCGCGGCGGGCGGAGAGCTGTTCGCGGCGTTCCGGGAGGCGGTCGACGCCCTGCAACGCCCCATGACGGGCGGTAAGGAACGCCCGGACGGGGAGCGGCGGCCCGGCGACTCGAAGGTCGAGCACATCGACCTGGGCTGACGGGCCGGTCGAGGGCGGACGGCGGCGGGATTGCCACAACCCGGTCTGATCGGCTTCAATCGGCGCGGCGTGCAGGCTCGGGCCGTAGCAGCCCGGGCCGGAAACGGACCCGGGCGCGAAGCGGACGTGGCCGCGAAGCGGGTCCGGGCGACAAGCGGATCCGGATGAGAACCGGACCGGGTGGAAGGATGACGAATGGCGCTGACCATCGGCGTGGACGTGGGCGGTACCAAGATCGCGTATGGTGTCGTCGACGAGCACGGCGCCATCATCGAGCGCGGCCTGCGGCACAGCCCGGCGGGCAGTCCCGAGAAGATGGCGCTCACGATCGCCGATGCGGTGACCGAGCTCGCGGCCCGGCACGAGGTCGAGGCCGTCGGCATCGGCGCGGCGGGCTTCGTCGACGAGACCCGCTCGGTCATCCGCTTCGCCCCCAACCTCGCCTGGCGCGAGGAGCCGCTGCGCGAGAAGGTGGCCGACCTGGTCGGCCTGCCGGTCGTCGTCGAGAACGACGCCAACGCGATGGCCTGGGGCGAATACCGGTTCGGCGCGGGCCGGGGCGAGAGCCACGTCGTGTGCGTGACCGTGGGTACCGGCATCGGCGGCGGCATCGTGCTCGGCGGCCAGCTCTACCGCGGCCGGTGGGGGATGGGCGCCGAGCTGGGCCACATGCAGGCGGTGCCCGGCGGCCGCCCCTGCGGCTGCGGCAACAACGGCTGCTGGGAGCGGTACGCCAGCGGCACCTCGCTGCTGATGGACGCGCGCAACAACGCGCAGGCCGACCCGGAGGGCGCCGCCCACCTGCTGCGGCTCGGCGGCGGCACGGCCGAGGGCATCCAGGGCGAGCACGTGACCGAGGCCGCGCGCCAGGGCGACCGGGCGGCGCTGGCCGCCTTCGAGTCGCTCGCCCAGTGGCTCGCCCAGGGGCTGGCCGACATGGCGGCGGTCCTCGACCCCGGGTGCTTCATCATCGGCGGCGGCGTCTCCGGCGCGGCGGACCTGTTCGCCGACCGGGTGCGCGAGGAGTTCGCCGCGCGGCTGACCGGCCGGGGCCACCGCCCGCTCGCCGAGATCAGGGTGGCCGAGATGGGCCCCTCGGCGGGGCTGGTGGGCGCCGGAGACCTGGCCCGGCTCCGCTGACGGCGTGCTGCGGGTCGCCACCTACAACGTCCGGGGGCTGAAGGACGACCGCAGGGCGCTGGTCCGGGTGATCAGGGCCCTGCGGCCCGACGTGCTGTGCCTGCAGGAGGCGCCCCGCCTGCCCGGCTGGCGGCGGGAGCGGCGCGCGCTGGCCCGCGCGGCCGGCCTGTCCGTGGCCGCCGGAGGCCGCGTGGGCGGGACCGCCGTGCTGATCTCCCCGGCCGTACGGCTCCTGCGCGGGCATGGGCACCGCCTGCGGTGGTTTCCCGGGCTGGAGTGGCGGTCCGTCGCGCTCGCCGTCGTAGAGAAGGTCGTAGAGAAGGTCGTAGAGAAGGTCGTGGAGAAGACGGTGGAGAAGGACCGGGAGAGGTACGCCGTGTGCTCGGCCCACCTCGACCTCGTGGCGGGGGCGCGGCTGCGCCACGCCGCCCAGATCATGCCGATCCTGGAGCGCGCGGCCCGGCAGTCCGGGGCCGCGCCGGTGCTCGCCGGGGACCTCAACGAGGTTCCCGGCTCCCCGGTCTGGCGTCTTCTCTCGGGACGCTACACGGACTGCTTCGCCGCCGTGCGGGACGCCGAGCCGCGGATCGGGACGGACGGAGAGGACGGCCGGGCGGGCGCGACGTTCCCGGCCCGCGATCCCCGCGTGCGCATCGACGCGATCTTCGCGGGGCCCGGCCTGACCGTCGTGTCGTACGGCGGCGCGGACGTCCGGCCCGGGGACCTGTCCGCCGCGAGCGACCACCTGCCGGTCGTCGCCGAGATCGCCGTGACGCCGTCCGCCGGGGCCTGACGCGGCCGTCCGCCGGGGCCGACCCGGCCGGGAGCGCCCGCACGACTGCGGCCAGGGCCTGGACCCGCCGCGGGTGGGCGTCGCGGCCGCCGGGGGCCTGACGCGGCCGGGAGCGCCTCCACGGCTGAACCGGCCCCGGCGGGCCGGGCGGTGGAGGTTCGGGTGGTGGAGGTTCGGGCGGTGGGGATTCGGGCGGTGGGGATTCGGGCGGGGTGCCGCGGCTTCCAGGTGGGCGCGGAGACCGCCGGCAGGGCCGCGTTTCCGCATCTCGGGGTGACCGGATTCGCGACCTGTGTGACGGGGAGTGCCCGGTCACCCGTACGATCGTTTCATGACCCGCCGCCTCACACGGCGTGCGGTGCCGTTGTGTGTGCTGTCCGCCGGCCTGCTGGCCGGACTCCTCCCGTGCGCCACATCGGTCGCGCACGCGTACGCAGGGATCGTCCGTGCCCAGGTGGGGCGCGGCCCGTCGGGGGACGAGGTCGCCCAGGACGCGGGCTCCTCCACCGGACGGCTCCAGCCCGACGGCTCGCTGTCGGACGTGGCCGGCCTGTCGGCCACGGACATCTGGGCCGTGGGCCAGCAGAACGCCTGGGACTTCTGGCGCAACCAGGGGATCATCACCCACTGGAACGGCTCCTCCTGGAGCGAGGTGCCGATCAGGGGCGACGCCACCGGCGCCGGCCACCTTCGGTCGGTCGCCGCCGCCTCCGCCTCCGAGGTCTGGGCCGTCGGCGACGGCCACGACGGCCTGCCGTACGTCGCCAAGGGTTCGCGTGACGGGTTCGACCGCGTCGGCGTGCCGCAGCTGCGCACCGGCGACTGGCTCGGCGGTGTCGCGGCCTCCTCCGGGCGGGTGGTCGCGGTCGGCAGCCGGGACGGCAAGGCGTTCCTGCTGAGCAGCGGCGGATCCGCCAAGGGCACGACCTGGAAGACCGTCCAGGGCCCCGTGGGCGCGATGTACGGCGTGGCGTTCGCGGGCCGGTCGGACGGCTGGGCGGTGGGCGACACCGGCTCCGGCCCGCTGGCCATGCACCTGACCGGCGGCGGGTGGAAACAGGCCGACCTGCCGGCGATCAAGGGCGGCTTCCTGCGGGACGTGTACGCCGACGGCCGCAAGCGTGCGGTCGCGGTCGGCGGCGTCTACCAGCGCGACGGCGGCATCGCGCCGCTGGTGCTCGCTTGGGACGGCAAGCAGTGGAAGCGCGTGACGCCGCCGGAGCGGCGCGCCGAGCTGTACGGCGTCACGGGGGACAGCGACGGCAGGTTCTGGATCTCGGGGTACGACCCGAAGCACGAGGGCGAGGGCTTCCTGCTCCGCTACGACGGATCGCACTGGACCACGCTTCGAGGCCCGAAGCCGGCCGGCGATCGGACGGTGCGGCTGCAGGCGGTCGCGCACGTCGGCGATCTCACCATGGCGGTCGGTCACGTCCTGGACGGCAAGGGCCGCTACACCGACCTCGTGGAGCGGTTCGGCCCGCCTCCCGCCGACGGCCACACGGTGAAGGCGGCCGGCGAGACCGAATGAACACGGGCACCCCGGAGCCCGGGCCCGGCCCGGGGCGTGCTCCGACGTACCGGCCGCGGCAGACGGCCTCGCCCCGGTCAGACGGCCGAGCCGTGGTCAGACGACCGCGCCGTCGTCCCAGCCGGAGTCGGCGGGCGGGCCGTCGCCCATGCGTACGACGAGGATCACGAACCCCGCGATGAACGCGGACACCGCGGCGAACACGATCCAGCCGTCCATGGGCCACTGAAGCAGAGCGGCCAGGAGCAGGTAGGCGGGGCCGCCGAACAGCGCCAGCCAGGAGAGCCGGCTGAGGGTGTCGCCGTGCGGAAGCGGCGGAGGGGGCGGCGGGATGAAATGATCGTCGTCGCCGGAGGTGGGAGCCTGTTCCTCAGCGGTCCGGTCGTCGTCCCGGACCTCGTCGCCGAGAGCGTCGTCGCCGAGGGCCACGCCGCCGGAGGCACCCCCGCCGGGGGCGTCGTCGCCCGCGTCGGTCTCCTCGGTGACGTTCTCCCGGTCAGGCCATGGTTGTTCGGCCGAGGCGTCCTCGGCTGTCTCGTTGAACGAGGCGACGATCTGGCGCCAGACCTCGTCCTCGTCACTTTGCGGCGTCACGTCGATCCCGGGTCACAAGTCCTTCGTCAAGGGTACCGAGGCGTGGGAGCGGATGAACTCCAGGCTCCCTTCGAAGATCACAGGCGCGTCGTTGTCGAGAGTGGCCACGTGATAGCTGTCCGCCAGCTCTCTGACCTCCAGATTGTTTCCCATTCTCGCCTGCAGGAACGCGACGCTCCCCGGCTTTACCACGTGGTCGTTCCTGCTGTGGAACACCAGCACCGGCTGGGTCACCTTGGCGATGTCGGACTGGACGAGCTTCCACAACCGGGGCAGCGTGGCGGCCGCCCGGACGGGCGTACGCGCATAGCCGAGCTCGCTCATGCCCTCCTTCTTGATGTCGCCCGCCACCCCCGGGATCGAGCGTACGACGTACTTAAGGGCCGGGGCCAGCCGCAGCAGCGGCACGTCGTTGACGACGGAAGGGTTGACCACCACGACGCCCGCGACGGCGTCACCGTGCACCTCGGCCAGGCGCAGCGCCATGCAGCCGCCGAGGGACAGGCCCATCACGAACGCCTCCGCGCACCGTCCGCGCAGGTCGGCGAACGCCTTGTCGAGCTCGGCGTACCAGTCCTCCCAGCGGGTGCGGCTCATCTCCTGCCACGTCGTCCCGTGTCCTGGCAGACGCGGCAGGGACACCGTCAGCCCCGCCTCCGCCAGGTGTTCACCCCAGGGCCGCAGCGACTGCGGCGAGCCGGTGAATCCGTGACAGAGCAGGACGCCGATGTCGCCGCCCTCATGGTGGTACGGTTCCGCACCGGGCAGCACTGGCATGGGTGACCTCCGTGAAACGGCGGCGTGTTCCGCCCGATACTCGCACGTTGGTCAGCGTTAGTGCGAGAGGGCTGGGCGTGCGAAGATGACTGCACATCCGAGCCGAGGGGGTGCCCACGTGTTTTATTGGGTGGTGAAGGCCATCCTCTGGCCGATCCTCCGCTTCGTGTTCCGCCCCTGGGCCGAGGGGGTGGAGAACGTGCCGAAGGAGGGCCCGGTCATCCTGGCCGGCAACCACCTGTCGTTCGCCGACCACTTCTTCGGGGCCGGATTCCTGCCCCGAAAGGTGATTTCCCTGGGCAAGGCCGAATATTTCACCGGCCGCGGGCTCAAAGGCGTGGTGAGCCGCGCTTTCTTCTCGGGCGTCGGCACCGTCCCGATCGACCGTTCCGGCGGCAAGGCGAGCGAGGCGGCGCTCCGCACCGGCCTGCGCATCCTCAGGGAGCGGCAGGTGCTCGGCATCTACCCCGAGGGCACCCGCTCGCCCGACGGCCGCCTTTACAAGGGCAAGACGGGTGTGGCCCGGCTCGCGCTGGAGTCCCGGGCGCCGGTGATCCCCTGGGCGATGGTCAACACGTTCGAGATGATGCCCCCCGGCCGGCTGATCCCCAGGTTCGGCATCCGCCCCGGCGTCCGCTATGGCAAGCCGCTCGACTTCTCCCGTTACTACGGCATGGAGAACGACCGCCTCGTGCTCCGGGCGGTCACCGACGAGATCATGTACGCGCTGATGGAGCTGTCGGGCCAGGAGTACGTCGACAAGTATGCGGCGGCGGCCAAGACGGAAACGACCCGGGCGGCTCGCGAGAAGTCCTGATATTTCCGGCCGGACGGCCGACGGGCGTCGCCCGCCTCGTGTGTCCGCCGAGTCCCACGGGCCGCGTGAACCGCTCGCCTGCCCGCGTGAACCGCTCGCTTGTCCGGGTGAACCGCTCGCTTGTCGCGCACAGCCGCGCAGGCCGGAGGGGGTAGCCCATCAGCCGCGCAGAGCCCTGCCGAGTTCCGTCGCCGTCATGCCCCGAGTGGACATCCTGGGCCGGCGCCGCGCCTGGTACCGGCAGTCCCAGGAAGCAGGGACATCTGGCTGCCCACCGCGCCGTTCCGGAGAGTGGAGGCATGACGACAACACTGATCACCGGAGCGAACAAGGGCATCGGCCGCGAGACCGCCCGCCGGCTCGTCGCCGCGGGTCACACCGTGTACGTGGGCGCGCGCAACGCCGAGCGCGGCCGCCGGGCCGCGCAGGAGCTGGGCGCGCGGTTCGTCCTTCTCGACGTCACCGATGACGCCACGGTCGAGGCGGCGGCCAAGACCATCGAGGCGGACGGCGGGCTCGACGTGCTGATCAACAACGCGGGTGTCGAGCCCCGCGTCGAGGGCAACGCCATTCCCGCCCCCGAGTCCACGACCGCCGACCAGGTGCGCGCCGTCTTCGAGACGAACGTCTTCGGCCTGGTCCGCGTCACCCACGCGTTCCTGCCGCTGCTCAAGCGCTCGGCCGCGCCGGTCGTGGTGAACGTCAGCAGCGGCCTGGCCTCGCTGACCGCCCTGTCCGACCCCGCCCACCACGCGCACTTCTACCCGGGCCTCGCCTACCCGGCGTCGAAGACCGCGGTCAACATGCTCACCGTGCAGTACGCCAAGGCGTTCCCGCAGATGCGGATCAACGCCGTCGAGCCCGGCTTCACCAAGACGGACCTGAACGGCAACACGGGCACGCAGACCGTCGAAGAGGCGGCCGAGATCATCGTCCGGATGGCGGAGATCGGCCCCGACGGTCCGACCGGCGGCTACTTCGACATCAACGGGCCGCTGCGCTGGTGAAGCCGTACGGCGAACGCGGATGGAACCGGTCCCGGCGGGCGGCCTGCGGCCGACTCCGCAGGCCGCCTGCCGCCGGTTCTCCCGCACGCTGATGTCCGCGCTGACGGAGCTTCCCGGCCCAGGAGTACGTCCGACAGGTACGCGGCGGCGGCCAAGACGGAAACGACCCGGGCAGCTCGCGAGAATTCCTAATACTTCCGGACCGGACGGGTAACGTTGCGGTGTTCGCCGCGCACCTTGGGACGTTCAGACACGTTCGGATCGGAAGGCGTAGGAGCATGCCAGCACGCAGGCACCGCACATGGGCCGAGCCCGGCGCCGCGAGGCACGGAGCGGGTGACGGCGCGGGTGACGGATTGGACGGCCCGTCCATGATCCCGGCGAGCGGGTCCGCCGTACCCCGCGAAACCACGGCCCGGCACGCGGACGGGAACACGGCCTGGTACACAGACGGGGATACGGCCTGGTACACAGCGGGGTGCGCGGCCGGGGACAGGGCGCGGCGCGCCGCTCGCGGGCGCCGCGCCGGAGACGCCGTCCGCGAAGCCATATCCCGGGTCGCCGCCTGCGGACACTGTGTCAGGGCCGCCGGTCGCGGGCGGCGGATTCGGGTCGCCGCGTGCGGGTGCCCGGCATGAGCGTCCGCGAGAAGCAGCAGGCCGAGACGGGATATCTGCCGCACCGTCAGATCCTGGTCGTGCTCTCCGGAGTTGCGGCCGGAATGCTGCTGGCCGCCCTCGACCAGAGCATCGTCGGCACGGCCCTGCCGCGCATCGTCAGCGAGCTCGGCGGCCTCGACAAGTTGTCGTGGGTGGTCACCGCCTACCTGCTCACCTCGACCGCGGCGACCCCGCTGTGGGGCAAGATCTCCGACCTGTACGGCAGGCGGACGATCT
Organism: Microbispora sp. CL1-1; assembly: GCF_012034195.1. NCBI lineage: Bacteria > Bacillati > Actinomycetota > Actinomycetes > Streptosporangiales > Streptosporangiaceae > Microbispora > Microbispora sp. CL1-1. Next base: position 178,056 of record NZ_JAATEK010000001.1, read on the forward strand.
TCCAGGCCGCCATCGGCATTTTCCTGCTCGGCTCGGTGCTGGCCGGGCTGAGCCAGAACATCGGTCAGCTCATCGGCTTCCGGGCGATCCAGGGCCTGGGCGGCGGCGGGCTGATGGCCTTGGCGTTCAGCATCATCGGCGACGTCATCCCGCCGCGTGAACGCGGCCGATACCAGGGCTACTTCGGCGCCGTGTGGGGCACCTCCAGCGTCGCCGGGCCGCTGCTCGGCGGCTTCTTCACCGACGGCCCCGGCTGGCGGTGGATCTTCTGGATCAACCTGCCGATCGGGCTTATCTCGCTCGTCGTCACCTCGATGGCGCTGCGGATCCCCTTCACCCGGCGCAGCCACCGCATCGACTACCTGGGCGCGGCGCTGATCGTGGCCGGGGTGTCGTGCTTCCTGCTCTACCTCGACTGGGCGGGCGGCGACATCGGCTGGACGGCTCCCGGCTCGCTGGCCCTGCTGACCGGATTCGTGGGGTTCGCGGCGCTGTTCGTGTTCGTCGAACTGCGGGCGGCCGAGCCGATCCTGCCGATGCGGTTGTTCCGCAACAAGATCTTCAGCGTGGGCAACGCCTTCAGCTTCCTCGCGGGCCTGGCGATGTTCGGCGGCATGATCTTCCTGCCGGTCTACCTCCAGGCCGTCCAGGGCATGTCGCCGACCGTGTCCGGCCTGGCGCTGCTGCCCGCGGTCTTCGGCATCTTCTCCACGTCCATCACCTCCGGCCAGATCATGAGCCGGACCGGCCGATACAAGATCTTCCCGATCCTGGGCGGGGCGGTCCTCCTGGTGGCCATGTGGCTGCTGTCCACGATCAAGGTGGACACGCCGTACTGGCAGGTGGCGGTCTATGCCTACCTCTTCGGCGCAGGGCTCGGGTTCACCATGCAGACGATCGTCACGGCCATCCAGAACGCGGTGGAGCGCGCCGACATGGGCGTGGCGACGAGCTCCACGACGTTCTTCCGGATGATGGGCGCCGCCATCGGCACGGCGATCATGGGCGCGGTCCTCACCAACCGGCTCACCCACTACCTGACCGTGGAGTTCGGTGGCAGGATGCCGCCGGGGCACGTGGACGCCAACAACGTGCAGGCGATCCAGCAGTTGCCGCAGCCGGTCAAGGATCACGTGCTGGTGGCGTTCACCAGCGCGATCGACGACGTGTTCCTCGCCAGCCTGCCCTTCGTCGCCCTCGCGCTGGTCGTGGCCTTCTTCCTCAAGGAGATCCCGCTCGCCGCCCGGAGCACCGACGGCCCGGCCGCCATGGGCTGACCGAGCACGCAGCCGGCGGCGGGATACGCCCCACGAACGGGCGGTCCGCCGCCGGCGTGGCAACGCGTGCAGGTCTGTCGTGCAGCTCTCACGTGGCGAGCCGGTCTCGCGCGCAGATCTCTTGTGCGGGTCTCGCCTCTCGCATGGAGCTCTCGCGCGTCTCGCCTCTCACATGTGGCGTGGGAGCATGCTCAGGCGAGCTGGGCGCGGATCTCGCGGATGTGGGCCGGGGTGGTGCGGCAGCAGCCGCCCACATAATGGGCGCCGAGCGAGGCCCACCCGGCCGCCGCCCTGCCGAACTCGACGGGATCGGCGAGCCCCAGCCAGCGCCGGTTAGCGGCGTCCCACGTCTCGCCCGAGTTGGGGTAGACGATCGAGGCCCCACGCTTGATCAGGTCCGGGATGAAGCGCGGCGCGGTGCAGTTCACGCCCACGGCGACCACCTGCGGGAGGTCCGCGAAGATCGCTGCCGACTCCTCGAACGGCGTCCCGTCACTGATGTGCTCGCCGTCCCGGCAGGAGAAGGTGACCCACGCCTTCACGGTCGGCGTCTCGCGCAGGAGCCTCGCGAGCGCCCGCGCCTCGGTCTGGGAGGGGATCGTCTCGCACGCCAGCAGGTCGGCCCCCGCGCCGACGAGGATTTCGAACCGCTCCCGGTGCCACTCGGTGAGGCCGTCCTCGTCCAGGTCGTAGTCACCGGTGTACTCCGCGCCGTTGGCCAGGTAGGCGCCGTACGGTCCCACGCTCGCGGCGACGAGCCCGTGCCCGGCCTCGTCCCTCGCCTGTACGGCAAGCGTCACCGACAGCCGGATGAGGTCGCGGGCCTCCTGGGTGGTGAGGCCGTGCCGTACGAACCCGGGGATGCTCGCCTGGTAGCTCGCCGTGGTGGCGACATCGGCTCCGGCCGTGAAGTAGTCGAGGTGCGCCTGACGGATGACGCTGGGATCGTCGGTGAGCAGCCGTGCCGACCACAGGTCGTCGCTCAGGTCACAGCCGAGTGTCTCCAGGTGCGTGGCGAGACCGCCGTCGAGGACGATTGGGTTCATACCGGGCAACCCTACGTGCTCACGCGGGGAACCGGCGTCGCGGCCTCACCGTCGGCCGGACCGAGTCTCGGACGCCTCTGGCCGGTCGGCCGAGCCGGTCGAGGCGCGGCATTGTGCCGCGTGCAGATGGTGCGCGAGGTCCGCCGTGTGCGGTGGAGTCGCGGGGCCGTATGGCTCGGCCTGAAGGCCGAGCCGGGCTCGGGGTCGGCTGTGATGCGGCGTGGGAGGCCGCGGGGTCCACTGTGTGTGGTGGAGGTGCGGGGCCGTATGGCGCGGCCTGAAGGCCGAGCCGGGCTCGACTGCTGGTTCCCCGGCCGAGTCGGAGCAGCGACCGGCTCTCCTGCCCGCACAGGCCGCGACACCCGAACAGCTCACGCTCCTGCAGGCAACAGCGCGCCGGTCGCCCGCGAAGTCCACGCCCAGGGGTCGGCTCTACTGCGGCGCGGGAGGCCCGCCGTACGTGGGGGAGTGGCTCAGCGGGCGTCCGCTGGCTGGCTGGGTGCCCACAGCTGATCGGCGTCACCGGCGGCGAGACGACCTCGGTACACGTCGATCTTGTGGTCGATGAGCCTGAGGTTCTCCTGTATTTCGGCGAGCTTGGCGGCCACCTCCGCGCGGTGGGCTTCGAGGAGGGCAAGCCGTTCCTGCTCGTTGCCGACTCCTGCGGAGACGAGCTGGGCGTAGCGCCTGATGGCCTTGATGGGCATGCCGGTGGCCCGCATTTTCGTGCAGATGACGATCCACTTGAGGTCGACCCCGTGATATCGCCGCTGGCCGCCGGTGGTGCGGCCGACGGGGGAGACGACCAGACCGGCGCGTTCGTAGTAGCGCAACGTGTGCACGCTGACACCGGTGCGGCGGGCGGCTTCGGCGATGCTCAGCCCCTCCTCCGGCACCGGGTGAGCGGGCTTGGACCTCGCCTGCGTATCCACTTCGAGCATGTTCGAAAGCCTAACCTCGTGACCGTTACCCGAAGCGGGTGCCGCCAGTCACCGGCGCCGGCTCGGTCGGGCTCGCGGAGCGGACCATCCCCGCGACGGCGACGCATGCCGATCGGACCGCAGGCCCGGTCGGCGGATCTGCCGATCACCAATACGGCCGTCTCCGGAATGCCCGCGCGAGGCCCCGGCACGGCAGCCTCCATCGGCCTTCACCCGCCTCCACCGGTCTGAGCGGCGTGCACCCATCTAGACAGCCCACCTCGGTGGCCTCCGTCGGTGGCCAGACCGGTAGTGCCGAAGGAGGACGGGTAGGGCCGTACCGGAATCGCGATCGCCGGGACGATCTCGGGAACGATTCGGGAACGATCTCGGACCAAGAGGCTGGACTGCGTTCTCTCCGGCGGCCACGCTTTCTGCGACCAGCGACCAGCGACCAGCGACCAGCGACCAGCGACCAGTGATCGGCGATCGGCGAGCACGCGGCTGGCTCTCGCGGTGAGGAACCGATCGACAATCTCAGGCGTTGGTGGCATATGGGGCTGAAAGGGCTTCTCAATCGGTTGCTGCGCCGCCGGTCTCCCGTCCCCGCAGGTGGACGCGACGATCGGCCTGACACGGGAGGGGTGAGGGAGCCTCGGCGTCCTGCACCCACCCCGCCGTCCGATGTCATTCGCCTACCCGAACCCTCGTAAAGGGCTCCGCTTACAGCGGAACCCGAAGCGGCCGGGGCCCGGCTTCCTCGCCGGGCGTCCCGGCCGCACTCGTTTCAGCCCTGTCGTGTCGCGGCCTCTCCCGGATGGCGTCTCACGATCGCTTCCAGAAAGGACGCCGGCCCTCCTTCGGTCCGGGCGCGGAGCCCGGGGAACCCAAGGGACCCGGGAACGCGTGCCCAGGGGTCGTGGACCCGGGGGACGTCGGGCCTGTCGAGCCGACGCCGGGCCCGCCGGTCAGGATGGTCAGCAGATCGACCGTCCGCCGCCAGAGGTCGTCGAGTGAGACCTCGGCCCACTCGGCTCTCTCCAGGTCGGCAGCGAGTGCGGCGAGATCCGGGTGACCACCTGCCATCTGCGCGAGGACGCGCAGGCGACTGGCGAGATCCGCGAGATAACGCCGCCGCTCCCACTCGGGCAGCGACTCCGCCTCGCCCAGCTTCGCGAGTTCCTCGGCCAGCAGCGGCCGGATGCCCTCGAAATCCGTGACAGGGGCGAACCCTTCGCCGGGATGCGGAAGGAAACGACCGATGGAGAACCCACGGGCGCCCCGTCTCCGAGCCGGTGCGGGCGCGCCGGCGTAAGGCGGGGCAGGCAGTGCGGCCGGAGGCGCGACAGGAGGTACGGCCGGGGGCGCGCCGGGCGGCGGAGCCGCCGCGATGGGCCCTTCAGCCGCCGCGGCGGAAGGCATCTCAGGGCGGGCCGTGGTGAACGCGGCCATTCTGGCCATCATCGGAGCGGCGGGTACCACCATCGGCATCGCGGTCGGCATCTCCCAGCCGCTCGGCGGTTCGACCGGCTGGATCACCCGGTGCTCCGGGCCGCCTTCGCCGGTGACGCGGGTGTCGACGGCCACGAAGGCGGTGAACCGGCACAGCACGCCGAAACGCAGTGAGACGTCGACGATCCGCCGTTCGAGGGAGTGGTCGCCCATGGCGTATCGGTCTTCCAGGGCGCGCAGATATGCCCGTGCCCACACGGCCCGGGCCGCCGGGTTCTGGACGGGACGGCCCTCGATCCGCTCCTCCCAGGGGCGGCCGTCGGCCGTACGGCCCTGCACCGTGAGGGCTCCGGCGGGCCGCCGCCCCCGGTAACGTCCGCTCACGACCAGAGGGACGCCGGGGTAGAGCGAGCCGGCATGCGTGACGGTGTCCGCCACGAGATCCACGCCTTCCGCCTTCAGCGCGATGTCCGTCACCAGCGGCGATCCGATGCGGCGGTGGATGTGCTCCATCGCCGCGTCGAGCCGGTCCTCCGACTCGACCAGCTCGCACCGGCCCGAGCCGGCCAGGGCCAGCCGCCCGAGGAACCCCGCGTTCACCGCCCTGTCGATGCCCACGGTGTGCACCCGGATGCCGTGCAGGCGGGAGCCGATGCGTTCGAGGATCTGGTCTTCGTTGCCCACCTGGCCGTCGGTCACCAGGACGAGCACGCGGTCGCGTGCCTGTTCGCGGGACGGGCCGGATCCGCCGTGCCCGCCGTCCCCACCCGACCGGCCGGGGTCCGTGCCGGTGGCCGCCCCCGGGGCGGGCGCGGTGTGGGTCGGCGCGGTGTGGCCTGGCATGTTGTGGCCCGGCATGTTGCCGGTGGGCGCGGTGTGGGTGGGCGCGTTGTGGTCATCGAGCAGCCGCAGGGCCTCCTCCAGGGGAGCGAGCATCTCCGTGCCCCCGCGTGCGTCGAGCCGGGACAGGTGCTCGACGGCGCGGTATCGGTTGCGGTCGGTCGCCTCCACCAGGCCGTCGGAGAAGGCCCGCTCCACGACCGAATCGAACGAGAGCACGGCGAACCGGTCATGCCGGGTGAGCGTGTCGACGATCCGGGCGGCGGCGCGCCGTGCGGCCACCATCTTCCACCCCGTCATGCTGCCGGATCGGTCGAGCAGCAGGACGACGTCACGGGACGCGGTGCGGGTGCCGTCATCCGGCGGCGGCAGCAGGGTCAGCACGAAGGTTCCCTCGGCGTCAGCCGGGTCCCTGGCCGGGTCCTTCGCTGTGCCCTGTGCCCTGTCCTCCGGTGTGCCCTTCGCGGAGCCGCCGCTGCCGTCAGCCGTGCCGCTGCTGTCGGCCGCGCCGCCGTCGTGGGCCGTGCCCTCGTCGCCGGGCGAACCGGCGTCCGTGGCGTCGGCGGCGTCGTCCGGCACGAGCGCGAGTGACGAGGAGGCGTCGAACGCCAGGCGCAGGATGAAGTCACGGTCGAGCCGCTCGCCGGGCCGCAGCCTGATCGTGTCGCCCTCCCGATCGACCTCGTGCAGGCTGGAACGGACCTCACGCAGGTCGAGCCCGGTGGGGTCGATCGTCGCCGCGAGCGACAGCCGTACGGGATAGGGAAAGCCGGGAAGCAGGACGGGCGGCGTGATCCGGGATGCGTCGGGCACGGCGTCGGTGTCGGGCGCCACGCCGCCGCCCGCCGACGGGCCGGACAGCGGAGCCCCGGGGATGTAGCGGGGTGCCACGACCAGCGGGAAGCGGAACTCGGCAGCGCCGTCCTCGTAGGGAAGCGGCTGGCTCAGCGTGAGGCGGACCACCACGCGCTCCCCGGGGACGATGTTGCCGACCCTGATCGTGAACACGTCGGGCCGGTCCTCCTCGGCGATCGCCGCACGCCTCCCCTCGGAGAGCGCCCGGTCGTAGTCGGCCCGCGCCTGCCCGCGCTCCTTGAGCACGCCCTCGATGACCCGGTCGTCCGCCTCCATCCGGAAGGCGGTGACCGCGGCCCGCGGCGGCAGCGGGAAGACGTACGTCGCCTCCAGCGACACGTCGAAGGCATCGCGGAAGGTCTGGACGACCTCGACGCCCGCCACCAGTCCGGTGACGTGGGCGGTGACGTCCACGCTCTCCAGGGGAAGGTTGCCCTTCTCGGTCTCCAGCGCTCCGAGCCCGGCGTCCGGCACGGGCCGGCACTCCTCCGGCCGCAGAGGTGTGATGGGAACGGTCATGGCGTCATCCCTCCAGCGGGTCGGACGTGTCGGAAGCATGTGGATCGAGTGCCGAGGCGTCGTGGGGGTCGCGGGCGCTCTCGAACGGCCCGGCCAGGCCGAGCGCGGCGAGGGCCGCGAGAAGTGGAGCCGCGGCCCGGCGCAGCGCCGCCACCTCGTGGCCGTCCGGGACCCGGTGAGCCCGGTCGAGCAGGACCGTCACCCCGGGCGCGAGCCGCACGCCGTGCACGACGTCCGGGAGTGCGACCTCCGAGAACGTGAGGTCCGGAAGCACGACGTCGAGGGGCGCGGCGTTCATGGGCCCTGTGCTCATGGGCCCTGTGCTCATGGGCCCTGTGCTCATGAGCCCCGTGTTCATGAGCCCGGCGTTCAAGGGCCCGGTTTCCGTGGGCCCGGTGTTCGCGGGTGTGGCGTCAACAGTCGCGGCGTCCCCGCGTGCGATGTCCTCATGCGGGGTGTTCCCGTGCAAGGCGTCTCCGCGCGTGGCGCCTCTGCGCGGGGAGTTCCTGTGGGGGGTGTCTCCGTGTGCGATGTCTTTGTTCGGGGTCAGGTAGTGGCCTGAGCCGGCCGTGGCGGCGGATGAGGCCGGGCGCGCCCAGAAGCGGTCGCGGGCCGCAGGCCGTGCGATGTCCGGGATGGCGGGCTCGGCGTCGGTTTCCGGGTTCGCCCCGTAGCTCGCCCCGTGCCAACCGGGCGCCGGTGGTGCCGGAGGGGACGGCGGGCCGGGAGGACGGTCCGCGGCGCTCGCCGGAGCCGGGACCGCCGGGCGGTGCGGAGGGGGCGGGGAAGGCGGAGCGGGCGGGGAGAGCGGCCGGGGCGCCGGTCCTGGCAACGGCTCGGTGAGCCCGGCGACGCGCATAAGCATGGCGTCGGTCGCGCCCGCCAGTTCCGCCTGGATGTCGGCGATGGACCGGCCCTCCGCCTGGCGGCGCTTCACGGCCACGAGCTGAAGCAGGTGACGGCGGCCATAGAGGGCCACCCGGCCGCGCCGGCCGAGCGGGGGGTCGAGCAGCCCGATCGTCGTGTACCAGCGGATGAGCCGTTCGTTCGGCACCTCACGGACTCTGCCATTGGCGCGCGGCTCAGGGCCGTTCGGGCGGGGCTCGGGGCCGTTGGCGCGTGACTGGGGGCCGTCGGCTCGCGGCCCGGGACCACCGCTGCCCGGCTCCCGGCCCTTGGCGCCCGACTCGGGACCACCGCCGCTGCCCGGCTCCCGGCCGTGGACGCGCCGCTCCTGGCTGAGCAGGTCCGCCGCCCGCTCCGCCAGTTCGCCGATCGTCCAGGTGTCGCTCATGCCTCCACGATGACACTGTCATAATGACACTGTCAATATCGCCTCCGTCATGCGGCGTCATGGTTTTCGAAGAGTTCGTCTCGGTGAGGAACGCCGCTTCTCCCGCCGTTCACACGAAACGGATCGACTGGGTGCAGCGACGTGTGCGACGGGCCGCCGAGGGACAGGAGAACGCGAGGCGGGAAACGAGGGACGGCCCGTGCGGAACGAGCGAACGGAGGAGGGTGCGGCCCCTCCTGAGCCTGGACGGGCGAACCGGGCCCGGCGGGCACCACGCTCCACGCACCACGCGCCGCACGCCCAGCCGGCCGGGGGTGCGGGGACTCGGCAGGCCCATCGGTGGGCGGCCGGCATGACCAGGGGCAGGGCGAGGAGGCGGTCAGCGGTGCAGGGAACTTCCGTCCGATCGGTGGCGCTCTCGGCGCTGCCGGGATCGTTGTGGCGCGCGGCGTTCGCACGGCCTGGCGACGGAGGTGAGCCGCCCGGTCACGAGCCGTACGAGTCCTACGGGCCGCCCGACCGCGAGCTGCACAAGTCCTACGGGCCGCCCGGCCCAGAGTCGTACGAGCCATACGAGTCGTACGGGCCGGGAGATCCGGATGACCCGTTCCCGGCGGACGTGCTGCGGGCCCTGCCGCCGGGTTTCGCCGCCCGGGTCGTGGCGCGGTCGGGAGAGCGTGCCGGGGGAGTCGTCTGGCCCGCGGCCCCGGACGACGGCGGCTGCTTCCCCGACGAGGACGGCTGGATATACGTGTCCAACTGCGCGCTGCCGCTGCTCGGCGGCGTGACCGCGCTGCGTTTCGCCCCGGACGGGACCCTGCGCGGCGGATATCGCATCCTGTCCGGCGCCGACCGCTGCGGGCCCGGCGCCGCCACGCCATGGCACACCTGGATCTCGGGCGAGCGGACGCCGTACGGCCGGGTCTTCGAATGCGACCCGTACGGCCGGCGCGCCCCCATGCCCCGGCTCGGGATGGGCCTGTTCACCCATGCCGGCGTGGCCTGTGATCCCGACCGGGGCGTCGTCTACCTCACGGAGGGGGAGCCGGACGGATGCCTGTATCGGTTCCGCCCGGACGACCGGGGCGACCTCACGACGGGCGTGCTGGAGGTGCTGGCCGGCGACCCCGGCGAGGAGTCCGTGACGTGGGAACGGGTGCCGATCCCGGCACTCCCCGACCATGTGCCCCACTATGTGCCCCTGCGGGAGCAGGTGAGAGGGGCCAGGAGGTTCGCGGGCGGCGGCGACTGCCACTTTTCCGATGGCCTGGTGCGGTTCGTCACCGAGGGCGATGGCCGGGTGTGGGCGTACGACGCCGCCCGCGAGTGCCTGACCGTGCTGCACGAAACGGCCGGGACGCCGGGCGGCTGCGCTGACGGCGGGTTCACCCTCGTCGCCGGTGACCGGGCGGCGCCGTTCCTGCGTGTCACGGGCGGCTGGGCCGTGACGGGGCCCGCGACGTCGCCCGACGGCGACCGGCTCTACTTCTCCTGCCGTCCGTCCCGGAGCGGGCGGCCCGCCCCGGCCGTCGTGACCGTCGAGGTCCGCGGGCCGTTCCATGATCTCTTCCGGGCCTGAACCGGCAATGGCCTGGCGAGGCCGGACGACACGGATCGCCGGGCCCTCCGCCGCGATCCGGCCCACTCGCCTGGCGGACCGCAGCCCCCGGCGTACGAGGGATGTCAGTCGCAGGGGTCGTGCGGCACGGCGGTGGTGGCCCTACTGCCGGACGTGGCGACCGCGCTGAACTGTGCCGTCGTGAGCGCGTAGCCGACGTCGGCCTTGTCCGTGTCCGCCGCGAAGACCATCCCCGCCACCCGATCTCCGTCGGAGACCAGCGGAGCGCCCGACATGCCGGGTGTGATGGCCGCACCCTGGAAGCGATGGATCCGCAGTGAGACTCGCACGCGGTTGTAAATGTCGTACGACTCGGCGGGCTGGTCCGGCCGTACTTTGGCGGGCAGCTCGACCGGGACGGTCGCGCCCTTGTGGTAGCCGACGACCACGGCGGCGGTGATCGAGGCTTGCGTGAACCGCAGCGGCCGGGCGGTCAGCCCGGGCGCCCGCAGGACGGCGGCGTCGGCCTCCGGGTCGAAGGCCACCACCTGTGCGGCGAACCGCCGCCCGTCGCCGAGGACGACTTCCAGGTCGCGGTCCGCTCCTGCCACGGTGTGCGCGTTGACCATGACCCTCTCGGGTGCGTAGACGAATCCGGTCGCCTCCAGCGGTTTCCGGCAGGAGGAGGCGTAACCCCGGACCCGCACCACGCTGTGCGCGGCTTCGGACATGGCGGTGACCTCGGTCGTGGCCCCGGCTGCAGGGGCGGCGGGCCGTGCGGGCACATGAGCGCCCGCGCACCCTGCCGCGCCCGCTCCCGCGAGCACCGCCACGCAAACCGCGAGCGCGACACTCTGTCTCGGCGTTCTCACGGTCCGCCGCACCGGTCCCAGCACGAAGATCATGATAGGGACCGCCCGGACCACCCGGACCGCCCAGATCGGCCGGGCGGGTCACAGGCCGCCTGGATCGACCTGGAAGGTCACAGGTCCTTGGCCCATATCTGGTCGGTGACGGGGATGCCCGACTCCTCGCTCGGATACTGCTCCACCAGCTCGAACCCGGCGGCCTGGTAGATCCGGCGGGCGCTGACGAGCACGTCGCGGGTCCAGAGCTCGATCCGGCTGTAGCCGGCCGACGCGGCGAAGCGCAGGCACTCGTCGACCAGGCGCCGCCCGATGCCCATGCCGCGGGCGGACGGCTCGACCAGCAGCAGGCGGAGCTGGGCCGTCGTGTCGCCTTTGCGCAGGCAGAAGACGCATCCCACCGGCTCGCCGTGCACCTCGGCGATCCAGGCCGCCTCCCGGCGGGGGTCCTGGTCCTCGACGTACTCGGCGACGATCCGCGCGACCAGGGCCTCGAACGCGGCGCCCCAGCCGTACTCCTCGCTGTAGAGGGCCCCGTGCCGGTGCACCACCCAGCCGAGGTCGCCCGCCCGCGGGGGCCTGATCACGTACGGCTCGCGCCGCTCGCCGGGCTCCAGCAGGCTGCGTACGGTGCCCATCGCGGTGACGAGCCGGCGGCGTTCCGGATCGGTCAGCTTGGCCAGGAGGGTCTCGATCTCGTCGGCCGAACGCCGGTCGAGCAGGGCGAAGGTGTCGCGGCCCTTGGGGGTGAGCCGTACGACCTGGCGGCGGGCGTCCTCGGCCGACCGCTCCCGGGACACGAGCCCGTCGCCTTCGAACCTGGTGAGGATCCGGCTCAGGTAGCCGGGGTCGAGATCGAGCATTGCCCTGACGTCGGCGGTGTCGGCGGCGTCCCTGGTGCCGAGCTCGAACAGCACCCGCGCCTCGGTCAGGGAGTAGGGGGTGTCGTGCATTCCCGACCCGAGCACGCCGATGACGGACGTGTAGAAGCGGTTGAACGCACGGACTTCGGAAACGATGTCCATTTTTCCCTTGCCTAACTCAAGGAAATGATTGACGAAGTCAAAGATAGAGCCGCAGCGGCCGGTTGGGAAGACGCCACTCACGACGAGCGCGGTCTCGTCGTGCGAGACTGAGTTGGTCTGGTCGGCCGGGTGGCGTAGCCTCTCCTTTTGGTCTAGACCATTGAGATAGGCTCAGGCAGAATGCGGTGCGGTGGAGTGCCGGGGCCTGCGTCGGGCCGGCCGCGCCATTCCACGCGTAATCCCAGATGGAGGAAGAACCCGTCATGCGTATTGGAGTCCTGACCGGAGGCGGCGACTGCCCCGGGCTGAACGCGGTGATCCGCGGCGTCGTCCGCAAGGGCGTCGGCGTGTACGGGCACGAGTTCGTCGGATTCCGCGACGGCTGGCGTGGCCCTCTGGAGGGCGACACCATGCCGCTCGACATCCAGGCCGTCCGGGGCATCCTCCCGCGCGGCGGCACCATTCTCGGTTCCTCCCGCACGAACCCGATCAAGATCGAGGGCGGCGTCGAGCGGATCAAGGAGAACCTCGCCGCACAGGGCGTCGACGCGCTCATCGCCATCGGCGGTGAGGACACGCTGGGCGTGGCCAAGCAGCTGTTCGATCGCGATGTGAAGGTCGTCGGCGTGCCCAAGACGATCGACAACGACCTCAACGCCACCGACTACACCTTCGGCTTCGACACCGCGGTCAACATCGCGATGGAGGCCATCGACCGGCTGCACACCACCGCCGAGTCGCACCACCGCGCGCTGATCTGCGAGGTCATGGGCCGTCACGCGGGCTGGATCGCGCTGCACGCGGGCATGGCCGCCGGCGCCAACGTCATCCTCATCCCGGAGAAGCCGTTCGACATCGAGAAGGTCTGCGCCTACGTCGAGTCGCGGTTCAAGACCCGCTACGCGCCGATCATCGTCGTCGCCGAGGGCGCCCACCCGCTCGAGGGCCAGATGGCGCTGCAGGCGGGCGAGCTCGACGCGTTCGGCCACGTGCGTCTCGGCGGCATCGGCGAGGTCCTCGCCAAGGAGATCGAGAAGCGCACCGGCAAGGAGGCCCGCACCACGGTCCTCGGCCACATCCAGCGCGGCGGCACCCCGACCGCCTACGACCGCGTGCTCGCGACCCGCTTCGGCCTGGGCGCGATCGACGCGGTGCACGAAGGCGACTACGGCAAGATGGTCGCGCTGCGCGGCACCGACATCGTCCGCGTCGAGCTCGCCGAGGCGACCGCCGAGCTCAAGACCGTGCCGGTCTCCCGCTACGAGGAGGCCGAGGTCTTCTTCGGCTGATCGGTGCGGGCCCGTCACCAGGGCCCGCGCACGATCCTGTACGGCTCCCGCGTCGCCCCGCGGGAGCCGTACGCATGAAAGGCCCCGAATCACGCGAAGTGAGCCCCCCGGGCGCGGCGATTGCCCGAGTATGTGAGCGGAGGGCCCGGCCCTCCCCGGCTCGATCAGGAGAGGTCGCCGCGCGATGGGCATCGAGGGACCGTTCTGGCGGGCGATCGCGGTGTTCCGCGTGGCGTCGCTCGCGTACGCGGCGCTGCTCGTGCTCAGGGCGGGCGGCTACGCCCGTCCCGCCGTGGCCTGGGCCGTCGTCGGCGTGATGGCCGTCTGGACGGTCGTCATGCTCGTCCCGCCTCCCTCCGCACGGCGGGGGCCGCTGCTGGCCGCCGACCTCGTCGTCACGGTGGCGTGCCTGCTGGCCGCGCCGTACGCGCAGAGCCGCGACGACATGCTGGCCGGGGCGATCCCGATCACGGCGACCTGGGCGGCCGGCCCCGTCCTGGCGTACGGCGTGGCGCGGGGACGCCGCGCAGGTGCGGTCGCCGCCGCGGTCATGTCGGCGGCCGACCTGTGGCTGCGCAGCGGCAACGGGGTCGATCTCGCCTCGATCCCGGTGAACGGCGCCGTGCTCATGTTCATGGCCGGAGTGGTCGTCGGGCATGTCGCCCGGCTCGCGCGGGAGGCCGAGGAGCGCATGCGGCGCGCCGCGCGGATCGAGGCGGCCGGCCGCGAGCGGGAGCGGCTCGCCCGCGGCATCCACGACTCGGTGCTCCAGGTGCTGGCCCTGGTGCAGCGCAGGGGCGCGGAGATCGGCGGCGAGGCGGCCGAGCTGGGCAGGCTGGCGGGGGAGCAGGAGGCGGCGCTGCGGGCGCTGGTGCAGGCCCCGCCCGTGGCGGAGGAGCCGGATCCCGCCCCGCCGCCCGGTCTCCATGCTCCGGTGTGGCAGCGCCGCCGCCTCGCCCACACCTCTCCTGGTTCCACGGGGACCGGCGCGGCGGAATCCGATGTCGACCTGCGCGAGCTGCTGCGGCCGTACGGCACCTCCGGGGTGACGGTGTCCGCGCCCGCGACACCGCTGCGGCTGCCGGCCGGGAGCGCGCGGGAGGTGGCGGCGGCCGTCGGCGCGGCCCTCGACAACGTCGCCCGGCACTGTCCCGAGGGCACCCGCGCGTGGATACTCGCGGAGGAGGACGACGGCGCGGTCGTCGTCACCGTACGCGACGACGGGCCGGGCATCCCCGAGGGCCGGTTGGAGCAGGCGGCCCGCGAGGGGCGCATGGGCGTGGCCCGCTCGATCCGGGGCCGCGTGGCCGACCTCGGCGGCACGGTGGCCATCACCTCGTCGCGTACGGGAACGGAGATCGAGCTGACGGTCCCAGTGGGTGCGGACAAGGCGAGCGCGGACGAGGCGAGCGGGAGGCGGTCGTGAGCGGAGACGAACGGCTGCGCGCCGGCGATCCCGCGCGCCCGGCGGCCGGTGAGGGCGCCGGTCGCCGGGAACGCCCGCGGGTGCGGGTCATGGTGGTGGACGACCATCCGATGTGGCGGGAGGCGGTCGCCCGCGACCTGGCCGAGGCCGGGTACGACGTCGTCGCCACCACCGGGGAGGGCCGTCAGGCGCTGCGCGTGGCGGCGGCGGTGCGGCCCGACGTGGTGGTGCTCGACCTGCGGCTGCCCGACCTGCCGGGCGTCGAGGTGGCCCGGGGGTTCGGCGCGTCCGCCGTCCCGCCGCGCGTGCTCGTCCTGTCGGCCAGCGCCGAGGAGGAGGACGTCCTGGAAGCGGTCAAGGCGGGCGCTTCCGGATATCTCGTGAAATCGGCGAGCCGGGAGGAGTTCCTGGACGCCGTCCGGCGCACCGCCGAGGGCGACGCCGTCTTCACCCCCGGCCTGGCCGGGCTGGTGCTGGGGGAGTATCGCAGGCTGGCCCACCGGACGGCAGGCCCGGGCCGCGACGCCGCGCAGGACGGCCCCCGGCTGACCGACCGGGAGACCGAGGTGCTGCGCATGGTCGCCAAGGGCCTGACCTATCGGCAGATCGCCGAGCGCCTGGTGCTGTCGCATCGCACCGTGCAGAACCACGTGCAGAACACGCTGAGCAAGCTCCAGCTCCACAACCGCGTCGAACTGGTCCGCTACGCGATAGAGAAGGGCCTGGCCGAGCTCGACTAGCGCGGGGCCATCGACGGAGGTTCCTCCGGCGCGGTGACCGGCCCGGAGTCCGGGACGCCCCCGGCGCGACGACGCGGCAGGGCAAAGAATGGCGGGGCGCCGGGTGCTGATCGGCGCTGTCGCGGCGGCGGCATTACAGTGGGAAGCCTGCATCGCCGCGACGCGTTGTCCCTGGCGAACGTCCCCTGGCCGCAGCCCTCCCCGGCGTGACGGCCGTCCACGTCCGTTCCGGAGGTTTCCACAGATGACCATGACCGCCCTCGGAGAGCCCTCGGTGCTGCTCAAGTTAGGCGAGGTGGTTCTGAAGGGCCGGAACCGCGAGATCTTCGAGATGCGCCTGCGGGCGAACATCAAGCACGCTCTCAAGGACCACCGGGTCGACATCCGCCAGCGGCACGGGGTGATCGCCCTGTTCCTGCCCGCGGGGACCGAGGTGGAGGAGGCCGAGGCCGTGGCGGCCCGCGTGGCCGACGTGCCCGGCATCGTGCTGGTCCATCTGGCCTGGCGGGTGGCGAAGGACACGGACGCGATCACCAAGGCCGCTATCGAGCTGATCAGGGACAGCGACGAGGTGGCCCGCAAGGCGCGCTTCGCCGTACGGTCGCGGCGTCGTGACAAGCGCTTCCCGCTGCGCTCGAACGAGCTCGACCGCGTGGTCGGCGGGGCGATCAACGACACCTACGGGCTGCCGGTCGACCTGAGCAACCCGGAGCTGACCGTGCACATCGAGGTGGACAAGGACGAGGCGTTCCTGTTCACCGGTGGCCGGCCGGGCCAGGGCGGCCTGCCGGTCGGCTCCAGCGGCCGGGCGCTGGCGCTGCTGTCCGGCGGCATCGACTCCCCGGTCGCCGCCTACCGCATGATGCGGCGCGGCCTGCGGGTGGACTTCCTGCACTTCTCCGGCATCCCGTTCACCACCTCCGAGTCGATCTACAAGGCGTACGCGCTGGTGCGCAACCTGGACAAGTTCCAGGGCAAGTCGCGGCTGTGGGTGGTGCCGTTCGGCAAGGCGCAGCAGTCGATCAGGAACTCCGGCCAGGACCGGCTCGCGGTGATCGCGCAGCGGCGGCTGATGCTCAAGACGGCCGAGGAGGTCGCCCACCGCATCCACGCCGAGGCGCTGGTCACCGGCGACAGCCTCGGCCAGGTCTCCTCGCAGACCCTCGCCAACATCACGGCCCAGGACCACGCCGTGGACCTGCCGATCCTGCGCCCGCTGATCGGCCTGGACAAGACCGAGATCATGGCCGAGGCCCGCAGGATCGGGACGCTGGAGATCTCCGAGCTGCCCGACGAGGACTGCTGCACGCTGCTCGCGCCCCGGCAGGCCGAGACCCGCGCGAAGATCGAGGACCTCAAGCAGATCGAGAAGCGCCTCGACGCCGAGGACCTCGCCGCCCAGCTCGCCGACTCGATCCAGCCGTACAAGCTCGACGTCTGAGCCCTCGCCGGCCTGGGAGGAGCCGGGGACCGCGTAACGCGGTCCCCGGGCCCAGCAGACGGGTTCAGGCGGGGATGGCGGACGGCGTCGTCGCGCCGGTGGCGGCGGTGCGGCCCACCAGCGGGGGGAAGTCGCGCATGACCGCCGCGAGGGCGTCCAGGTCGCCGTCCACCAAGGCCTGCGGGCCGTCGCACAGGGCCTGCTCGGGGTGGGGGTGCACGTCGACGATGAGGCCGTCCGCCCCGACCGCGACGGCGGCCCGCGACAGCGGCAGCACGAGGTCGCGCCGGCCGCCGGAGTGCGACGGGTCGACGATCACCGGCAGGTGCGACAGCCGCTGTACGACAGGGACCGCCGAGATGTCGAGCGTGTTGCGGGTGGCGGGCTCGTAGGTGCGGATGCCGCGCTCGCACAGCACGATGTCGAGGTTGCCGCGCTGGGCGACGTATTCGGCCGCCATGAGCCACTCCTCGATGGTCGCCGTCATGCCCCGCTTCAGCATGACCGGCTTGCCCGCCGCGCCCACTGCCTGCAGCAGCGCGAAGTTCTGCGCGTTGCGGGTGCCGACCTGCAGCATGTCGGCGTACGACGCGACGAGCGCCACGTCGTGGGCGTCCACGACCTCGGTGACGATCGGCAGCCCGGTCTGCTCGCGCACGTCGGCCAGGATGCGCAGGCCCTTCTCGCCCAGCCCCTGGAAGGCGTACGGCGAGGTGCGCGGCTTGTAGGCGCCGCCGCGCAGCAGCGTCGCGCCCGCGGCCTTGGCCATCAGCGCGGCCTCAAGCGTCTGTTCCGGGGTCTCGACCGCGCACGGGCCGGCGATCAGCGTGACGGTGTCCGGGCCGATCGGGACGCCGCGCACGGTCACCGTGGAGCGCTGCGGGTGGTTCTCCCTGCTCACGAGCTTGTACGGGGTGGAGACCCGCACGACGTCGGCGACGCCCGGCATGGCGCGCAGGTTGAGCGCGGCGAACTGCTCGACGTCGCCGATGAGGCCGATGATCGTGCGGTTCACGCCGCGGCTCGCGAACGCCTCGCCTCCGGCGGCGGCCACGACGTCGGTGATCGCCTCGATGTCGTCCTGCGTTGCCTCGGGGGCCATGACGATGACCATGGTGACTCCTGTCGCTGTTGATCGTGCGGGTCGGGGGAAAAACGACGAAGGCCCCGGGTCCGTTGGACCCGGGGCCTTCGTTCGCCGTGGCTGTCAGCGCAGCGCATGGAGGCGATCGGTCCTCACGGGTCCGTCGCCATACCAAAACGACCAAGCGGTGCGCATGCGACGAAATATAGCGCACGCGTCCTTGTCGTGCCGCACCCCCACCCCCAGGGGGCCGGTGCGGCCGTACTCCGGGCGGATGGCAGGATGGCGTGCGTGCCGGAGAACCCTGAGGAGGAGACGCGCCTGCCGCCGGGCCAGTACGTCCCACGTGGACGGCCCGTCGTCCACTACGGACGGGTCCCGGCGTTCCGCCCCGAGACGTGGCGGTTCCAGGTGTTCGGCGCCACGGCCTCGGGCCGGGTCCACGACTTCACGTGGGAGGAGTTCTCCGCGCTGCCCACGACGACCGTCATCGCCGACTTCCACTGCGTCACCAAGTTCTCCCTCATGGGCAACGAGTGGGGTGGCGTGCCCACGTCGGTGCTGCTCGACCGCGTGCCCCCGGCGCCCGGCGTGCGTCACGTCATGGTCTGGGCCGAGTACGGCTTCAGCGCCAACATGCGCATGTCCGACTTCGACCGGCCGGCCACGCTGTTCGCGACGCACCTCGACGGGAACCCGCTGTCCCCCGAGCGCGGCTATCCCGTACGGATCGTGGTGCCGCACCTGTACGCCTGGAAGAGCGTGAAGTGGGTGCGCGCGATCGAATACCTGACCGAGGACCGGCGCGGCTTCTGGGAGGAACGCGGCTATCACAACGTGGCCGATCCCTGGAAGGAGCAGCGCTACTCATACCAGGAGGACCCGGGCGACGGCCCACCGTGAGGCCGCCGAGCGGCTACGGTGTCCGGCGTGTCTTCAGCCGTCTGGGTCACGCTGTGCGCGCTCTGCGGGGTCTGCGGCGGCGCGCTGGGCCGCGCTCTCGCCGGTCGTGGGCCGGCGCCCGGCGCGCTGCCGGAGGAGGCGATGTTCCTCGCCCTGCGCGTCGCGGGGCTGGCGGCGGGCTCGCTGCGCGCCGGGCTCACCCGCGGCTCCGCGCGCCGCGCCGCGCGGCACCTGCGGACGCTGCTCGGCACCGCCGGCCTGGTGGTCGCCACGGGTGACCGCGTCCTGGCCAGGAACGGAACGGGCGTGCCGGCCGACGAGGCCGTCCTCGCGGAGGTGCGCGCGACCATGGCGGGCGGCAGGCCGCGCCTCGCCTCCGCCGCGGAAGGCGACCGGCACGGGGTGGTCGTCCCCCTGACCGTGGAGGGCAGGGCGGTCGGCGCGCTCGCGGCGTACGACACCGAGATCGGCGCCGGTCTGATGCGCACGGCGGCCGAGGTGGGCCGCTGGATGTCCGGCCAGCTCGAACTCGCCGAGCTGGACGCCTCCCGCCGGCGCACCCTGGAGGCGGAGACGCGGGCGCTGCGGGCGCAGATCTCGCCCCACTTCGTGTACAACTCGCTGACCACGATCGCCTCGTTCGTCCGGACCGATCCCGAGCGCGCCCGCGAGCTGCTGCTCGACTTCGCCGACTTCATCCGCTACGCGCTGCGCAGGGCGGCCGACTTCACCTCGCTCGCCGACGAGCTGAGCTGCGTCGACCGCTACCTGCTGCTTGAGCAGGCGAGGTTCGGCGACCGGCTGCGCTTCACCGTCCAGGTCGCTCCCGAGGTGCTGCGGGTCGACGTGCCGTTCCTGTGCCTGCAACCGCTGGTGGAGAACGCCATCAAGCACGGCATGCCGGGGGAGGTCCGGGTCGTGATCAGGGACGCCGGGCCGGAGGCGCACATCTGGGTCGAGGACGACGGCGTCGGCATGGACCCCGAACACCTGCGGGCCGCGCTCGCCGAGGAGAGCAGCGGGATCGGGCTGAGCAACGTGGACCTGCGCATGCGCCACCTCTACGGCCAGGACTACGGGCTCATGGTGGAGACCGCGCCCGGCAAGGGCACCCGCATCCGGCTGCGCATCCCCAAGACCCGCCCCCGCCCCGTCCCGGCCCGACCGGGGCTCAGCCGGTCATGAGCGGGAGCCGGAGGACGAAGCGGGCACCGTGCGGGGAGT
The DNA here is from genome assembly GCF_012034195.1 of Microbispora sp. CL1-1. Classification (NCBI taxonomy): domain Bacteria; kingdom Bacillati; phylum Actinomycetota; class Actinomycetes; order Streptosporangiales; family Streptosporangiaceae; genus Microbispora; species Microbispora sp. CL1-1. The sequence goes on from NZ_JAATEK010000001.1 coordinate 197,815, forward strand.
CCTCGAGGCACAGGCTGCCCTCGTGCGCCACGGCGATCGCCCGGCACAGGGCCAGGCCGAGGCCGCTGCCGTGGGGATCGAGGCGTCGTCCCGCCTCCAGCCGGGCGAAAGGTTCGAAGACGCGCTCCCTGTCCTTCTCGTCGATGCCCTCGCCGTCGTCCTGCACGACCACCTGCGCCTGGGCCCCGGCGCGCTGGGCGCTCACCTCCACCTGACGGGTGGCATGGCGCTGCGCGTTCACCAGCAGGTTCGTCACGACGCTGGCCAGTTGCACGCGGTTGCCGAGGACCAGCACGTCGGGCTCGGTTCTGGTGCGCACCGGCACGCCCGTGGTACGCGCCGCCGCTTCGGCGCGTACGAGCGCTCCGAGGTCGACCGGCTCCAGCGAGGACGGCGTGTTGCGCAGCCTGGCGAAGGTGAGCAGCTCGTCGATGATCCGCTGCATGCGGTCGGCGGCCGGCAGCGACCTGGCGATCGCCTCGCGTGCGTCGATCTCCGGGAAGAGCAGCGCCTCCTCCAGCCCCGTCCGCAGGCCGGCGAGCGGGCACTTGAGCTCGTGGGACACGACGGCGGCGAACTCCCGCTGCCGCGTGACCGCCGACTCCAGCCGGTCGAGCGTCTCGTTCGCGGTGCGGCCCAGCCGGGAGATCTCGTCCTGGCCGGACGGCTGCGGCACCCGCAGGGACAGGTCGTGGGCGGTGATCTCGGACATCCGCTGCCGGATCGTGTCTATGGGATGCAGGATGCGGCCCGTCGCCCGCCAGGTCGTCCACGTCCACAGGACCACCAGCAGCACCCCGCCGAGCGCGCTGAAGAGCTCCAGCCGCTGCCCGCGCAGGGCGGGCGGCTGGTCCGTGCCGGCGTAGACGAAGTGGGGCTCGCCCTGCCAGAACTCCCGGGACTGGAACATCGGAACCCGGGCGGCGGTGAGCATGATGCACGGTTTGCCCTCGGGACACTCGGTCACGTCGTCGAAGTGGTTCTCGGTCGGCCTGACCGTGCTCAGCGGCCGATCGCCGGCCATGGGCCCGGCCGCCACCACCTGGCCGCGCGAGTCGACGAGCTGGACGAGCGGCACCCGTGCCGTCGGCGCCGGCGGCGGAATCCGCCCGTGTTCCATCGAGCCGATCCATTCGATCGCGACCCTGCGGGTCTCCTGGTAGATCTCGGCTTCGATCCGGTGGCGGACGAGCAGGCAGAAGCCCACGGTGATCACCGCGACGACGAGCACCGACACCGCCGCCACGGTCAGCGTCACCCGCGCCTGGATCGAGTTGGAGAAAAAAAGGCACCTGTCGGGCCTGATGCTCATCGAAGTTCCTCGGTGGGCCTGGGCTACCTGTTCAACGGTAAGCAGCCCTAACGGACAAAAGTCCTGTTAGACGCCCAAAGGCCAATAGCTCTACTATGTCTTGGCGGGAAACTTGCCTCACTGCGCACTGGAAAGTGGCGGAGCGTATCGGGAATGTGACTTACCGTTCGGTCACCCCTTGCGCGGAGGGCCGGGCACGCGGCACGGTGGACGCCATGCTGCGTGTCCTCGCGGTGGACGACGAGGTCCCCGCCCTGTCCGAGCTCGCCTTCCTGCTCCGCCAGGACGCCCGGGTGGAGCACGTGAGCACGGCGACCGACGGCGGGGCCGCCCTGCACGACATGGTCCAGATGATCGCCGACGGGGTGCGCCTCGACGGCGTGTTCCTGGACGTGCGCATGCCGGGCCTCGACGGCCTCGACCTCGCCCGGCTCATCGGCGGGTTCCCCATGCCTCCCCGCCTGGTCTTCGTCAGTGCCCACGACTGCGCGGTCCAGGCGTTCGAGCTGGAGGCCGTCGACTACCTGCTCAAGCCCGTACGCCCGGAGCGGCTGGCGGAGGCCGTACGGCGGCTCTCGGCGGCCGTCGCGCCTCCCGGCGCCGAGGGGGAGGACCTGGAGACGATCCCGGTCGAGCTCGGGGGCCGCACGAAGTTCGTGGCCCGGCAGGACGTGTGCTACGCCGAGGCACACGGCGACTACGTCCGCCTGCACACGGCCGAGGCCGTCTATCTCGTACGGATGTCCCTCGCGGCGCTGGAACGCCGCTGGGCGGGCTCCGGGTTCGTCCGGGCCCACCGCAGCACCCTGGTCAACGCGCGGCACGTCAGCGAGCTTCGCTTCGACGCCGGGCGGGTGGTCCTGCAGGTGGGCGGCGAGACGCTGCCGGTGAGCAGGCGGCACACCCGGCAGGTGCGGGAGCAGCTCGTCCGGCAGTTCCGTCCGTGAGCCCGTGCCGGGGGGTGTGTTCGTGCGCCCCGATCTACCGCTCGTCGTCTTCCGCGGCCCGCTCGTCGTGCGGGAGCGGGCCGCATGGCGCTAACTAGAGACCGCTCGTCCGAAGGGCCATCCCGCCGCCCGACTACACCTCGTAGTCTTTCGCACGTCGCAAGACACGCGGGGTAATCACAAGGTGAGCAGATTGTCACCGACTGGTTACCAAGCGGGGCCCTACTCGGGGGGGAAGGGCCCCGCCCACGCGTATCGGGGGGTGCGCGGCGATCCGGCCATACGGGGGCGCCGGATCGCCGCGAACGCCCCATCCCGATCACCCGGAGAGCCGCGTCCGCCGGAAGAACCGCGTCCGCCGGGAGAGCCGCGTCCGCCGGAAGACTCGCATCCCCCGGGAGACCTGCTCACTCCGGAAGAGCCACTCGCCTCGGGAGAGTCATTCACCCGAAGGGCCGCTCACCTCGGAAAGGCCGCTCACCCGGAGGAGCCGTCGCCAGGAAACCGCTCGCCCCGGAACCCGCTGTGACGCGAGGGACCGGCGGGCACCGGGAACATGCCGGTCAGTCGCCGCGCAGCTTCTTGAGCAGCTCGATGTCCTCGCGGTGCTTTTCCACCTTGCCGGGCGTCTCGATGCAGATGGGCACCCCGGCGGCCGTGGGATGGCGCATCAGGTCGCCGAACGCCTGGGTGCCGATGTGCCCCGCACCGATGTTCTCGTGCCGGTCCCGCTTCGAGCCGCAGGGATCCTTCGAGTCGTTGGCGTGGATCAGCTTGAGCCGGCCGGGGGCGACGTCGTTCAGCGCGTCCATCGTCTCCTTCACCCCGCCCGGCGCGGCCAGGTCGTGCCCCGCGGCGAACGCGTGGCAGGTGTCGAGGCACACGCCGACCTTGGGGTGATGGTCGAGGGCCTCCAGATAGGGGCCGAGGTCCTGCACGGTCGCGCAGAGCATCTGGCCCTGGCCCGCCATCGGTTCGAGCAGCAGGTCGGGACCGTCGTCCGGAATCTCGTCCAGCACCGGCAGCAGGCGCTCGTGGATCTGGCGCATCGCGGCCTCGCGCGGCTGGCTCACGGCCGAGCCGGTGTGGACGACCACGCCGAGCGCGCCGGTCTCGACGCCCCTGCGCAGGGTGTGCCGGGTCACCGCGATCGAGTTCTCCAGGGTCTCCGGCGTCGGCGACCCGAAGTTCACGAGATACGCGGCGTGCACGAAGACGGGCATGCCCGACTCGCGGAGCTTGGCGTCCTCCGCCGGGTTTCCCTCGGAGAGCGCCCAGCCTCGGGGGTTGGTGACGAAGACCTGGATCACTTCCGCGCCGATGTCGGCCGCGTACTTCAGCCCGCCCTTGGCGAGACCGCCGGTGACGAAGACGTGTCCGCCGATGAGATTGGAAGGAGTCATGATGCTCCCAAGAGTATTGGCACCGGGTAGTGGCGCGGAGTAGTGGCACAGGGCGTTGGCGCAGGCTGATGCCGCCCCCTTTGTCACAACGTACAAAGCGGCCCCCGGAGCGGGGCGCCCGGTTCGGACTTCGCACCGCTGGAATCGCCCCGGGCCCGGCGGTTGACTGACGGGCATGCGCGAACTCAGCCGGGAGGATCTGCGGTCCTGCTGCGCCTCCACCAGATGGGTGGAGGCGGTCGCCGCGCGCGGGCCGTACGGCGATCTCGACGGGCTCCGGCGCGCGAGCGAGGCCGCCCTCGCGGAGCTGACCTGGGACGACGTGCTGGAGGCGCTGGCGGCGCACCCGCGGATCGGCGAACGGCCCGCCGGTGCGGGACGCGAGGCCGCGTGGTCGCGGTCGGAGCAGTCCGGAACCGCGGACGCCGGCCGGGACGTGCTCGGCGCGCTCCGCGAGGGCAACGCCGCCTACGAGAGCCGCTTCGGCCACGTCTACCTGGTCTGCGCGACGGGCCGGGAGGCCGGCGAACTGCTGGCGCTGCTGCGCGACCGGCTCGGCAACGACGAGGAGACCGAGCGCAAGGTCGTCAGGGACGAACTGTCGAAGATCGTCGCGTTGCGGCTGGCCAAGCTCTGGGAGGGCCGGTGAGCCTTTCGACGCACGTGCTCGACACCGCCGCCGGGCGGCCGGCCAAGGACCTGTTCGTACGGCTCTCGCGCCGCGCCGCGCACGGGTTCGTGCCGGTGGCGGAGGGCCGCACCGACGGCGACGGCCGCATCCGCGAGTGGACCCCGCTGGGCCGGGAATGGGACCCGGCCGAGGACCCGCGCCCGGGGACCTACCGGCTCGTGTTCGACACCGGCGCCTATCTGGGGAACGAGGCGTTCTTCCCCGAGGTGAGCGTCGTGTTCGCCATCCGGGAGGCCGGCGAGCACTACCACGTGCCGCTGCTGCTGAGCCCGTTCGCCTATTCGACCTACCGGGGGAGCTGACATGGCCGTTCTGGGGCCGAACAGGTATGGCAAGGCCGAGACGAGGGTCGTACGGGTGACCCGGCACGGCGACGCCCACCGGATCAAGGACCTCACGGTCAGCACGTCGCTGTCGGGCGACATGACCGAGGTGCACCTGAGCGGGGACAACTCCGCCGTCCTGCCCACCGACACGCAGAAGAACACGGTCTTCGCGTTCGCCAAGAAACACGGCGTCGGGGCGATCGAGGACTTCGCGCTGCTGCTGGCGCGTCACTTCGTGGACTCCCAGCCCGCGATCCACCACGCGAGGGTCGCCGTCGAGGAGCACGCCTGGGAGCGCAACGGCGCGTTCGGGCACTCGTTCGTCCGCTCGGGCCGGGAGGTCCGCACCTGCGTGGCCCACTACGACGGGACGGCGTCGTGGGTGGTCTCCGGGCTGCGCGACCTCGTCGTGCTCAACACGACCAACTCCGAGTTCTGGGGCTTCGCCAAGGACGAGTACACGACGCTGCCGGAGACCCGCGACCGCGTCCTGGCCACCGCGGTGGACGTGGCCTGGCGGCACGCGGACGCCTCCCAGGACGCGACACAGGACTGGGACAAGACCTACGAGAACGCGCGGGCCGCCCTGCTCGCGGCCTTCGCCGACACCTACAGCCTGTCGCTGCAGCAGACCCTGTACGCCATGGGCACCCGGGTGCTGGCCGAGTGCCCGGGGGTCTGCGAGGTGCGGCTGTCGCTGCCCAACAAGCACCACTTCCTCGTGGATCTCGCGCCCTTCGGGCTGGACAACGACGGCGAGGTCTTCTTCGCCGCCGACCGGCCGTACGGGCTGATCGAGGGCACGGTGCTGCGCGAGGACGCGCCCGCCGCCGGCCCGGCCTGGGAGTAGCCGATGGACTTCCTGCGACCGACGACCTGGCCGGACGCCCTCGCGCTGAAGGCCGAGCGGCCCGAGGCCACGCCGATCCAGGGCGGCACCGACGTCATGGTGGAGATCAACCTCGACAAGGGCCGCCCGGCCGCCCTGCTCGACCTCACCGCGATCCCCGAGCTGCGGGACTGGTCGCGGGAGGGCGGCGAGATCCGCGTGGGCGCGGGCGTGACCTACTCCCGCCTGATCGCCGAGCTCGGGACCGAGCTGCCCGGCCTGGCCCAGGCGTCCCGCACGGTCGGGTCGCCGCAGATCCGCAACCGGGGCACGGTCGCGGGCAACCTCGGCGCGGCCTCGCCCGCCGGCGACAGCCATCCGCCGCTGCTGGCGGGCGGCGCGGTCGTGGAGGCCGAGTCGGTGCGCGGCACCCGGCTGATCCCGATCGGGGAGTTCTACACCGGGGTGAAGCGCAACGCGCTCGCCCCCGACGAGCTGATCCGCGCCGTACGCGTCCCGGCCGCCACCGGCCCGCAGTATTTCTCGAAGATCGGCACGAGGAACGCCATGGTGATCGCGGTGTGCTCGTTCGCGGTCGCGCTCGACCCGGGCGAGCGGCGGGTGGGCACCGGCATCGGCTCGGCCGCGCCGACCCCGCGCCACGCCCCGCAGGCCGGGGACTTCGCGTCGGAGAGACTGGACTGGGACGGCCAGGGCCCGCTCGATCCGGTCGTCGCGCGCCGCTTCGGCGAGCTCGTGGCCGCGTCCGCCGCGCCCATCGACGACGTGCGGGGCCGCGCCGCCTACCGTACGCACGCGCTGGCCGTGATGGCGCGCCGCGCGCTCGGCTGGGCATGGGACGACTTCAGGGGGAGCGCGTGATGAGGGTCGACGTGACCGTGAACGGCCGCCCGATGACGGCCGACGACGTGTGGGAGGGCGAGAGCCTGCTCTACGTCCTGCGCGAACGGCTCGGCCTGCCGGGCGCCAAGAACGCCTGCGAACAGGGCGAATGCGGCGCCTGCACGGTCTATCTCGACGGCACCCCGGTCTGCGCCTGCCTCGTCGCCGCGGGCCAGGCGGAGGGACGCGAGGTGGTGACGGTCGAGGGCCTGGCGGCCCCCGGTGAGGGGTCCGACGGTGAGCTGGGCGGCGGGCTCGACGAGGTGCAGCGCGCGTTCGTGGACGCGGGGGCCGTGCAGTGCGGCTTCTGCACCCCCGGTCTCATCGTCCAGGCCCACGCGCTGCTCGCGGGCACCGAAGGGGCGCCGCCGGACGCCGACATCCGGGAGGCCCTGGCCGGCAACCTGTGCCGCTGCACCGGATACGAGAAGATCCTCGACGCGGTCCGCCTGGCCGCCGCCCGTCGCGCGGAAAGCGGCTCCCGCGCATGACCCGCCGCGACCGCCCGACGGCGGTGCCGCGTAAAGGCCGCGATCACCCGGTGGCGTTGCCGCGTACGGGGTGTTATCCGCGGTGCGCCATGTCCGCACTCCGAGCGTCACGGATGCCCCGCCGCGATCACCAGGCGGCGGTGCTGCCGCGTACGGGCCGTGATCCGCGAGGGGCGGCGCCCGAATCGTCTGTGTACGGGGGTCCCATTGGCTGAGCGTCAGCGCCCGGTGGTCATCGAGAACGCCTACGTCGTCCCCGTCGCCGGGGCGGAGATCCCGTCCGGTCACGTCGTCGTGGAGGACGGCCTGATCACCGCGGTCGGCCCAGGACCCGCCCCGGCAGTGCCGGAGGGGGCCGAACGCGTCGACGGCTCCGGCTGCCTCGCCACGCCCGGCCTGGTCAACACCCATCACCACCTCTACCAGTGGGCGTCCCAGGGAGTGACCCCGGACGGCACGCTGTTCGAGTGGCTGGTCGCCAGCTATCGGCTGTGGGCCCGGATGGACGCCGAGGTGGTGGCCGGCGCAGCGACGGCCGGGCTGGCCTGGCTTGCCCTGTCGGGCTGCACCACCTCCACCGACCACCACTACGTCTTCCCCAAGGGCAGGGGAGACCTCTTCGAGGCGGAGATCGAGGCCGCGCGGCGGGTCGGGCTGCGCTTCCACCCCTGCCGGGGATCGATGGACCGGGGCGCCTCTCAGGGTGGCCTGCCGCCGGACGAGGTCGTGGAGGACATCGACGAGATTCTCCAGGCCACCGACGACGCCATCCGGAAATATCATGATCCGTCGTTCGGGTCGATGCTGCGCGTCGCGGTCGCCCCCTGCTCGCCGTTCTCGGTCAGCGGCGAGCTCATGACCCGCTCGGCCGAGCTGGCCCGCTCCCACGGCATACGGCTGCACACGCACGTGGCGGAGACGGCCGACGAGGACGAGCACTGCAGGGAGCAGTTCGGCGTGCTGCCCGTCGAATACCTCGACCGGCTCGGCTGGCTGGGCCCCGACGTGTGGCTGGCCCACTGCGTCCATCTGACCGACAAGGACGTGCGGCGCTTCGGCGAGACCGGCACCGGCACGGCCCACTGCCCGTCGTCCAACGGACGCCTCGGCGCGGGCATCGCCCGGGTGTCCGACCTGCTGGCCGCGGGCGCGCCGGTCGGGCTCGGCGTCGACGGCGCGGCGTCCAGCGAGATGACGCCGCTGGCCGGGGAGATCCGCATGGCCGTGCTCACGCAGCGGGCCCGCTACGGCCCGCGCGCGCTGACCGCCCGGCAGGCCCTGGAGATGGCCACGCTCGGCGGCGCCCGCTGCCTCGGCAGGGAGACAGAGATCGGCTCGCTGGAGCCCGGCAAGCTCGCCGACGTCGCGCTGTGGCGGCTCGGCGGCTTCCACGCGGCGATCGACGATCCCGTCGTCGCGTTCGCGTTCGGCACGACCCCGCCGCTCGCCCGGCTGCTCGTCGGCGGCCGGACCGTCGTGGACGACGGCGAGCTGCGCACCGTGCCAGGGGAGGAGGCCGCGCGGGCCGGGGCCGACGCCCACCGCAGGCTCACCACGATGGATCATGTCTGAGGCGTTCCCGGACACGATCGAAGGGCCACAGGTGAGCCACACCATGACAGGACACGTCGTCATCGCACCGGACAAGTTCCGCGGGTCGCTCACCTCACCCGAGGTGGCCGCGCACGTGGCCGCCGGGCTGCGTCTCGCGGGAGCGGGGGACGTCCCCGTCGTCGAGCTGCCGGTGGCCGACGGAGGCGACGGCACCGTGGACGCGGTCGTGGCGAGCGGGTTCACCCGGATCGAGACGCGGGTGACCGGGCCGGCCGGCGATCCGGTCACGGCGAGCTACGCCGTACGCGACGAGCCCGGCGCACGGGTCGCGGTGATCGAGCTGGCCGAGGCGTCGGGCCTGCGCCGGCTGCCGGGCGAGCCGGTGCCGCTCACCGCCACCAGCCGCGGCACCGGCGAGCTGATCGCCCACGCCGTACGGCACGGCGCGACGCGGATCGTGCTCGGCCTGGGCGGCAGCGCCTGCACCGACGGCGGCGCGGGCATGGCCCAGGCCCTCGGCGCGCGGCTGCTCGACGCGGCCGGCAACGACCTGCCCGCGGGCGGGGCCGCGCTGCGCGACCTGCACACCATCGACGCCTCCGGCCTCCTGCGGGGCTTCGAGGTGATCGTGGCGAGCGACGTGGACAACCCGCTGCTCGGGCCGTACGGCGCGGCGGCGGTGTACGGCCCGCAGAAGGGCGCGAGCCCGCAGGACGTGGCCGTGCTGGAGGCCGGGCTGGCCCGGCTGGCGGCCGTCGCCGCGCACACCCACGGCCTGGCGGGCGCGGCCGAGCACGACGGCGTGGTGCGGGCGATGGGCGTGGCCGGGCGGCCGGGGGCGGGCGCCGCGGGAGGGGTGGGCTTCGGCGCGCTGACGTTCCTCGGCGCGGAGATCCGGCCCGGCATCGGCTATCTGCTCGACCTCGTGGACTTCGACCGCCACGTGGAGGGCGCCCGGCTGGTGATCACGGGTGAGGGCTCGATCGACGAGCAGACCCTGCGTGGCAAGGCCCCGGTGGGCGTCGCCGCCGCCGCGGCCAAGCACGGCGTGCCGGTCGTGGCCGTCTGCGGGCGGCGCACCGTCGGCGACGACGAGCTGAGGGCGGCCGGCATCGAGGCGGCGTACGCGCTGACCGACGTCGAGCCCGACGTGCGGCGGTGCATGGCCGAGGCCGGGCCGCTGCTGGAGCGGCTGGCGGCGCGGATCGCCGCCGTACATCTCGTGAACGAGTAGGTGATCGTGAGGGGAGCGGCGAGTCTCGTGCGTGATCGCGGCGGTGACCGGCCCGGACCGGCGGCGGATAGCGGGGTCGCGGCGGCGGAGGGGGCGTACGACCTGGTGGTGCGGTCACGGCGGACGGTGACCCCGGAGGGGGAGCGTCCGCTGGCCGTCGCCGTGCGCGGCGGCGTGATCGCGGCCCTGCGCCCCTACGACGAGCCACCGGCGGCCGAGGAGTCGGCCGACCTCGGCGACCTGCCGCTGCTGCCCGGGCTGGTCGACTCCCACGTGCACGTCAACGAGCCGGGCCGCACCCACTGGGAGGGCTTCGCGACCGCCACCAGGGCGGCGGCGGCCGGGGGCGTGACCACGATCGTGGACATGCCGCTCAACTCGCTGCCGCCGACCGTGGACGTGGCGGCACTCGACGTCAAGCGGAAGGCCGCCGAGGGCCGGTGTCACGTGGACGTCGCCTTCTGGGGCGGCGCGATCCCCGGCAACCTCGCCGACCTGCGGCCCCTGCACGAGGCCGGCGTGGCCGGGGTCAAGTGCTTCCTGTCGCCGTCCGGCGTGGACGAGTTCCCCGCGCTCGACCGCGACGGGCTGCGGGCCGCGCTGGCCGAGGTGGCCACGTTCGACGGCCTGCTGATCGCCCACGCCGAGGACCCCGCCCTGCTGTCCGAGCCCGGCGGCCCCGCGTACGGCGACTTCCTCGGGTCGCGCCCGCAGGAGGCCGAACGCAGGGCCGTCGAGCAGGTGATCGAGCTTGCGGCGGAGACGGGCGCGCGGGCGCACATCGTGCACGTGTCGGCCGCCGCCTGCGTCGAACCGCTGCGCGCCGCCCGGACGGCAGGGGTGCGCGTCACGGCCGAGACCTGCCCCCACTATCTGACCCTGGCGGCCGAGCAGGTCACCGGGCCCGCCTACAAGTGCTGCCCGCCCATCCGGGAGGCCGCCAACCGCGACGCGCTGTGGCGGGCGCTCGCCGACGGTGTGCTCATGGGGATCGTCTCCGACCACTCCCCGTCGACGCCCGACCTCAAGGTGCCCGACTTCGCCGCCGCCTGGGGCGGGATCTCCTCGCTCCAGGTCGGCCTGCCCGTCGTGTGGACCGCCGCGCGCGCCCGCGGCCACGGCCTGGCCGACGTCGCGCGCTGGATGGCCGAGGGACCGGCACGCCTGGCTGGCCTGCCCGGCAAGGGGGCGATCCGGGAGGGCGACGACGCCGACCTCGTCGCCTTCGACCCCGACGCCGAGTTGACCGTGGACGTCGCGGAGCTGCACCACCGCAACCCGGTGTCTCCCTATCACGGCGCGCGGCTGGCGGGCGTGGTGCGCACCACCTGGCTACGCGGCACGCCCGTCGACTTCGCCACCCCGCGTGGCCGGCTGCTGACGAGAGGAGCCCGATGACCGGCTTCACCCGCCTGCCCGATCTCGCTCTCCGTACGTACGGCGGGTCGGTCGTGGCCGCCAACGACGAGTCGTTCGCCGAACGGGAGGCCCTGATCCGGCCGGGACCGGCCGAGTTCCGGCCGCACACGTTCGGGGCCAAGGGACAGGTCTACGACGGCTGGGAGACCCGGCGGCGGCGCGAGCCCGGCCACGACTGGGCGATCGTGCGGCTCGGCATGCCCGGGGTCATTCACGGCGTCGTCGTGGACACCGCGTGGTTCCGCGGCAACTACCCGCCGTACGCGTCGGTCGAGGCGTGCGCGGCCGAGGGCCACCCCGCGCCGGAGGAGCTGGACGGCTGGGTGGAGATCGTGCCGAAGAGCCCGCTGAAGGGCGACGCGGTCCACGAGTTCGCCGTGACCGATCCCCGCCGCTTCACCCACGTGCGGCTGAACATCTTCCCCGACGGCGGCGTCGCGCGGCTGCGGGTCCACGGGCGGGTCGTGCCCGACCGCACGTTCCTGGAAGGCGTCACCATCGACCTCGCCGCGCTGGAGAACGGCGGCCTGGTGACGGCGTGCTCCAATGAGTTCTACTCCTCGCCGAACAACGTCATCGCGCCCGGCCTGGCCCGCAACCAGGCCGAGGGCTGGGAGACCGCCCGCCGCCGCGACGACGGCAACGACTGGCTCGTCGTGGCCCTGGCCGGGCCCGGCCGGGTGGCCGTCGCCGAGCTCGACACGACCAACCTGGTGTTCAACGCCCCCGGCTGGGCGTCGCTGAAGGGCGCGGACGCGGACCGTGCGCCGCTGGAGGACGAGGACGCCTGGTTCACGCTGCTGCCCAGAACGCGCCTGCAGCCCGACACCCGCCACCGCTTCCGCCTGGACGACGACCGCCGGATGACCCACGCCCGGCTCGACATCTACCCCGACGGCGGCCTCGCCCGCCTCCGCCTCCTCGGCACCCTCATCCCCTGAGTCCTGCGCACACGGGGACTCGAGTACGACGTCCCGCCGGGGTCATTACTCCCCGTCGTTCTCCGGAACCGGCGGGGCTCTTCATGCGTGAGCCGGCCGCATGGCCGAGCGCGTCGCGCACGCCCCCGGAGGGACGCCGGGGACGATGACGAGGCGCGGGGAGGCGCGGATCAGTGCCAGATGGTGATGGTGGTGCCCGGCGGCTGCTGGCCGAGCGGATTCTCGCCGACCACCCGGTCGGTGCCCATCACCCTGCGGACGTTGACCTTGAAACCGGCCGCCTTCAGCTCGTTGGCCGCGTCCTTGACGGACTTGAACATCACGTTGGGGACGGCGACGACGACGGGCGGGGTCTGGTCGGGATCGGCGGGGTTGGCCTCCCACGGCCAGTGGAAGCCCTGGTCCGGGCCGCGTGAGGCGGTCAGGTGGACGGTCGCCCCGGCCACCACCTCGGCGCCGCCGGCCGGGTCCTGGGCGATCACCGTGCCCGGCGGGGCGTCGTCGGTGGTCTCGTCGACCTGGACGTTGAAGCCCTTCTCGCGCAGGAACTTCTCCGCCTGGTCGCGCATCATCTGCGTGACGTCCGGCATCAGCAGCCCGGCGCTGACGACGAAGTTGACCGTGCTGCCCTTCTTGACGCGCTTGCCCACCGGCGGGTTGGTGCGGATCACCTGGTCGCGGGGGACGGTGTCGCTCGCGCTCTTGCTCACCCGCCCGGGGGTGAGCCCGGCATCGGCGATCTTCGCCCGGGCGTCCGCCAGGCTGTACTTCTCGACCAGCGGTACGGCGATCAGCTCCGGGCCGGCCGACGGGATCAGGGTGAGCACCGAGCCCTTGACCACCTCGGCTCCCAGCCCCGGCTCGGTGTCGAGAACGATGTCCTTCGGCACCTTGTCGTCGAACCGCGCCTGGCCGATCCGCACCTCGAAGCCGGCCTGCTGCGCCATCTGCCTCGCGACGGTGACGGGCTTGTTCACCAGGTCGGGGACCTTCGTGTAGCGGCCCTGGGAGAACCACCAGCCGGTGAACGCGACGCCCGCCAGCATGACGAGGGCCAGCGCGGCGACGAACCAGACGGGCCTGATCCCGCCGCGTCCCCTGCGCCGTCCCGTCTCGGCCCGGTCGGTCAGCAGTTCCGAGCGCGGCTGGATCATCGTGTGGCCGAGCGGCGACTCGGGCTCGGCGAGCACGTGCGCCCCCATGCCGAACGACCCGCTGCCGAACGATCCGCTGCCGTGCGGCCCCGTGCCAGGAGACCCGGTGCCGTGCGACCCGGTGCCGTGCGACCCGGTGCCGTGCGACTCCGTGCCGAACGACGAGGCCCCGCCGGCCGGCGGCATGGTCCGGTGGGCGCCCGTCCGCACGCCGCTGTGGGCGCCGGTGTCCGGGGCCCCGTGGCGGGCGGCGTGCGCGTCGGTGTGCCCGGTCTTCGGCAGCGTACGGTGGACCTCGACGGCGGCGACGAGCATCGCGGTCGCGTCCGCCGGGCGCGCGGCGGGGTCCTTGTCGGTGGCCGCGGCGACGAGCGCGTCGATCACCGGCGGCACGTCGGGCACGATCGACGACGGCGCGGGCACGGTCTCGTGCACGTGCCGGTAGGCGACCGACATCGGCGTCTCACCCGAGTACGGCTGCCGCCCGGTGAGCAGCTCGAACAGCATGATCCCGGCGGCGTACACGTCGCTGCGGGCGTCGGCGTTGCCGGTCGTGACCTGCTCGGGCGACATGTAGCCGATCGTGCCGATCATCATGCCGGTCTTGGTCTGGTTGGTCGCCTCGATCGCGCGGGCCAGGCCGAAGTCCACGACCTTCACCCGGCCGTCGTCGGCGAGCAGCACGTTCTCGGGCTTGACGTCGCGGTGGATGAGCCCGGCCTGGTGGGCCGCGCCGAGCGCGGCGAGCACCGGGATGACCATCTCCAGGGCCTCGCGGGCCGGGAGGTGGCCGCGCCGGCGCAGCACGTCGCGCAGCGTACGGCCGGGGACGTACTCCATGGACAGGTAGACGTGCGCCCCGTCGGTGCCCTGGTCGAAGACCTGCACGATGTTGGGGTGCGAGAGGCTGGCCACCGACTTGGCCTCGCCGATGAAACGCCGCACGAACTGCGGGTCCTCGGCCAGCGAGCGGTGCATCACCTTGACGGCGACCGTGCGGTCGAGCCGGACGTCCAGAGCCAGGTATACGGAGGCCATGCCACCCCGGGCGATCCGGGACTCGACGCGGTAGCGCCCGTCGAGCAACTGCCCCACGAGCGGGTCGGTTAGCGTCGTGTCCACTCGCCAGAGTTTACGGGTGATTTGCCGCCGGGCGTGTTCCCGAATCCCAAACCGAGACCTATTCGGCAGCCTCGCGCGCCGTCCGAAAAGCCATACCGATTCCGAAAACCGGCCTTACCAGACGCGAAATCGGCCGCCTCCCGCCTCGCCCGCGCCGGCGTTCCGGGGCAGGCGGGCGAGAGGAGGACAGAGGCCACGGCGGTGCCGGACCGCAGAGCCGGGCTGCGGTGCCGGACCGTGGTGCCGGACCCCAGAGCCGGACTGTGATGGCGGACTGTGGTGCCCGACCGCAGGGTCGGTCCGCACAGTTGGACCGTGGTGCCGGACCACGGGGTCGGACTGTGGTGCCGGACTGTGATGGCGGACTGTGGTGCGGGACCGTGGCGCCGGACTGTGCGGCGGATCTCAGGACGCGCGGGCGGGCGAGGACGCCTCGGCGTAGCGGCGGCGCGGGATGCGCCCGGCGAGGCGGGCCGTCCGCCCGGCCGTGACCGCCTGCCGCATGGCCGCCGCCATCAGGTCCGGCCGGTGCGCCCGGGTCACGGCGCTGGCCAGCAGGACGGCGTCGCAGCCCAGCTCCATCGCGAGCGCGGCGTCGCTGGCCGTGCCGATGCCGGCGTCGAGGATCACCGGCACCGTGGCCGCCTCGACGATCAGTTCGATGCTGTGCGGGTTGCGGATGCCCAGCCCGGAGCCGATCGGGGCGCCGAGCGGCATCACGGCCGCGCACCCGGCGTCCTGGAGCCTGCGGGCCAGTGCCGGGTCGTCGCCGATGTACGGCAGCACCACGAAGCCGTCGGCGACCAGCCGCTCGGCGGCGTCGAAGGTCTCGATCGGGTCGGGCAGCAGGGTCCGCTCGTCCGCGATGACCTCCAGCTTCACCCAGTTGGTCTCCAGCGCCTCGCGGGCCAGCCGGGCGGTCAGCACCGCCTCCCCGGCGGTGAAGCAGCCCGCCGTGTTCGGCAGCACCTTGATGCCGCGGGCGCGCAGCAGGTCGAGCACCGAGCCACGCGACTGCGGGTCGAGCCTGCGCATCGCGACGGTCGTCAGCTCGGTGCCGGACGCCTCGAGCGCCTGGTCGAGCACCTCGAGCGACGGCGCGCCGCCGGTGCCCATGATGAGCCGCGAGGTGAACTTCTCCCCGCCCAGCACGAGGACGTCGTCGGTCATGTTCACCCTCCCTGCACGGCCGTGAGCACTTCGACGCCGTCGCCGTCGGCGACCTGGGTGGAGTCCCAGGCGCTCCGGCTGACGACCTCGCCGTTCAGCGCCACCGCGACCCCCGACGTGAGGGCCGTGAGGGTCCGTACGGCGTCGCCGACCGTGGCGCCGTCCGGCAGCTCGGCCGCGCCTCCGTTGATCGTGACTTTCATTGGCTGAATCTCCCTGGATCGCAGAACCGGGCGACCGGGGGCACCTCGTCGCCGGTGAGGAACGCGGCGACGGCGTCGGCCGTGACCGGGGACAGCAGCACCCCGTTGCGCCCGTGCCCGGTCGCCGCCAGCACGCCGGGCGGCCCGGCGGGACCGATGAGCGGCAGGTTGTCGGGTGTGCCCGGGCGGAAGCCGGTCGTCGTCTCGGCGAGTTCGAGCTCGGTGATGCCGGGCACCAGCTCGCGGGCGTCGCGCAGCAGCTCGTAGACGCCTCCGGCGGTGACCCGCGCGTCGTACCCCATCTCCTGGGTGGTCGCGCCCAGCGTGATCTCGCCGTCGCCCCGGGGGACGAGGTAGGCGGGGGAGCCGTGCACCAGCCCCCTGACGCACCGGGTGAGGAAGCCCCGGGGCCCGCGCAGCCGGAGGATCTCGCCCTTGACCGGGCGCACCGGCAGGCCGGGCAGCAGGGACGCCGACCACGACCCGGCCGCCACGACGACCTGCCCGGCCGCGACGGTCCCGCCGGACTCCAGCCGTACGGACGGACCCCCCGCCTCCGGGGCGTCGATCGCGGCGACTCGCTCGGTCACCAGCGTGCCGCCCGCCTTCTCGAACGCCGTGAGCAGGGCGCGTACGACCCTGCGGGGGTTGACCCAGGCGTCGTCGCGGGCCAGCAGCCCACCGCGTACGGAGGGAGAGAGCATCGGCTCGAAGGAGCGGCACTCGCGCCCGGTGAGCCGCTCGACCCGCAGGCCGAGCGTCCGCTCGAAGGCGGCGAGGTCGTCGAGGACGGCCATGTCGTCCGCGCCGCGGGCGACCTCCAGGGTGCCCTCGGTCCGGTAGTCGAGGTCGGCGCCGGTCTCGTCCTCAAGCTCCGCCCGGAACGCCGGCCAGGCCGCCAGTGACGCGAGACCGAGCCGCAGCAGCGGCTCCTCCGTGTAGGTCACCTCGCTGACCGGCGCGAGCATCCCCGCGGACGCGTGGGTGGCGCCGCCTCCGGGGGAGGGGTCGGCCACCGCGACCGACAGGCCGCGCCGGACGGTGCGCCAGGCCGCGGCCAGGCCTTCCACCCCGCCGCCCACGATCACGACGTCGTAGCCGGACTGAACGCCGGGTGGCGGTGTGCGGGACACAGCGCTCCCTTCGCCGGCATTACCCGGATCAGGTCGGGGCGGTCGAGAGCCTCGTGCTCTCCTCTCAGCCCGGTCCGCCGGGCTCCCGCGCGTCTTACGTCCCCAAGGGTAGTACGCCGCCCGAAACGGCCGATCGCGGGACCGATGAGCCCGGGTGGTGAGAGCACCCGGGGCCTCACAACCCGGGCCTGTTCGAGTGCGCGTCAATTACCCAACTCGTTATGGGGGCCCCGTTGGCCAGGGCCCCTGTCGGCAATCTATGGTCGAGCTGTGGATCACGTCGTGGTGGTGGGTGCCGGCCTGGCCGGCGTGCGAAGCATCGAGGCGTTGAGGTTCCGTGGGTTCACCGGACGCATCACGCTCATCGGCGAGGAAAACCATCGCCCCTATGACCGGCCGCCGCTGTCGAAGGCGGTGCTGCTCGGAGAGACCGACTCCACCGTGGTCGACTCCGATCTCGACGCCCTCGACGTACGGCTGTGCCTCGGCACGGCGGCCAAGGGCCTGCGCGAGGGCGTGCTGGAGACGACCGAGGGAGAGCTGGAGTACGACGGCCTGGTGATCGCCACCGGCGCCGCCCCGATCCGCCTGCGCGGCGAGGGCCGCCAGCACGTGCTGCGCACGATCGAGGACGCGCTCGCGCTGCGCGAGCGGCTGGTCCCCGGCGCCCGCGTGGCCGTCGTCGGGGCCGGCTGGATCGGCGCCGAGGTCGCCACCGCGGCGGCCAGGGCCGGGTGCGCCGTGACCGTCGTGGAGGCGGGGGAGAGCCCGCTCGCCGTGGCCCTCGGGCCCGAGGTGGGCAGCCACACCACCGGCTGGTACGCGCGGGCGGGCGTCGAGCTGCGCCTCGGGGCGCTGGTCGGCAGCGTGGACCCCGACGGCCTCACGCTCATGTCCGGCGCCCGGGTGCCGGCCGACGTGGTCGTCACCGGCGTCGGTGTGCGCCCGGCCGTCGACTGGCTGAAGGGGTCGGCGGTCCGGGTCGACGACGGGGTGGTGGTCGACGAGCACCTGCGCACGTCGCTGCCCAACGTGGTCGCGGTGGGCGACTGCGCGAGCTGGTGGTCGCGCAGGTTCCGCACCCGGCTGCGCGTCGAGCACTGGGACACCGCGCTCCAGGCCCCCGACGTGGCCGCCGCCACCCTGCTGGGCGAGGAGGCGGTCTACGACCCGGTGCCGTACTTCTGGTCGGAGCAGTTCGGCCACATGGTGCAGTTCGCCGGTCACCGGGAGGCCGGTGACCGCATGGTGCTGCGCGGCGACCCGCGCAGGGACCCGAAGTGGGCGGTGTGCTGGCTGAAGGCCGACGACCGGCTCGCCGCGGTGCTCACCGTCGACCGCCCCCGCGACGTGGTGCAGGGCCGGAAGATCATCGAGAGCGGCCGGCGGCTCGACCCCCTGCGGGTGGGGGATTCGGCCCGGCCGCTACGCGACTGCATTATGGCTTAATCGAGGTGTTTCGTGGCGGCCCGCCTGTGGTAATGGTGGTTCCGTGACGCTTACTGTTGCGCAGATCGACCGGGAGACCGACCAGCTCGTAGGGGAGTGGCTCCCCCTCTCGGAGGCCGCCAAGAAGCTGGGGCTCAGCGTCGGCCGCGCCAAGCAACTCCTCAAGGACAAGAAGCTCGTCGGCGTCCGCCGGGGCGGCGGCGAGCCGCAGATCCCGGCGGTGTTCATCGCGGACGGTGAGGTGCTCAAGGGCCTGCCCGGCACGCTCACCGTCCTGTCCGACGCCGGGTACGACGAGGTGGAGTCGATCCGGTGGCTGTTCACCCCGGACGACTCGCTGCCCGGGGCCCCGATCGACGCGATCGTGAAGGGCCGGCACACGGAGGTCAAGCGCAGGGCCCAGGCCCTCGGCTTCTGACCCCGCCGCCGCATGGCATTGTGGTCGGGTGGACGACATCCGGCGACAGCGGCTCGCGCAGGCCAGGCTCTACCTCTGCACTGACGGCAGAAGGGACCGCGGCGATCTGGAGAAGTTCCTCGACGCGGTCCTGTCCGGCGGGGTGGACATCGTGCAGCTCAGGGAGAAGGGCCTGGAGGCGCGCGAGGAGCTGGAGCTGCTCGAGGTCTTCCGCGCGGCCTGCGACAGGCATGGTGCCCTGCTGGCGGTGAACGACCGGGCGGATGTGGCCTACGCCGCGCGGCCCGACATCCTGCACCTCGGCCAGGACGACCTCCCGGTCCCGGTGGCGCGGGAGATCCTCGGTCCTGACGTGCTCATCGGCAGGTCGACGCACTCGGCGGCCGAGGCGTCGGCCGCCGCCGTGGAGCCGGGCGTGGACTACTTCTGCTGCGGGCCGATCTGGCCCACGCCCACCAAGCCCGGCCGTCCGGCGCCCGGCCCCGCGCTGCTTCAGCATGCCGCGAGCCTGGGCGCCGACCGCCCGTGGTTCGGCATCGGCGGCATCGACCTGGGCAACCTCGACGAGGTGATGGCGCACGGCGTGCGCCGCGCCGTGGTCGTCCGTGCCATCACCGAGGCCGACGATCCGGGCGCCGCCGCCGCCGCGCTCAAGGCACGGCTGTCCGCCGTCCCGCTCTGAGCGGAACGCGCACATTCAGGCACGGTGGGGCGCCCGCCCGTCACCCGCGGCGGAACGTCCGCGTCAGGCGGGGCGGGACGCCCGCCGCCAGGTGAGGAATGTCCGTCGTCCGGTCAGGTGCGGCGGGCCGTGGCCGCCACGGCCAGGGCGGCCAGTGCGGCGCGGGCGTCGTCCTCGATCGGCGCCTGGTCGAGGGCGTGCAGCGCGTCGTCGAGGTAGCGCTTGATCATGTCCTCGCACGCCGTCAGCGCGCCGGTCTCCTCGATCACCGTACGCAACCGCCCGATCCCTTCGGCGTCCAGCTCCGGGTCGCCGAGCAGGGACCGTACGACCTCCGTCTGAGCGGGGGTGGCCGAGGCGAGCGCACGCGCGATCAGGACGGTCCGCTTGCCCTCGCGAAGGTCGTCACCGGCGGGCTTGCCGGTCTCCGCCGGGTCGCCGAACACGCCGAGGATGTCGTCGCGGAGCTGGAAGGCGATGCCCACCTGCTGGCCGTACTGCACGCAGAGCCGGTCGATCCAGGCGTGGCGGGCCCGGGCGGCGAGGACGAGCCCGAGCCGGAGCGGCTGCTCGACCGAGTATTTGCCGCTCTTGTAGAGCGCCACCCGCAGCGCGCTGTCGAACGTGCTCTCCCCCTGCGCCTGTTCGAGCAGGTCGAGATACTGCCCGCACATGAGCTCGGTGAGCATGTAGTCGTGCATCGGCTGGGCGGCGGCGATCGCCTCGGGGGCGAGGCCGCTGGTGCGCCACATCTCCCCGGACCACACCAGCAGCAGGTTGCCCAGCAGCACGGCCGTGCCCTCGCCGAACTGCGGCGCCGACCCGTGCCAGCCCGCCTCGGTGTGCATGCGTTCGAACCGGCGGTGCGCCGACGGCATGCCCCGGCGCACGTCGCTGGCGTCCATGACGTCGTCGTGGATGAGCGCGCTGGCCTGGAGGAGCTCCAGCGAGGCGGCGGCGAAGCGCAGCCCCGGGTCGTCGCCTCCTCCGGCGGCGCGCCAGCCCCAGTAGCAGAAGGCGGGCCGCAGCCTCTTGCCACCAGCAAGGAAGTCTTCCGCGGCGGACAGCAGGACGGCCAGATGGGGGTCACCGAAGTGTGGTCGCTGCCGGTCGAGGAACTCCCGGAGTGCGAGGTCCACCTCCGTACGGATGGAATCGAGCGAGGCGGCGGAAGCGGTCATGTTCTGAGACTAACCGGGGTTGATCCAGACACCTATCAGCAGATCCCCTCCAATCGTGTCAACTCGCTCTGATAGGGCAAATGTCCACATTGCAAGACTGTGACGGCCGCCAAAACCACCGTCGCTGTACCCTTGCCGGTATGGCTCTCGGTCTGCCCTCGCGGCTTCCTGATCGCGTCCCGACGGTCCGCGAACTGCTGGCCGCGGGTGAGCGCTCGTTCTCGTTCGAGTTCATGCCGCCGAAGACCGACGAGGGGGAGCGGCAGCTGTGGCGGGCGATCCGTGAGCTGGAGGCGCTGCGCCCGACGTTCGTCTCCGTGACCTACGGCGCCGGCGGCTCGACCCGGGACCGCACGGTGGACATCGTCGAGCGGCTGGCGCACGAGACCACGCTGACGCCCGTCGCCCACTTCACCGCGGTCGACCACTCGATCCGCGAGCTGCGCCACCTCGTCGGCAGGTTCGCCGACGCGGGCGTGCGCAACATCCTCGCCGTCCGCGGCGACCCGCGCGGCGGCAACCCCCTGGACGAGTGGGTCAAGCACCCCGAGGGCGTGCTGTACGCCGAGGAGCTGGTGCGGCTGATCCGCCAGGCGGGCGACTTCTGCGTGGGCGTGGCGGCCTTCCCGTACAAGCACCCCAGGTCGGCGACCATCGAGTCGGACACGAAGTATTTCGTGCAGAAGTGCCGGGCCGGCGCGGACTACGCGATCACCCAGATGTTCTTCAGGGCCGAGGACTACCTGCGGCTGCGCGACCGTGTGGCGGCCCACGGGTGCGACACCCCGATCATCCCGGGGATCATGCCCGTCACGCAGATGAGCACGATCGCCCGGTCGGAGCAGCTGTCCGGTGCGCCGTTCCCGCCGGAGGTGGCCGAGCGGTTCGCGGCCGTCGCCGACGACCCGGCCGCGGTCCGCCGCCTCGGCATCGAGCACGCCATCGAGATGTGCCAGAAGCTTCTCGACGAGGGCGCGCCCGGCATCCACTTCATCACCTTCAACCGGTCGAGCGCGACCCGCGAGGTGTTCCAGGCGCTGCACAGCGTGCCCGCCGCCGCTGTGGCCGGCTGAGAGCCGGCCGGTCCCGTCAGCTTTCCTCTGCCCCGGCGGCCTCGCGCTCGGCCAGCGGCAGCCGCACCCCGGCGATGACGTACTCCTCGTAGCCGCCGGGGAAGACGAACCGGGTCATCAGGTCGGTGAACCCGACGTCCCGGTAGAGGTGCCGGGCCACCGTGGGGGCGTCGTGCGTCGACAGCACGGCCGTACGCTCCGGGCGGCCCTCGCACAGCGCGTGGATCATCCGCCGGCCGACGCCCCGGCCCTGATGTTCGGGGCGCACGTGGATCTCGGCGATCTCCAGGGCGTCGCCGAACCAGTCGTCCGCCACCAGCGGCCCGGCCCGGTCCTGCAGCGCCCCCCGCACGACGTCGTGCCACCACTGCCCCTGGCCGCCGTGGAAGCCGTACGCGAAGCCGGCGATGACGGAGGTCCGCGCCTCCTCCGCGAGCACGCAGTCGAAGTCGGGATAGGTGGCGTGGTTGCGCATGATCGCCATACGGCCCGCGAGCTGGTCCGACGGCGGGCGCATGGCGACCGTGTAGATCTCCAGCACGGTGTCCAGCACGGCCCTGAACTCGTCGGGCCCCACCCGTCGCAGTCGGATCACTCGTCGCACACTAGCAAAGCGACGCCGGGCCGGTTCGGCAGGCGTCACTCCACATCCGCCGACGTGCCTCCAGTGATGCGCAGCAGCTCGTCATAGGAGGTCGGGAAGACGGTGTGGGGGTGCCCGGCGGCGGCCCAGACCACGTCGTGCTTGCTCAGCCAGGTGTCCACCAGCGTCCGTACGGGCGCGGGGTGGCCGACCGGGGCGACGCCGCCGATGGGCTGCCCGGTGTGCTCGCGGACGAACTCCGGCGTGGCCCGCCGCACCTTCGCCGCGCCCACGAGGCGCGCGATCAGATCGGTGTTCACGCGATGGGCGCCGCTGGTCAGCACCAGCAGCGGCGCGCCGTCCGCGTCGAAGATCAGGCTGTTGGCGATCGCGCCGACCTCGCAGCCGAGCTGGGCCGCCGCCGTGGCGGCCGTCGGCGCGGCCTCGTCGAGCACGACGACCTCGCCCGTCACCGCGTGGGCCCGCAGGGCCTCCTGAACCCGGGCGACGTTCGGATGCAACTTTTCTGCCACCCGGTCACTCTAAACGGATTGCCAGGACATACGCGGCCGATTATGGCCACTTACGATCACGCGGCTCACAATCGGACCGTAAGGTGAGTCCTTTGATCGAGAAACCGGCTTATGAGGGGGTTGGTCATGATGAGGGGTCGACGGAGACTACTCGTCGCGGCCGGGGTCGTGACGTTCGCGACGGCCTTCGCGGCGACCGGCGCCGCGGGCACGGCCCAGGCGAGCACCGCCGCACCGGCGGAGGCCGTGCTCGGGGCGCTTCCCGCGCTCTCGCCGTCCTCGGCGCTCCCGGCGCGGGCCGCCGTCCCCGCACGCGCCACCGGTTACGCGCCGTTCACCGCCCCGGGCAAGACGCTCAAGCTCGGCGCCAAGGGCTCCGCCGTCAAGGCGCTGCAGGCCCGGCTCAAGGAGCTCGGGTATGTGCCCGGCAGCATTGACGGACGGTACGGCGGGGCCACGCAGATGGCGGTCTGGGCGTTCCAGAAGGTGCAGGGGATCACGCCGACCAGCACGATCGCCGCCCGCACCTGGCGGGCGCTGGAGAACCCCCGGGCGCCCAAGGTCCTGGTGCCCAGGGGCAAGGCGAACCGTGTCGAGGTGAACCTGACCAAGCAGGTGATGGTTCTCTATCGGGGTGGCGTGCCGGTGCTGATCAGCCACATCTCCAGCGGCAGCGGCATCCCCTACACCGAGTGGGCCACCTGGAACGGCAAGCGGCAGCGGTTCTCCGGCAGCGCCCGCACGCCGACCGGCGACTACAGGACCACCTGGCGGGTCAAGGGCTGGCACCGGTCCTACCTGGGGCAGCTCTACAACCCCATCTTCTTCAACGGCGGCATCGCGCTCCACGGCGCGCTGTCGGTGCCGCTCTACCCGGCGTCGCACGGCTGCGTGCGGCTGCCCATGAGCGTGGCCGAGATCCTGCCGGGCATGCTCGGCACGGGCGTCCCGGTGCACGTCAGGGGCGCCTTCAGGCGCTGACTCCCTTCAGGAGGGGCCCCGCGCGAGATCGTCGCGCGGGGCCCCTCTGTCGTCCGCCCCGCTCGTTTCGAACGCGATCCTCGAACACGTTTTCGTTGACAGTCTTGACAGGGAACATGATCGAATCTATGTTCGATGGAGTGGGCGTGGGACTCGCGGCTCGCGCCCACCCCGTTGGTTCCGTGCCTTCGTCGTCGGCGGAGACGGATGCGGCACGGCCCGCGGCGTGGGCCGGACGGGGAGAGGGGAAGCTCCTCGTCCGGCCGCCCACGGGAGCCTGGGAAAGCGCCGGGCGATCTCGAGCGGTTCGCGGGATCTCCGGCCGGCGAAATTGTCGGTGCGATCTGCGACTGTGAGGTCACCGGCGACCTTCGCCGGAGTGCCACGACTCAAGGAGGCGGGCATGACTGAGCAGAACGACGATCAGAAGAGCGGGCCCCGGCTCTCGCAGGCGGTTCTGGCACACCTCGCGGACGCCAGGGCATGCCTCGCTGACGCCACCGTCGGGCCCACACCCGCGGACCGCTACGTCTCGGCCCATCTGGCGGCTCTCCGCGCCGCCGCCGGGATCCTCGCGGCTCGTCCACGTCCGATGGACGGCCGCAGGCGGCGGCTGCGCAGCGCCTGGGAGCTGCTCCCGGAGGCCGAGCCCAAGCTCGCGGACTGGGCGGCCTACTTCGCGGTGAGCGCGACCAAGCGCGCGGCGGCCGAGGCCGGCATGGTCCGCGCCGTCACGCAGAACGACGCGGAGGAAATCATAGCGGAGGCGGACAGGTTCGTCGGCGAGGTCGAGTCGATCCTCGGCCTGCCCGGCCGTCCCACCCTCCCCATGGCCGGCTGACCCCGCACCCCGCCCATGCCCGCCCGACGCCGAACCCACGGCCGGCTGGCACCGAGCCCTGCCCAGGCGGGCTATGGAGCGGCCATGCGTTGGGGCTCTCGCTCGGGATCGCGTCAGGCCTCACCAGCGTGTCCCACGGGGCCTATTCGTCGGGGTCGGCGATCTCGATGATGCGCAGCGGGTTGTCCAGGGCCCGGGACGGTCGCTGCCATTTGCCGCCGCGCAGGGTGAGGATCGGGCAGACCGAGACGTCCGCGATTGCGGCGGCGTGAGCGTCATGGATGTCGAGGCCGGTGACGGCCATCGTGTCGACGAGCTTGGCGGATTGTGCGATGCCGTCCAGCGGGGCGACGACGGCATGCTCGAACGCGGCCAGGCCGGCGAGCAGGGCCTGGGCGTCCGGCGTGCCGCGGCCGTCGAGGAGTGCCCCGGCGGCCGCCAGTGCGGGGACGACGAGAGTCTGACCGGCCCGGTCGAAGTCCTGCAGGAGGCCGATGACGTCGGCGTCCCCGCGGGCGACGTCGGTCAGCACGCTGGTGTCGAGGATGTACGGCGTGGGGGTGAAGTCACTCACCGGACGCTGCTGGGAAACCATGCTCGGCGAGCTGGCGGTTCACGTGCCGCATCATGCGGGCCACCCGTTCGGGGTCGGCCTGGCGGGCGCGTTCGCGCAGCAGGGCGAGCGCGCGCTGGTCGGTGATGCGCTTTTCCGCGATGGCGTCGTTGAAGACGGCGGCCACGCTGGTGGCCTTGCCGGTCGCCACGAGGTGCTCGGCGTATTCAAGGACGCCGGGGTCCACGGTGATCGTGATTCGCGCCTTCCTGTCTCCGCTCATACCCGGGATCATACCGACGCTGCTCGCGCGGTGCGGGGATTCAGGCCGGTGGGATCGCGGCTGTGGTCAGACGGGGTCGCGCTCCAGAGGGCAGCTCATGCACCGCGGCCCGCCGCGCCCGCGGCCGAGCTCGCTGCCCCGGATGGTGATGACCTCGATGCCGTGCCTGCGCAGGTGGTTGTTGGTCGTGGTGTTGCGCTCATAGGCCACGACCACGCCGGGCTCCAGCGCCAGCACGTTGCAGCCGTCGTCCCACTGCTCGCGTTCGGCCGCGTGCACGTCCTGCGTCGGCGTGAGGACCTTGATGTCGTCGAGGCCGATGGCCCGGGCGATCGCCTTGTGCATGTCCTCCGGCGGATGGTCGGTGATCTTCAGCTCCTTGTCGGTGTCGCCCGGCTCCACCGTGTAGGACGGGAGCATGCCGAGCCCGGCGTATTTGGTGAACACGCCCACGTCGACGTTGGTCATGACAGTGTCGAGGTGCATGAACGCGCGGGTCTTGGGCAGGACGAGCGCCACGATGCGGGTCGCCGACCCCGCTCGGAACAGGTTGGTCGCCAGCATCTCCACGGCCTGCGGCTGGGTGCGCTCGCTCACCCCGACGAGCACGACGCCGTCGCCGAGCACCAGGACGTCGCCGCCCTCGATCGTGGCCGGGGCCATGCGCACGCCCTCGTACCAGACGTTGAAACCGCCGCCGTCCGGGTTGCCGTAGCCCGGGGCGAACAGCGGGTGCCACCGGTAGACCGCCTCGTAGTTGACGGTCTCCCGCCTGCGGGCCTTCTTGCGCATCGGATTGATCGACACCCCGTCGTATATCCAGCAGGAGGTGTCGCGGGCGAACAGGTGGTTGGGCAGCGGCGGGAGGACGAAGTCGTCCAGGCCGAGGGTGTGGAAGACGATGGAGGCCGGGTCGCAGCCCAGTTCGAGGATCTCGCGTTTGGTGATCCCGCCCGTCAGCAGCGGCGCGAGCGCGTCCGCGTCGAGGGCGTCGAGCGTGTTGCGGATCGCGTCGGCGGTCAGGGGGCCGAACCAGTGCTCGTCGACGCTGCCGTCGAGGATGTGCTTGCGCGCGTCGGGGATCTCGATCACCTCCCGGAGGAGGTCGCCGAGGTGATGCACCTCGACGCCGCGCCCGGCGAGCACCTCGCACCACTCCCGGTGCTCCTCCAGAGCGCGCTGCACCCACAGCACGTCGTCGAACAGCAGGGCGTCCTTGTTGCCCGGGGTGAGCCGCTTTAGCGCGAGTTCGGGTATGTCGACCAGAACCCGGCGGAGCCTGCCCACCTCGGAGCCCACGAAAAACGTCATGTCCTGCCTATCCCCGCGTGGCGGGAATCAGCCGTACGGGCGGCTCCCCGTCGCGGAGACGCCGCCCGTGACGAAGGGGCCCGCCGGCGCCGATGCCGCGAAGGCGCCGCCCGGACCGCTCCAGGCACGGCGCGTGCCGGAAACGACCGGCATCGCCGCGGGGAGCCGGGTGCGGACCCGTGGGAGGTCAGAAGGACTCGACGGCGCGGCGGGCCTCCGCGTCGAGCACGCCCCAGTGGATGAACTCCTCGGTCAGCTCGACCGGCGACTTGTCGTAGATGACCGCCAGCGAACGCAGGTCCTCCTGCCGGATGGACAGCACCTTGCCGTTGTAGTCACCCCGCTGGCTCTGGATGGTCGCGGCGTAACGGGCAAGCGGACCGGCCTTGTCCTTCGGCAGCTGCGAAAGGCGCTCAAGGTCGATGACCAACTTGGGAGCGGGCGCAAGCGGGCTGGGGGCGGCTCCGCCCGGAAGAAGCTCCGACACCGGCACTCCGTAGAAATCCGCGAGCTCGGCGAGCTTCTGCACGGTCACCGCGCGGTCGCCCCGCTCGTAGGAGCCCACGACGACGGCCTTCCACCGTCCGCGGGACTTCTCTTCCACACCATGCAGGGACAGCCCCTGCTGGGTCCGGATGGCGCGCAGGCGCGCGCCCAGCGACTTGGCGTAGTCAGACGGCATCGTGTGGCCCCCGGCTTTCTATGTCTCTTCTCACTTGATTGTGCGTCCTTGTCCTAAGCGTTCCGTACACCGGGGCTGGTGCCCGAGACCGGCACCTTCGGTGACCGCTGCGTCGGGTTTTACCCAGGAAGGTCGCGTGTTGTGGTTACGGACAGTGACGGTAAAGCCGACACTCCCAAAGGTCAAGCTGATTGGAAAAAAGAGCGTGAAACAGTGCTCTCACCGAAATCACCGACACCCGGTGTGATGCGGCTTCCGATCCCCGGCCCGTCTCTCGCCCGTCTTCCGGACGTCCCCGGCGCGTCCCCGTGAACGGCGCCGGAGGGTCCCCGAAGGCCCCGGCACGTCCTCGTCACGCCGAGGGCGAACACCCCCTGCGGTGGCATCACCCCTGGCGGGAGGGGGGTTCGCAGACGGCCCTGATACTCTAAGCAGAACCGACACCCTTTTAAGACCCGTCCCGTGAGGCGGGAAAGGTGGTGACTTTTTGATGTCTGATGCCCGAAATCAGGCCCGCGCCGTACTGGAAGGGCCCGACATCCACCGGGCGCTCACCCGGATCGCACACGAGATCCTCGAACGCACCAGGGGCGCGGAGAACGTCGTCCTGATCGGTATCCCCACCCGCGGCGCCACTCTCGCGCACCGCATCGCCGGGCGCATCGCCCAGTTCGAGGGGATCAAGGTCCCCGTCGGCGCCATCGACGTCACGATGTACCGCGACGATCTGCGCCTGCGGCCCGCGCGCCCGCTCGGCCGCACCGAACTTCCCCAGAACGGCGTGGACGGCAGGACCGTCGTCCTCGTGGACGACGTCCTCTACTCCGGCCGCACCGTCCGCGCCGCGCTCGACGCGCTGAACGACGTGGGCAGGCCCAGGGCCGTCCAGCTCGCCACGCTCGTCGACCGCGGCCACCGCGAGCTGCCGATCCGCGCCGACTACGTCGGCAAGAACCTGCCGACCTCCAAGAGCGAGAAGGTCAAGGTCTTCCTTGAGGAGACCGACGGGCGCGACGCGGTCGTGCTCATCAAGGAGGACGACCGATGAAGCATCACCTGATCTCGACCGGCGACCTCACCCGCGACGACGCGCTCCTCATCCTCGACACGGCCGAGGAGCTGGCGCAGGTCTCGCAGCGGTCCATCAAGAAGCTGCCCACGCTGCGCGGCCGCACGGTGGTGAACCTCTTCTTCGAGGACTCCACCCGGACCCGCATCTCCTTCGAGGCCGCGGCCAAGCGCCTGTCGGCCGATGTGATCAACTTCTCGGCCAAGGGGTCGAGCGTGTCCAAGGGCGAGTCGCTGAAGGACACCGCGCTCACCCTGGAGGCCATGGGCGCCGACGCCGTGGTGATCCGGCACAGCGCCTCGGGCGCGCCGCACCGCCTGGCCACCTGGGTGCGCGGCAGCGTGGTCAACGCCGGGGACGGCACCCACGAGCATCCCACCCAGGCGCTGCTCGACGCCTTCAGCATCCGCCGCAGGCTGGGCCGCCTGGAGGGCCTGAAGATCGCCATCGTGGGCGACGTGCTGCACAGCCGGGTCGCCCGGTCCAACGTGCTGCTGCTGCACACGCTCGGCGCGGAGGTGACGCTCGTCGCCCCGCCGACCCTGCTTCCGGTTGCGGTCGAGACCTGGCCCTGTCAGGTCTCGTACGACCTCGACGCCGTGCTGCCCAAGTCGGACGTCGTGATGATGCTGCGGGTCCAGCTCGAACGGATGAACGCGGCCTACTTCCCCTCGGCGCGGGAGTACAGCCGACGCTACGGCCTCGACCGCGAGCGCTTCGCCCGCCTGCACGACGACGCCGTCGTCATGCACCCCGGCCCGATGAACCGCGGCATGGAGATCTCCGCGGAGGTCGCCGACTCGCCGCGCTCGACGATCGTCGAGCAGGTCACCAACGGCGTGACGGTCCGGATGGCCGTCCTCTACCTGCTGCTCGGCGGTTCCGAGCCCGCGATCGGAGGCGCCGAATGAGCACGTACGACCTTCACGGGGGAACTGTGAACACCATCCTCATCAAGGGCGCGCGGATCCTGGGCGGCGCCCCGGGCGACATCCTGCTGCGCGACGGCGTCGTGGCGGAGACCGGCGACCTCGCGGGCGCCAAGGCCGACCAGACGATCGACGCCGACGGGCTGGTCGCCCTGCCCGGCCTGGTCGACCTGCACACCCACCTGCGCGAGCCCGGCCGGGAGGACGCCGAGACCGTCGAGACCGGCACCCAGGCCGCGGCGCGGGGCGGATACACCGCCGTCCACGCGATGGCCAACACCTCCCCGGTGGCCGACACCGCGGGCGTGGTGGAGCAGGTCTGGCGGCTCGGCCAGGAGTTCGGCCACTGCGACGTGCAGCCCGTGGGCGCGGTGACCTCCGGCCTGGAGGGCCGCCAGCTCGCCGAGCTCGGCGCGATGGCCGACTCCGCGGCCCGCGTGCGGGTCTTCTCCGACGACGGCAAGTGCGTGTCCGACGCCGTGCTGATGCGCCGGGCGCTGGAGTATGTCAAGGCGTTCGACGGCGTCGTCGCCCAGCACGCCCAGGAGCCCAGGCTGACCGAGGGCGCCCAGCTCAACGAGGGCGAGGTGTCGGCCAGGCTCGGCCTGACCGGCTGGCCGGCGGTCGCCGAGGAGGCGATCATCGCGCGCGACTGCCTGCTCGCCGCGCACGTCGGCTCCCGGCTGCACGTCTGCCACGTCTCCACCGCGGGCTCCGTCGAGATCATCCGCTGGGCCAAGTCGAAGGGCTGGGACGTGACCGCCGAGGTCACCCCCCATCACCTGCTGCTGACCGACTCCTGCGCGGAGAGCTCGCCGCTCGGGCCGTACAACCCGATCTACAAGGTGAACCCGCCGCTGCGCACCGCCGACGACGTACGGGTGCTGCGCGAGGCGCTGGCCGACGGCACGATCGACTGCGTGGCCACCGACCACGCGCCCCACCCGGTCGAGGACAAGGAGACCGAGTGGGCCGCGGCGGCCATGGGCATGATCGGCCTGGAGACGGCCCTGTCCGTGGTCCAGGAGGCCATGGTCGAGACCGGCCTGCTCGACTGGGCCGGCGTCGCCGACCGCATGTCCGCCCGGCCGGCCAGGATCGGCAGGCTCGCCGGCCACGGCCGCCCGATCGAGGCCGGAGCCCCCGGCAACGTCACCCTGTACGACCCGTCGGTCCGGCAGCCCGTGGACCCGTCCGCGATGGCGTCGAAGAGCCGCAACACCCCCTACGAGGGGCTGACCCTGCCCGGCCGCGTCGTCGCGACGTTCCTGCGCGGCCGCCCCACCGTTCTCGAAGGGAAGCTCGTATGACAGCCCTGCTCGTGCTCGAGGACGGACGCGTCTTCGAAGGAACCCCGTACGGCGCGGTGGGCGAGACGTTCGGCGAGATGGTCTTCAACACCGGCATGACCGGCTACCAGGAGACGCTCACCGACCCCTCCTACCACCGCCAGATCGTGGCGATGACCGCCCCGCACATCGGCAACACCGGCGTCAACGACGAGGACCCCGAGTCCGGCAGGGTCTGGGTAGCGGGCTACGTGGTGCGCGAGCCGTCCCGGATCCCGTCGAACTGGCGCTCCCGCAGGACGCTCGACGACTACCTGCGCGACCAGGGCGTGGTCGGCATCGCAATGCCCGGCACCCGCGCCCTCACCCGCCACCTGCGCGAGCGCGGCGCGATGCGCGCGGGCGTCTTCAGCGAGGGCGGCGACATCGACGAGCTGGTCGAGCGGGTGCGGCGCTCGCCCGGCATGGAGGGCGCCGACCTGGCCCGCGAGGTCAGCACGGCCGAGCCGTACGTCGTGCCGGCGCGCGGCCGCAAGCGCTTCACCGTCGCCGCGGTCGACCTCGGCATCAAGGCGATGACGCCGGAGCGGATGTCCGAGCGGGGCTGCGAGGTGCACGTGCTGCCGGCGACCGTCACGGCGGCCGACATCCTCGCCCTAGCCCCGGACGGCGTCTTCTTCTCCAACGGCCCCGGCGACCCCGCCACGGCCGACTACGCGGTCGAGTCGCTGCGCGAGGTGCTGGACGCGGGCGTGCCGTTCTTCGGCATCTGCTTCGGCAACCAGATCCTCGGGCGGGCGCTCGGCCTCGGCACCTACAAGCTGCGGTACGGCCATCGCGGGGTGAACCAGCCGGTGCAGGACCGCAGGACGGGCAAGGTCGAGATCTCCGCGCACAACCACGGCTTCGCCGTGCGCGCGCCGCTCGACGGCCCCTTCGAGACCCCGTACGGCGCGGCCGAGGTGAGCCACGTCAACCTCAACGACGACTGCGTGGAGGGGCTGCGCCTGCTGGAGCGTCCCGCGTTCAGCGTGCAGTACCACCCCGAGGCGGCCGCGGGCCCGCACGACGCCGCGTACCTGTTCGACGAGTTCTGCGAGCTGATGGAGCGCGGGAGGGAGCGAGGGAGCGGCGCGCAGCGTGCCTCCCTGCCTGCGAGCGAGGCTCGGTCATTCGGCGCGCCCCCGGCACGACGGAGCGCGACCGAGGACACCGACGACAAGAAGGGGGCCGAGGGTGCCTAAGCGTACGGACATCAGGTCCGTCATGGTGATCGGCTCCGGCCCGATCGTCATCGGACAGGCGTGCGAGTTCGACTACTCCGGCACCCAGGCCTGCCGCGTCCTGCGCAGCGAAGGCTTCCGGGTCGTCCTCGTCAACAGCAACCCCGCCACGATCATGACGGACCCGGAGTTCGCCGACGCCACCTACGTCGAGCCGATCACGCCGGACATCGTCGAGAAGATCATCGCCAAGGAGCGGCCCGACGCGCTGCTGCCCACGCTGGGCGGCCAGACGGCGCTCAACACCGCCGTGGCGCTGCACGAGGCGGGCGTGCTCGACAAGTACGGCGTCGAGCTGATCGGCGCCGACATCGACGCCATCCAGGCGGGGGAGAACCGCGAGCGGTTCAAGGAGATCGTCGCCAAGGTCGCCGCCGAGCGCGGCCTCAACGCCGAGTCGGCGCGCAGCGCGATCTGCCACACGATGGACGAGTGCCTGGCCGCGGCCGGCGAGCTGGGCTACCCCGTCGTGGTCCGCCCGAGCTTCACCATGGGCGGCGCCGGCTCCGGGTTCGCCCACGACGAGGCCGAGCTGCGCCGCATCGCGGGCGCCGGCCTCGACGCGTCCCCCACCACCGAGGTGCTCCTGGAGGAGTCGATCCTCGGCTGGAAGGAGTACGAGCTCGAGGTCATGCGGGACCGCAACGACAACGTGGTCATCGTGTGCTCCATCGAGAACATCGACCCGATGGGCGTCCACACCGGCGACAGCGTGACGGTGGCGCCCGCGCTGACGCTGACCGACCGCGAATACCAGAACATGCGCGACGTCGCGATCGCGGTCATCCGCGAGGTCGGCGTGGACACCGGCGGCTGCAACATCCAGTTCGCGGTCGACCCGAAGACCGGCCGCATGATCGTCATCGAGATGAACCCGCGCGTGTCGCGGTCGTCGGCGCTGGCGTCCAAGGCCACCGGCTTCCCGATCGCCAAGATCGCCGCCAAGCTCGCCATCGGCTACACCCTCGACGAGATCGCCAACGACATCACCAAGGAGACCCCGGCGTCGTTCGAGCCGTCGCTCGACTACATCGTGGTCAAGGTGCCGAGGTTCGCGTTCGAGAAGTTCGCCGGGGCCGACCAGACGCTCACCACCCACATGAAGTCGGTCGGCGAGGCGATGGCGATCGGCCGCTCCTTCCCCGAGGCGCTGCAGAAGGCGCTGCGGTCGATGGAGAAGAAGGGGTCGTCGTTCACCTGGGCGGGCGAGCCCGGCGACCTGGACGAGCTCCTGGAGGCCTGCCGCAGGCCGCACGACGGACGGCTGCGCACCATGCAGCAGGCGATCAGGGCGGGCGCGACCCCCGAGCAGATCCACGAGGTCACGTCGGTGGACCCGTGGTTCGTCGACCAGCTCTTCGCGATCGACGAGGTCGCCCGGTCGATCACCGCGCTCGACCGGCCCACCCTGGAGCTGGCCAAGCGGCACGGCTTCAGCGACGCGCAGATCGCCGAGATCCTGGGCGTGCCGGAGCCCGAGGTGCGGGCCGCGCGCCACGAGCTCGGCGTCCGGCCCGTCTACAACACCGTGGACACCTGCGCCGCCGAGTTCGCCGCGCGCACGCCGTACCTCTACTCCACGTACGACGAGGAGACCGAGGTGCCGGCAGGGGACCGGCCCAAGGTGATCATCCTGGGCAGCGGGCCCAACCGCATCGGCCAGGGCATCGAGTTCGACTACGCCTGCGTGCACGCGTCGTTCGAGCTGTCCAGGGCCGGCTACGAGACCGTGATGGTCAACTGCAACCCCGAGACCGTCTCGACCGACTACGACACCTCCGACCGGCTCTACTTCGAGCCGCTCACGCTGGAGGACGTCCTGGAGGTCGTGCACGCCGAGCAGGAGACCGGGCCGGTGGCCGGCGTCATCGTGCAGCTCGGCGGCCAGACGCCGCTCGGGCTCGCCCAGGCGCTCAAGGACGCGGGGGTGCCCGTGGTCGGCACCTCGCCCGAGTCGATCCACCTCGCCGAGGAGCGCGGCGCGTTCGGGCGGGTCCTCGCCGAGGCCGGGCTGCCCGCGCCCAAGCACGGCACCGCGACGACCGTGGAAGAGGCTCAGGCCGTCGCCGAGGAGATCGGCTATCCGGTGCTCGTGCGGCCGTCGTACGTGCTCGGCGGCGCCGGCATGGCCATCGTGTACGACGAGGACACCCTCGGGGCGTACATGGCGAAGGCGGCCTCCGAGCACCCGGTGCTGATCGACCGGTTCCTCGACGACGCCATCGAGATCGACGTGGACGCGCTGTTCGACGGCGAGGAGCTCTACCTCGGCGGCGTCATGGAGCACATCGAGGAGGCCGGCATCCATTCCGGCGACTCGGCGTGCGCCCTGCCGCCGATCACGCTGGGCGGCTTCGACATCAAGCGGATCCGCGCGGCCACCGAGGCCATCGCCCGCGGGGTGGGCGTGCGCGGCCTGCTGAACGTCCAGTACGCCATGGCCTCCAACGTGCTGTACGTCCTGGAGGCCAACCCGAGGGCCAGCCGTACGGTGCCGTTCGTGTCCAAGGCGACGGCGGTGCCGCTGGCCAAGGCGGCGGCGCGGCTGATGCTGGGCGCGACGATCGCCGAGCTGCGCGCCGAGGGCATGCTGCCGGCCGGCTACGACGGCGGCACGCTGCCGCTGGACGCGCCGGTCGCGGTCAAGGAGGCGGTGCTGCCGTTCAACCGGTTCCGCGGCGTGGACACCGTGCTCGGGCCGGAGATGCGCTCGACCGGCGAGGTCATGGGCATCGACGAGTTCTTCGGCACGGCCTTCGCCAAGTCGCAGTCGGCGGCCTACGGCGCGCTGCCGACCAAGGGGCGGGCGTTCGTCTCGGTCGCCAACAAGGACAAGCGGGCAATGATCTTCCCCGTGAAGGCGCTCGCGGACCTCGGCTTCGAGATCCTTGCCACGGAGGGCACCGCCGAGGTGCTGCGCCGCAACGGCGTACGTGCCAAGATCGTGCGCAAGCACAGCGACGGGACGGGTCCCGACGGTGAGCCGACGATCGTGCGGCGCATCCTCGACGGGGAGGTGGACCTCATCGTGAACACCCCGTTCGGCAGCCCCGGTCAGGGCGGGCCGCGCCTCGACGGGTACGAGATCCGCACCGCCGCCGTCAGCCGCGGCATCGCCTGCATCACGACCGTCCAAGGCCTGGCGGCGGCCGTGCAGGGCATCCAGCACATCGTCAGGGGTGACATCGACGTGTGTTCCCTGCAGGAACACGCCAGGAGGCTGCGAGACTGAGCGCGGAGGGCGCGCTGGCAATCTGGACTGAGGAGCGAGGGGGGCGAGGTACGAGCGACCCGGAGCGACGAGGGCTGGGTACACTGCGCGCCTCCGGCACGACCAAGCCGGCTCAGGCGCCCGTTCGAACGGAGCGGGCGCCATGAGCAGGGCGCGCGCCATAGGCAGGGAGGAAGGGAGTGGCCGGGAGTCCGGTTCAGGTCACGGGCACGGTGCTGACGACGCGCCGCGTGGACGCCTACCATGCGCTCACGGTCGTCGCGCCGGGCATCGCCGACCGGTTCCGGCCGGGCCACTTCGTCACGGTCGCCGTCGGAGGCCGCAACTCCTCGATGCTCACCCGGCGGGCCTTCACGATCCACGACGTGAAGCCGGACTACGGTGGCACGGTGGAGCTCGTCTTCGGCGTGCGCGGTGCCGGGACGGCCTGGCTCGCCGACCTCCGGGCGCGCGACACGCTCGACCTGGTCGGCCCGCTCGGCCGTCCGTTCCCCCTGCCCCGCGACCCCTGCACCTGCGTACTGGTCGGCGACGAGCACGGCGCGGCGCCGCTGTTCGCGCTGGCGGACGCGCTGCAGCAGCGGGGCTGCCGCATCGACTTCGTGCTGGGGGCGCCGTCGGCCGACCGGGTCTTCGGGGCGCTGCGGGCCCGCAGGATGGGCGAGACGACCACGCTGACGACCGAGGACGGCTCGCTCGGCATGCGCGGCACGGTGACCGACGTGCTGCCCGGCGTGATCGCCGACGCGCGGGCCGACGCGGTCTACGCGTGCGGGCCGATGGCGACGCTGCGCGGCGTCACGGCGGTCGCCGCCGAGTTCGGCATCCCCGTGCAGGTGGCCGTGGAGGAGTCCATGGCCTGCGGCATCGGGGTCTGCATGACGTGCGTGGTGCCGGTCATCGGCGACGACGGCGTGACCCGCATGGTCCGCGCCTGCACCGAGGGGCCGGTGTTCCGGGGCGAGCGGGTGCGGTTCGACGACGTCGGGACGATCCCGTTCGACGCGCTCGGCGCGCCCGGCGGACGGCATGCCTGAGCCGGGGCGGGGGAGGCGGCCGTGACCGCCGACCTGCGGACCTACCTGGCCCATGTGGAGCTGCCCAACCCCGTGCTGACCGCCTCGGGCTGCGGCGGGACGGGCCGCGAGCTGGCCCAGTTCTCCGACGTCCACCGGCTGGGCGCCTTCGTCACCCGGTCGATCACCATGGCCCCGCGCGCGGGACGGCCGACGCCGCGGATGGCCGAGACGCCCTCGGGGCTGCTCAACGCCGTGGGCCTGCAGGGCCCGGGAGTCGAGGCGTTCCTGGAGCGCGAGCTGCCCTGGCTGGCCGAGCGCGGAGCCCGCACGGTCGTGTCGATCGGCGGCGGCACCGTGACCGAGTACACCGCGCTGGCACGGCGCCTGGCCGGCGTCGAGGGCATCACCGCCGTGGAGATCAACCTGTCGTGCCCGAACGTCGAGGACCGCGGCAGGGTGTTCGCCCGCGACGGGGCCGCCGCGGCGGAGGTCGTGGCCTCGGTGCGCGCGGCCACGCCGTACGAGGTGCCGGTGATCGCCAAGCTGTCCCCGGACGTGGCGGACATCGTCGCGGTCGCCCGCGCGTGCGTGGACGGCGGCGCCGACGCCCTCGCCATGATCAACACCCCGGTGGGGATGAGCATCGACGTGGACACGATGCGCCCATCGCTCGCGGCCGGCACCGGCGGCCTGTCCGGCCCCGCCGTACGGCCCCTGGCGGTGCGCTGCGTGTGGCAGGTGCACGCGGCGCTGCCGGGAGTGCCCATCATCGGCATGGGCGGCGTGACGACCGGCAGGGACGCCCTTGAGCTCGTCCTGGCGGGCGCCTGCGCCGTCGCTGTGGGCACGGCGCTGTTCCATGACCCCTACGCCTGCCCGCGCGTCCTGAGGGAGCTTGAGGAGCTTCTGCAGGAGCGCGGGTTCGACCGGCTCGCCGACGCCGTGGGCCTGGCCCACCGCCCGGCGGGCGCGCAACCACGAACACGCACAGACCTCGAGGAGAGTTCGCTTTGACCACGCCCGCTCCCATCGCCGTCGCCCTGGACGCGCCCGACATGGAGACCGCGGCCCGCTGGGCCGGCCTGGTCACCCCGCACGTTTCGACGGTGAAGGTGGGGCTGGAGCTCTACCTGCGCCACGGCCCCGACGTGATCGCCTCGGTGCGCGGCGCGAGCGGCGTGCAGGTCTTCCTGGACCTCAAGCTGCACGACATCCCCAACACCGTGGGCGCCGCCGCCCGGGCGGTCGCCCGGCTCAAGCCGACGTACCTCACCGTGCACGCCGCGGGGGGCCACGCGATGGTCAAGGCGGCCGTCGAGGCGGCCCCCAACATCCAGATCGCGGCCGTGACGCTCCTGACGTCGCTTTCCGAGGCCGATCTCGGCGAGCTCGGCATGCAGGGACCCCCTACCGACATCGCGCGCCGCATGGCCGCCGTGGCCGTCGGGGCGGGCGCCCAGGCCCTCGTCTGCTCGCCCAGGGAGGTCGCCGCCGTACGCGCGGAGGTCGGCCCGGACGTGACATTGATCACTCCGGGCGTGCGGCCCGCCGGCGCCGACACCCAGGACCAGGCGCGGGTGGCCACGCCGGAGCACGCGATCGCCCAGGGAGCCGATCTTCTGGTGATCGGACGGCCCATCACCGGGGCGCCGGACCCGGGTGCGGCGGCCGCCGGGATCGCCGCCGCGCTGCGTCGCGTGAGCGCCTGATCGGGCGTTCGCCGGCCTCGGGCGCCGTCACCTTGCGTCATCCTGCTTAGGGCCTGCTGAGGCGGTTTTGATCTACGAAGAGTGACTTTTCCAATACCAAAAGTAGTAAAATCAATTTTGTAGTCCGAGAAACCGCCCTTGACGTTGCCGTTACGGCCAAGACCAGCTAGTTTCCCCTCCCGTCCGAGTACATCGACAAGAAATTCGAGGTGACCCGGCGTGGCTCTTCCTCCCCTGACCCCCGAGCAGCGCGCCGCAGCTCTTGAGAAGGCTGCCAAGGCACGCAAGGAGCGTGCCGAGGTCAAGAACCGGCTCAAGCACGGCGCGGTTTCGCTGGCTGAGGTGCTGAAGGATGGGCAGACCGACGACGTCATCGGCAAGATGAAGGTCTCGGCTCTGCTGGAGTCGCTCCCTGGCGTCGGCAAGGTCCGCGCCAAGCAGCTCATGGAGCGCCTTGGTATCGCCGAATCCCGCCGCGTGCGGGGTCTCGGCGCCAACCAGCGCGCCTCCCTGGAGCGCGAGTTCGGCGGCGCCGAGAGCTGATCTCGGCGGCGTACGAGCGAGTTTCACGGGGGTACGGAGTGACCGACATGTCCCGGTCCGCTGGAGATCGGGCCCACGAGGCAGTCGCGACCAGCGGGTCCAGGGCACACGGCGGTGACTCCAAGCCCCGCCCGCGCCTGACGGTCCTGTCCGGTCCGTCGGGTGTGGGGAAGTCCACGGTCGTCGCCGAGCTCCGGCGGTCCCACCCAGAGGTGTGGCTGTCGGTCTCGGTGACAACCCGGAAGCCCCGGCCGGGGGAGCAGCACGGCGTGGAGTACTTCTTCGCCGACAACGACGAGTTCGACCGGCTCGTCGCCTCCGGTGAGCTTCTGGAGTGGGCCGAGTTCGCCGGCAACCGCTACGGCACGCCCAGAGGGCCGGTGCTGGAGAAGCTGGCGGCAGGGGTCCCCACCCTGCTGGAGATCGACCTGCAGGGCGCCAGGCAGGTGCGCAAGACGATGCCCGATGCCCTGCTGGTGTTCCTCGCCCCGCCGAGCTGGGAGGAGCTGGAGCGGCGGCTGCGCGGCCGCGGCACCGAGCCTCCCGACGTGATCGCCCGGCGCCTGGAGATGGCCCGGATCGAGCTGGCGGCGGAGAAGGAGTTCGATCTCACGATCGTCAACACGTCCGTCAAGGATGTGTGCCACCGGCTGATAACCTTGATGGGAAACTCACCTAGCTAGGGGAATCACTGACGTGGCAAGCAGCTCCGCCTACGCGGAAGGCATCACCAACCCGTCGATCGACGCGCTTCTCGACATCGTCGACAGCAAGTACAGCCTCGTGATCATGGGTGCGAAGCGGGCGCGCCAGATCAACGCCTACTACTCGCAGCTCGGCGAGGGCCTGCTGGAGTACGTGGGGCCCCTCGTGGAGACCCACGCCCAGGAGAAGCCGCTGTCGATCGCGCTGCGCGAGGTCTCCGAGGGTCTGCTCACCTCTGAGCCCATCGAGGGCTGAGCACCGCCTCCGTCATGACGTCTGTCGTGCTGGGCGTGAGCGCCGGCATCGCGGTCTACAAGTCCTGCGAGCTGCTCCGCCTGTTCACCGAGTCGGGGCACGACGTGCGCGTCGTGCCGACCCGTGACGCTCTGCGGTTCGTCGGCGAGCCGACCTGGGCCGCGTTGTCGGGCAATCCGGTGACCACCGAGGTGTGGGAGTCGGTGCACGAGGTGCCGCACGTGCGCATCGGGCAGTCCGCCGACCTGGTGGTCGTCGCCCCGGCGACGGCGGACGTGCTGGCGCGCGCCGCGCACGGGCTGGCCAACGACCTGCTCACCAACACGCTGCTCACGGCGCGGTGCCCGGTGGTGTTCGCGCCCGCGATGCACACCGAGATGTGGGAGCACCCGGCCACGCGGGCGAACGTGGCGACGCTGCGCGAGCGCGGCGCGATCGTGATCGAGCCCGCCGTCGGCAGGCTCACCGGCGCCGACACCGGCCCCGGGCGGCTGCCCGACCCCGCCGAGATCTTCGAGGTGTGCCGGCGGGTGCTGGCCGGGCGGCGCGAGGATTTGGCCGGCCGGCACGTCGTCGTCTCGGCCGGAGGCACCCGCGAGGCGATCGACCCCGTGCGCTTCATCGGCAACCGGTCTTCCGGGCTGCAGGGATACGCCCTCGCCCGTACGGCCGTCGCCCGGGGCGCGGAGGTCACGCTCGTCGCGGCGAACGTGACGCTGCCCGATCCCGCGGGCGCGAAGGTCGTCCGGGTCGAGTCGGCGCGGCAGTTGCGCGACGCGGTCCTGGCGGCGGCCGAGCACGCCGACGCGGTCGTGATGGCCGCCGCGGTCGCCGACTTCCGGCCCGTACGGCAGAGCGACACGAAGATCAAGAAGTCGTCCGCCGAGCCTGATCCAATCCATCTGGCGAAAAATCCGGACATCCTGGCCGAGCTGGGGGAGATCCGCCGGGCCAAGCGAGAGGCGTACGCCGCCGTGGGCGGCGGA
The DNA here is from genome assembly GCF_012034195.1 of Microbispora sp. CL1-1. Taxonomy (NCBI): domain Bacteria; kingdom Bacillati; phylum Actinomycetota; class Actinomycetes; order Streptosporangiales; family Streptosporangiaceae; genus Microbispora; species Microbispora sp. CL1-1. The sequence continues at coordinate 238,236 of NZ_JAATEK010000001.1, forward strand.
CCCGCGATCGGCGACGGCCCGGACGCTGCGCGGGAGACCCGCGACGGCCTGGGCGCCGCGCGGACGGCCGATGGGGCGGGTGGCGCGCGGGAGACCGGTGACGGCCTGGGCGCCGCGCAGGACGCCGAGGCCGTCGGGCCGGGCGCTGTGGGGGAGGCCAGGGCCGGTGCCACACGGGACGCCGGGGCCGATGGGCCGTATCCCCGGGTGATCGTGGGATTCGCGGCGGAGACCGACGACGTCCTGGCCAACGGCAGAGCCAAGCTGGAGCGCAAGGGCTGCGACCTGCTCGTGGTGAACCAGGTCGGGGAGAACCTCGCGTTCGGTACGCCGGACAACGCGGCGGTCGTCCTCACGGCGGAGGGCGGGTCCGTGGACATTCCGAGGGGTCCCAAAGAGGATCTCGCCGACGTAGTGTGGGATTTGGTGGCGCAGCGTCTCGCCTGATCTTCGCGTGGTGCCGGCGCGGGCGCCCGCCCCAGCCCCCACAGCGTGCGTCGAGGGAGCGATCGCCATGCCGGTGTCCGCCACGATCAGGGAGCGCTGCCGGGCGATGCTCGGCCCCGGAGAGGACATCCGCTACGTGTTCCCCGCGGTGGCCGTGCCGCCCCCTGCCACGATCGGTTTCCTCGTCGTGGTGACGGACCGGTCGATCACCCTGCTGTCCACCAAGATGTTCAGCAGGGACGAGCCGTCGGGGGTGTGGGCGCGTTACCCCCGCCGCACCCGTCTCGGGCCGATCGAGTTCGGGTCGGGCCCCCGCATCGAAATCGGCGGCATGACACTGGAGGTCGACGACGAGTACGCCGCCGTGGTCGCGGCGGCCGACGCGGAGGCGTTCACACCCGGTGACCTGCCCAGAGACCCTCTGCCCGATCTCTGACACGCCGTACGCGGGCGCGCCGGGCCCGCTTTCGGTCCATCATCCCGGCGACCCGAAACCGGATGGCTTCGCGGCTCCGCAGCGCCTAGGGCTAGACTCGCGTGAGCATCGAGTGACCGCGGTGGGGCGAGGCTCTACCGCCGGTCACTCATGGACGTCAGCAGCCGCTGCATGAGGAGCCCTGAGTTGTCCCGTCGCCTGTTCACCTCCGAGTCGGTCACCGAGGGCCACCCGGACAAGATCGCCGACCAGATCAGTGACGCGATTCTCGACGCCATGCTCAAGGACGACCCCAAGAGCCGGGTCGCCGTCGAGACGCTGATCACCACTGGCCAGGTCCACGTCGCCGGTGAGGTGACGACGGAGACCTACGTCGACATCCCCGCCCTGATCCGCGAGAAGATCCTCGAGATCGGTTACGACGCCTCCCACAAGGGCTTCGACGGCGCCTCCTGTGGCGTGTCGGTGTCCATCGGCGCGCAGTCGCCGGACATCGCGCAGGGCGTGGACGACGCCTACGAGCACCGCGAGGGCGAGGGCTCCGACGACTTCGACCGTCAGGGCGCGGGCGACCAGGGCCTGATGTTCGGCTACGCCTGCCGTGAGACCCCCGAGCTGATGCCGCTGCCGATCCAGCTCGCGCACCGGATGGCCCGCCGCCTGTCCGAGGTGCGCAAGAACGGCACGGTTCCCTACCTGCGTCCCGACGGCAAGACCCAGGTCACGATCGAGTACGACGGCGACCGCCCGGCCCGCCTCGACACCGTCGTCGTCTCCACCCAGCACGCTCCGGAGATCGACCTGCGGGAGATGCTGACCCCCGACATCCGCGAGCACGTGGTCGAGCCCGTGCTGGCCGACCTGGAGATCGAGACCGAGGGCTACCGCCTGCTGGTCAACCCGACCGGCCGCTTCGAGATCGGCGGCCCGATGGGCGACGCCGGCCTCACCGGCCGCAAGATCATCATCGACACCTACGGCGGCATGGCCCGCCACGGCGGCGGCGCCTTCTCCGGCAAGGACCCGTCCAAGGTCGACCGCTCGGCCGCGTACGCCATGCGCTGGGTCGCCAAGAACGTCGTCGCGGCCGGCCTGGCCGACCGCTGCGAGGTCCAGGTCGCCTACGCCATCGGCAAGGCCCAGCCGGTCGGCCTGTTCATCGAGACGTTCGGCACCGAGAAGGCGCCGGTCAACGTGATCCAGGACGCGGTGCTCCAGGTCTTCGACCTGCGCCCCGCCGCGATCATCCGGGACCTCGACCTGCTGCGCCCGATCTACTCCGAGACCGCCGCGTACGGCCACTTCGGCCGAGAGGGCTTCTCCTGGGAGTCCACCGACCGGGCCGACGCCCTGCGTACGGCCGCGGGTCTGTGACCCCCGCCTGACGGCACGCACTCCGGGCGGCGCCCGCCTCTGACGGCGGGCGCCGCCCTGGCATGCCCGCCGGGCATGTGGATGTCCACAGGCGGTGGGCGTACGTGCGATTGCGGCTCGCCGGGTCTGGTAGGACGTAGACGTGACCGAGCCGACCCGCGCCCCGCATCCTCAGGAGGCGCTCCTTCCGGCGCCCCCGGCCGCCGTACGGCGGCCCGCCGAGCGGGCGCGGGGCGCCGCCGCGCAGGGGCAGGGGCAGGGAGCTGCTGCGCCGGGGCAGGATGCGCGGGGTGAAGGCGCGACAGGCCGAGGCACGGCCGTGCGGGGCCAGGGCGCGGCGGCGAGGGGGCAGGGCGCGACAGCACGGGGCGCGGGGCGGGCGCGCGCGGGCGCGTCCAAGGGCGCGCGTGAGGCGGCCCAGAACCTTCCGGTCGCCAGGGTCGTGGTGGACACGCCGCTGCCGCACCTCGACCGCCCCTTCGACTACCTGGTCCCCACCACGATGGACGCCGAGGCGGTGCCCGGCTGCCGGGTGCGCGTCCGCTTCGCCGGGCAGCTCGCCGACGGCTACCTGCTCGAACGGCTCCCCGAGAGCGAGCACGAGGGCCGGCTGTCCTTCCTCGAACGGGTGATCTCCCCGGAGCCCGTCCTCACTCCCGACATCGCGCGGCTGGCCCGCGCCGTGGCCGACCGTTATGCCGGGACCATGTCGGACGTCCTGCGCCTGGCCGTTCCGCCCCGGCACGCCCGGGTCGAGGGCGAGGCGAGAACCCCCGCCCGCCGGGCGGCGTCCTCCGGTGACGGCGACGTTCCCCCGCCCGCCCCGGAGCCCGCCCCCGAGCCCGCCCCGGAGCCCGCCCCCGAGCCCGCCCCCGAGCCCGCCCCCGAGCCCGTACGCGCGACCGTGGACGACGGCCCTCCTTCGCACCCCGCCGAGGGCGCGGGAGAGGAGCCGGAAGCGCCCCCCCAAGACGCGGCGCACGCGGCGAGGGTCCACGGCGAGACCACGCCATCCGAGGGTGCGGGACCGGGGCGGGGGGTGGCCCCCGAAGACGCGGCGCACGCGGCGAGGGTCCACGGCGAGACCACGCCATCCGAGGGTGCGGGACCGGGGCGGGGGGTGGCCCCCGAAGACGCGGCGCACGCGGCGGCGGTCCATGGTGAGACCACGCCACCCGAAGCCACGCGACCCGAGGCGGTGCGAGGCGAGCCCGCCCCACACGAAGGCGCGCCACCCGAGGCCGCGCACGGCAAGGGGGCATCCCCGGCTGTGCCGGATGAGACCGCGCCGCAGGAGACCGCGCCGCAGGAGACCGGGCCACGCGGGGAGGCGGGGCGGCGGGCGGCGCGGGCGTATGGGGACGCCTGGAGGGCCTACCCGGCAGGCGCCAGCTTCCTTGAGGCGCTGGCCGAGGGCAGGGCTCCACGCGCCGTGTGGACGGCCCTGCCCGGCACGGATGCGGACGGGCCGGCGTGGCCGCGCGCCATCGCGGCCGCCGCGCGGGCGACGCTGGACGGCGGCCGGGGCGTCGTCGTGGTGGTGCCCGACGGCAAGGACGTCGCGCTGGTGACCGCGGCCCTGGGAGAGACTCCGCATGTGGCGATCACGGCGGACCTCGGGCCCGCGGAGCGCTACCGGCGCTGGCTCAAGGCGCTGCGCGGCGAGATCGGCATCGTGGTGGGCAACCGCCCCGCGGCGTACGCGCCGGTGGCCCGCCTGGGGCTGGCGGTCGTCTGGGACGACGGCGACGACCTGCACGCCGAGCGCCACGCGCCCTATCCGCACGCGCGGGAGGTGCTCGCCCTGCGAGCGCATCAGGCGGGGGCGGGCCTGCTCGTCGGCGGCTACGCGCGCACGGCCGAGGCAACGGCGCTCGTCGAGACGGGCTGGGCCGCGCCGCTGGTGCCGGACCGGGGGGCGGTCCGGGCCCGGGCGCCCCGGGTGCGCCCGGCGGGCGACGACGCGGAGCTGGCCCGCGACCAGGCGGCCAGGGCGGCCCGCCTGCCCAGCATCGCCTGGCGGGCGCTGCGCGAGGGCCTGGAGCACGGCCCTGTGCTCGTCCAGGTGCCGCGCAGGGGCTATCTGCCCGCGCTGGCGTGCCGTCACTGCCGTGCCCCCGCCCGCTGCTCGGGCCTGCCGCAGGTGCGCCCGGCGGCGGCACCGGACGCCGCCCTGGGAGGCGCGCCGGCGCTCGGCGGCGACACGCGGGGCCGCGCCGCGACGGCCGCCGGGCGCGGATCGGGCGTCCATCGGCCCGTGGTCCCCGGGGGGACCGGCCAGGAGAGCGGCAGGGCGGGCGGCAGGGCGAGGCCGCTCGTGGACCCGGTGCCGGCGGAGCCCGCGGCCACCGGACCGGTGTGCTCGGGTCCGCTCGCGCTGCGCGGCGGGCACGCCGTGCCCTACTGCCGCTGGTGCGGCCGGATCGCGGGCGACTGGCGCTGCCCGTCCTGCGGCGGGACGGGTGTGCGGGCCGTCATCGTGGGCGCCCGCCGCACCGCCGAGGAGCTGGGCCGGGCCTTTCCCTCGGTGGCCGTGCGCACCAGCGGGCGCGACGGCGTGCTCGCGACGGTGAGCGGCGCCCCCGCGCTGGTCGTGGCGACGCCCGGGGCCGAGCCCGTGCCGGACGGCGGCTACGCGGCGGCCGTGCTGCTCGACGGATGGGCGCTGCTGGGCCGTCCCGACCTGCGCGCGGCCGAGGAGGCGCTGCGACGCTGGATGAACGCCGCCGCCCTGCTGCGTCCGGCGGGGGAGCTGGTCGTCCTGGCCGACGCCGGGGTGCCCGCCGTACAGGCCCTGCTGCGCTGGGATCCCGTCACCTTCGCGGAACGCGAGCTCGACGAGCGGGCCGAGCTGGGTTTTCCCCCGGCCGTCCGGATGGCGACGCTGACCGGCCCGGCAGCGGCGGTCAGGGAGACGCTGACGTCCGCCGGGCTGCCTCCCGGAGCGCAGGTGCTGGGGCCGGTGCCGGTGGACGGCGGGCTGGAGCGGGCGATGGTCCGGGTGCCGCGCTATCTCGGGTCCGCGCTGGCCCGGGCGCTCAAGGGGGCCTCCGGTGTGCGCTCCGCGCGCAAGGCTCCGGACGTGGTCCGTGTGAACATTGATCCGCTCGACCTCATCTGACCGATTCGCCTCGCACTAAGGGAGCCGTTAGCGTGCCTCTGTGTCGATCGAATGGGTGAACCGGGCCATCGACGGCCTGCGTGCCTGGGGGCGCGAGCGGAACGTCGAGGTCGACGTCGACGAGGTACGTCTGCTGTGCGACTACGCCAGCGACTACCTGGAGGTGAACGAACTGGGCGATTTCCGGCCGGGCACCTTCGAGGAGCTCCTGCTGGAGATCTATCCGCGCAAGGTCATCGCGCCGCCGGAGAGCGCGCCGGAGACGGTCGCCGCGGCGCGGACACTGGTCGAGTTCCTGCTGGACACGGGCGAGATCGGCAGCAAGACGGCCGTCCGGATGCGGGAGACCATCGACCGCATCGAGCCCGAGATGCCGCAGGCGCTGGCCGACACGTCCAAGTTCGGCATGGCCAAGAGCCTGTTCAGCGCCATCGGACCCGACGACCTGGAGCTCGACGCGGCCCAGTCCGCGCGGGCGGAGGAGGCGGCCGACGGCGGCGAGTGCGACTGCCCCGGCTGCGCGCCCCTGCCGCCCGTACGGCTCGCGCCGCGCGAGGAGGTGGCGCGGGCCGTACGCGAGGTGCCGCTGCTGCGCGACGCCCACCGGGTGGTGACCTGGCTGGCGGACGGCGGCCGCACGGTGACCAAGCGCCGGTCCATGCGGGTCAGGGACGCGCGGGCGTGCACGGCCGAGCTCGGCGTCGAGTGCCCGGAGCCGGCGTGGCGGCTCGCGCTCGATCTGGGCCTGGCCCGGCTCGACGGCACGGCCGTCGTGGTCGCGGAGGACTTCCGCGAGCTGGACGCGCGCGGCGAGGACGAGCTGCTCGATTTGTGGCGGTCGGCGCTGGAGTTCCTCGTGGAGAGGACCGTGCCGCTGACCGGGGAGGCGGTCGTGGACGAGGGGATGTCCCAGATCCACGACCTGCTCTATCGGCTGCAGTCGCCCGTCCCGGTGGACGCGCTCGCCGACTACCTGCGCGAGGTGGCCGCGGGTCGGCCCGTCGGGCGGCTCGACGAGGCGCTGGCCACGCTGGTGTACGCGGGAACGGTCCAGCGCACCGAGGACGGCCTGGCCCTGACCGCGCACGCCCTGTGGGGCCTGCGGGAGCTGTACGCAGGCATGGGCCTGGACGCGCCGCTCGCGCCCGCCCCGGCCGAGGGCGACGCGAGCGGGCTGATCGCCGGGCTGATCGGCGACGGCACGACCGACGAGGCGGCCGAGCGGGACATCGCCGAGTGGCTGTCGCGGCGCACCCCGGAGCAGGCGGCGGCGGAGCTGCTCGCCGCCGTGGCCGGCGCCCCGGCGGAGGTGCGCGGGGTCGCCGTGACCATCGTCGACCGGCTGGGCGTCGAGGCGGCGCCGGTCGTGCGGTCCTACCTGGACGACGCCGAGCTGCGCCCGCACGCCATCCACTGGCTCTCCTCGCGGGGCCTGGACGCGCCCGCGCTCACCCCCGAGGAGGTCCTGTGGGTGAGCGTCGACATGCTCGCGCTCGCGCTGCCCGCCGCCGAGGCGGACCCGGAGGGCTTCGCGGAGAACATCGCCGCCTCGGGGCCGCCCGCCCATCTGATCGAGGACATGTGGCGGGTGGATCACCCCGACGTGGTCGAGGTTCTCGAACTGCTCGGCAGCACGCTGACGGACCAGGCCGCCGCCAAAGCCGCCCGGAAAGCGGCTTTCAAGGCTCGTTCGCGGGGCATCAGGTGACTGCTGTGCAGTAAGTTGCTGGAATGGCCGACAGCGACGTGCTCACCTTTCCGCCGGTCGACATCGCCCCCGACGAGCAGCTCGTCCTCGCGGTTCGGGAGGTCCCGCTCGTGCGGGACGCCCGCCGCGTGGCCGAGTGGGTCGGGGCCCGCTGCGCGGCCTCTCCCCGGGGTGTGTGCGAGGTCACCGAGCAGGGGCTGCCGCACCCCGCCGAGGCCGAGGCGGTCGTCGCCGAGCTGGGCCTGGAGGCCGCCAGGCTGCGCCTGCTGTGGGTGGTCGCGGTCAACGGCCGCCTCGTGGAGGTCACCCGGCAGGGCGCCCGCCCCGGGCCCGGCGTGCCCGACCCGATGGAGTTCTGGGACGGCGTGGTCATGGACGTGCTCGACCGCACCGAGGAGGGCCTGACCGGGTCGGCGGTCATCGACGAGCACCTGACCGAGATCCTCGCCACGATCTACTCGGTGCGTGAGGGCATGCCGCTCGCCGCCCTGGCCGGCGGCATCCTCCAGGCCCACGAGGTGGGCTGCGAGGCGCGGCCGGCGGACCTGCGGCGGCTGCGGATGACGCTGCCGGGGGAGCTGGCGGCGGCCATGGCGCTGCTGGAGTACTGCGGGCTGATCGAGCTGACCGGGGAGCTCGTCCGGCTCACCCAGCCGGGCGTGTGGGCCGTGCGCCGCGACCTGCTCAGGGAGGGCCACGACGCGCCGTCGCTCGGCGAGGTGGCCGCGCTCGCCGAGCTGGGCGCCGCCGACCTCATCGACGCCATGCTGACCGGCCGGGCCTCCGCCAGCGCCGCCACGCTGTGGCTGGAGCGCCGGGTGCCCGAGGACGCGGCGCGCGAGCTCATCAAGATCGCCGCGTCGGGCAACGCCGCCCAGCGCGGCACCGCAGGGACCGTGCTGGAGGAGCTGGGCCCGGAGGCCGCGCAGGCCGTACGGGAGGCCCTGGACGAGCCGATGATGTGGCGCTACGCCGCCGCCTGGCTGGGCGTACGCGATCTGGAGGCGCCGGCTCTCGGCGAGGGCGACGGGGCCTGGGTGGCGGTGGACACCCTCGCCGCCCTGCTCTACATCGGCGCCCCGGTCGACTCGGTGGCCCACTTCGACCTCCTCGGGGAGGACCTGCTGACGCTGGTGCCCCAGATGGGCCGGGTCGACCACCCCGACGCTCTCGCGGTGCTGGAGATGCTCGGCAGGCACCACCCCGACCCGCTGATCGCGAAGACCGCCAGGAAGACGGCGATGAAGGTGCGTTCGCGCCCGTAGACTGGGGTGATCCTCCTCGTGTACGTGACGTGAACGGAGTCAACCCTTGGCCATTCAGCCGATCCGCCTGTTCGGCGACCCGGTGCTGCGCACCCCTGCCGAGCCGGTGGTCGACTTCGACAAGGAACTGCGCAAGCTCGTCAAGGACCTGACCGACACCATGATGGACGCGCCGGGCGCCGGCCTGGCCGCGCCGCAGATCGGCGTCGGCCTGCGCGTGTTCACCTACTACGTCGACGAGCAGCTCGGGCACCTCATCAACCCCGATCTCGACCTCGGCGGCGAGATCGACGAGGAGGGCGAGGAGGGCTGCCTGTCCTTCCCCGGCCTGACCTTCCCGACGCCCCGCGCGATCAGAGCGGTGGCCAAGGGCTATAACATGCACGGCGAGCCGGTGACGATCGAGGGCACCGACCTCATGGCGCGCTGCTTCCAGCACGAGACCGACCACCTCGACGGCGTGCTGTTCATCGACCGCCTCGACCCCAAGCAGCGCAAGCTCGCGATGAAGGCGATCCGCGAGGCCGAGTGGAGCGGCCTGTCGGCGCCGGTGGTGAAGGTCTCGCCGCACGCCACGCAGGGAAGGGCCCTGTAGTGCGCCTGGTCTTCGCCGGCACGCCCGACACCGCGCTCCCGTCGCTGCGCGCCCTGCTGGACTCGCCCCGTCACGAGGTGGCGGCCGTGGTGACCCGGCCCGATGCGCAGTCCGGCCGTGGCCGCAAGGTGCATCCCAGCCCGGTGGCGCAGCTCGCCGAGGAGTCGGGGATCGAGGTGCTCAAGCCGGCGAAGGCCGGAGACCCGGAGTTCCTCGACCGGCTGAGGGCGATCGGCCCCGACTGCTGCCCCGTGGTCGCGTACGGCGCCCTGCTGCCGCAGGCGGCGCTCGACATCCCCCCGCAGGGGTGGATCAACCTGCACTTCTCCGTGCTGCCCGCCTGGCGCGGCGCGGCGCCCGTGCAGCACGCCGTGCTGCACGGCGACGACGTCACCGGCGCCTCGACCTTCCGCATCGTGAAGGAGCTGGACGCGGGGCCGGTGTTCGGCGTGCTCACCGAGCGGATCCGGCCCGGCGACACGAGCGGGGCACTGCTGGCCCGGCTCGCGGACGCCGGCGCGGGGCTGCTGCTCGCCACGCTCGACGGGGTAGAGGACGGCACGCTGGAGGCGCGCCCGCAGCCCGCGGACGGCGTCAGCCTGGCCCCGAAGATCACGGTCGAGGACGCCAGGATCGACTGGACCGCGCCCGCGATGCGGGTCGACCGGCTGGTGCGGGCCTGCACTCCGGCTCCCGGCGCGTGGGCCGAGTTCCGCGGCCAGCGGGTCAAGATCGGGCCGGTGCGGCTCGCGCCCGACGCGGGCAAGCTCGCCCCCGGCGAGATCGCGGCCACGCGGAAGTCCGTCCTCGTCGGGACCGGCACCCACCCGGTGGAGCTCGGCGAGGTGCAGCCGCAGGGCAAGCGCCAGATGACCGCGGCCGAATGGGGGCGCGGCGTCCGGTTCGCGGATGGTGAGACCCTGGTCTGAACGGCCCCGCCCGCCACGGCCCCGGCATCGTTCCGGGAGACGCCCGGCAGGCAGTGGAATCCGCCGCCGAGCCGGAACCGTCCCGGTGGCCGGAACCAGGGCTGGCCGACCGGGCCGGCGGAACTAGGGCCGGCGGAACTAGGGCCGGCGGATCGGTGAGGGACAGGACCGAGGGCGGTAGCGCCGCACGTGCCTCCATCGAACGGGGCGGTGTCTAAGGTGACAGCGCCGAAGATGACAGGGCCGCGGAGGGCGGAGTAAGAGCGGCGGCATCTCAGGGTGAACAGGGTCGTGGCAGTGGTCGTGGCAGTGGTCGTGGCAGTGGTTGTGGCAGGGTCGAGGGTGACACCGTGAAGCAGGGCAGAGGGCAGGGCGGCGGCGCACGGCGTGGCCAGGGGAGCGGCCAGGGCGGCGGCCCGGGAGGCGACTCAGGACAGGCCCGCCCGGGACGCGGCGGCAGGCCGGGACGCGGCGGGCAGGCCGCGCACGCGGCGAAGGCCGGGCAGCCGAGGCAGGGCCGCGGACGCCCGCCCCGCGACGAGGCGCGCAACGCCGCCTACGACCTGATGCGGGCCGTCGACGAGCGCGACGCGTACGCCAACCTGCTCATGCCGACCCTGCTGCGGCAGCGGCGGATCACCGGCCGTGACGCGGCCCTCGCCACCGAGCTGGCGTACGGCACGCTGCGCGGCCTGGGGACCTACGACGAGGTCATCGCCGCGTGCAGCGACCGGCCGCCGGAGGAGGTGGACCCGCCGCTGCTCGACGCGGTGCGGCTCGGCGTCCACCAGCTTCTGCGCACCCGGATCCCGCCCCACGCGGCGGTCAGCGCGACCATCGACCTCGTGCGGCTGCGTGTCGGGCCGGGCCCGTCCCGCTACGCCAACGCCGTGCTGCGCAAGGTCGCGGGCCGCACGCTGGAGCAGTGGCTGGAGATCGTCGCACCGCCGCGTGACCAGGACCCGATCGGCAACCTGGCGATCGCCTACAGCCACCCGCGCTGGATCGTCACCGCCCTGCGCGACGCGGTCGGCGGCGACGTGGACGAGACGGCCGCGCTGCTGGAGGCCGACAACGAGCGGCCCCGCGTGGCGCTGGTGGCGCGGCCGGGCCGGGCCACGGTGGACGAGCTGGTCGCGGCGGGCGCCGAGCGGGCCGCCTACTCGCCGTACGCCGCCTATCTGCCGGAGGGCGACCCGGGCTCGCTTTCCGCGGTGGGGGAGGCGCGGGCCGCGGTGCAGGACGAGGCCAGCCAGCTCGTGGCGCTCGCGCTGACCCGTGTGCCGCTCGACCAGGACTCCACCTGGCTGGACATGTGCGCGGGCCCGGGCGGCAAGGCCGGGCTGCTCGACGCGGTGGCGGCCCAGCGCGGCGCCCGGCTGCTCGGCGCCGACGTGCAGTATCACCGGGCTCGGCTGGTGTGGGGCACCACCCGCGAGGCGAAGGTGATCACGGCGGACGGCACCCGGCCCGCCTGGCGGCCGGGCGTGTTCGACCGGGTGATGCTCGACGCCCCCTGCACCGGGCTCGGCGCCCTGCGCAGGCGTCCGGAGGCCCGCTGGCGGCGCGACCCCCGGAGCATCCCTGAGCTGACCGCGCTGCAGCGGCGGCTGCTCGGCTCGGCGCTGGAGGCCGTCCGGCCGGGCGGTGTCGTTGCGTACGTCACCTGCTCGCCGCACCTGGCCGAGACCCGCGCGGTGGTGGAGGACGTGCGCGACCGCGTGGAGGTGCTGGACGCCCGCGCGTTCCTGCCGGAGGTGCCCGGTCTCGGCGACGGCCCGTACGCGCAGTTCTGGCCGCACCGGCACGGCACGGACGCGATGTTCCTCGCGCTGCTGCGCCGCACCTGACGGTCCCGCCGCAACGGCCCACAGCCGAACCGCCCACAGCCGCAACCGCCCACAGAGGAGACCACCCGCGGAGCCGGGCGTCTCCCGGGCGACGGTGAAGCGCAGGCGCGCGTCAGGCGGCCGGCGCGCGGGCCGCAGTCATCGGCCCGCGTACGCGCGGCTGATTGCGGGCGGCGGTGGATGTCATCGATCGCGGACGAGGGCGAGCATCTCGTCCACGGAACCGGCCGGATCGTTGATCGGGAACTGCACCGCCCGGATGATCCCGCCGGGGTCGGCCAGCAGCGTGAGGCGCTTGAAGCGGTCGACGCCGGCCGTCCGGAAGGTCGGCAGCAGCAGCCCTGCGGCGAGCCTGCTGTCCTGGTCGGACAGCAGGGGATAGGGCAACGTCGCATGCTCGACGAAGGCGGCCAGCTGGTCGGGCCGCTGCGTGCTCACGCCCCGGACCGCGGCGCCTGCCGCCTCGAAGCCGGCATGCCGTGACGCGTAGGTGAGCGCCTCCAGGGTGCATCCCTTCGTCCCCGGGATGTCGGTCCAGCCGGGCGGGTAGCCCTGGGTGCCCGGGGCGAAGGCACCGGGGAAGAAGAACAGCACGGTCCAGACGCCCGGCGCGACGGGCGTGACCGGCTCGCCGTCGTGGCGATCCAGCACGACGTCCGGCACCTTCCGGCCGACCAGATCGTGCACGCGGCGGCTTTCGGCGGACCCGTCCTCGCTGGTCGCGGTCAGCGCCCCGTCGCCCATCACATGCCTGGTGCCCCAGTCCTGCAGTGCGATGAGCGCCGGCAGCAGGCCCTCGCCCTTCGCGGTCAGCACGTAGTCGTAACGCGGCGGGTGCTCGGAATAGGGCCGCTTCTCCAGCACCCCGTGGTCGACGAGCCCGGCCAGGCGTTCGGCCAGCGCCCGGCGGCTGACGCCGAGCTCACGCTGAAGACCGTCGAAGCGGGTGATGCCGCCCGCGATGTCGCGAACGATCAGGAACGTCCACCAGTCGCCGATCACGCCGAGGGCCTGCGCGATACCGCAGTCGGAGTCGGGTAGATCCGCGCGCTTCACGCGCTCCAGTATAGTGCGTTTCAGATTGGAACTGACTGAGGAGAGGTGCGGGGATGGGAATCGACAGCGGAGGCGGGGCGGCCGTCTTCTGGCGGTGGTGGACGGCCGGCACGGTCAGCGCGGTCGGCTCGGCGGTCGGCGCGGTGGCGCTGCCGCTGACGGCCCTGACGGTGCTCGACGCCTCCGCGTTCGAGATGGGCCTGATCGCCGCCGCCGGTTACGTCGCCTGGATCGTGATCGGCCTGCCCGCCGGGGTGGTGGTGCAGCGGCTCCCCATGCGACGGGTGCAGGTCGGCGCCGACCTGGCCCGTGCGGCGGCGATCGTCTCCATCCCGCTGGCCTGGTGGTCCGACCGGCTGACGGTCGCCCAGCTCGTGATCGTGGCCCTCGTGACGAGCTTCGCGAACGTCGTCTTCGACGTCGCCAACTCGACCTTTCTGCCGTCGATCGTGAGCAGGGAGCAGTTGCAGTCGCGCAACAGCCTGACGTCGGGCACCCATGCCGCCACCCAGCTCGGCGGGCCGTCGGCGGGCGGCATCGTCGTCCAGGTGCTCGGGGCGGTGCCCACCCTCCTCGTCGACGCGGCCGGCTACCTCGTCTCGGCCCTGCTGCTGCGGACCCTGCCGGAACGCCGCGCACAGGCCCCCGACCGCTGGCCGCCGATGCGCGAGATGATCGGCGAAGGCTGGCGTTTCGTCGCGCGCCACCCGGTCATGGGCCCGTGCATGTGGGCCGCCACCGCGGCCAACGCGGTCTGCGGGGCACAGCAGGCGCTCTACGCGTTGTATCTCGTACGCGAGCTGCACGCCGCGCCCGGCCTCGTCGGCCTGCTGCTGGCGGCGGACGGCGTCGGCTCGCTGATCGGCGCGGCCCTGACGAACCGGGTCACGGCCAGGCTCGGCACCGCCCGGGCCCTGATCGTCGCCGGCTTCGCCGCGGTCGCCGGGGCGCTCGTCATTCCCCTCGGCGCCGGCTGGCCGGGCTTCGCCGCCTTCGCCGTGGGCAACGTGGTGTTCGCCGCCGGCATCGTGACGTTCAGCGTGGTGACCCGCACCTATCGGCAGATCGCCAGCCCGCCCGGCCTGCTGTCCCGGGTGATGGCCACGGTGCGCTTCGTCTCCTGGGGCGCGATCCCGGTCGGAGGCCTGGTCGCCGGAGCGGTCGCCGGGATGCTCGGCGGCCGGATCACGTTGCTGATCTTCGTCGTCCCGGCCGTCTGCATTCCGCTGGTGCTGCTGGCCTCACCGATCCGGCGCCTGCGCGACCTCACCGACTATCGGCGGAGCGGCGACTCCACCGGCCCGCCCGCGCATCGGCGGCAGCTCGCCGCCGAAGCCTGAGCGGGCACCCGCGCCCTGCCATCGGGGACGACGGGGCCGTCGGGGTCGCCGGGGCCGTCGGGGTCGTCGGGGTCGTCGGGGTCGCCGGGGTTGCCGGGGGAAGGAGCGGGACGGAGGTCCCGGCGAAATAGACTGCAGGCACTATGGCCGTTCAGATCTCGCCCAGCATCCTGTCCGCGGACTTCGCCCGCCTCGCCGACGAGGCCGCACGCGTCAAGGACGTCGCCGACTGGCTCCACGTCGACGTCATGGACTATCACTTCGTGCCGAACCTGACGCTCGGCCTGCCGGTCGTCGAGTCGCTGCTGAAGACCACCTCGACGCCGATCGACTGCCACCTCATGATCCAGGACCCGGATCGATGGGCGCCGGACTACGCGGAGGCGGGCGCGGCCAGTGTGACGATCCACGCCGAGGCGGCCAAGGCCGCCGTGCGCACGCTGCGGGCGATCCGCGCCGCCGGGGCCAGGGCAGGTCTGGCGTTGAACCCGGCGACCGCCGTCGAGGGGTACGAGGACCTGCTGCCCGAGATCGACATGATGCTCGTCATGACCGTCGAGCCGGGCTTCGGCGGGCAGCGCTTCCTCGACATCGTGCTGCCGAAGCTGTCGCGGGCCCGGGCGCTGATCGACAAGTACGGCGGCGAGGTGTGGCTCCAGGTCGACGGCGGTGTCTCCGCGGAGACGATCGAGCGCTGTGCCGAGGCCGGGGCCGACGTCTTCGTGGCGGGCAACGCCGTCTACGGCTCCGACGACCCCGCCCGCGCCGTCCAGGAGCTCAGGAGCCTCGCCGAACGGGCCGCCCCGCCCGCCTGAACGCCCCCGCCCGCCTGAACGGCCCCGCCCGCCTGAACGGCCCCGCCCGGCCCGTCGCCGAGCACACGGCAGGCACCTGCGCGTCGGCGCCTCCGGGGCCGGAATCCTGCGCCGCAGGGCGGCTGACGGCGGTGGCCGTCACCGCTTCGGGCGTCCCCGGGGGACAGCGGCGCCGACCACCGGGCCACGCCGCCGGTGCCGCATCCGTACGGCAGGGCAGCGGGCGTACATCGGACGAAACGACGACGGGCGCGCCCCCCGAGGGGGCCGCGCCCGTCGCGTGTGCCGGGAAGCGTCAGGCGAGGGCGGGGTCGAGGACCACGTCCTCGCCCTGCGTGGTGGGCGCCTCGGGGAAGTGGCAGGCGGTCAGGTGACCCTCGCGGTTGCCGCTGAGCCTGACCAGGGGCGGCACCTCGGTGGCGCACTTGTCCTGGGCCTTCCAGCAGCGCGTGCGGAACCGGCAGCCGGACGGCGGGTTGATCGGCGACGGGACGTCGCCGGCCAGGCGGATGCGCTCGCGCGGCTCGCTCGACACGTCCGGCTCCGGCACGGCCGACAGCAGGGCGTGCGTGTACGGATGCCGGGGCCGCTCGTAGATCGACTCGCGGTCGCCCACCTCGACGATCTTGCCGAGGTACATGACGGCGACGCGCTGCGAGAAGTGCCGGACGATCGCGAGGTCGTGCGCGATGAACAGGAACGCGATGCCGAGGTCGCGCTGCAGTTGCTGCAGCAGGTTGACCACCTGGGCCTGGATGGAGACGTCCAGTGCCGAGACCGGCTCGTCGGCGATGATGAGCTTGGGGTCGAGCGCCAGGGCCCGGGCGATCCCGATGCGCTGCCGCTGGCCGCCGGAGAACTCGTGCGGGAAGCGGTTGTAGTGCTCGGGGTTGAGGCCGACGATCTCCAGCAGTTCCTGGACCCGCTTCTTGCGCCCGCCGGGCGGGTTGATGTCGTTGACCTCCATCGGCCCGCGGATGATCGTGCCGACGGTGTGGCGCGGGTTGAGCGAGCTGTAGGGATCCTGGAAGATCATCTGGATCTCGGACCGGATCGGCTTGAGCTGCCGGCGCGAGTGGTGGCTGATGTCCTGGCCCCGATAGAGGATCTTGCCGGAGGTGGGTTCGAGGAGGCGCGCCGCCAGGCGGCCGCTGGTGGACTTGCCGCAGCCCGACTCGCCCACCAGGCCGACGGTCTCGCCCTCGCCGACCGTGAGGTCGATGCCGTCCACGGCGTGGACGGCCCCCACCTGGCGCTTGATCAGCGCACCGCCCCGCACGGGGAAGTGCTTGACCAGGTCCTTGAGCTCCAGCAGCGTCTCGTTCATGCGTGGTCCTCGGTCTTCGCGGTGCGGAGCTCCCTCTTCTGCTCCAGCGTGAGGTAGCAGGCGTCGCCGTGCCCGGTCTCCGGGGAGATCGACGGCCGCTGGCCGAAGCACAGCTCCGGCCCGGCGAGCTTCGTGTAGTCGCAGCGCGGGTGGAAGGGGCAGCCGGACGGCGGGTTCAGCAGGCTCGGGGGAGTGCCGCGCACCGGCATCAGCGGGACGTCGACGGGCGCGTTCAGGCGCGGCATCGACGACAACAGGCCCCACGTGTAGGGGTGCTGCGGCTCGCGCAGCACCTCGCGGACGGTGCCGCGCTCGGCTGCCCGCCCGGCGTACATGACCATGACGTTGTCGGCGGTGCCGGCCACCACGCCGAGGTCGTGGGTGATCAGGATGATCGCGGTGCCGAACTGCTGCTGGAGTTCCTTGAGCAGGTCGAGGATCTGCGCCTGCACGGTCACGTCGAGCGCGGTCGTCGGCTCGTCGGCGATGAGCAGGTCGGGGTCGCACACCAGCGCCATCGCGATCATCGCGCGCTGGCGCATGCCGCCGGAGAACTCGTGCGGGTAGCTGTCCACGCGACGCTCCGGCTGCGGGATGCCCACCCGGCGGAGCATCTCGATGGCCCGGTCGCGGGCCTCCTTCTTGCTCGCGCCCTTGTGCTTGCGGTAGACCTCGCCGATCTGCCGGCCGATCGTGTGGAACGGCGACAGCGCGGTCAGCGGGTCCTGGAAGATCATCGCGACGCGGTTGCCGCGGAGCTGCTCCATCGTGGTGCGGTCCGCCGAGATCAGCTCCTGGTCCTCCAGCCAGATCTCCCCGCTGATCTTCGTGTGTGCGGGGTCGTGCAGGCCGAGGATGGCGAGGTTGGTCACCGACTTGCCCGATCCGGACTCGCCGACGATGCCGAGCGTGGTGCCCTTCTCCAGATCGAAGGACAGGCCGTCGACGGCGTGCACGATGCCGTCCTCGGTGCTGAACTCGACGCTCAGGTCGCGGACGGACAGGAACGGCCCGGGGCCGCGCGAGGTCCCCGGCTCGCTGCTCCACGACACGGTGGTCACTTGCTGCTCCAGTTCCCGGTTCGACTTGGTAGGGCGTTGGTAGGGCGGGCTCAGGTCAGGCGGACCCGCGGGTCGATGAACGCGTAGAGCACGTCCACCACGATGTTCAGCAGGACGATCGCCGCCGCGCCCACGATGGTCACGCCGAGCAGCATCGGCAGGTCGGTGTTCTGCACGGCGCGTACGGCGAGCTCGCCGATGCCGTGGAGGCTGAACGTCTGCTCGGTGATGATCGCGCCGCCCAGGAGCGTTGCGAGGTCGACACCGAAGATCGTGACGATGGGGATCATCGCGCCGCGCCAGGCGAAGCGGAAGAAGACCGCCTTGTTCGACATGCCCTTGGCGCGGGCCGTACGGACGTAGTCCTCGGTGAGCTGCTCGACCATCTGCGAACGGGTCATGCGGGTGTAGTTGGCGGTGAAGATGATCGACAACACCACCCACGGCAGCAGCAGGTGGGTGAACCAGTCCAACGGGTTCTCGGTGATCGGCACGTACGACGGGCGGGGGATCAGCTGCAGGGTGTCCACGAGGTAGAACGCCAGCAGCGGCCCGACGAAGTAGATCTGGAGCGAGGCTCCGACGACCGACGAGGCGCTCGCGATCTTGTCGAGCGGCTGCCCGACCTTCCAGGCCGCGATCATGCCGGTCATGATGCCGAACGCCAGGATGACCACCGACGCGCCCAGGGTGAGCGACAGCGTCACCGGGAAGCGGTCGACGATGGCGCCGAAGACGGGCTCCTGGGTGGCGAAGGAGTAGCCGAGGCAGGGCGCCGGGCACTCGCCGAACTGGACGAACTCGCGGCCGGTGAAGATGCCCGCCAGCCAGTGCCAGTACTGCACGAAGAGCGGCTCGTCCATGCCCAGGTTGTGCCGGATCAGCGCCAGTGTCTCGGGCTGGCAGATCTTGCCGCAGAACGCCCGGGCAGGGTCACGCGGGACGGCGTAGAAGAGGTAGAACGTGATCGCGCTGATGATCATCAGGATCACGAGGGCGCCGGCGACGCGGCGTACCAGATAGCTGGTCATGGTCTCGCACTTGCTCCTGCGGGCGGGACGGGCCTGGGGCCCGCCGCCCCGGCGAAGGGGCGGCGGACCCTGGTTGCTGCTACTTCACGTAGATGTCGAGGGCCGACTGCTCACCCTCGATCGGGTCGAACTTGACCCCGCCGAGGCCCGAGCCGTACAGACCGAAGTAGGTCTGGTAGAACTCGGGGACGATCGCGGCCTGGTCCATGATCTGCCGGTCGATCGCGGCCCACGCCTTGCCGGCCTCGACCGGGTCGCTGATCGCGTTGGCCTTGTCGATGGCGTCGTTGATCTCCGGCACGTTGAGGTGCGTGTAGTTCGGCTGGTTGTCGGAGATCAGCCGGCCGTCGTACTGCGGCTGGATCGCGGTCGATCCGGTCGGCCAGTCGGCCGCCCAGCCGCCCCAGTAGATGTCGTACTTGTTGTCCACCGGGCCGATGGCGTCGTAGTACGTCGTCGGGTTGAGGGGCTTGGCCACCACGTTGAAGCCGGCCTTGGTCAGCGCCTCCTTGATGGCGACGGTGACCTTCTCCTGGACCGGCGTCTGGTTGTAGGCGTAGACGACGGTCGGGTTCGGGGTGCCCGACTTGGCGAGCAGCGCCTTGGCCGCCTCGGGGTCGCCCTCGGGCTTGGCGAGCTTGTTGTACAGGTCGAACTGCTCGTAGCCGAGGACCGTCGGGCTCATGACCGTCGTGGCGATCTTGCCGGCCGCGATCTCGCCGCCCTCGAGCTGCTGGATCTGCTTGGACGGCCAGGCCGTGATGATGGCCTTGCGGACGTTGACGTCGGTGATCCGCTTGGTGTTGATGTTGTAGAAGGTCGTGAACGGCGTCAGGCCCTGCAGCGACCGCTTCATCAGCTCGGGGTTGCCCAGCACCTCCTGGACCCGCTCGGGGGCGACCGGGTTGTGGAAGGTGAACGCCTGCTTGTCGGTGCCGGTGTCGGCCATGAAGCGCTCGGTGGTCTGCTGCGCCTGCAGGCCGAACTCCATGTGGAACTTGTCCGGGTACGCGTGCCGGATGGGGTCGGTCTTCGGGTCCCAGTTCGGGTTGCGCTCCAGGTCCAGCGACTTGTCCGTGATGTGGCTCACGATCTTGTACGGACCCGAGGAGAACGGCTGCTTGTCGTACTTCTGCTTCGTGTCGTGCGCCTTGGGCACGGCGCCGTAGCCGGTCATGGCCACGGTGAAGTTGAAGTCCGGGTGCTCCCCGTTGAGGTGGAAGACCACCGTCTTGTCGTCCGGAGTCTCGATCGTGTCGAGCTCCTTGCCGTCGTACGGGCCCTTGTACTGGTCGCGGAACGGCTTCTTCGGGTCCGGGACCAGCCACGTCTCGGCGTAGTCCGGGCCCTCGGTGATGAAGTCGGCGAACAGGCGCTCGAAGCTGTACTTGATGTCAGCGGAGGTGATCGGCGAGCCGTCCTCCCACTTCAGGCCGTCCTTGAGCGTGAACTTCCACGTCTTGCCGTTGTCGGTGGTGGTGCCGGTGTCGGTCGCCAGGTCGCCGACGAGCTTGATGTTGCCCGAGTCGTCGTGCTTGTACGCGGTGAGCTGGCGGGTGAACAGGTGGGACACCGAGGAGTTGTAGTTCACGTAGACGCGGCCCGGGTCCAGGTGGCTGAAGTCGTCCCGGTCGATCATGTAGACCGTGCCGCCGGACTTGGCGCCCGGAACCTCGGGGGCGGGGCCGGTGGAGTCGGCCGCGGTGCCGACCGAGATGGCGCTGACGGCCTTGTTCTCCAGCGGCTTCTGCGAGGTGCCCGCAGCGCCCTGGGGTGCCGCGCCGCCCCCGCCCTTGGCGCAGCCGGCGAGGGCGAGCGCGCCCACCGCGAGCACGGCCGTCATCGAGGCGATCCGCCTGCTATGCGATCTCATGTGGTCCTTCCTATGGGGGAGAGCGCGTGTGGTCAGCGCTTTGTCTTGGGGTCGAAGGCGTCGCGGATGGAGTCCCCGAGCAGGTTGAAGGCGACCACGAAGATCAGCATCGAGACGCCGGGGAACAGGAGGTAGGTCACGTCGGAGTGGTAGACGTTCACTCCCACCTGGAACATCCGGCCCCAGTCGGGGGTGGGCTCCGTCATGCCGACGCCCAGGAAGCCGAGACCGGCCTCGGCGCCCACGTACAGCGGGAGCGCGAGCGTGGACTGGATGATGATCGGAGTCCAGAGGTTGGGCAGAAGCTCTTTGAAGATCACCCTGAACGGCGACGCGCCGGTGACGCGGGCGGCCTCGACGAACTCGCGCGCCCGCAGCGACAGCACCTGTGCGCGGAGCAACCGGGCGATCGTGGCCCAGCCGAGGACGGTGAGGACGACGCAGATGGACACGTAGCGCAGCCAGACGGGCGTCTCCTCCTCGGGCAGCACGATCGCGGCCTCGACGACCGGCAGGAACACGATCAGGAAGAGCTGCGAGGGGAAGGCGAGCAGCGTGTCGATGACCCGCCCGATCACGTAGTCGGTCTTGCCGCCGAGGTAGCCGGAGGTGATGCCCATCGCGACGCCGATGATGGTGGTGATCACCGTCACGACGAGGGCGATGCTCAGCGAGGTGCGGATGCCGTACACGAGCTGCGTGAACACGTCGCGACCCAGGCCGGGCTCCAGGCCGAACCAGAAGTCGCCGCTGATGCCGCCGTTGGGCGCGATCGGGTAGCCGAAGTCGTTCAGCAGGCCGGGCTGGTTCTGCCCGTAGGTCGTGTACGGATCCTTGCCGTACAGCGCGGAGATCACGGGAGCCAGCAACGCGATCAGGAAGAACGCGAGCACGATGATGGCCGATGCCACGCCCGTTTTGTCGCGCCGGAAGCGGCGCCACATGAGCTGGCCGGGCGAGCGGCCGACGACGGCGGGACCGGAACCGGCCGTGCCCGCGGCGTCCGCGGCGTCCGCGGACTCCGCGCCGGCGTCGGTCGCGGTCGAGGAGGGGAACGTCATGGTGCGGTGCTCCCGGATGGACCATTAACGATCGGAAGAGATCCGACTATAGGGAACCCTGGCAACTAATTTTGCGGGGGTCAATCACTTGAGGCGGGTAGTTCGCCGCTTGCTTGCTTCGTTGTGCAAAGTAAATCACCTTGTGTCCTGCGACCGCATTGACCTCGTTATACGTGGCGCGGAACACTACTTATTACACAAATCCTTTTGTGTCACAGCTTTGTGACACAACTCGCACACCGCTGAGACGAAACGCAACTGCTAAGCGTGTGCCGCAGATCACCCCAATCCCACCTTCGGGCCACGAGCCGGGCACGGCTACACTGACGGGTAGCAGAGCAGCGTGCTCCGGGGTCGGTGTAATTCCGAACCGGCGGTGACATCCCTGCCCCCAGGGGTGAAGTCCGCGACCCGGCCGAAGCCATCGGCCGGTGGACCTGGTGAGATTCCAGGACCGACGGTGAAAGTCCGGATGGGAGGAAGCGCGCGAACGGGCGGTCGTGGTGCCGCCGGGCGGCCGTGTGGCCGCGCCGGAGCGAGGCCGTCCGTGCAGATGATGCGAGGCCGCATCCCGAACAACCCCGGGGCCCGCCGTAGACAACGGCGAGAGGAAGACCGGGGTGACCTCACGGGACATCCTTCACATGCGGCGCGCGATCGCGCTCGCCGCCCGGGGACTGGGCGGCACCAGTCCCAACCCCGTCGTCGGCTGTGTGATCCTCGATCCGTCGGGCGAGGTCGCGGGCGAGGGCTTCCACGCCTACGCCGGAGGGCCGCACGCCGAGGTCGTGGCGCTGCGCGAGGCCGGCGAACGGGCCAGGGGCGGCACGGCCTACGTGACGCTGGAGCCCTGCAACCACACCGGCAGGACCGGCCCCTGCTCCGCCGCCCTCCTCAAGGCGGGCGTGGCCCGGGTCGTCGTCGCCGTCTCCGATCCCAACCCGAAGGCCGCGGGCGGCGCCGCCGTCCTGCGGGAGCACGGCGTGGTGGTGGACGAGGGCGTGCTGACCGCCGAGGCCGAGGAGGTCAACGCCGCCTGGCTGACCTACGTCCGGGCCGGCCGGCCGTACGTGACCTGGAAGTTCGCCGCCACCGTGGACGGCCGCTCGGCGGCAGAGGACGGCACCAGCCAGTGGATCACCTCGCCCGAGGCCAGGGCCGACGTGCACCGGCTGCGGGCCGAGAGCGACGCCGTGATCGCCGGGATCGGCACCGTGCTCGCCGACGACCCCCGGCTCACCGCCCGCGTCCCCGCCCCGCTCCGCGAGGCGCCCGTGCTGCGCGTGGTCGTGGACTCCGGCGCCCGCACCCCGGCCGCCGCCCGCGTCCTGGACGGCGAGGCCCCCACGCTGGTCGCCGTGGCCGAGGACGCGGCCGTCCCCGCCCATCTGTCCCCCCACGCCGTACGGCTCCCGCGCGTCCCCGGCGGGATCGACCTGCGCGCCCTCCTGGCCGAGTTGCACGGCAGGCAGGTCGTGAGCGTGCTGATCGAAGGCGGGCCCGTCCTCGCCGGCGCCTTCCTCCGGGAGGGCCTGGTCGACCGGGTCGTCGGCTACCTCGCCCCGGCCCTGCTGGGTGCGGGGGCGGCCGCGCTCGGCCCCGCGGGCGCCTCCACGATCACCGAGATCCACCGGCTGGAGTTCGCCGGCGTCACCCCTGTCGGGCCGGACCTGAGGCTGGTCCTGCGGCCCAAGTCCTCCGCCCCGCAGTCCCCTAAGGAGAGCTGAATGTTCACCGGAATCGTCGAGGAGCTCGGCGAGGTCGTGGCACTCGAACCGCTGGGCGACTCCGCGCGCCTCACGGTGCGCGGCCCGCTCGTCACCGCCGACGCCCGGCACGGCGACTCGATCGCCGTCAACGGCGTCTGCCTCACGGTGGCCGGCGCGGAGGGGGACTCCTTCACCGCCGACGTGATGAAGGAGACCCTCGACCGGTCGTCGCTCGGGGCGCTGCGCCCCGGCTCACGGGTCAACCTGGAGCGTGCCGTACGCGCCGACCAGCGGCTCGGCGGGCACATCGTGCAGGGCCACGTGGACGGGACCGGGGAGGTGCTGTCGCGCGAGCCCGGCGAGCACTGGGAGGTCGTGCGGCTCTCGCTGCCCGCGAACCTCGCCCGCTATGTCGTCGAGAAGGGCTCGATCGCGGTGGACGGCGTCAGCCTCACCGTGGCCGCCGTGACGGACGACACCTTCTCCGTCAGCCTGATCCCCACCACCCTCGACCTCACCACGCTCGGCCGCAAGCAGCCGGGCGAGCCGGTCAACCTCGAGGTCGACGTGATCGCCAAGTATGTCGAGAAGCTCACCGCGGCGACCGCCAAGGGGGCCTCGGCATGAGCTGGACGGAGGCCGGGTTCGACGTCTTGGGGCAGCACGTCCTGTGGACCGACCTGGTGGGCAACGTGTGCGCGCTGGGCACGGTGTGGCTCGCGATCAAGAAGACGATCTGGACCTGGCCGGTGCAGCTCGTCGGCTCCGTGCTGCTGTTCGTGGCGTCGTTCAGCGCGCACATCACCGGCAACGCGCTCAAGCAGGCGCTGTTCGGCATCCTCGCGGTCTACGGCTGGGTGAAGTGGTCGCGCGGCACCCGCGGCGGCGCGGAGCTGCCGATCCGCTCGGCGCGCGTCCGGGAGCGCGGGGCGCTCGTGGCCGTCATGATCGCCGGGACGGTCGCGGTCGCGCTGCTGTTCACCTTCCTCAACTCCCGGGGCTGGAACATCTCCTGGGCGCCGTGGCCGGACGCCTACATCTTCGTCGGCAGCGCGGTGGCGACCTGGGCGCAGGGCAAGGCGCTGGTCGACTTCTGGATCATCTGGGTCGCCGTGGACCTCGTGGGGGTTCCGCTGGCGTTCAGCTCCGGGCTGGTGGTCTCCGGCCTCGTCTACGGACTGTTCTTCGTGATGGTGATGATCGGGTTCCGTGACTGGCTGCGCCAGTCGCGCGGGTTGCGGGCGGTGACCGCATGAGTGAGGGAAGGCGTCCCATGAGCGGGATCAGGCTGGATCCGATCGAGCGGGCCGTCAACGACATCAGGGACGGCAAGCCCGTCGTGGTGGTGGACAACGAGAACCGTGAGAACGAGGGCGACCTCATCTTCGCGGCGTCGAAGGCCACGCCGGAGCTGGTCGCCTTCATGATCCGCTACACGAGCGGCGTCATCTGCGTCGGCATGGAGGGCGCCACGCTCGACCGGCTCGGCCTGCCGCTGATGGTGCAGGACAACCGCGAACGCCTGCGCACCGCGTACACGATCAGCGTGGACGCCAGGGACGGGGTGACCACGGGCATCTCCGCCGCCGACCGGGCCAAGACGATCAGGACGCTGTGCGACTCGGCCACCGAGCCGTACGAGCTGGTCCGGCCGGGGCACATCTTCCCGCTGCGTTACCGCGAGGGCGGCGTGCTGGCGCGGCCCGGGCACACCGAGGCGTCGGTCGACCTCGCCAGGCTCGCCGGGCTGACCCCGGCCGGCGCGCTCGCCGAGATTGTCAACGACGACGGCACGATGGCCCGCCTGCCCCGCCTGCGCGAGTTCGCCGACGAGCACGACCTCGCGCTCGTGTCGATCGAGCAGCTCATTGAGCACCGCCGCAGGTCCGAGAGCATGGTCACCAGGGTCGCCGAGACGCGCATCCCCAACCGCTACGGCGTCTGGCGGGCGTACGGCTACGCCAGCGCGCTCGACGGCGGCGAGCACGTCGCGCTGGTGTACGGCGACATCGAGGACGGCGAGAACGTGCTCGTCCGGGCGCACTCGGAATGCCTCACCGGCGACGTGCTCGGCTCGCTGCGCTGCGACTGCGGCGTGCAGCTCGACACCGCCATGCGCATGATCGCCGAGAACGGGCGCGGCGTGATCGTCTACCTGCGCGGCCACGAGGGACGCGGCATCGGCCTGCTGGCCAAGCTGCGGGCCTACAGCCTGCAGGACAACGGCAGCGACACCGTCGACGCCAACCTGGAGCTGGGGCTTCCGGTGGACGCCCGGGAGTTCTCCAACGCCGGGCAGATGCTCGCCGACCTCGGCGTGAAGTCGGTGCGGCTGCTGACCAACAACCCGGCCAAGGTGCGGGGCATGGACGGGTACGGCATCAAGGTCCTGGGCCGCGAGCCCATGCCGGTGGCGATGAACCCCTACAACGAGAAGTATCTGACCGCCAAGCGTGACCGGCTCGGTCACGAGATCTCGGGCGACGTGCCCCGCGACATCCACGGCGAACACTTCGGCAAGGAGGCCTCATGAGCGGCGTCGGACGACCGGACGCGGCGGCGGTGGACGCGGGCGGGCTGACCGTCGGCATCGTCGCGGCCCGGTGGCACGAGAAGATCACCGACCAGTTGCTCGCGCGGGCGGAGCAGGCGGCGCGCGACAGCGGCGCGGCCGTCGTCACGGCCCGTGTGGCCGGGTCGCTGGAGATCCCGGTGGTCGCGCAGGCCCTGGCCCGGCGTTGCGACGCCGTCGTCGCGCTCGGCGTGGTGATCCGGGGGGAGACGGCCCACTTCGACTACGTCTGCGACTCGGTGACCGCGGGACTGACCAGGGTCTCGCTCGACGAGTCGACCCCGGTGGGCAACGGGGTGCTCACCTGTGACACCCTTGATCAAGCGGTTGACCGGTCCGGCGTGCCGGGCAGCAAGGAGGACAAGGGGTATGAGGCGACGATCGCCGCCCTGGAGACCGCCCTCCTCCTCCGCGGCCTCGCCGGCCGACCTCGCCCGGTCACCTGAACCGCAGTCCGCGAAGCCGCGGCCTCGAAGCCCCAGCCTTGAAGCCACAGCCTTGAAGCCACAGCCTCGAAGCCGCGGCCCTCGCATCCGCAGCGCCGAGCCGGGAAGACTTGACTGGTGATCACGCAGTATCCGCCCACGGTCCCGCAGGCCGGGGACGCCGTACGCCGCCTCGCCGTGCCGGCTCGCGGGGGTCGTCATGCCTGAGAGCGCGCCGCCGCTGCCCGTCACGTGGCGTCCCCGCATCACGACGATCATCGCGTACGGCATGGCGGCGGTGATGGTGATCGGCTCGATCCTGCTCGCCGTCGGCCTGCCCGAGCAGTTCGGGCTGCCGGACCGGGTGGGCATGGTGGTGTTCGGCGTGGCGGTGGCGTGCGTGCTCCACCTGCTCGGCCGCCTGCGGGTCACGGCCGACGAGAAGGGGATCACGGTGGTGAACGCCCTGCGGGTCCACCGCTTCGAGTGGGCCGAGGTGCTGGACGTCACCATGGTGGAGGGCGACCCCTGGCCCAAGCTGGACCTCGCGAACGGGGTCAGCCTGGGGGCGATGGGCATCCAGAGCACCGAGCGGAAACGATCGCGGCGGGCGGTGGCCCAGCTCACCGCCCTGATCCGCGAACGCGGCGAGGCCCCCGACCGCCTCTGACGGCGACGGGGGCCGGACCGCCCGTTGGACGGCGGGGCTCCTGACCGCTTGTGACGAGACCTTCCGTCACGGGGCCTCCTGTCACAGGGCCTCTGTCACGGGCCTCCTGCCACGGCCATGGAGCCGCGGCGGGTGACGCCGTCAGGCGCTGAGCCGTACGGGCTCGCCGGCGCCGAGCACACCGCGGCGGCGCAGCTCGGGCAGCACGCCCTCGCCGAACCAGAAGGCCTCCTCCAGGTGCGGATAGCCCGACAGGACGAACTCCTCCACGCCGAGTGAGGCGTACTCCTCCACGAGATCGGCGACCTCGGCGTGGCTGCCGACGAGCGCGGTGCCCGCGCCGCCGCGCACCAGGCCGACCCCCGCCCACAGCCCGGGGTGGATCTCCAGGTCCCTGGCCCTGCCGCCGCGGAAGCCCTCGTGGAGGGCGAGCATCCGCTGCTGGCCGACCGACTCGCTGCGGGACAGGATCGCCCGCGCCGACGCGATGTCCTCGGGGGAGATCTGGTCGAGCAGCCGCCCGGCCTCCGCCCACGCCTCCTTGGAGGTGTCCCTGGTTATCACGTGCAGCCGGATGCCGAAGCGCAGCGTGCGGCCCTCGGCGGCGGCCAGCTCGCGCATCCAGTCGAGCTTGGCCGCGACCTGGGACGGCGGCTCGCCCCAGGTGAGATAGACGTCCACGTGCCGGGCCGCGACCGGGCCCGCGGCGGCCGAGGAGCCGCCGAAGTACAGCTCGGGCACGGGGTCGGGCCGCTCGGCGACCGTCGCCCCCTCGACCTCGTAATAGTTGCCTCTGAAGTCGAACGGACCGTCCCAGGCGCCGCGCACGATCGACAGGAACTCGGAGGT
Organism: Microbispora sp. CL1-1; assembly: GCF_012034195.1. Lineage (NCBI taxonomy): Bacteria > Bacillati > Actinomycetota > Actinomycetes > Streptosporangiales > Streptosporangiaceae > Microbispora > Microbispora sp. CL1-1. The sequence continues at coordinate 265,750 of NZ_JAATEK010000001.1, forward strand.
CCGCGCGTACCGCTCGTCCTTGCCCAGGTGGTCGCCGAACCGCCGCTGCTCGGCCGCCTCACCACCGGTCACCACGTTCAGCAGCAGCCGGCCGCCGGAGATCCGCTGGTAGGTGGCGGCCATCTGCGCCGCGAGCGTCGGGGACAGCGCCCCCGGCCGGAACGCGACCAGGAACTTCAGCCGGGTCGTCACCTGGGTGAGCGCGGCGGTGACCAGCCAGGCGTCCTCGCAGTAGGTGCCCGTGGGGGTGAGCACCGCCTCGAACCCGGCCTGTTCGGCCGCGCGGGCCACCTGTGCCAGGTAGTCGACCGTCGGCGGCCGGGACACGGCGGCCCTCGCCTGGCCGTGCCGGCGCGCCAGGCCGTGGCCGCCGCCGGTGATGGAGCGGCCGTCGCCCGAGGTGGGCAGGAACCAGTGGAATCTCATTGCTGCGCCTTCCTGACGACGTCGTTGAAGCGGTCGTCGACGAACTGGGAGAAGGTGATGGCGCCCGGCACGAGGCCCTCGGCGGTGAACGCGTCGGCGATCTCCTGTTCCGAGGCGACGACCGCGTCGTCGATCACGATCGGGGTGGCCACGGCGTTGGCGACGGCGGCGTTCGCCACCTCGACCGGCAGGCCCGTCTCCTGCGCCCACACCTTCGCCCACTCGTCCAGATGGCCGGCGGCCCAGTTCCGCGCCTTGGCGAGACGGGTGAGGAAGTCGTCGATCGCGGCCCGCCTGCCCGGGTCGTCGAGCGCGGCGGGAGCGGCCACCTGGAAGTTCAGCCCGTTGACGATGCCCGCGCCGTCGACCAGCAGCCGCGCCTTGTGCTGGATCTCGGCCTGCGAGGTGAAGGGGTCCCAGATGGCCCAGGCGTCGACGGTGCCGGACGAGAACGCCGCCAGGGCGTCGGCGGGCTGGAGATACTGCGGCTGGATGTCCTTGAACGACAGGCCCTCCTTCTTCAGGACGGCCAGCAGGTGGTAGTGGGCGGAGCTGCCCTTGGCCACCGCGACCTTCTTGCCCTTGAGCTGGGCCGGAGAGGTGATCGCGGACCCGCTGGGGACGAGGATCGCCGACCCCTTGGCGCTCTGCCGGTACGCGGCGACGATCTTGATCTTCGAGCCCGCGGCGGCGGCGAAGACGGGCGGGGTGTTGCCGACGCCGCCGATGTCGACCGCCCCGGCGTTGACCGCCTCCAGCAGCGGCGGCCCCGAGGTGAACTGCGAGAACGTGATCGCGTAGGAGGTGCCGTCGAGCAGCCCCGCGGCCTTGAGCAGGGCCTCCGAGCCGGCCTTCTGGTCGCCGACCCGGAGGGTGACGCGGCCCGTGGCCTGCCCGTCGTTCCCTCCTGACGTGCTTTGTCCCGTCGAGGAGCAGGCCGTGACGGCCGCCAGGACGATCAGCAGCGCGGCGAGCGGTCTCCTGGTCATGCGGGTCCCTCCGGGGTGACGCCCAGCGCGGACAGCAGGGCCGCGCGCAGGGTGAGCAGGTCGGGGTGGTCGCGGTGCCGGGGGCGCGGCGCGGTGACGGCCCACTCGTGGGCGAGGCGTCCGCCGTCGAGCACCAGGATCCGGTCGGCCAGCAGCAGCGCCTCGTCCACGTCGTGGGTCACCAGCAGCACGGCCGGGCCGTGCGCCGCCCACAGGTCGAGCACCAGGCGGTGCACGGTGATCCGGGTCAGCGCGTCGAGCGCGCTGAACGGCTCGTCGAGCAGCAGCAGCCTCGGCTCGCGGACGAGCGCGCGGGCCAGGCTCGCCCGCTGCGCCTCGCCGCCGGACAAGGTCAGCGGCCAGGCTCGCGCGCGGTCGGTCAGGCCCACCTCGGCCAGTGCCGCCTCCGCCCGGGCGGCCGGGTCGGGCGCGTCGAGGCCCAGCGTGAGGTTGTCGCGCACCCGCTTCCACGGCACCAGCCGGGGCTCCTGGAAGGCCACGGCCACCGAGCCGTCCACCTCCAGGCGGCCCTCGACCTCCTCGTCCAGGCCGGCGAGCGCGCGCAGCAGCGTGGATTTGCCCGAGCCGCTGCGGCCGAGGAGCGCGACGAACTCGCCGCGTCCGATCGTGAGGTCGAGGGCGTCGAGCACGGTGCGGTCGCCGAAACGCCGGGTGAGCCCGCGTACGGTGGCCACCGCCGTGCCACTCACCGAAGCGTTCACCGGGGCGTCCGCAGCGCCGGTCACCGAAGCGTTCACCGGGGCGTCCGCAGCGCCGGTCACCGTGCCGTTCACGGGGGTGTCCGCCGCGCCGGTCACCGCGCTGTTCACGGTGCTGTTCACCGGGCCGCTCACCGGGACAGGAACTCGCGCCGCCATACCAGCGCCCTCCTTTCCAGGAGCCGGACCAGGGCGTCGGTGAGCAGGCCGAGCGCGCTGTAGACGAGAAGGCCGACCACGATCACGTCGGTACGCAGGAACTCCCGCGCGTCGTTGATCATGTAGCCGAGGCCGGCGTCGGCGTTGACCTGCTCGGCCACGATCAGCGCCAGCCAGGCCACTCCGAGGCTCTGCCGCAGCCCGACGAGCGTCTGGGGGAGCGCGCCGGGCAGCACGATGTGCCGTACGAGCGCGGCCCGGCCGAGCCGCAGCGTACGGGCGACCTCGGCGAGCTTGCCGTCCACGCCCCGGATGCCCGAGAACGTGTTGAGGTAGAGCGGGAAGGAGACGGCGAGCGCCACCAGCAGCACCTTGGGCGTCTCCCCGATCCCGAACCAGAGGATGAACAGCGGGATCAGGCCGAAGAACGGCAGGGCCCGGAGCATCTGCATGAGCGGGTCGACGGCGTTTTCACCCGCCCGGCTCAGCCCGGCGACCAGCGCGAGGCCGACGCCCGCGACCGCGCCGGCGGCGAAGCCGAGGAGCACCCGTTCGAGGGACACCGCGATCGCCGTGGGCAGCGTCCCCGAGCCCACCAGGTCGAGCGCGGTCACGGCGATCTGCGACGGGGCGGCGAGCAACCGGGCGGGCAGCAGCCCGAGCGTGCTGGCGAGCTGCCACAGCAGCACGACGACGAGGGGACTGATCCACCTGTGCCACCCCCTCCGCGGGCCGCGGGCCGTGGCGGAGCGGGGACGCGGCCGGGGATCCGCCCGGACCGCGCCTCCTAACTCGCCCCCTAACTCGCCCTGGAGTTCGACGACGGACATGGACACACCTCGCTGTTGACGACGAAGGGTTCGCCACCAGCGTTGCCCACATTTCCTACCAAGTCAATGGGTTAATTGCCGGGTGTCGCGGCGCGAGCGGCACGGGCGCTCAGCTCGCGCAGATACGCCCGCAGTTCCGGCGGCTCGTGCACCTCGAACGCGTAGCCGAGCATGAGCAGACGCGACGCGAGCCACTCCAGGGTGTCGGCCCGCCCGCGCAGGCGGCAGCTGTGGTCGTCGATCGGCTCGACGCTCCCCGCGGCGGCGCCGAGCCGGCGTGCCACCTGAGCGCTACGGCACGCAGGGCGGGGACTTCGGGGCCTACGTCGCCCCGGAGCTGGCCAAGGCGGCGCCGGACAACGTCGTCGGCGTCTACATCATCAGCGGTCTCGGCTTCCCCGCCGAGAAGGACCTGCCGGAGATGACCGAGGACGAGCGGGCGGCCTATGCCCGGCTGATGGAACAGGACTGGATGAACGGCGTCGACCGGTCTGCTGCGCGCGGCGCCGCAGACGTTCACGTACGGGCTGACCGGCGCGCGCCGGCGGCATCGTCACCCGCGGCTCACCCGGGGATGGTGACGTTCTGCTCCTTGAACTTGTAGCCGGTCCGCAACGCGTCGCGCTGCAGGCCGTCGATCGAGCTCTTGCCTGCGGCGATGTCGGCCGGCGTGGCGGTGCCGTCGTGCAGTTTGCCTGCCAGCGTCTTGAAACGGGAGCTGACGCCCTCGACGGCCCTGCACAGGGTCGGATTGGCCCTGGCGAAGCGCTTGGCGACCTTCAACTGGTGCAGGGCGAAGACGCCGGCGATCGCGGCCTTGGCGATCGTGCGCTTGCGCTTGTCGGCCCCGGCCTTGAAGCCGCCGCTGCGTAGCGGTTTGTAGATGTAGCGGTGGAAGGCGCCGAGTGCGAGACCCGCGTGCAGCGCGAACCGCGTTTTGGCGAACTTCTTGACGTTGCCGCCGGTCGGGCATGGCGAGTCGTCCTCGGTCTCGGCGGCGGTCGGCGTGGCGACCGCCGCCGGGCCGGCCACGGCGGCACCCCCGGCCACCGGGCTGGTCGCGCCGCCGGACACCGGGACGACGGTGGTCGTGCCGCCGCCGCAGCCGGCGAGCAGCGCCGCCGTCAGCACGGCCGCCGCCGCGAGCGCGGTAACGGACCGGACAGTTCGTGCAGCCATCGTCTTCCCCCGTGACCCCTGCCTCCTGTGACCCTGGCTCCCGACGGTTGCCGCCCAGACGGCGACTATGCGGGTCTTTGCCGGGTCGGGGCGCTTTCCATGCCGTGGCCGGACGGACATTTTGCGGCCGCCGCACGGTCGGCATGGCGAAAGCGCGGGACGTGCGGGCGAAGCCGCCGGGGAATCGGGCCCGGCCCGGTGAGGTCCATCGTGCAGACGTAGATCCCACGTCGGTGGAAACCGGGGGCCATTCCGGAGCCGAACCGGCCCCTCATTCGTCGATCCCTGCCAATCGCCGCATCCGGATTCGCATCGGATTTTCCCTGGATCATGCGCGATGGCGGGCGACGGGCTGGACGCCTCCCGTAGCAAATTTGGACAATGAGGGAGAAATAGCCCAAACCGCCGCGTCGCGGCTTGATGGAGAGGGGAAAGGTCATGCGAGGTGGGCGATTGAGCATCATCGTCGGCTCGGCGCTGCTCGGCACGATCGCGCTCTGGCCGGCCACGGCGTCTCCCGCATCGGCGGGCGTGGGTGACGCGACCGTCACGCGGGCGGCTCCCGGCGATGCCTACACGAACCCGAAGCCGCCCAGGTGCACTTATCGATGCACAAACCACCGCAAGTTCAAATGCTGTCCCAAATGTAAGCGCGTTGCGGGGAAGTGCTAGGAGGCGATCCCCGCTGGGGCGGTCCACGGGGGTTGCCGGCGCGTTATCCGGCGATCTGTCATCCCGCCTGGAATCCGCCCTTGAGCCGCGCTGAATTCGCCCGGAATCCGCGCTGGGCCCGCATCGGGTCCGCGCTGATTCCGGTCCGAATTCGAGCCGGGTCCGGCCGGACGCGCTCCGAATTCCGCGCCGATTCCCCTGCGAATTCGCTCTGATTCCGGATCCGATCGGGTTCCTCGGTCGCGGCGTCGGCTGCCGTATCCCGGGGGGCGGGCGGCGGGATGCCGGTCGGGGCCGCGCACTATGCTCACCCGGGACGACACGGGGGACGACCCCCGGACCCGCAGCGCGGTCGGGTGCTCCGCCGCCGCGGGTCGTGCGACGGGCCCGGGGGAGGGGCGCATGGCGGTGCTGATCGACCGGCCGAACTGGCCGGGACCCCGGGGCCTGCTGTGGTCCCATCTGGTCAGCGACTCCTCGCTGGAGGAGCTGCATGACTTCGCCCGCCTGCTCGGCGTGCCAGAGCGCGCCTTCGACCGGGACCACTACGACGTGCCGGAGACGGTCTACGACCGGGCCATGATCCTCGGTGCCGAGCCCGTCGGCAGCCAGGAGCTGGTGCGCCGCCTGCGCGCGTCCGGCCTGCGCCGCCCGAAGACCCGCGCCTGATCTACATCGTAAAGGCGTCGGCCGGCGACCCGCCGTGTGCGTGCGCTGGTCAGAGCGCGGCCAGCTCGGCGGCGACGTTCTCGCGGGCCCGCGCCTCCCACAGGTCCCTGCCCACCGGAGTGCCGAACAGGCGGGGCTTGCCGAGCAACTCCCGCAGCACCCCGGCACGTCCGATCCGGAACGCCTCGTCCGGCACGTGCCGATACTCCTCGCGTACGGCTCTCGCGTACGCCTCGTAGGCGCCGGGCGGCGCCGCGAGGATCGCCAGATCGGCGTCGCACAGGACGGCCGCGTTCACGTCGCCGGGCTCGTAGGCGTGCCCCGCCGTGAGCCGTACGAGCCGGGCCACCTCGCGCACCCGCTCCGCGGGCAGGCCGCAGGCGGGCAGCCGGGCCTGGGCGAGCTGGGCGCTGCGCTCCTCGTCCCACCCGGGCCGCCCCTCGTAGACGGCGTCGTGGAACCACGCGGCCAGCCGTACGGCGTCGGCGTCCCGGGCCTGGGCGGCGAGCGGCTCGATCGCGGCCAGGACCGCCCGCAGGTGGGCCGTTGTGTGATAGCGCCGGTGCGGTTCGGCCCAGCGGGCCTCCAGCTCGGCGGCCAGCGCCCGCCCGGCGGGCGAGCCGCTGAGGCAGCCGGGCCGGGGCAGGCTCCGATCATCGGTCATGCGCCGAACCTAAACGGTGCCTGATCTGAACGGTGCCGGGCCTGAGCGCTGCGGGACCACCCGCTCGTCCGGGCCTCTGCCGAACCAATGGGCGGGCGGCCTACCAGGCGGGACGTCCCAGCACGGTCGCCGGGTCCGCGTCGCCGGGCCGCTCCTGATCGCCGGTACGCGTCGCCGAGGCGGGGGTGCCCTGCCACGGTGGCGCGGCGGGCACGTGCACGCCGATCAGCGACAGCGCCCGGGCCACGATGTGGTCCACCACGTCGTCCAGCGACTCCGGATTGGAGTAGAAGGCAGGCATCGGGGGTGCGATGATCGCGCCGATCTCGGTCGCGGTGACCATCGCCCACAGGTGTCCCAGGTGCAGCGGCGTCTCGCGCACGCACAGCACGAGGCGCCGGCGTTCCTTGAGGGTCACGTCGGCGGCCCGCACCAGCAGGTTCTCCGACACGCCCGAGGCGATTGCGCCGAGCGTCTTGACGCTGCACGGGATCACGATCATCCCGTCCACCGGGTAGCCGGACGCGATGGAGGCGCCGATGTCGCGGAAGTTGTGCACCACCTCGGCGTCGAACGTGGCCCGTGACGGCGCAGGTCGTGCTGGCCAACCGGAGCATGCCGCCGGACGTGATCATCCGCGAGGTGTGGCAGGGGACCGGCGACCGGCCGTTCGAGTCCATCGACGACGTGATCAAGGTGGAGGAGCTGGCCGCGATCTCCCAGCGATACCAGGAGATCGCGGGCTACTCCGCCGACGCCCTGCGCGGCGAGCGCTGAGCCGGCTCGGGCCGTACGCTCCCGGGCGGCCATGAGGAGGACGAGGCCGGGGTGGCGGTGCGTTCCGGGTCGTCACGCCGTACGGCGCGGCGCGCGATAGTTCAACTATTATCGAACTATGCCTGGAACCCGGGACCTGCCCCACCCCGACGCCGCGAGCCTGGTGCTGACCGACGTGCTGTTCGCGCTCAGCGACCCTTCGCGGCTGGCGCTCGTACGGCGGCTCGCGCAGGGGCCGCTGGAGGTGGCCGCGTGCCAGCCCACGGGAGGAGAGGTGCCGAAGTCGACGCTGTCGCACCACCTGAAGACCCTCCGTGAGGCCGGTGTCGTCCGCAACGTGCCCGAGGGCAGGCAGCGATACGTGAGCCTGCGCAGGGAGGACCTCGACGACCGCTTCCCCGGCCTGCTGGACGCCGTGCTCGGCACTGATCCGGAGTAGGACCGGACGGGTCTGTGCGATCGTGGTGACGCGACCCCACCCGGCCCGTCCGGCTTTGGTGGAATCGGCCAGAGCCTCGCGGAACGCCGCCACGTAGCCTGGCCGTGTGCTGCGGCGGACGACCACGATCTCGGACCTCGACGCGCCGGCGACGCTGGCGGAGTTGCTCGACCACCATGACTACCTGGCCGACGAGGGCGTGACGACCGCGGCCTACCTCGCCCTGAAGATGGGCAGACCGCTGTTCCTGGAAGGCGAGGCGGGCGTCGGCAAGACCGAGCTGGCCAAGACGCTGGCGGCGATCCTCGGCGCGCCGCTGATCAGGTTGCAGTGCCACGAGGGGCTCGACGCGGCGCAGGCGTTGTACGACTGGGACTTCCCCCGGCAGCTCCTGCATCTCAAGGCGGCCGAGGCGGCGGGCGTGGCCGACGTCGCCGCGCTGGAGGGCGAGATCTACGGCCGGCGGTTCCTCATCGCGAGGCCGCTGCTGCGGGCACTGGAGACCCAGCCCAGCGTGCTGCTGGTGGACGAGATCGACCGGGCCGACGACGAGTTCGAGGCGTTCCTGCTGGAGGTGCTGTCCGACTTCACGATCTCGGTGCCGGAGATCGGGACGATCCGCGCGGCGACCCCGCCGGTCGTCGTCCTGACCTCCAACCGCACCCGCGAGGTGCACGACGCCCTCAAACGGCGCTGTCTGTATCACTGGCTGGAGCACCCCGGGTTCGACCGGGAGGTGGCGATCCTGCGGCGGCGCCTGCCCGGATGCGCGGAGCGGCTCGCGGCCGACGTGGCGCGGACGGCGGGCCGGATGCGCGAGGCGGGCCTGGTCAAGCCGCCGGGCATCGCCGAGACCCTCGACTGGGCCGAGGCGCTGCTCACGCTCGGCGCGGTCGAGCTCGATCCGGCCCTGGCCGCCGCGACGCTGGGCGCGGTGCTCAAGCACCGGGAGGACCAGGAGACCGTCCGCGCCCGGGGGCTGCTCACGCCGGACGGCGGCCGTGGCTGACGACGCCCCCGTGACCGGCCGCCGCACGGGCCCGCTCGCGCCGCCCGGCGGCCCGGAACCGGTCGCGGTGCTGACCGGGTTCGTCCGCACGCTGCGGGCCGCGGGGGTCGTGGCCGACCACCATCGCACGCGGACCTTCCTGGCCGCGCTCGGCCACCTCGACGCCGCCGACGGGCGGGACGTCTACTGGGCCGGCCGTCTCACCCTGTGCGCCGGGCCCGACGACCTGGCGCGCTACGACCGCTGCTTCGCGGCCTACTTCTCCGCCGCCTCCGCCCCGCCGCACCGCGTACGCGCGATGACCGTGTCCGTGACCCGCCCGGTGGCGTCGCCGTACGGCGGAAGGGAGCGGGAAACGACGGGCGAGCAGGGTGACGAGCAGGGCGCGCCCCCGGCCACGGCGAGCGAGATCGAGGTGCTGCGGCACCGGGACGTGGCGCGGATGAGCGAGGCCGAGCGGCGGCAGGTGCACCGCCTGCTCGCGCTGCTGCGCGGTGCGCGGCAGCCGCGCAGGACGCGCCGCCACCGCCCGTCGCCCCACGGCGGCGCGATCGACGCGCGGCGCACGGTCAGGGAGATCCTTCGGCACGGCGGGGAACCGGCGCGGCTGCGCCGCCGCGTGCGCCGGGAACGGCCGCGGCGGGTCGTCATGCTCGTGGACGTCAGCGGCTCGATGGCCGCCTACGCCGACACGCTGCTGCGCTTCGCCCACGCGCTGGTGCGCGCGGAGCCGCGGGCGACCGAGGTGTTCAGCATCGGCACCCGGCTCACCAGGATCACCGCCGCGCTGCGCCATCGCGACCCCGGCCACGCCATGGACGAGTGCTCGGCGGCCATCCCGGACTGGAGCGGCGGCACCCGGCTGGGGGAGGAGGTGCGGGCGCTGCTGCGCCTGCCCGATCCCCGGGGCGCGATCGTCGTGATCGCCTCCGACGGCTGGGAGCGGGGCGAGGCGGGCCTGCTGGGCGTGCAGATGGCCCGGCTGTCCCGGCTGGCCCGCCGCGTCGTGTGGGTCAACCCGCACAAGGGCGACCCGGCGTACCGGCCGCTCACCGCGGGCATCCGCGCGGCGCTGCCCTATGTGACGGACTTCGTCGCGGGGCACAGCCTGGCCGCGTACGAGGAGCTGGCCGCGCTGCTGGCCGGCGACCGGCCCGTGCGGGCCGGGGGGAGGGGAGGGGCCGATGCGTGACGTGCTCGACCAGGTGCTGCGCTGGTGGGAGCAGGGGCGGCGGTTCGGCCTCGCCACCGTCGTCGAGACCTTCCGCAGCGCGCCGCGCCCGCCCGGCGCGGCCATGGCCGTCCTCGACGGCGAAGCGGCCGGCAGTGTGTCGGGCGGCTGCGTCGAGGGAGCGGTCTACGAGCTCGCCGCGCAGGTCGTCGCGACCGGGACGCCGGTGCTGGAGCGGTACGGCGTGAGCGACGACGACGCCTTCGCGGTCGGCCTCACCTGCGGCGGGATCATCGACGTGTTCGTGGAGCCGGTCTCCAGACAGGAGTATCCGCAGCTCGGAGAGGTCGCCGCGGACGTCGCCGCGCGGCGTCCGGTCGCCGTGGCCACGATCGTCGCGGGCCCCGGACGCGTGGGGGCGCGGCGCGTGGTCTGGCCGGACCGGGCGGCGGGCTCGCTCGGCTCGGCCCGGCTCGACGACGCGGTGGACGACGACGTGCGCGGCATGCTCGCGCAGGGCCTGACCGGCGTGCGGCGCTACGGCCCCGAGGGCGAGCGGCGGCTGGACGACCTGCGGGTGTTCGTGCAGTCGTTCGCGCCGCCGCCGCGCATGCTGGTCTTCGGCGCGATCGACTTCGCCGCTGCCGTGGCGCGGATCGGGCGCTTCCTCGGCTACCACGTGGTCGTGTGCGACGCGCGGCCGGTCTTCGCCACGGCCAAGCGGTTCCCCGAGGCCGACGAGGTCGTGGTGGCCTGGCCGCACGACTATCTGTCCGGCGTCGAGGTCGACGAGCGCACCGTGATCTGCGTGCTCACCCACGACCCGAAGTTCGACGTGCCGCTGCTGGAGGTGGCGCTGCGCACCCCCGCGGCGTACGTCGGGGCGATGGGGTCGCGGCGCACGCACGAGGACCGGCTGGCGCGGCTGCGCGAGGCGGGCCTGACCGAGGACGAGCTGGCCCGGCTGAGGTCGCCGATCGGGCTCGACCTCGGGGCGCGTACGCCGGAGGAGACGGCCGTGTCGATCGCGGCCGAGCTGATCCGGCTTCGCTGGGGCGGCACCGGCAGGCCGCTCAGCGAGACGTCGGGGCGCATCCACGGCGAGCCGCGGTGAGCGGCGCGGCGGTCGCGGGGCTGCTGCTGGCCGCCGGGGGCGGCAGCCGGCTCGGCATGCCGAAGGCGCTGGTGGAGTTCGAGGGGGAGCGGCTGGCCGACCGCGGGGTGCGGCTGCTGGCCGAGGGCGGGTGCCGCCCGGTGCTGATCGTGCTCGGGGCCGCCGACGTGCCGGTCGCGGGCGCGGTCGTCGTGCGCAATCCCGGGTGGGCGTCCGGCATGGGGTCGTCGCTGCGGGCCGGGCTGCGCGCGCTGCCGCCGTCCGCCCCCGCCGTGGTGATCGCGCTGGCCGACCAGCCGCTGGTGCGGCCCGAGGCGGTGCGCCGGCTGATCGCCGCGTTCGAGGCGGGCGCCCGTGTCGCCGTCGCGGCGTACGGCGGAGCGCCGCGCAACCCGGTGCTCGTCGCGCGCGAGCACCTGGCGGAGGTGGCCGCGCTCGCCGAGGGCGACGTGGGCGCGCGGCCCTTCCTGCGCGCGCACCCGGAGCTGGTGACGGCCGTGCCCTGCGACGACGTGGGCGCTCCTGCGGATATCGACACCCCGGATGACCTGCGGCGACTCAGCAAGGAGTGATTTGCCCGATTCGCCGCCGATGGTGAGCTCCGTCACAATGATCGCAAAAGCAGTCCGGCGGAGCAGGGAGCGTTGTCATGACGGAGCAGGCGCCCGGGTTCGACGTCACTCAGCCCAACGTCGCCCGCATGTACGACTACTACCTGGGCGGCAAGAACCACTTCCCGGCCGACCGGGCGGCGGCCGAGCGGATCATCGAGCTGTCCGAGGGGCACGTACGGGAGGCCGTGCGGGAGAACCGCGCGTTCCTCGGCCGGGCCGTGCGCTACCTGGCGGCCGAGTGCGGCATCCGCCAGTTCCTCGACCTCGGCGCCGGGCTGCCGACGCAGGGCAACGTCCACGAGATCGCGCTGGAGCACGCGCCCGACTCGCTCGTGACGTACGTGGACAACGACGCGGTGGTGGCGGCGCACGCGCGGGCACTGCTGGAGGGTGATCCGCGGGTGCGCTTCCTGGAGGGCGACCTGCGCAGGCCCGAGGAGATCGTCGCCGCGGCGTCGGCGGCCGGTATCGCCTTCGACCGGCCCGTCGCGCTGCTGCTGGTGGCCTGCCTCCACTTCGTGCCGGACGAGGAGGACCCGGAGGGGATCGTGGCGGCCTACCGCGAAGTGCTTCCCTCCGGAAGCCACATCGTCATCTCGCACGCCTGCTCCGACCCCGTTCCGGAGGCGATGGCCGCCGCGGGCGGCGTGTACGGCAGGGCCAACGCGCCCTTCGACGCCAGGCCGGCGGCGCGGATCGCCCGGTTCTTCGACGGCTTCGACTTGGTCGAGCCGGGCACGGTGCCGCTGAACGAGTGGCGCCCCGAGCTCGACGCGCTGCCGTTGCGCGGCGGCTTCCTGCCGGTGCTCGGAGGCGTCGGCCGCCGCCCCTGACGGTGGTCACGGCCCTTCCGGCTGGCTAGCCTTGGGACCCGAGTGTGGAACATCATTCGGTTACTGGCGGGTTCACGCGCGGAAGGACGAAGCGGATGCGGATCGGTATGGCCCTCAACTACTCGGGGGGCTTCAAGGAGACCGTCGCCGAGCTGGCCGACTACGAGAAGGCCGGGCTCGACATCGTGTTCGTGGCCGAGGCGTACAGCTTCGACGCCGTCAGCCAGCTCGGTTACATCGCGGCGAGGACCGAGCGGCTGCAGATCGCCTCGGGCATCCTGCCGATCTACTCCCGCACGCCGGCCCTGCTGGCCATGACGGCCGCCGGCCTCGACTACGTCTCCGACGGGCGGTTCACCCTCGGCATCGGCGCCTCCGGCCCGCAGGTGATCGAGGGCTTCCACGGCGTGCCGTACACCGCGCCGCTCGGCCGCACCCGCGAGGTGATCGAGATCTGCCGCAAGGTGTGGCGGCGCGAGCGGCTGGAGTATTCCGGCAAGCACTACACGCTGCCCCTGGAGGGCGGCACCGGCCTCGGCAAGCCGCTCAAGCTGATCAACCACCCGGTGCGCGAGCGCGTCCCGATCGTGATCGCCGCCATCGGGCCGAAGAACGTGGAGCTCGCCGCCGAGCTGGCCGAGGGCTGGGAGCCGATCTTCTACATGCCGGAGAAGGCAGGCGAGGTGTGGGGCCCCTCGCTGGCCGCCGGCCGCGAGCGCAGGGACCCCGCTCTCGGCGAGCTGGACGTGATCGCGCAGGCCGTGCTCGCGATCGGCGACGATGTCGAGGGCGTGCTTGAGCTGGGCCGTTCCATGGCCGCCCTCTACATCGGCGGCATGGGCGCCAAGGGCAGGAACTTCTACAACGACCTCGCCCGCCGCTACGGCTACGAGAAGGAGGCCGAGCAGATCCAGGACCTCTACCTGGAGGGCAGGAAGAAGGAGGCCGAGGCGCTGGTGCCCAGGGAGCTGCTGGAGCGGGTGTCCCTGGTCGGCTCGGAGGGCCACGTGCGGGAGCGGCTGGCCGCGCTGCGCGAGGCCGGGGTCACCACGCTCAACGTCGCACCCATGGCCCCCACGCATGAGGAGCGCGTCAAGCTCATCGAGAAGATCAAGGACATGGCCGCCTGAGCCGCCCGCGCCGCCTGACCTGCCCGCGCCTCGTGAGCGTCTGGGCCGCCCGCGTCGCCTGGGCGGCCCGCGCCGCGCCGCCACGGCTCACCCGCGTGGACGGCACGGGTGCATGCCGGGCGGGTCACCTCGCGTGAGCGGCATACGTTGCAAGGTCGTCCCTGCCCGCACGCCTGGCGGCCCGCCCCGCTCGACGATCTCGGTGGGCTCGGGCCCCGCGGCCTCCTCGGCCGCGGCGTGTGAGTGCCGCCGGGTGGGCGTAAAGTCCGGGACGTGACGTACGAATCCCGCCGCGCGCGGCTGGCCGCGGCGCTCCCCGAGCACGACGCGGCCGCCGCCCTGGTCACCTGGCCGGTCAACGTCCGCTACCTGACCGGCCTGAGCAGCTCCAACGCCGCCGTGCTCGTCACCGCGACGGGTGAGGCCGCGCTCGCCACCGACTCGCGTTACCTGGAGACGGCACAGGCGGTGTGCTCGGGCATCGAGGTGACGCAGGAGCGTGACGTCGCGGGGGCCCTGCTCGGCCGCGTGCCCGCCGCGGCGCGGATCGCGGTGGAGGCCGACCACATGCCGGTGGGGCTGTTCCAGCGGCTGGCCGCCGAGCATGCCGCCCTCCATCCGGCCGGCGGCCTCGTGGAGGCCGTCAGGTCCGTGAAGGACGAAGGGGAGATCGCCGCGCTGCGCCGCGCCTGCGCGATCACCGACGAGGCGTTCTCGCTGGTCGTGGAGCGCATCGCCCCCGGCGTCACCGAGCGGCAGATCGCCCGGTGGCTGGAGGCCGCGATGGTCGAGCTCGGCGCCGACAAGCCGGCCTTCGACTCCATCGTGGCGAGCGGCCCCAACGGCTCGATCCCGCACCACTCGCCCTCCGACCGGCCGGTCGAGCGGGGCGACCTGGTGACCATGGACTTCGGCGCCCGTTATGACGGTTATCACGCGGACATGACCCGCACGGTCGCGGTGGGTCCGCCCGCCGCCTGGCAGCGCGACCTCCACGACCTCGTACGGCAGGCCCAGCGCGCGGGCCGCCACGCCGTACGGGCGGGGGCGACGGCGCACGAGGTGGACGCCGCCGCGCGCGACGTGATCGCCGAGGCGGGTCACGCCGAGCGGTTCGGTCACGGGCTGGGTCACGGAGTCGGCCTGGAGATCCACGAGCTGCCGTTCCTGGGCCCTGGCAAGACCGGTAGACTAGAGGATCGAGTTCCGATCACCGTCGAGCCGGGGGTCTATCTTCCGGGCAGGGGCGGTGTGCGCATCGAGGACACGCTTGTGACGCGTGCTGACGGGCCGGAGCTTCTCACACTGACGACCAAGGAGCTGCTCGTCCTGTAGGGCAGCCGCACGCGGGAGACGCTACGTGGCGACGACGAACGACCTGAAGAACGGACTCGTGCTCAAGCTCGACGGTGGGGAGCTGTGGACCGTTGTCGAGTTCCAGCACGTCAAGCCGGGTAAGGGCGGCGCGTTCGTCCGCACCAAGCTCAAGAACATCCTGTCCGGCAAGGTCGTGGACAAGACCTTCAACGCCGGCGTGAAGGTCGACGTGGCGAACGTCGACAAGCGCGACATGCAGTACTCCTACCTCGACGGCGACGACTTCGTGTTCATGGACACCGAGACCTACGACATGGTCAACGTCCCGCGCGACGTGGTGGGCACCGCGGCCAACTACATGCTGGAGAACACGACCGCGACCGTCGCGTTCAACGAGGGCAACCCGCTGTACGTCGACCTCCCGGCGGCCGTCGAGCTGACGATCTCGCACACCGAGCCGGGCCTGCAGGGCGACCGCTCCACCGGCGGCACCAAGCCCGCCACCCTGGAGACCGGTGCCGAGATCAAGGTCCCGCTCTTCATCACGACCGGCGAGAAGGTCAAGGTCGACACTCGCACCGGCGAGTACCTCGGTCGGGCCTGACGTGTCGGCTCGGGGGAAGGCCCGCCGCCGCGCGCTGGACATTCTCTTCGAGGCCGAGGCCCGGCAGCTGAGCCCGCTCAACGTGCTCGCCGAGCGGGTTGAGCGGGCCGACCCGCCGGTCAACGAGTACACCTCCTTCATCGTCGAGGGCGTGGTCCGGCATCTGGACCGCATCGACGAGCTGATCTCGACGTACGCCGAGGGCTGGACCCTGGAGCGCATGCCGGCCGTGGACCGCAACGTCCTGCGCGGCGGGACCTACGAGATGCTGTGGTCGGAGGAGGTTCCGGAGGGCGTGGTCATCAGCGAGTGGGTGCATCTGGCCGCGGAGCTGTCGACCGACGAGTCGCCGCAGTTCGTCAACGGGCTGCTGGCCCGCTTCAAGCAGCTCAAGCCCTCGCTTTCGCTCTGATCCCACGGTCCCTCGGCCCGACCGGCGGCCCGGCATCCCGGGCGGCCAAGGCGGTCCGGGAGGCCGACAGCTCCGAGAGGCCCGACAGGGAGGCCGCAAGTGCGTGACGCCACACGCCGCGCCGTCGTCTGGGAGGCGCTGCGCGCGCTCCTGGCCGAGCGGACGGCCGCCACCGGGCGCGAGACGCTCGACATCGTCGACGCCGGCGGTGGCACGGGCGGTTTCGCCGTGCCGCTGGCCACGCTCGGGCACACCGTGACGGTGGTCGACTCGACCCCCGACTCGCTGGCCGCACTGGAGCGCCGCGCCGCCGAGACGGGCGTCGGCGTGAAGGGCCTGCAGGGCGACGCCGCCGACCTCGGCGACCTGCTGGCGCCCGGCAGCGCCGACCTGGTGCTGTGTCACAGCGTGCTGGAGTACGTCGAGGACCCGGCGGGTGCGCTGGGCGCGGTCGGCGGCATCCTGCGGCCCGGCGGCGTGGTGAGCGTGCTGGCCGCCAACTCGGTCGCCGCGGCCGTCCACCGCTCGCTGGCCGGCCACTTCGACGAGGCGCGCCGGGTGCTGTCCGACCCGGCGGGCCGCTGGGGCGACCGCGACCCCACGCCGCGCCGCTTCTCCCGTGAGACGCTGGGCGAGCTGCTGTCCGGCGCCGGGTTCACCGTCGGCGAGGTGCAGGGCGTGCGGATCTTCGCCGACCTCGTGCCGGGCATGCTGGCCGAGAGCGACCCCGAGGGCCTCGTGGCGCTGGAGCGGGCGGCGGCCACCCATCCCGTGCTCCGCGACATCGCCACCCAGATCCACGTCATCGCCTATCGTCAGTAGAAAAGATGTTCGGATAGCGTGGTGGTCGGGTAGGGTGACCTCATGTCCCGGAATCAGCTGCTGCCTCGGGATCCGTCGCCACCGCCGGACGGCCCGGCCGACGACAGCGGCTGCCCCATCCTCCATGTGGACATGGACGCCTTCTACGCCAGCGTCGAGCTGCTCGACCGTCCGGAGCTGCGGGGCACCCCGGTCATCGTCGGCGCCACCGGCGCGCGCGGGGTCGTGCTGAGCGCCACCTACGAGGCCCGCAGGTTCGGGGTCCACTCGGCGATGCCGATGACCCGGGCCCGGCGCATCTGCCCGCAGGCCACGGTCATCCCGCCCCGCCACGCGAAGTACGCCGAGGTGTCCCGCGGCGTGATGGAGATCTTCCAGTCGATCACCCCGGAAGTCGAGCCGATCGCGTCCGACGAGGCGTTCCTCGACGTGGGCGGGGCCCGCCGCAGGCTCGGCAGCCCCGCGGCCATCGCCCGCATGATCCGCGCCCAGGTGGCCGAGCGGTTCGGCATCACCTGCTCGGTGGGGGTGGCGAGCACGAAGTTCGTGGCCAAGCTCGCCTCGCGCCAGTGCAAGCCGGACGGCCTGCTCGTGGTCCCGGCCGACCGCGTCGTGGAGTTCCTGCACCCGCTGCCCGTCGCCGCCCTGTGGGGCGTGGGAGAGCGCACCGAGCAGGCCCTCGTACGGCTCGGCATCCGCACCGTGGGCGACCTGGCCCAGGTGCCGGTGGCGACGCTCCAGCGTGAGTTCGGCGCCGTCGGCGCGCACCTGGCGGCCCTCGCCTGGGGACGCGACGACCGCCGGGTGGTGCCGCACGCGCCCGACAAGAGCATCGGCAACGAGGAGACGTTCCCGCACGACGTCGACGACCCTGAGACGATCAGGCGTGAGCTGCTGCGGCTGTCGGAGCGGGTCGCCGCGCGCCTGCGGGCCGGTGGGCATGTCGGCCGCACGGTCAGCGTCAAACTCCGACGATCCGACTTCACGACCATCACCCGGTCGCGTACGCTGCGCGAGGCGACCGACGTCGCGAAGGAGATTTTCGACACATCATGCGAGCTCTACGAGGCCGCCGGGCTGGAGCGGGTGCGGTTGCGGCTGGTCGGCGTGCGTGTGGAGAACCTGATCCCGGCCGCCGCGGCGACGCGTCAGCTCGGCCTGGGGGAGCGGGAGACCGGCTGGCGGGAGGCCGAACAGGCCATGGACCGGGCGGCCCGCCGCTTCGGTCCGGACGCGGTGAAACCGGCATCGCTTGTTCGGCGTCCGTTTGGTCCAATAGGTCTATGACGTCACCTCCGGTTTGGACCGCGTTGGACGTTTTCTTTCGCCTACGTCTGAGGCCTCGTATTCTGGGGATAACCGACCGCGAGGTTCGGACACCCCGTGTCGTCCGTTGCCGTCTTCCCCTGAATGGGGCCGTCCTTGGGAGGCGCCGTGCCGCTGTCTGAGCACGAGCAGCGCTTGCTCGACCAGATCGAGCAGGCCCTCTATGCCGAGGACCCGAAGTGGGCGAACACCGTACGGATCAGCGATCCGCGCAGCCACTACAAGCGCCGCCTGGTGAAGGCCTCCATAGGCTTCGCACTCGGCGTGGTCCTGCTGATGGTCGGCGCCGTCGCGGCCCAGATCTGGCTCGGTGCCGCCGGCTTCGTGGTCATGCTGGCAACCTGCCTGTGGGGCCTGTCGAGCTGGAAGCGCATGAACGGGTTCGGTGACTCCCCGCCGACGGCCCGCGGCCGCGGCCGCCGTCCCCAGCGCCAGAGCTTCATGGAGCGCATGGAGGAGCGCTGGCGCCGTCGCCACGACGAGCACTGATCCCCATCACGACCTGAGCCACCGCCGGTGGGCCCGCTTCCCGGGCCCACCGAGTCGTCTGCGGCGCCCCGCGCCCCCGGCTCGCCCGCGGCGCGCGTCCGCGCTGATCGGTGCTTTCGCCCCGCCCTGCCCGCGGGTGCTCGCCTGCCGCGCGCTTTCCCCCGTCCGCCCCAAAAGGGAACGGCACCCCCGGCCAGTGGCCGCCGGGGGCAGGGCGATCAGCGGCGGGCGCCGGTGAGGGTCCGCTCCTTCGCGGTGTCGTCGGCCCGGGTGCCGTCCGGGCGTTCCGGCGTGGCGGCCGCCCGCGTTCCGCCGGGCCGCGCCCGCCAGAGCCGGGGCCGCAGCCCCTCCAGCCGGTCGAAGACGTCGAGCGCGCCCTCGCCGGCCGCCCGCACCCGCAGCAGCACGGACATCGGGGCGAGCGCGGCCCCGAGACGCCGCCACCGTGAGGCCTTCGACGCCAGATCGCGCCTGATCCGGCGCAGGTCCGCCGGGACGGGCCCCGACGCCGAGGGCGTGGGGGCGTACCTGAGCCGTTCCTCCGACGTGACGACGCGGGTGAGCGCCTCGGCGGCCTGCGGCCCGAGCGCGTACCGCTCGCCGATCCGGCGGCCGAGCGCGCGCGGCGTCTCGCTCGGCTCCCCGGCCATCCCCAGGTCCGTGAGCATGTCGCGCAGCTCGGCCCAGGCCGCGTGGCCTCCCGCCGCCGTACGCGTGACCAGGCGAAGGCGACGACGTCGCACCAGGACCCGCGCGGCGGCGGGCAGCAACAGCAGCGCGAGCGCGGCGGCGACGCCGATGCCGATCTCGACGGGCACGGGCATGCCGGGGTCGGCCGCGATGGCCGTGCCGTCGAGGTCGCGGTCGAGCTGGCGCGGGTTCGGCCGGGCCGGTCCGGCGCTCTGCCCGGCGTCGTCCTCCGCGCTCGACGACGGCCCGTCGGACGGGTTCGCCGTCGGGCCGTCCGTCGGCGTGACAGGCAGCGAGTAGAGCGGCACCTGGGCCGTGCCCTGCCCGGTGGCGCCGGTGGGGGTGGGCTCGAACCGCAGCCAGCCGATCCCGTCGAAGAACAGCTCCGGCCACGCGTGGGCGTCGTGGGTGCGGACCGTCCACTCGTTGCCGATCTTGGTGCCGCCGGTGTATCCGATCGACACCCGCGCCGGGATGTTGAGCAGACGCGCCATCACGGCCATCGCCCCGGCGAACTGCTCGCAGTAGCCGGTGCGGTCACGCAGCAGGAACCGGGACAGCGCCTGCGCGCCCGATCCGGACGCGCGCACGTCGTAGGTGAACCGGCCGTCCTGGGTGAACCACTCCTGCAGCTTGACCGCGGCCTCGTACGGCGAGGCGGCGTCGGCGGTGATGCGATGGGTGAGGGCGGTCACCCGCGGGTCGAGTCCTTCGGGCAGCTGCAGGTAGCGGTCGCTGTCCGGGAGGGTCACCGCCGTGCGCAGCTCGGTCAGGGTGGGCTCGGGCTCCTCGGTCATCACCCGGTAGTCGAGCCCGGCCGCCTCGTCCTCGGTGGAGAAGACCATGAGCGAGGCCCGGTCGGCGCGCCAGTCGCCGTCGGCCTCGACCTGCCTGGCCGGGTAGGGCAGCGGCAGGAAGTGGAGCGTGTCGATCTCATCGCTCATCTTGACCCGCATCTCGGCGCGCTTCACCGTCACACCGGGCCGCAGCCCGGGAGCGGGCGGCAGCGGCCCCTCCGACACGCGGTCTTCCGGGCGTCCGCGCAGCGGGGCCAGCGTCCACTTCGTCCCGTCGAAGATGTCGAGCGAGAAGATCCGCAGATAACGCGGCACGTCGTCGCTGCTGGTGTAGGTGAGCACGGTCGCGTTGCGCTGCTGCCTGAGCTGGCCGCCGAGCTTGGCGATGGCGTCGGGGATGCCGATGTTGCCGCCGCCCCCGCCGAGGCCGTTGCCGACGCCGAAGCCGAACAGCGGATCGGGGGAGAGGGCCGGCAGCAGCGCGGGCACCAGCACGGCCAGCGCGATCGCCGTCACGCCGATGCGCTTGCCCGACAGGGCGAGCCGCTCGGTGTCGGGGGCGGAGCCGCGCGAGGCGTCGGATGAACGCCGCACCACGACGGCCCGGCCCCAGCGGCTCAGCCGCTCGCGCCCGTCGGCGACGAGCAGGCCGATGTAGCCGAACGCCGCGACGACGAACGCGATCCACCCGATCGGGTCGGTGATGACCGCCGCGGGCACGGTGAACAGGGCGAGCATCGGCAGCCCGGCCAGCGCCGCCCGGCGCAGCCGCACCGCGAAGACGTCCACGAGCAGGGCGATCAGCGCCACACCCGCCGTGGTGAGCAGCACGATGCCGGGACGGTCCGGCACCGGGGCGGCGTACTGCTGGATGCCGTCATATCCGGAGGCGATCAGCTTGGCGAGCCGGATGACCGAGTCCTTGGTGGGGATGATCCGCAGCCACGCCTCGTCGGGCGTGAAGACGAGCGTCAGGTAGATCAGGACCGTCACGGGCGTCACGGCGGGCGCCACCCATGGGCGGGCGCCCAGACGGGAGGCCACCGTGCCGGTCACGGTGACGACCAGGATCGCCCCCATGCAGGACCAGAACCAGGTGCCGCCCTCGAAGAGCGGATAGAGCGTGATCGTGACGGCTGCCGTGGCCAGCCCCGCCGCAACCGGCAGTTTCATTGCTTCCTACCTTCCGTCCCGCCGGTGCGGCCGGCTCAGGCCGCGCTCCTCTTGTTTCCGGCCTGCGGCCACACGTCGGCGAGCGGCGTGCCGGCGGGCAGGTCGAGCACCCGCCACCCGGCGCCGGTCAGGACCGATCGAGCGGCCCGCGCGTTCTCCTCGGCGACGGCGTCCCAGGAAGCCCCGTGCCCGGACGCGCGGTCCCAGGAGGCGAGGTCGAGCAGGATCGCGACGGCGGTCACGCCCGAGTGGCGGAGCTGGGCGAGCGCCCGGGCCTCCTCCGGATCGAGCCCCCCGAGGACCGCGATGATCAGGCCCTCGCCGCCGCCCTGACGCAGCGCGCCGATGCCGTGCTCCAGCGAGCGCGCCGTGCTCTGCCGGATGACCGAGAGCGTGTCGAGCAGCGACCACGACTGGCCGGTGTCCACCACGTGTCTCGCGCCCTGGTCGGTGACCAGGCGCAGGGCGAGCCCCTCCGCGGACAGGTGCACGCCGATGGACGCGGCGGCGGAGACCGCGACCTCGAACGACGAGCGCGGCCCCTCCCCCCGGTGGGCGTGCCTGCGGGTGTCGAGCAGCAGCGCGCCCCGGCTCTGCCACTCCTGCTCCTCGCGCCTGACCATCAGCTCGCCGTGCCGCGCCGTCGAGCGCCAGTGGACGCGGCGCAGGTCGTCGCCCTGGCGATACTCGCGCGGCGCCACGTCGTCGTCGCCCGCCGCCGCGACCGACCGCGTACGGCTGTCGCCGCCGCCGCTGTACTCCCCGGAAAGACGCGCCGGCGGCAGCGGCACCACCTCGGGCGTGACCACGAGCGTGTCGGTGATGGTGAACGAGCGGGTCAGCTCGACCAGCCCGAACGGGTCGGCGATTCGCACCGAGAGCGGCCCGATCGGGAAGCGCCCGCGCAGGTCCGAGCTCACCTTGTAGTCGATCTCCCGGACGCCGCGGGACTCCATCCGATCGAGGACGAACCTCGGCCGGGTCCCCAGCGCGTACTGCAGGGTGTCCTCCACCAGCAGCAGCCCGGTGGGCAGCCGGGTGACGTTCTCCAGCCGCAGGGTGACCGTGGTCTGCTCGCCGGCCTGCACCCGCGCCGGGGTGAGCCGTCTGGCGCAGGCCAGCCGATAGCGCGTGCGGGCCACGACCATCGAGGCGAGCAACGGCATCGCGATGATCAGCACGGACACGCGCAGCAGGTCCTGCTCGCCGAGGACGAGGGCGCACAGCAGGGCCGCCACGCCGGACGCGAGGAACGAGCGTCCTCGCGGGGTCAGAGCCTTCAGCCCGATCATGGGCCCTCCGTCACTTGCTCACTGTCACATCGCCGGGCGCGCGCCCTGCTTACCGGCGCCCCGCTTACCGGCGCCCTGCTCGCTCGCGCTCTGCTCGCTCGCACCCTGTTCACTCGCACCCGGTTCACCGCACCCGGCTCGCCCGCACCCGGCTCGCCCACATCCGGCTCGCTCACATCCGGCCCACTCGCGTCCGCTATTTGGCGTCGGGCACCGGGACGCGCCGCACCAGCTCGCCGACGAGCTGTTCGGGGTGGCGGCGCTGCCCCTGCGCCTCCAGGCTCGGCATCAGGCGGTGCGCCAGCACGGGGACGGCCAGCTCCTGCAGGTCGTCCGGGATCACGTAGTCGCGGCCGGACAGCGCGGCGTGGGCCCGCGCGCTGCGCACCAGATGAAGGGTGGCGCGCGGGGAGGCGCCGAGCCGCAGGTCGGGGGAGTGCCGGGTGGCCGCGACCATGTCGACCGCGTAGCGCTTGACCGCCTGGGAGACGTAGACCGCGCGGACGGCCTCGATCAGCGCGGCCACCTCCGCCGTGGTCGCGACCGGTTCCATCTTGTCCAGCGGCTGCGAGGCGCCGTGCACGTCCAGCATCTCCAGCTCGGCGGCAGGCTCCGGGTATCCCATGGCGATCTTGGCGGTGAATCGGTCGCGCTGCGCCTCGGGGAGGGGATAGGTGCCCTCCATCTCGATCGGGTTCTGCGTCGCGATGACCATGAACGGCGCCTCCAGCGCGTAGGTCACGCCGTCGACCGTGACCTGGTGCTCCTCCATGCACTCCAGGAGGGCGGACTGCGTCTTGGGGGAGGCGCGGTTGATCTCGTCGCCGACGACGATGTTGGCGAAGACCGGTCCGGGCTTGAACTCGAACTCACGCGTCTGCTGGTTGTACGCGCTGACCCCGGTGATGTCGCTCGGCAGCAGGTCGGGGGTGAACTGGACGCGCTTGACCGGGCAGTCGATGGAGCGCGCCAGAGCCTTGGCGAGCATCGTCTTGCCCACACCGGGCACGTCCTCGATCAGCAGGTGGCCCTCCGCCAGGAGCACGGTGAGAGTAAGACGGACGACGTCGCTCTTGCCTTCGATCACCGATTCGATCGAGGCGCGGATCCGGTGGGCGGTGTCGATGAGATCCTCGAGCCGAGCTGAAGCATCGGTGACGTCGGGAGTTACTGCCACCAGGCCTCCATGAGGGTGCGTCCCCGAGAATGGGGCGTTATACGTTCCTTTTCCATTCTGTGTACTGACCCTATGTCCCCTCTGGTTCTCGAGCGACTTTGTCCGGAAATCCGGGTGAACTGCCCACAGTGTTGTGGCGTCTCTTCACGGTCGCGTGGCGCGTTCGTCCGAATCCCGTGACATCCCGTGACTTTTCGCGACTTCCCGCGCCATCCCGCGACTTCCCGCGCCATCCCGCGACGTCCACCGGCGTCCCGTGCGGCGGCTCATGGCACCTGAAGCCTGGCGCGCTCCACTTCCCTCCACCCGGTTCCCCCACCCCTCTCCTGCCGCCCCCGGGAACCCCGTACGCGCCGGGGTTTCCGGGGTGCCGACACGCCCGTGCGCGGGGCGGGGGGCGCCGCGGCGCCCCACCCCGACCCACCCCATTTCACCTGCGAAAACGCCGTCGATTTTGAATGCCGACACGGCCAGAATCGGTTGACGGTGGGGAGAAGTGGAGTATGGTGGTGCGCAGTGGAGGGCAGGGGCTATAGCGCTGAGCGCTCCACAAGGCACAGGAGGTGGGTCCGGTGTTCCTTGGCACCCACCACCCGCGCCTCGACGACAAAGGACGGCTGTTCCTGCCGGCGAAGTATCGCGAGGAGCTGGCGGAGGGTCTGGTGATCACCAAAGGCCAGGAGCGCTGCCTCTACGTCTTCCCCGTAGAGGAGTTCCAGCGCATCACCGAGGCCCTGCGTACCGCTCCGGTGACGGCGAAGGCGGTCCGCGACTACAGCCGTGTCTTCTTCGCCAGCGCGTCCGACGAGGTGCCGGACAAGCAGGGACGCATCACGATTCCCCAGACGCTGCGGCGTTACGCCGGGCTGGAACGTGACTGCGTCGTGATCGGCGCCAACACGCGACTGGAGATCTGGGACGCCCAGGCATGGGACACCTACCTGGAGGCCCAGGAACAGGCATTCTCCGATCTGTCGGAGGAGGTGCTGCCCGGGATTCTGTAGATCGGTCCTTTCTTTTGATCAATTGACCCGTCGGTGACGTTCGGCGAGGTCTCCACCCGCTCCCATGTGGCAGCTGATGCACCTTCCCCGGTGTCAGACGCCACGGCCGGCGACGCGGATGGGGACCTGGCCGGACGGGTCGGTTCTCCGGGAACCGGCATGGGTGGGGGTCCGTTGGGTAGTCACCGGCGGCACAGCCGCGAATCCGCGAGTACTGCGGCGTAAATGGGGGTTGGAAGCGTTGTCGCAAGAGCCCGGTCACCCGGGTGGTCACGTTCCGGTCATGCTCGATCGCGTGCTGGAGTTGCTCGCTCCGGCGTTGTCCGGACCGGAGCCGGTGGCCGTGGACGCCAACCTCGGTCTCGGCGGGCACGCCGAGGCGCTTCTGGCCGCCCACCCCTCCCTCCACCTCATCGGCATCGACCGCGACCCCACCGCCATCGAGCGTTCCACCGCCCGGCTCGCGCCGTACGCGGACCGGATCACTCTGGTGCGCGCCGTCTCCGACGAACTGGCCGACGTGCTCCGTGACGCCGGACGGCCCCGTGTGGACGCCGCGCTGTTCGACCTCGGCGTGTCATCCCCTCAGCTCGACGAGGCCGAGCGCGGTTTCGCCTATTCCTATGACGCCCCCCTCGACATGCGGATGGACCGCGAGCAGGAGCTCACCGCCGAGCGTGTGGTGAACACCTACTCCGCCGCGGACCTCACACGCATCCTGCGCGACTACGGCGAGGAGCGCTTCGCGGCACGCGTCGCGAGCCTCATCGTCAAAGAGCGCGCCAAGGACCCCATCACCAGCACGAAACGGCTTGCCGACCTGGTCCGCGCGGCGATACCCGCCGCCACGAGGCGGACCGGGGGCAACCCGGCGAAGAGAACGTTCCAGGCGTTGCGCATCGAGGTGAACGGCGAGCTGTCGGCGCTCGAACAGGCGCTCCCCGCCGCACTGGACGCGCTGGCGCTGGGCGGGCGCGTGGTCGTGCTCGCCTACCACTCCCTTGAGGACCGGCTCACCAAGCAGGTCCTCGCGGCGCGAACCAGGGACACCAGCCCACCCGGGCTGCCGGTCCCCCTGGAGGCTCACCAGCCCCGGTTCCGCCTTCTGACGAGGGGAGCGGAGCTCCCGGACGACGAGGAGGTGGCCCGCAACCCGCGGGCGGCCTCGGCCCGCTTGCGGGCGGCAGAGAGGATCCGCGAGGGATGAGGACAGAGCAGGAGAGCAGGAGGGCGGCCGGGCGTACGGCCGCGCCGCCCCGCGTGCCCGGCCGCACGCCGGGCCGGACAGCCGCGCCGGCGGGCGAGGCCGTCGCCGCTCCGGACAAGCGCCGCGTCCGCCCCGGCGCGCCCGGCGACGACCGCGCGCGCGAGGCCGTCCCGGCTCCCCGCGGCGGCGCGCAGAGCCGCGGCCGCGAGGCCGCCCCGGCGTCCCGGCCGGGCGCGGACGGCCGGCCCCGCCGTGAGGCGGTCCCGGCTCCCCGCAGGGCTCGTACGGACGCGCGCCCCGGTGAGGCGGCGGCGTCCGCGGGATCCGTCGCGGCCCCGAAGCGCGACGGTTCCCGGGTGCGTACGACCGCCCCCGCCACGTCCGGCACGGCGGCTTCCGGCACCGCCGCGTCCCGCTCCGCCGCATCC
This sequence comes from Microbispora sp. CL1-1, assembly GCF_012034195.1. Classification (NCBI taxonomy): domain Bacteria; kingdom Bacillati; phylum Actinomycetota; class Actinomycetes; order Streptosporangiales; family Streptosporangiaceae; genus Microbispora; species Microbispora sp. CL1-1. The sequence continues at coordinate 291,882 of NZ_JAATEK010000001.1, forward strand.
CGTACGGCGACCCGCCCCGCACCGTCCCGCGAGGCCAGGAGTCTCACCGAGGTAGTGCCCGCGCCGCGGCGCGTCGGGCGCGGTGGTGCGGAAACCCGGCCGGCGGCGACCTCACGTGCCACAATGGCGCGGCGGGCGTTCCGGCGGCCGCCGCGCGCGCCCTTCGTGCTGCTCGTCGTGGGCCTCATGTGCGGTGGCCTGGTGACCCTCCTGCTGCTGAACGTGGTCCTCTCGAAGGACTCGTTCAGGCTGAGCGACCTGCAGTCGAGCATCGACGAGCTGCACGAGCAGGCAGCGGAGCAGGAGAACCAGCTCCGCCAGTGGACGCAGCCCAACGCGGTGAAGGAGCAGGCCGCGGCGCAGGGCCTCGAGCCCGACAAGTCCGCGCCGAAGTTCCTCGACGCGGGCGGCGGCGCGGCGGCGCGGGAGCAGGCCCAGAAGGAGGGCACGGACCGGTGAGAGACAGCGGCCGGAACCCGGGTCCCGGCCGCGGGGGTCCCAGCGGGCGAGGCGGTGGCCAGGGCCCGGGCGGTGACAGGAGGAGCCCGGGCTCCCCGGGGCGGCCGCCCCGCCAGGACGGGCCGCCGAGGCTCGGTCGTCCCGGTCGTCCCGCCGACCCCGGACGCGACGACGCGACGGGCGGCTCGCCCCGGCGCGGCCGCACCGGCGGCGCTCCGGAAGGCGGAGGCAGGCAGGGCGGCGGCCGGGCGGACGGCGCGCGCGACGACATCAGGAACGGCCGCGGCGGCGAGTCGGCCGGGCGGCGACCCGCCCGGCCGCACACCGGCATGCCGGGGCACGGCGCGTCGGGGCCCAGTACGTCGGGGCCCAGTACGTCAGGACACGGCGCGTCGGGGCCCAGTACGTCAGGACACGGCGCGTCGGGTCACGGTACGTCGGGGCACGGTACGTCGGGTCACGGGACGTCGGGTCACGGTGCGCGGGGAGGCGCGTCCGGCGCCTCCGGCCGTCCACGTGCGGCGAACGGCGGCGATCCGCGTCCCGGCGCCACAGGAAAGCAGGGCACCGCAGGAAAGTCCGGCACGGGAAAGCAGGGCGCCGCGGGAAAGCCCGGCGTCACGGGAAGGCCCGGTGTCCCAGGCAAGGTCGGGGCCACCGGAAAACCCGGCGCTTCAGGAAAACCCGATGCCCCGGGAAAGTCCACCGGCAGGTCCGGCGCTCCCGGCAGGCCCGGTGCCCCGGGGACGTCGGGGACATCGAGAACGACCGGAGACGGCGCGTCGTCGAAGGCGGGCGCCCCGGGCAGGACCGGCGCGCCGCGCCCGTCCGTACCACGTCCGTCCGCGGCGAGCCCGTCCGCGCCGCGCCCGTCCGCGCCGCGACCGTCCGCATCACGGGCGTCCGGACCCGGCGCGTCCGGTGGGACGGGTGGCACCGGCGGCGGGCGTCCCCGAACCGGAGGCGCGCCGCCGCGCCCGCCGGGTCCCCAGCGTCCCTCCGGCCCGCAGCGGTCCTCGGGCCCGCCCGGCCCGCCGCGCCCGCCCGCCGTGCTCCGGCTGGGCAACCCCGCCCGGCGGCTGCGGGCGGCGCTGGTCGTGATGGCGATCGTGCTGTCGCTGTTCGCCGGCCGGCTGGTCCAGCTCCAGGGGTTCGACTCCAAGGTGCTCCAGGCGAGGGCAGCCGAGCAGCGCGTACGCCCCGAGACGCTGCCGGCCAAGCGCGGCTCGATCACCGACGCCAACGGCCACGACCTCGCCGTGACGGTCGAGGCCAGGGAGATCTACGTCGACCCAGCGGACGTCGACCCGGCCAAGCGCGACCTGGTCGCCACCACGCTGGCCCGGGAGCTGAACAAGCCCAAGGAGGAGATCGCCGCCGCGCTGGCCAAGACCACCCAGCGGTACATCCCGCTCGCCCGCGACGTCGAGCCGCCTCGGGCCAAGCGCATCATGGGCTTCGAGCTCAAGGGCGTGGGCATGAAGGAGACCTACCGCCGTCTCTATCCCGGAGGCTCGCTCGCGGGCGGCCTGCTCGGGTTCGTCGGCGTCGACGGCAGAGGCCTGGAGGGCCTGGAGAGCGCGTACGACGCCATCCTGGCGGGCAAGGACGGCAAGCAGAGCGTCGAGCTCGGCGCGAACCGGCAGCGCATCCCGATGACGCGCAGCCAGCGCGAGGCGCCGGTGCCCGGCCGCGACGTGCGCCTCACCATCGACAGGGACCTCCAGTGGGCGGCGGAGCAGGCGCTCGACCGGCAGGTGCGCGAGAGCCGGGCGCGCAGCGGCAGCGTGATCGTCATGGACGTGCGGACCGGGCAGATCCTCGCCATGGCGAACGCGCCCCAGGCCGACCTCAACAACTGGCAGTCGGCCCCGGCCGAGGACCGCGCCAACCGGGCCGTGTCGGAGATCTTCGAGCCGGGCAGCACCAACAAGGTGATCACGGCCGCGGCGGCGATGGAGGCGGGTGTGGTCACTCCGGAGACCGTCTTCCGCGTGCCCGACCACATCCAGTGCGCCGACCAGCAGCTCAGGGACGCCCATCCGCACAAGCCCGAGCCTCTGACGTTCACCGGGATCCTCGCCGAGTCCAGCAACGTCGGCACGATCATGGTATCGGAGAAGATCACCAGTCAGCGGCTGTACGACATGTTCCGGTCCTTCGGGTTCGGCGCACGCAGCGGGTCGGGGGTCCCCGGCGAGCAGGCCGGCCTGCTGCCGCAGTGGGAGACGTGGTCGGGCAGCCAGCGCTGTACGATCGCCTACGGCCAGGGCATTTCGGTCACCGCGCTGCAGATGGCCAGCGTCTACCAGACGATCGCCAATGGCGGAGTGCGGTTGACCCCCTCGATCGTGGCGGGCACCACCGACGAGCACGGCGCGTTCGTCCCCAGCCCCCCGGCCAAGGGCACCCGGGTGATCAGCGAGGCCAACGCCAAGAAGATCGCGCTGATGCTGGAGGCCGTTGTGGGCAACGAGGGCACGGGAGAGGAGGCCTCGATCGAGGGCTACCGTGTCGCGGGCAAGACCGGCACCGCCATGCGCTACGACGAGAAGTGCGCGGGATACTGCGGGTACACCGCCACGTTCGTCGGCTTCACCCCGGCGGACCAGCCCAGGCTGGTCGCCCTGGCGGTGATCCAGGACCCGAAGAAGGACCACTACGGCGGCTCCGTCGCCGCCCCGGTGTTCAAGGACGTCATGACTTTCGCGTTGAAGAGCAGGAAGATCCCGCCGACCGGCACGAAGGCGCCCGCGATGGTCCTTCGCCCGTCGGAGTGACGGGCACGTGACCGGAGCCGACGTGGCCGGGAGGGGCGACGGAGGGGGGTACGCTCTCGCCGTGCGTTCCCCGTCGTCCATGCGTCCCGAGGCCGTCCAGGCCCGTCCGCTGTCCGCCCTGGCGTCCCTGCTCGGCGCGACGTCGTCGGCCGTCCCGTCCCCCGGAGCGCGGGCGGTGCGCGGCACGGTCACCGGCATCACCCTCGACTCGCGCCGGGTGCGGCGCGGCGACCTGTACGTGGCCGCGCCCGGCAAGGCCCGGCACGGCGCGGAGTTCGCCGCCGACGCCCTGGCGTCGGGCGCGACGGCGATCCTGACCGATGAGGAGGGCCGTGACAGGGCCGTCGCCACCGGGCTGCCGGTGCTCGTCGTGCCCGACCCGCGCGCGGTGCTCGGACAGGTCGCCGCCTGGGTGTACGGCAAGCCTGCCGAGGGCATCGCGCTCATCGGCGTCACGGGCACCAGCGGCAAGTCCACCTCGACGTTCCTGCTGGAGGCGGGACTGCGGGCGGCGGGCCACCGCACCGGCCTGGTCGGCGGCGTGGAGATCCGCGCGGGCGACGTGCGGTTCATCCCCGAGCTCACCACCCCGGAGGCGACCGACCTGCAGGGGCTGTTCGCGCTGATGCGCGAGCGGGGCGTGAGCGCGGCGGCCATGGAGGTCTCCAGCCATGCCCTTGCCCTCGGCCGGGTGGACGGCCTGCGCTACGACGTGTCGATCTTCACGAACCTCTCGCAGGACCACCTGGACTTCCACCGCGACCTGGACGACTACTTCGCGGCCAAGGCGCGGCTGTTCACCCCCGAGTTCAGCCGGGCGGGCGTGGTGAACATCGACGACGCCCACGGGCGTGAGCTGGCCGCGACAGCCAAGATCCCCATCACCACGTTCTCCGCCACCGGGGCGCCGGAGGCCGACTGGCGCGCCGAGGACGTGCGCCTCGGCTCCGCGGGCAGCGCGTTCCGCCTCGTCGGTCCCGGCGGGGTCGAGGCCGAGGTGTCGGTGGCCCTGCCCGGCCCGTTCAACGTGGCCAACACGCTCGGCGCGCTGGTCGCGCTGGTGGAGGCCGGGGTCCCGCTGCAGGCCGCGGTGACCGGCGTCGGCGAGTTCGCCGGCGTGCCGGGCCGCATGGAGCGGGTGCCGGGCGCGGACGACGTCCAGGTGATCGTCGACTACGCGCACAAGCCGGGCGCGGTCGAGTCGGTCCTGCGCTCGCTGCGCGCCGTGCTGGACGACGGGCCGGGCGGCCGCCTGGTGATCGTGCTCGGCTGCGGCGGCGACCGCGACCGCGGCAAGCGCCCGATCATGGGCGAGGCCGCCGTCCGTCTCGCCGACCTGGCCGTGTTCACCAGCGACAATCCTCGTACGGAGGACCCGCTCGCGATCCTCGCCGCGATGCTGGAGGGCGCGCTGCGGGTACCCATCAAGGAGCGGGCCCACGTGATTGTGGAGCCGGACCGGGCGGCCGCCATCCGTCTGGCGGTCGGCGGTGCGGTGCCCGGAGATGTGGTAGTTGTGGCCGGCAAAGGACACGAGCAGGGGCAGTATGTCGGGGGCGAGGTCATTCCCTTCGACGACCGTGAGGTGGCCGCCGCGGCCATCGCGGAGCGAAGCCGGGCACGGCGGGCGGTGCGGGAGGCCGCCGATGCGTGAGCCGATGCCGGGCCGTGTCCAGGCGGCCGAGTTAGCGACGCGAAAGAGAGCAGGAAAGACACCATGATCCCGTTGCCGCTGGCCCGGGTCGCCGAGATCACGTCCGGAGCACTACACGGGGTGGCCGACCCCGGGGCCGTGGTCCGGGGACCCGTCGTGATCGACTCACGGGCGGCCGGACCGGGCTCGCTGTTCGTGGCGATCAAGGGTGAACGGGCCGACGGGCACGACTTCGCCCGGCAGGCCCACGACGCCGGCGCCGTCGCCGTCCTCGCCACCCGGCCCGTCGACGCGCCTGCCGTGATCGTGAGCGACCCGCTCGCGGCCCTGGCCTCGCTCGCCACCGCCGTGCTGTCGGAGCTGCCCGGCACGACCGTGGCCGGCGTGACCGGCTCCGCGGGCAAGACCACGACCAAGGACCTGCTCGCCGGTCTCGCCGCCCGGCTCGGCCCCACGGTCGCCCCCGCCGGCTCGTTCAACAACGAGATCGGCCACCCGCTGACCGTCCTCAAGGCCGACGAGACCACCCGTTTCCTGGTGCTGGAGCTGAGCGCGCGCAACGTCGGCCACATCGACTACCTGGCGCGGATCGCCCCGCCCCGCATCGGCGTGGTGCTCAACGTCGGCACCGCCCACCTCGGGGTCTTCGGCGGCAAGGAGGCCATCGCACAGGCCAAGGGCGAGCTCGTCGAGGCGCTGCCCGCCGACGGGGTCGCCGTGCTCAACGCCGACGACCCGCTGGTGCGCGCGATGGCCGGCCGTACGAGCGCGCGGGTGACCTACTTCGGGCGCTCGCCGGAGGCGCACGTGCGGGCGGAGGACGAGACGCTCGACGCGACCGGCCGCGCCTCGTTCACGCTGCGCACGCCGTCCGGCTCCGCCCCGGTCCGGCTGCGCCTGTACGGCGCGCACGCGGTGGACAACGCCCTGGCCGCGGCGGCGGCCGCGTACGAGCTGGGGCTGCCGGTGGCCGTCATCGCCGAGGAGCTGTCGGCGGCCGAGCCGCGCAGCCGCTGGCGCATGGAGGTCGGCGAGCGGCCCGACGGCGTCACCGTGATCAACGACGCCTACAACGCCAACCCCGACTCCATGCGGGCCGCCTTCGGCAGCCTCGCGGTGATGGGGGAGGGGCGGCGGCGGTTCGCGGTGATCGCCGCGCTGCGCGAGCTCGGCGAGGACAGCGCGGCGCTCAACGAGGACCTCGGGCGGCTGGCCGCGGGCGCGGGCCTGGAGGCCGTCGTCGTTGTGGGAGAGGACGCCGGGCCGGTGCTCCGGGGCGCGCCCGGCGCGATCCACGTCCCGGACGCCGCCGCGGCGGCGCGGGAGTTGTCCGGCCGCCTCGCGCCGGGCGACGTGGTGCTGGTGAAGGGGCCGCGTGCGGCCGGGCTCGAGCGGGTCGCCGAGGCGATCCTCGGAGGTGACGCCCGGTGAGGAACATCCTCATCGCGGGGGCGATCTCGCTGATGCTGTCCATGGTCGGCACGCCGCTGGCCATCCGGCTGTTCGCCCGCAGGGGCTACGGCCAGAACATCCGGGAGGAGGGCCCGTCGGGACACTACGACAAGAAGGGCACTCCCACGATGGGCGGCACGGTGATCGTCATCGCGTCGCTGATCGGCTATTTCGTGGCCCACGGGGTGACCGTCTTCTCGGCGGTCAGCGACCCGCCGACGGCGTCGGGACTGCTGGTGCTGTTCCTGATGACGGGCCTCGGCGCGGTCGGCTTCCTCGACGACTTCATCAAGATCTACAAGCAGCGCAGCCTGGGCCTGCGCAGCGGCGCCAAGGCGGGCGGGCAGCTCGTCGTCGGCGCGATCTTCGCGGTGCTGGTGCTGCGGTTCCCCAACGCCTACGCCGTCACCCCGGCCGACACGCACGTGTCGTTCCTGCGGGACATCGGGCCGTCCATCGGGCTGATCGGCTTCATGATCTGGGTCGTGTTCTTCATCGTGGGCTTCTCGAACGCGGTGAACCTGACCGACGGCCTCGACGGCCTGGCCTCCGGCGCCACCTGCCTGGTCCTCGCGGCGTACGTGCTGATCGGCAACTGGCAGCTGCGCAACAGCTGCACGACGGTCGGCTTCGGCCCCAACTGCTACTGGGTGCGCGACCCGCTCGACCTGGCCGTGGTCGCGGCGGCGGTGCTGGGCGCCTGCCTCGGCTTCCTGTGGTGGAACGCCCCGCCCGCCAAGATCTTCATGGGTGACACCGGCTCGCTGGCCCTCGGCGGCGTGATCGCCGGCCTGGCCTTCACCACCCGGACCCAGCTCCTGCTCGTCATCCTGGGCGGCCTTTTCGCCATCATCACGATGTCGGTGATCATCCAGGTCGGGTCCTTCAAGCTGACCCGCAGACGCGTCTTCCGGATGGCGCCGCTCCAGCATCACTTCGAGCTGTCGGGCTGGGCCGAGACGACGATCGTGGTGCGCTTCTGGCTGATCGCCGCGCTGTGCGTCGCCGCCGGTCTCGGGCTGTTCTACCTCGAATGGATGCCGAAGCAGTGACCGTCGTCGTCGCCGGCCTCGGCGTGTCGGGCGCCGCCGCGGCGCGGGCCCTGGCGGCACGCGGCGAGCGCGTGACCGTGCTGGAGGCCGCGGACGGCGAGCGGCAGCGCGTCACGGCCGCCGAGCTCGCCGAGCTGGGCGTGGAGGTGCGCTTCGGCGAGCCCGCCCTGCCCGCCGGGACCTCGCTGCTGGTCACCTCGCCCGGCTGGCGTCCGTCCCACCCGCTGCTCGTCGCCGCCGCGGACGCGGGCGTCGAGGTCATCGGGGAGGTCGAGCTGGCCTGGCGGCTGCGGCGGGAGCCCGCGGCCCCCTGGCTGGCGCTGACCGGCACCAACGGCAAGACCACCGCCGTCCGCATGCTCAGGTCCATGCTGTCGGCCGCCGGGCACAAGGCCGTGGCCGTGGGCAACGTCGGCGTCCCCATCGTCGAGGCCGTCGACGGGCCCTACGACGTGCTGGCCGTGGAGCTGTCGAGCTTCCAGCTCCACTGGTCGTCCACCGTGGCCCCGCTCGCGGGAGCCGTGCTCAACGTCGCGCCCGACCACATCGACTGGCACGGCTCCATGGAGGAGTACGCCTCGGCCAAGGCGCGCATCTTCGCGGCGGCGGGGACGGTGGTCTACAACGCCGACGACGCGTCGTCGTCCCGTCTGGCCGAGCCGTACGCCTCGCGGGTGGGCTTCACGCTCGCCGTGCCCCGGCCGGGGGAGCTGGGCGTCGTGGAGGACCTGCTGGTCGACCGGGCCTTCGTGGCCGACCCGGTGGCCTCGGCGGAGGAGCTGGCCTGCCTCGCCGATGTGCGGCCGTTCGCGCCGCACAACGTCGCCAACGCGCTCGCCGCCGCCGCGCTGGCCCGCGCGTACGGCGTGCCGCCCGAGGCCGTACGCCGCGGCCTGCGGGAGTTCGTCCCCGACCCGCACCGGATCGCCCACGTGGCCCGGGTCGGCGAGGTCGACTACGTGGACGACTCCAAGGCCACCAACCCGCACGCGGCCGCCGCGTCGCTGGCCGCCTACCCGTCGATCGTGTGGATCGCGGGCGGCCAGCTCAAGGGCGCCGACGTCGACGACCTCGTACGGCAGGCCGCGCCGCGGCTGCGCGGAGCGGTGCTGCTGGGGACCGACCGGGATGTGATCCGGCGCGCATTGGCGCGACACGCCGCGAATGTCCCCGTGGTGGACGTGCCGGAGCAAGACACTGGGGTCATGGACCGTGTCGTCGCCGAAGCCGCCCGGCTCGCCACCCCGGGTGACACCGTGCTGCTCGCCCCCGCCGGGGCGTCACTGGACATGTTCGCGAGCTACGGAGCCCGTGGGGAGGCCTTCGCCCGAGCCGTGCGGCGGCTGGCGGCCTCGTGACGGGCCCAGCGACCGGCCCGGGGGCCGGCGGCTCGGCCGGCGCCGCCACCGCCCGGGAGCCGGAGCGTCGGGGGCCCGAGCCCGTCGGCTGGGCCGCCGCCCAGCTCGCCGCGCTGCGCGAGCTGCTCGGCCGCCCGCTGACGTCCTACCACCTGGTGCTCGGCTGCAGCGCGCTGCTGCTCGCGCTGGGGCTGATGATGGTGCTGTCGGCGTCGAGCATCGAGGCGCTGCAGCGGACCGGCGACCCGTTCTACTGGTTCCTCAAGCAGGTCACCTCGGTGGCGATCGGGCTGCCGCTGATGTGGGTCTGCTCCCGGCTGCCGCAGCGGTTCTTCCGCCTGGCGGGCTATCCGCTGATGGGCCTGTCGATCCTCGGCCTGCTGATGGTCATCTTCCTCGGCCAGGAACTGCTGGGCGCCCAGCGGTGGATCGTCATCGGCCCGTTCTCGGTGCAGCCGTCCGAGCCGGCGAAGCTGGCCCTGGCGTTGTGGGGGGCCGACCTGCTCGCGACGCGGGCCCGCGTCGGCCGCATCGAGTGGCGCCAGCTGCTGATCCCGCTGATGCCGGGCGTGGCCCTGCTGGCCGTCCTGGTCATGCTCGGGCGCGACCTCGGCACGACGCTCGTGCTCATGATCATCTTCCTGGCGTTGCTGTGGGTGGTCGGCGCGCCGGTGCGGTTGTTCGGCGGGATCCTCGCGCTGCTCGCACTGGCGACCGCCACTATGATCATCGCCGAGCCGTACCGGCTCGACCGCCTGACCGGCTTCCTGCACCCGTGGGACACCGCGCAGAAGGAGGGCTTCCAGGCCGTCCAGGGGCTGATGGCCATCGGCTCGGGCGGCTGGTTCGGCATCGGGCTCGGTGCGGGCCGGCAGAAGTGGAACTACGTCCCGCACGCGGAGAGCGACTTCATCTTCTCCATCCTGGGCGAGGAGCTCGGGCTGATGGGGACGCTCGTGGTGGTCGCGCTGTTCGGCCTGCTCGGCTACGCCGGGCTGCGCATCGCCATCCGGACGAAGGACCCCTTCGTCCGCCTGGCGGCCGCCGCCGTCACCGCCTGGATCGCCGGGCAGGCCGTCGTCAACATCGGCGCGGTCATCGGGGTCTTCCCGGTCACCGGCATCCCGCTGCCGCTGGTGTCGTACGGCGGATCGGCGCTGCTGCCGACGCTCGCCGCGCTCGGCATGCTGGTGTCGTTCGCCAAACAGGAGCCCGGAGCGGCCGAGGCGCTCGCCGCCCGTGGCCCGGGACCGGCCGCGCGGGCTCTAAGCTGGCTTGGCCTGAACGGCCGCGCCGGGCGGCGGCCCGCGGTCTCGCGGGCACCGGCCCGTCAGCGGGCGGCGCGGCCGCCGACGGCACGAAGAGGAACGACAGGGAACGGACGCGGGAACATTCGCGAGAAGATCCGGGAAGACGTCCGCGAAGGCGTCCGCGAAGACAGGGAGTGACATGAGGGTGGTCCTCGCCGGCGGCGGGACGGCCGGCCATATCGAGCCGGCGCTCGCGCTGGCCGACGCGCTTCGCCGGCTCGACCCGAGGATCGGCATCACCTGCCTCGGCACCGAGCGCGGCCTGGAGACTCGCCTGGTGCCCGCCCGGGGCTACGAGCTCGAACTCGTGCCCGCCGTGCCGCTGCCCCGCTCGCTCAGCCCCCAGCTCCTGACCGTGCCCGGCCGCCTCGCGGGGGCCATCGGCAGCGCCGCGGGCATCCTCGACAAGGTCGGCGCGGACGTCCTGGTCGGCTTCGGCGGATACGTCGCCACGCCCGGCTATCTCGGCGCCCGGCGGCGCGGCGTGCCGATCGTGGTCCACGAGGCCAACCCCCGGCCCGGCCTGGCCAACCGGCTCGGCGCCCGCGTCACCGAGCACGTCTTCACCGGCCACCCGGACGCCGTGCTCCCGAACGCCGAATACATCGGCATCCCGCTGCGCCGTGAGATCAGCACGATGGACCGCCTGTCGATGGGCGACAAGGCGCGGTCGTACTTCGGGCTGGAGTCCGACCGGGTGACGCTGCTCGTGTTCGGCGGCTCCCAGGGCGCCCGCTCGATCAACCAGGCGGCGCTGGAGGCCGCGCCCTACCTACGGGCTGCGGGCGTCCAGGTGCTGCACGTGATCGGGCCCAAGAACACCGTCGAGGTGGAGCCCCCGCCCGGCGACCCGCAGTACGTCATCCTGCCGTACGTCGACCGGATGGACCTCGCCTACGCCGCCGCCGACCTCGTGCTGTCCCGCGCCGGCGCCATGACCTGCGCCGAGCTCACCGCCGTGGGGCTGCCCGCGGCGTACGTGCCGCTGCCGCACGGCAACGGCGAGCAGCGCCTCAACGCCGAGCCCATCGTGCGGGCCGGGGGCGGCCTGATGGTCGACGACGCGGACCTGTCGGCGGCCTGGATCGTCCAGACGCTGCTGCCGATCCTGAACGACCCCGAGCGCGTGGTCGCGATGTCCGAGGCCGCATCGCGGATGGGCCGCAAGGACGCCGACATGGCGCTCGCCCGCAAGGTGCTGGAGATCGCTCACCGATGAGTCTCGTCAAGCTCGTGGATCCCGTCCCCGCGGCCGACCTTGGGCGGGTGCACTTCATCGGCATCGGCGGCGCCGGAATGTCCGGCATCGCCCGGATCCTGCTCAAGCGAGGCGTGCCGGTGTCGGGCAGCGACGCGCGGCCCTCCGAGCTGCTGGCCGAGCTGCGCGAGCTGGGCGCCGTCATCCACGTCGGCCACGCCGCCTCCCACATCAAGGAGGTGGACACGGTCGTGGTGTCCACCGCCATCCGCGACTCCAACCCCGAGCTGGGGGAGGCGCTGCGGCAGAACCTGCGGGTGATCCCGCGCGCCGCCGCGCTGGCCTCGGTGATGGCCGGCCGCACCGGCATCGCCGTCGCCGGCACGCACGGCAAGACCACGACCACCTCGATGCTGACCGTGGCGCTGCAGAAGTGCGGCGAGGACCCGTCCTACTGCGTCGGCGGGCAGCTCGTGACGACCGGGCTCGGCGCCGACGACGGTGCGGGCGAGGTGTTCGTCGCGGAGGCCGACGAGAGCGACGGCTCGTTCCTCATGCTCGCGCCGGGCGTCGCCGTGGTCACCAACGTCGAGGCCGACCACCTCGACAACTACGGCGACCCCCAGGCCGTCCACGACAGCTTCGCCCGCTTCGTCGAGCGCATCGGGTCGCTGCTCGTGGTGTGCGCCGACGATCCGGGCGCCGCCGCACTCGTGCCCATCGCCCGTGAGCGCGGCCTCACCGTCGTCACGTACGGCGAGAGCGCCGGCGCCGACCTGCGCACGACCGACGTGGTGCCGCGCGGCCTCGGCGTGGAGTTCGGCGTGGAGCTCGGCCCCGCCGTTCCCGGCGGGCCGGGACGCGGTGAGGTGCGCCTGGCCGTGCCGGGCCGGCACAACGCGCTCAACGCCACCGCGGTGATCGCCGTGGCGCTCCACCTCGGCCTGCGCTTCGACGACGTCAAGGAGGGCCTGGCGGCCTTCACCGGGGCCAAGCGGCGGTTCGAATCCAAGGGCGAGGCCGCGGGCGTGACGGTCTTCGATAGCTACGCCCATCACCCGACCGAGCTGACCGCCGACCTGCGCGCCGCCCGCGACGTCGTGACCGGCGACGGCCGCGTCATCGCGGTCTTCCAGCCGCACCTCTACTCGCGCACCCGGTTCTTCGCCGACGAGTTCGGCGCGGCGCTCGGCCTCGCCGACGAGGTGATCGTGCTCGACGTGTACGGCGCGCGCGAGGACCCCGAGCCCGGGGTCTCCGGCGCGCTGGTCGCGGGGAAGGTGCCGCTTCCCGCCGAACGGGTCGTCTACGCGCCCGATCGGCGGGCCGTGCCTGAGCTCGTCGCCGGCCGGGCCCGTCCCGGCGACATCGTCCTGACGATGGGCGCGGGAGACGTGACGGAGCTCGGCCCGAAGATCGTCGCGGAGCTGTCCGCCCGGTGATGCGCGCCGTGATCCGGAGCGTGGGGGACCGGTGAGGCGGGCCGTCCGGCGTTCGGCGCTCGCCATCCTGCTGGCCGGCGGGGTGGTGGGCGTCGCCACGTGGGTCGTGTTCTTCTCGCCCGTCCTCGGCGTGCGCGAGGTCGAGATCACCGGCAACAACCGGATCCCCGCCGAGCAGGTGCGGCAGGTCGTCGGAGTGCGCACCGGAACGCCGCTCGCCACCGTCGACATCGCCGGGGTCGAACAGCGGGTGCGCGCCATGCGCGAGGTCGAGTCGGCCACGGTCGAGCGCGGCTGGCCCGGGACGCTGCACATCAGCGTGGTCGAGCGCGTTCCCGCCGCAGCGGTGCCCATGGGCGTGACGACCGCGATCGTCGACCGCTATGGCGTCGTCCTGCAGGAGGTGGCCGTGGCCCCGCCCCGGCTGCCGGTGCTGCGCGTCCAGCGGGCCGCCGTGGACGACCCCGCCACCAGAGCCGGGCTCACCGTGCTCCGGGCGCTGCCGGAGAGCGTCCTGCAGCGCCTGCGGGAGCTGCGCGTCCCCTCGCCCCGGTCGATCACGCTCAAGCTCACCGACGGCCGTACGGTCGTGTGGGGAGACGCGGAGCGCTCGGCACAGAAGGGACGTGTCCTGCTCGCCGCCCTCGCCAAGCCGGGAACCAGCTACGATGTCAGCTCGCCGCAGGTGGTGACGGTCAAGTGAGATTTCTCACGGGCCGGGAAAACGTGGTCCGGGCCCGCCGGAGAGCGGGGCTTCGTGCGAAAAGGACAGCGCGCGACACGCCGGACGGCCTTGCGGCGCGGTTAGTTGACCCTGGGGGACGCGCAACCCTACTGTCCGTATCAATCCTCAGGTTGACATAACTCTAAATCTCAACTTGAGGGTGAGAGTTCAGAAGACGGCGGGCCCTGCCCGCATGAAACGCAAACGAGCGGAAAGGCCCCTCGTCGTGGCAGCACCGCAGAACTACCTCGCGGTCATCAAGGTCGTCGGCATCGGCGGCGGCGGAGTGAACGCCGTCAACCGGATGATCGAGGAGGGACTCAAGGGCGTCGAGTTCATCGCCATAAACACTGACGCCCAGGCGCTGCTGATGAGTGACGCCGACGTGAAGCTCGACGTGGGCCGCGAGCTCACGCGGGGTCTCGGCGCGGGCGCCAACCCCGAGGTGGGCCGCAAGGCCGCCGAGGACCACCGGGAGGAGATCGAGGAGGTCCTCAAGGGCGCCGACATGGTCTTCGTGACCGCGGGCGAGGGCGGCGGCACCGGCACCGGCGGCGCGCCGGTCGTGGCCAGCATCGCCCGCTCCCTCGGCGCGCTGACGATCGGCGTGGTCACCCGGCCCTTCAGCTTCGAGGGCAAGCGCCGGGCCATGCAGGCCGAGGCCGGCATCGAGACTCTCCGCGAGGAGGTCGACACGCTGATCGTCATTCCGAACGACCGGCTGCTGTCGATCTCCGACCGCCAGGTGAGCGTGCTCGACGCGTTCAAGGCCGCCGACCAGGTGCTGCTGTCCGGTGTGCAGGGCATCACCGACCTCATCACCACGCCCGGTCTGATCAACCTGGACTTCGCCGACGTGAAGTCGGTCATGTCCGGCGCGGGCTCGGCCCTCATGGGCATCGGTCACGCCCGGGGCGACGACCGGTCGGTCGCCGCCGCCGAGATGGCGGTCTCCAGCCCGCTGCTGGAGGCGAGCATCGACGGCGCCCACGGCGTGCTGCTGTCCATCGCGGGCGGCTCCGACCTGGGCCTGTTCGAGATCAACGAGGCGGCCCAGCTCGTCAGCAACGCCGCCGCGCCCGACGCCAACATCATCTTCGGCACGGTCATCGACGACGCGCTCGGCGACGAGGTGCGGGTGACGGTCATCGCGGCCGGGTTCGACGAGCCCGCGCCGGCCAAGCCGGTGGCCGCGCCGTTGTCGCGGCCCCAGCAGGCGGCCCGTCCCGCGACGCCCCCGCCCGCCCCGGCCAAGCCGGAGCCGCGCGTGGAGCCCGCACCGCCCGTGCGTCCGGTGAGCAGCGTGGCGCAGCCCGCGCCCGCGCAGCCCGCGACTCCGCCGGTGACCCAGCTTCCGGTGAACTCGCTTCCGGCCACTCCGGTGCCGCCGCCGGCCCAGCCCGCGAGCCAGCCGGTCCAGCAGGCGACGTCGCAGCCGGCGTCCGCGCCGCAGGCCCAGCAGGCCGAGGGGTCCACGGCGTTCCCGCGTGAGACTGCCGACGGCGGTCGCGACCAGGGCGCCACCGGACCGCTGTCGATCCCGCGCCCGGCTCCCGAGCCGCCGACCCCGATCACCTCCAGGACCGCGCAGCCGGGCCCCCGGCGTCCGGTGGTGTTCGAGGAGCAGGAGGAGGACCTCGACGTGCCGGACTTCCTCAAGTGACCATGGACATCCGTACGGCCGGGGGCGCGGTCCGTGGGTGACCGGCGCGAGGAACTGGCCGCGGCCCTGGCCGAGGTGGAGCGGCGGATCGAGGACGCCTGCCGGGCCGCGGGCCGGTCGAGGTCGGAGATCACCCTGATCGCGGTGACGAAGACCTACCCGGCCTCCGACGTGCGGCTGCTCGCCGAGCTCGGCGTGTCGCACATCGGCGAGAACCGAGACCAGGAGGCGGCGGCCAAGGCGGCCGAGTGCGCCGGTCTCGGCCTCACGTGGCACTTCATCGGCCAGTTACAGACCAACAAGGTCCGCTCGGTCGTCTCCTACGCCGACATGGTCCACTCGGTGGACCGCCCCCGGCTGGTGGACGCGCTCGGCCGCGAGGCCGTACGCGCGGGGCGCGAGGTCGACTGCCTCATCCAGGTCGCCCTCGACGCCGCTCCGGGCGAGGGCGGGGCCGGACGGGGCGGCGCGGCACCGCAGGAGGTGCCGGCGCTCGCCGGGCTCGTGGCGAAGACGGAGGGGCTTCGCCTGCGAGGGGTCATGGCGGTCGCCCCGCTGGGGGAGGACCCGTCGGCCGCGTTCGCGCGGCTGCGGGCCGTCGCCGAGCGGGTCCGCGAGGAACACCCCACGGCCGACGTCATATCGGCCGGAATGAGCGGAGACATCCCCCAAGCTGTGGCGAACGGCGCGACACACCTTCGAGTCGGTACGGCGTTGCTCGGCCGCAGAAAGCCCTTCGTCAGGTAATGTCCCCCAAGTGGACCATGGTGTCCGCGCACAGGTAGAGGTCGATCAGCGGTGAGCTCCAAGGGGGGTACGGCTACCGCCCTGGCCTTCCAAAGGGACCTTGAAGGCACCAGTAACGCGGAGGACGACGAGCGATGGCCGGCGCGATGCGCAAGATGGCGGTCTACCTCGGTCTCGTGGAGGACGACCGCTACGAAGACAGGTACGCGGCAGAATACGGCACAGACGAGGACTATGGCGACGAGGAGTACGAGTCGCCGCGGCGCGGCTTCGCCGGGCCCTCGGGCGCGCACTCCGGGCCCCTGGAGCGCGAGGACGACGCCGAGACGGCCGTCCCCGCCCCGCGTCCTCCCACGACCGTGCTGGAGCGCCGTACGACCGATCTGGCGCGTATCACCACCCTGCATCCCCGCACGTACAACGAGGCGCGCACGATCGGCGAGCACTTCCGTGAGGGCACGCCGGTCATCATGAATCTGACAGAGATGGTCGACAGCGACGCAAAACGCCTTGTCGATTTCGCGGCAGGTCTCGTCTTTGGCCTACACGGCAGCATCGAACGTGTTACCAACAAGGTGTTCCTGTTGTCCCCCGCCAACGTTGAGGTGACCGCCGAGGACAAGGCCAGAATCGCGGAACGCGGCTTCTTCAACCAGAGCTAGAGTTCCATACATGAACAGTGACCGGCTGAGCGGTGCCCGTGCGGCCCGAGGGCGGCTGGACCGAGGGGAGGCGGGGCTCGACCGTGGGGATCATTAGCGAGATCTTGGTCATCGCCCTGACCCTCTTCCTGGTTCTGCTGATCGGCAGAATGATCATAGATACGGTGCAGGCGTTCGCCCGCGCCTGGCGGCCCACAGGGGTCGTCCTGGTGCTGGCGGAGGTCGTTTACACAGTGACCGACCCACCTCTCAAGTTCCTCCGCCGTTTCATTCCGCCCCTCAGGTTGGGTACGGTGGCCTTTGACCTGAGCTTCACAGTGCTGTTCATTGTGGTTTTGGTCTTGATCCAAGTCGTGAACGCGCTTCGTTGATCGGGTACCGTCCGACCGGACAGACTCCAAGCGCGCCAAGGAGACCCAAATGCCGTTGACGCCCGCTGATGTGCGGAACAAGCAGTTCAGTACCACCCGGCTGAGGCCGGGGTACGACGAGGAGGAGGTCGACGCTTTCCTCGACGAGGTCGAGGCCGAGCTGGACCGCCTCATCCAGGAGAACGAGGAACTCCGCGCGAAGCTGGCCGAGTGCCTCAGGGGCAAGGTGCCCGGAGGCATGGGCATGCCCGGCTCCATGCAGATGGCTCCCGCTCCCGTGGCCGAGCCGAAGCCCGAGATGATGGCGCCCCAGCCGGAGCCGATCAAGCCTCCGGAGCCGGCCCGCCCCGAGCCGGTGCCCGTCGGCATGGGCCTGCCGCCCGCCGAGGACAACATGGACACCGCGGCCCGCGTGCTCGCCCTCGCCCAGCAGACGGCCGACCAGGCGATCGCCGACGCCCGTCGCGAGGCGGACGAGACCGTGACCCGCGCCCGTCGCGAGGCCGACGACATCCTCGGCAAGGCCCGCCGCCAGGCCGAGCAGATCATCGGTGACGCCCGCGCCCGCGCCGAGACGCTGGAGCGCGACGCCCAGGAGCGGCACCGCCAGGCCATGGGCACCCTCGTGCAGACCCGCGACGAGCTGGAGCGCAAGGTCGAGGAGCTGCGCAGCTTCGAGCGTGAGTACCGCAGCCGTCTCAAGCTGTACCTGGAGAACCAGCTCGCCGAGCTCAACGTGGCCGGTGAGGGCAGCGGAGGCTTCCCGATCGTGGGCGCCGCCCCGGCCATGGCCCACGCCGTCGCCCCCGCTCCCCAGCAGATGGGTGCGGCCCCCAACCCGTTCGGCCAGGAGCCCTCACAGCACTCCGGCGCCTTCCCCGGACCCGACGGCCCCCACAACGACCGCCGGTAAGCAGTGGCGGGTCCCCACCGGGACCCGATAGCTCGGAGAACCCCCCGTGATCCTCATCAGTGCCGCCCTGGTCCTCGCCGCAATCGTCCTGCTCATCGCAGGCGTCGTGCTGGGGACGCCCCCTCTCGTGATGTGGTCGATCGTCGTCAGCGTGCTGTCGGCGGTCTGCCTGCTGATCGGGGCACTGCTGAGGCGCCACGAGCTGTTCCCTGCCGGTGGGCGTGCCGCCGAGGGAACCGCTCCCACCCCCCAGGGTTCGTCCGTGCCCCAGCTCGCGCACGTCGGTGCCGTGAGCGGGGCGTACGGCGGAGCCCTCGCCGGGGCACCGGCGCATCCGGTGGCCGCGCCCATGCTGGCGGCCCCGCCGGTCACGCATCACGGGGCACTGCCCCCGCAGACCTTCCCGTCCCCGCCCCCGCAGCGGACGGGACCGATCACGCGGCCGCCGGCCGGTTCCGGCCGGGGCCTCGCCCCCGACGCGATCGTCATCGTGATCCCCGGGCGCAAGCGCTTCCATCTGGCCACCTGCCGCCAGCTCGCCGGGCGTGAGACCGAGGAGCTGACGCACGAGGAGGCCCGCGAGGAGGGCTTCACGCCCTGCACCACCTGCCTCCCCGAGGTCTCCACCCGTACGGCGGAGCCGGAGGAGGCCCCATCCCGCGGCGGCACAGCCCGCGGTGACGCGGCCCGCGACGAGAGCCTGCGCGCGGAAGCCGCTCCCACGACCACCACGCCTTCGGCCGGGACCTCCGGCACGACCGGCAGGACCCCGTCCCGTCCCACGTCCGCTGATCGTGAGCCGCCTGTCGCGCGGTTCCCTCAGCCCGGCGTCCCGGGGCCGCGCCTGCCCGAGTCGCCCGGACCAGAGTCCTCCGGCCCCGGCACATCCGTTGCCGGCGCGGCGGGTGCCGCGGCCGTTCCCCCCGCGTCCGGCTCTTCCGCAGCCGCCCCTTCCACAGAGGGATCGTCTGCGCCGTCCGACGACGAAGCGCGCGAAGAGCCCCGTGAGACGGCGGGTAAGCCGTCCGGGAAGACCGCCGGCGGCGAGACCGCCGAGCAGGCCGACACGGCGGCAGACACGGCGGCCGACACGACTTCCGAGGCCGGCGCCGCGACCACGGGCGGCACGCACACGCCCGTGGACTGGTTCGGCCGGCGCGCGGCGCAGGAGCCCGGTGCCGAGACGACGCCGCAGCGGCCCGCCGCCTCCGCCCCGCAGTCCCCGTCTTCGCAGTCCTCGCCTTCTGCCTCGTCTTCGGGATCGTCGTCCGGTTCCTCCGCGTCGTCCCGGCCTTCTGCCACGTCATGGTCCGCACCGGCCTGGTCTCCGCCGGCGACGGGATCGGCATCGGGCCGGTCGGACGCCGAGACGGACGAGTCGCTCACCGACACCGCGGTGCACGGCTGGTTCAAGCCCGGCATGTTCTCCCAGCCGTGGGACCCCGCGCGGTCCAAGGCCGCAGGGGAGGCGACGGAGGACACCTCGTCGCCGGAGGGCGGCGAGTCCGGCGCACCCGCCGCCAAGGGCAAGGCCAAGGGCGCGGCCTCGCCGCGGCAGGCCGCCTCCTCCCGGGCGGACGACGAGCAGGCCCGTGACGACCAGAACGACTCCGGGACCGCGGACGCCGACACGGCGTCCCGTCCGGAGGACGCCCCCACGCCCGC
This sequence comes from Microbispora sp. CL1-1, assembly GCF_012034195.1. Lineage (NCBI taxonomy): Bacteria > Bacillati > Actinomycetota > Actinomycetes > Streptosporangiales > Streptosporangiaceae > Microbispora > Microbispora sp. CL1-1. Next base: position 311,332 of record NZ_JAATEK010000001.1, read on the forward strand.
GGGCGCGGGGGCCCGGAAGCCGGTGGAGCCGGCAGAGACCCCCGGATCCGGGCGCGCCGGATCCGCGGCCTCGGCCGGCTCCACCTCCGGCTCGGCGCCCGCCGCCGGGAGCACCGCTGAGAAGAGCAGCGGGAAGGCCGACGCCTCCAACGAGGAGGACGGCGCAGGCGACGGCGATCGCGCCGCCGCTACGGCCCGCCCAGGAAGGGCGGCCACGTCCCGTCCCGGCGGCACGGATACGGACCTTGAGGACCGTGGCGGGTCCGGCGACGAGACCGGTGAGGATCGCGCGGCCGACGCGGCGGAGCCGTCCGCGGACGGGGACGTGCCGGTGCGGGTCATGATCGGCACACGGCGCTACCACAAGGGCGAGTGCCCCCTGATCAGCGGGATGGGCGACTCGGGCGTCGAGACCATGACGCGGGCCGAGGCAGACGAGGCCGGCCTCACCCCCTGCTCGGTCTGCCAGAACGACTGAGAGCGCGGGGCATCGTCCCACGGTCGCGCGATCGGGACAGGACCGGCTGATCCGCGAGCCCGGCGAGGCAGCGAGACCTGCCGCACGGTGTGACACGTCCACCTCGCGAGCACGTCCGAAGGAACCTGCGGCATCCCGCACCGAACGCGATCACTTCTGCGACGAGAACGTCGGGAGGGTCCCGGCGAGCGGCTTGTCTGTTCACCCCGCTGCCGACGGCGCGACCGGGGCGCTTGGGCGTGGGCGCGAGGCCGTCAGGGATGCCAGGCGGCGACGAGGTCGAGTAGGCCGGGGAAGCGCTCCTGCAGGTCGTCGACGCGGACCTGGCTGCGGCGTTCGAGGCCGTACTGCCGCTGACGGGTGACGCCGGCCTCGCGCAGGACGCGGAAGTGGTGGGTGAGGGAGGACTTGGGCCGGTCGATCCCGAACCAGCCGCAGGGATGGTCGAACTCCTCGGCCTCCAGCAGGAGTTTGCGCACGATGGTCAGCCGCAGCGGATCGGCGAGTGCGGCGAGCACGTGTTCCAGCCGAATGTCTTCACGCGCGGGTTCGGGCAAGGGCGGGGGCGCGTCGGCACGCGGGGGATAGACCTTGAACGCTGTGGAGGCTGCGGGCATCGCGGCTCCTTCCTGCCGCTAGGAGCCAGTACGAATTTTCTCGTACTGCATGCTAACTTCGAAAAAGATCGTACTGCCCGCGGAGACGGAGCCTCTCATGTCGCATGTCCGCATCGTCCCTGCCACCGCCACCCATGGGACCGCGCCCCCGCCGCGGCCCCGGCCGGCGCCGACCTGGTGGGTCTGGCTGGCCGCATGGCCGGTCACGGCGGTGTTCGTGCTGTCCAACGCGGCCACGCCGCTGTATGTGCTGTGGCAGCGGGAGATCGGGTTCTCCAAGGGGACCTTGACGGTCGTCTTCGCGCTCTACATCGTCGGATTGCTGGTCTCCCTGCTGGTCAGCGGTGTCGCATCGGACCGGCTGGGCCGTAAGGCGGTCCTGCTGCCGGCCCTGGCGCTGGCCTTGATCGCCTGCCTGGTCTTCGCCACGGCCACGTCGGTGGCCGCTTTGGCCGTCGCCCGCGTGTGCACCGGCATCGCGGTGGGCGCCGTGGTCAGCGCCGGGATGGCCGCCGTGACGGATGTGGCCGGGGCGCACCGCAAGCGCCTCGCGGCGCTGCTTGCCTCCTGCGCCATGGTCTTCGGTGCGGGCCTGGGCCCGCTGCTGGCCGGCGTCTTCGCGGAGACTCTGCCGGGGCCCACGGTCACCGTGTTCGTGGTGGAGGCCGCCCTGCTGCTGACCGCCGCCGTCACCGTGCTGCGGATGCCGCTGGGCCGCCCCGCCCGGGTGATCTCCGGCCGGTGGATTCGAGTGCCCTCGGTTCCTGCCGAGGGGCGCCTGCCGCTCCTGCTGGGCATCGCCACCTTCGGCCCGGGCATCACCGCGACCTCGTTCGTGCTGTCGCTGGGCCCCTCGCTGCTCGCGGGCCTGCTGCATTCCAGTAGCCGCGTCCTCGCCGGCGTCACCGCGTTCGTGATGTTCGCCGCGGCGACGGGCACGCAGTTCGCCGTCCAGCGCGTCTCACGCCGCACGGTGCTGACGGCCGCCGCGGTGTGCACCGTGGCCGCCATGGCGGCGTTGGCGGGAGCCATGCGGGCGGGCTCGGTCGTGCTGCTGGTGGCCGCCGCGCTGCTGGCCGGAGCCGGCCAGGGCATGGGCCAGCTGGCCGGGCTGTCGCTGCTGAATGCCGCCGTTCCGGCCACCCGGCTGGCCGAGGCGAACGCCGCGCTCAATGTGGGAGGGTACGTACCCGCCGGTCTCCTGCCGGTCGCCGCGGGGTATCTCAGCGACGCGGCGGGCCTCACCACCGGCTCGACGATCTTCGCCGCCGTGCTGGCCGCCCTCGCCCTCGCGGGCGGGGTGGTCGTCATGGCGACCCGCCGCCGCATTGTCGAGCCCGGCTGAGCGGAGCCGCCGGGGCACCCCCGGCCGCCGTACATGCACGATGGGGGCCGGTCGGCGTGACCGGCCCCCATCGGCGTCGGGATCAGGCCTTGCGGAGGCGGAAGGACAGGCCGAGGTCGGCGTCCTCGTGCACCGGCAGGTCCTCGTCCGGGGTGCCCTCGGTGATGCTCGCCGCCAGCACCTCCTCGGCGACGGCGTCGCCGCTCTCGCGCAGCGCCTCGGCCGGCTCGCCCTTGGCCGACCACCACAGGTGGATGCGGTCGGTGATGGACAGGCCGGTGGACTTGCGGGCCTCCTGGACGAGCCGGATCACGTCGCGGACCAGGCCGGCCCGGCGCAGCTCGTCGGTGATCGCCAGGTCGAGCGCCACGGTCTCGCCGGTGCCGGTGTCCACCGCGCCGGTCTCCACGGCCCAGCCGGACTTCGGCTGCTCGGTGACGATCACATCGTCCGTGCCCAGCTCCACCGTGCCCAGCTCACCGGCGTCGACCGTCGCGGACCCGCCCGAGCGCAGGGCGCGGGCCAGCTCCGCCGGGTCGGCGCTCGACACCGCCGCGGCGACGAGCTTGGTCTGCGAGCCGAACCGCTTGCCGAGGCTGCGGAAGTTGGGCTTGACCGTGAACGTCACCAGGTCGGCGGAGAAGCCCGACAGGTCCTCAAGCCGCTGGACGTTGAGCTCGTCGGCGATCAGGTCGCGCAGCTCGCCGGGGAGCGCGGCCCAGCCGGGAGCGCCGACCAGGGCACGGCCGAGCGGCTGGCGGGTCTTGACCGACGACGAGGCACGCGCCGAGCGGCCCAGCTCCACGAGCCGGCGCACCAGCGCCATCCGCTCCGACAGCTCGGGGTCGAGCAGCGCGGTGTTCACCTCGGGCCAGGTGGCCAGGTGCACCGAGGCCGGGGCGTCCGGCTCGCGCAGCACGTCCCACAGATAGTCGGTGAGGAACGGCACGAGCGGGGCCATGAGCCGGGTGACGGTCTCCAGGCACTCGTAGAGCGTCGCGAAGGCCGACGCCTCACCGGACCAGAAGCGGCGGCGCGAGCGGCGGACGTACCAGTTGGACAGGTCGTCCAGGAACTCGGTGAGCCGGCGCCCGGCCCGGGCGGTGTCGAACTCCTCCATCGACGCGGTGACCTCGGCCACCGTGCGGTGCAGCTCCGCCAGCGCCCACCGGTCGATCAGCGGCCGGTCCGCGTACGCCGGGGCCTCGGCCGCCCGGGCCGGGGACCACGACTCGGCGTTGGCGTACAGCGTGAAGAACGACGCGGTGTTCCAGTAGGTCAGCAGGACCTTGCGGACGATCTCCTCCAGCGCCGCGTGGCCGATCCTGCGCGGAGCCCAGGGGGACCCGGAGGTGGCCATGTACCAGCGCAGGGGGTCGGCGCCGTGCTGGTTCATCAGCGGCATCGGCTGCAGGACGTTGCCGAGGTGCTTGCTCATCTTGCGGCCGTCCTCGGCGAGGATCAGGCCGAGGCAGAGCACGTTCTCGTACGACGACCGGCCGAACACCAGCGTGCCGACGGTCATCATCGAGTAGAACCAGCCGCGGGTCTGGTCGATCGCCTCGCAGATGAACTGGCCGGGGTAGGAGCTCTCGAAGACCTCCTTGTTGACCAGCGGCGCGCCCCACTGGGCGAACGGCATGGCGCCGGAGTCGTACCAGACGTCGATCACGTCGGGCACGCGCCGGGCCTCCGCCTGACACGACGGGCACGGGAAGGTCACGTCGTCGACGTACGGGCGGTGCGGGTCGAGGCCGGTCAGGTCCTGGCCCGCCAGCTCGCCCAGCTCCTTGAGGGAGCCGACGCAGGTGACGTGGTCCTCGTTCTCCGAGCAGACCCACAGCGGCAGCGGGGTGCCCCAGTAGCGCGACCGCGACAGCGCCCAGTCGACGTTGTTGCGCAGCCACTCGCCATAGCGGCCGTGCTTGATCGTCTCGGGGAACCAGTTGGTGCGCTCGTTCTCGGCGAGGAGCTGGTCCTTGATCGCGGTGGTCCTGATGTACCAGGACGGCAGCGCGTAGTAGAGCAGCGGAGTGTGGCAGCGCCAGCAGTGCGGGTAGCTGTGCTCGAAGTGCTCGCCGCGGAACAGCAGGCCGCGCTCGCGCAGGTTCTCGGTCAGCGGCTCGTCGGCGTCCTTGAAGAACTTGCCGCCCACGAACGGCACGTCCGGCAGGAAGCGGCCGTCCGGGCCGATCGGGTTGACCACCGGCAGGCCGTAGCGCCTGCAGACGGCCATGTCGTCGGCGCCGAAGGCGGGAGCCTGGTGGACCAGGCCGGTGCCGTCCTCGACCGTGACGTACGTGCCGAGCACGACGTAGTGGGCGCCCTCGATGTCGACCAGGTCGAAGGGCCGCTGGTAGGCGGTGTGCTCCAGCTCGGAGCCCTGGTAGGTGGCCAGCACCTCGGCGTCCTCGCCGAGGACCCGCCGCAGCAGCGGCTCGGCCACGACCAGCACCTCGTCGCCGCGCCGGGCCGCGACGTACGTCACGTCGGGGTGCACGGCGACCGCGGTGTTGGACACCAGGGTCCAAGGGGTGGTGGTCCAGATCAGCAGCGAGGCGCCCATCTCGGCCAGCGGGCCGGACAGGACGGGCATCCGCACGTACACCGACGGGCTGGAGACGGTCTCGTAGCCGCCGGGCTGGCCGAGCTCGTGGTCGGACAGGCCGGTGCCGCAGCGCGGGCAGTACGGAGTGATCCGGTGGTCGCGGAACAGCAGGCCCTTGTCCCAGACGACCTTGAGCGACCACCAGACGGCCTCGACATACTGGGGGTCCATCGTGCGGTAGGCCTGGGACATGTCGACCCAGTAGCCCATCCGCTCGGTCATCTCCTCGAACGCGTCCACGTGCCGCAGCACCGACTCGCGGCAGCGCGCGTTGAACTCGGCGATGCCGTAGGACTCGATCTCGGGCTTGCCGGACAGGCCGAGTTCCTTCTCGACGGCGACCTCGACGGGCAGGCCGTGGCAGTCCCAGCCGGCCTTGCGGGGCACGTGGTAGCCGCGCATCGACTTGTAGCGGGGGAAGACGTCCTTGAAGACGCGGGCCTCGACGTGGTGGACGCCGGGCATGCCGTTGGCGGTCGGCGGGCCCTCGTAGAACACCCAGGTGGGGCCTCCGGCGTTCTGCTCCAGCGAGCGCTCGAAGACCTTCCCGTCCCGCCAGCGTTCGAGGACCTCGTGCTCGAGGGCCGGCAGGTCGACCTGCGCGGGAAGTGAGCGGAAATAGTGGGAAGACATCGTCGGGCGGGACCTCCACGCGGTGGCTGTGACAGCGCTGCTGACATGGCGTGAAGGGACGAAGCCGGGAACGGCTCCGCGGTACCACCCTTCTTGACGACCGGCCTGGCCGGGCGCCCTCTCGTTTTCCTCTCCGCTGCCGGTTCTACTCGGCCGGGACGGCCTTTCTTCCGGCGGCTCCGGGGTGATCTTCCCTGCGCGGCCCGCCCCGGGCTCACACCGTCCCCGGGTCGCTGTGCGGGCGGATGCGGAGGTACTCGTCCCCATCAACACCTTGCAGACTACGACGATAACGCAACGCGGGCGGAAGGGCTTCCCGATATACGCGCGACGTTAGGGGTGAGACCCGGCCCGTCCCGGGAATAGGGAGGAACACGCGCAGGCCTCGCGATTGTTGTGGGGATGTGCGGGCGGGCCCCGGCGGCCGTCGGGAGGACGACCGGTGGTGGTCCGCGGGCCTTCGCCTCGGGATCCGGGGCATGGTCTCGATGACACCGTCCGCGACAAACTGATCGAAACAGAGCGTGACGAGGAGGAGCTGGCCGAATGCCCCGTCCCGGTACGGGTGGGGTAAAAGCCTCGGCGAGTCCGTTGCCGATTCGTTATCGGCGACTTATTCTGCCCGGACCGGCTCGAATCGCACCCGCTCGACGGGTGCCCTGAGCCCGACGGGTTCTGGGCGAAGGGGAGGCCCGCAATGACGCGCTCGGCGAGAACCGCCATCAGTGACGACGTCTGGTCCGACGAGGAACTCGCGGAGGTCGGCGAGCGGCTGCGGCACGAGATCGAGGAACTGCGCACCGACATCGCCCGGGCGGAGGAGCAGCTCGCGTCCGGCGACGTGAGCCAGGGCGCGGGGGACGATCCGGCGGACGCCGGGGCCAAGACCTATGAGCGTGAGCGCGAGATCGCCCTTACCCTGAATGCGCGCGACCTGCTCGCGCAGAACGAGCGGGCGATCGCCCGCGTCGAGGCAGGGACTTACGGAGAGTGCGAATCGTGCCACAAGCCGATCGGCAAGGAGCGTCTTCGGGCATTCCCGAGGGCGACGCTGTGCGTAGCGTGCAAGCAGCGGGAGGAGCGCCGCTGAGCGATCCACCGGCGCGGCCCGACCGCGCGCGGAAGATCGCTCTCCTCGTTGTCGTGGCCGCGGTCGTGTACGTGCTCGACCAGGTCAGCAAGTTCCTCGTCGTGGAGTTCCTGGAGCACGAGGAGCCTCTCACCGTCGTGCCCGGCGCGCTGGTGCTGACCGTGATCCGCAACGCCGGCGCCGCCTTCAGCATCGGCACCGGCATGACGATCGTGTTCACGGTGATCGCGCTGGCCGTCGTCGTCGCGATCGTGCGTACGGCTCGGAAGCTGCACAGCCTGCCCTGGGCGATCACGCTGGGCCTGCTGCTGGGTGGCGCCGTCGGCAACCTGACCGACCGCATCTTCCGGTGGCCGGCCCCGTTCCAGGGGCATGTGGTCGACTTCATCCAGGTGTTCCCGGTCACCCGCTTTCCGGTGTTCAACCTCGCCGACTCGGGCATCGTGTGCGGCGGCGTGCTCGCCGTGTTCCTCGCCTGGCGCGGCTACCAGATCGACGGCACCCGGCAGACCGACAAGCCGGAGCCGGTCGAGGACCGCGGGCAGAGCCACGCGGAGAGCGAGGCGGACACGCAGGCCGCCGAGCCGGCGAGGGAGCGGACCGATGGGTGACCAGCGCAGCCTGCCCGTGCCGGACGGCCTGGAGGGCGAGCGCCTCGACGCCGCCCTGGCCCGTCTCTTCGGCTTCTCCCGCACCCGCGCGGCCGAGCTGATCGCGTCGGGGGACGTGCTGGTCGACGGCGCCGTCCCGGCGAAGTCCGACCGTGTCCATGCCGGGGCCTGGCTGGACGTCACGATCCCGCCGCCGCCCGCCGCGCCGATGCCCGTGGCCGAGCCGGTGCCGGGCATGGCGATCCTCTACGAGGACGACGACATCGTCGTGGTGAGCAAGCCGATCGGCGTGGCGGCGCACCCGACCGTCGGCTGGACCGGCCCCACCGTGATCGGCGGCCTGCTCGGCGGCGGCCACCGGGTGTCCACGAGCGGCGCGGCCGAGCGCCAGGGCATCGTGCACCGGCTCGACGCCAACACCACCGGCGTCATGGTCGTCGCCAAGAGCGAGCGGGCCTACTCGCACCTCAAGCGGGCGTTCAAGGAACGCACGGTCGACAAGCGCTACCACGCGCTCGTCCAGGGGCACATGGACCCGCTGCGGGGCACCGTCGACGCCCCGATCGACCGGCATCCGGCGGGCGACGGGCGCTTCGCGGTGGTGGCCGGAGGCAAGGACTCGGTCACGCACTACGACACGATCGAGGCGTTCCGGGCGGCGTCGCTGCTCGACATCAAGCTGGAGACCGGCAGGACCCACCAGATCCGGGTCCACATGTCCGCGCTCAGGCACCCGTGCGTGGGCGACCTGCTGTACGGCGCCGACCCCACCCTCGCCGCCCGCCTCGGCGTGGGCCGGCAGTGGCTGCACGCGGTCTCGCTGTCGTTCGAGCACCCCGCGACGGGCGAGTGGATGACCTTCACCAGCGACTACCCCGCCGACCTCGCCCACGCCCTGGAGATCCTCTCCGACGAGGGCTGAACCCCGGCTCCGCCGGCTCCAGAGGCTTTTGGGGGCGGGCGGGCCGCCCGGCCCGGCGAGCGGGGCGTTTGTCCGGCTCCGGGGCCTGTCGGGGCGGGGAACGCCGGGGCGCCGGGTTCCACGTGTCCATGGTCTTCGCTCCGGCTGGGCGAGCGCCGTGATCTCCGGGGGACGCGCCAGGATGCCGGGTGGACCGTTGGCGGCGCGGCCGGGTCAGGCCGCCCAGCCGGTCTCCGGCTGGATGTAGCCGTCGGGGATGTCACCGAGGTCGCCGAGATCAGTGGTGTCGTCCGTGGTGGGCCCCCGGCCCTCGTCTTTTCCCTGGCCTCCACCTTTTCCCTGGCCTCCACCTTTTCCCTGGCCTCCACCTGCGCCCTGGGACGGCTTGGCGCTGCCGCCGCCGTTCCCGGGCTTGCCCGCGGGCCCATTGCCGCTCTGCTTCGCGGGGCCGTTCTGCTTCGCCGGGCCGTTGCGCTTCGCGGGGCCGTTGCGCTTCGCCGGGGGAGACCCCTTGGGCCTGCCCCCGCCCTTGGACGCGGCCCCACCTTCATGCTTTCCCCCGCCGTGCCTTCCGGCGGGCCCGCCGCGATCCTCCGTACGGTGCCCGCCCGCGGCGCCGGGGTTCCCCACCGGCCGGGTGGCCGCCTTCTCCGCCCCGCGGCTCTCGGCCCGCCTGCCGGCCTCGGCGGTCCCGGGCTCGGCGGTCCCGGGCTCGGCGGTCCCGGGCTCGGCGGTCCCGGGCTGGGCGGTCCCGGGCTGGGCGGTCCTGGTCGCGTAGACCGTCACCGTGGGCGTGCTCACCACGGCGGTCCCCCTCGGGTCGGCCGGAAACCTGGCGGTGGCGAACGCGACCGCGCCCGCCGCCAGCCCGACGAGCGCGACGAGTGCCCCGGAGCCCGCCGCCAGCGCCCACGGCCTGCGGCGTCCGCGCACCGGTGCGGGCACCGGGACCGGCGTCGGGGTGCCCTCGCCGAAGGGCACCGGCGTGGGGGTGGAGGCGGGGGCCGAAGGCGTGGTGTCGAAGCCGGGCATCAGCCGGGCGAGCCGGGGCGGCTGCCGCGGGCGCGGCACGACCGGGTCGGTCGCCTGGCCGCTGGCAACGGCGTACAGATGCTGGGCGGCGTAGTCCGCGGTCATCCTGCGGGCCGGGTCCTTGACCAGCAGGCCCTCGATCACCGGTGCCAGCGGCCCGGCGTTGTGGAGCGGGCCCGCCTCCTCGTACATGACCGCGGCGAGCGTCGCCAGCGCGTGCCCCCGGTGGAACGGCGAGCGCCCCTCGACGGCCATGAACAGCGTCACTCCGAGCGACCACAGGTCCGAGGCCCGCTGCGCCTGCCGTCCCGCCGCCCGCTCGGGTGCGATGAACGCCGGGGTGCCGATCAGCATGCCGGTGCGGGTGACCGGCGAGTCGTCCTCCATCGCGGCGATGCCGAAGTCCGTCAGCACGACCCGGCCGTCGTCGGCGAGCAGCACGTTGTCGGGTTTGACGTCCCGGTGCAGCACGCCGTTCGCGTGGGCGACGCGCAGCGCGGCCAGCACCCGCGACCCGATCTCCGCCACCCGCCGTGGCGGCAGCGGGCCCTCCTCGCGGATGACCGATCCCAGCGTCCGGGACGGGATCAGTTCGAGGACGATCCAGGGACAGCCGTTCTCCTCGAAGGCGTCGTACACCGCGGCCACGCCCGGATGGCTCAACCGCCCGGCGGCCCTGGCCTCGCGGAAGGTCCTGATGGTGAAGACCTCCCGCTCCGCGCCGGTGAGCCCGGCCGACGCGAGCAGCTCCTTGACGGCGACCTCACGTTCGAGCACCTGGTCGACGGCGCGCCACACGGTGCCCATGCCGCCCCGCCCCAGCGGCTCGATCAGGCGATAGCGTCCTGCCACGACACGTTCGGAGGTCTGCGCTTCAGCCATGGTTGTCGCGCTACCCGCCTTGGGCGGACGCATGCGACATCATTGCCTGAACGGGCGAAATCCCCTCGACCTGCGGATCGTCCCCGGATCGGCTATGCCGGCTGGAAGGTCCGCGTGAAGGCGTTGAAATAGGACAAACCGGATGTCCATCGGGAGTCGGCGACCTGCCAATAGAGCATGATGGACCGGCCGTCACGGAGCCTGAAGGCGCGATCGATCACCCGCACCTTGCCGAAGCTCGGTTTGAACGTGAACTCCCACTCCGCCGACTCGACCCCGAGGTAACGACTCGTCTTGTAGTCGATGCGCTCGTAGCCCGGCAGGTAGCCCTGCTTGGTCGAGTTCATCTCGACGATGCGCAGGGCGTTCACCGGATTCGGGTCCTCCCACGGCGTCAGGTCCACCTGCAGGTAGTCGTGACTGTTCGGATGGTGGAAGCGCACCCGGGCGCCCTCCCTTCCGAACGGGACCCAGCCGGAGGGCAGGGCGATGGAGAAGCCCAGCGGGTCGTGGTAGGTCTTCCACCCCTTGGGCGGCTTGGGGGCCTCCGGTGACGGCTTCTCCGAGGGCGTGACCGGCTCGGGGGAGGCGCTCGGTGAGGTGTCCCCCGACGGGAGATAGGCGCCCGTGGTGGGGCCGATCTGCGTGGTATTGGGATCCTCGGCGAGGGTCTCGTCGCCGGCCGGTGAGCGGGAGCCGTACCAGAGGCCCACGCCGGTGGCCACGAGCGCCAGCGGTAACACGACGCCCAGGATCACCTTGGCCAGGGTCTGCTTGGCCGCGGAGACCTGTCCCGGAGGGCGCGCACCCGGTGCGGCGTACGCGCCGGGCCTGCTTCCCGGCGGGACGGCGGGTCCGCCGGGACCGGGGTGGCTTCCGGGTGGGGCGGCGGGACCGGCGTGGCTCGCGGCGTTGACCCCTCCGCCGTTCGGCGCCGTGGGGTGGCCCGCCATGCCGATGCCGCCTCCGGGCCCGGTCGGTCCCTCGGGACCGGCGCCCCCGGGCCATACGGCGGTGCCGCCGTACGGCCGGGTCCCGTGCGGCTGCGCGAAACCGGACGGAGGCTGCTGCGACGGCCCGGACGGAGGCTGCGGGGTACCGGGCGGAGGCTGCGGCGGCCCGGACGGGGCGCCGCTCCACGGGCCGGGCTCGGGCAGGTTGTACGGGGGACCGGGGGCGGCGGCGGGTCCGGGGGCGGGTCCGGGGGCGGCCGTCAGTGCGGCGTTGAGCAGGGCCGCGGCCTCGGCCGCGCCCATCCGCCGGGCCGGGTCCTTGCGCAGCAGCCCTTCGAGCACCGGCGTCAGCGCGCCCGCCTGCCGGGGCGGGGCCGGGTCGTCGTGCAGGATGGCGGCCAGAGTGGCCACGGGCGTCTTGCGGTCGAACGGCGTTCCGCCCTCGACCGCGGCGTACAGCGTCGCGCCGAGCGACCACAGGTCGGACTCGGGGGTCGCGGGATCGCCGTTGAGCCGCTCGGGCGGCATGAAGGCGGGGGTGCCGATGATGCCGCCGGTCATGGTCAGCCCGGCCTCCTCGGGCATCGTCGCGATGCCGAAGTCGGTGAGCACCACCCGGGTCTGCCCGCTGAGCAGCACGTTCTCGGGCTTGACGTCCCGATGCAGCACCCCGGCGGCGTGCGCCGTGCACAGCGCGTCGAGCACCTGCAGGCCGATCGCGGCGACCCGGGCGGGCGGGAGGGTGCCCTGGTCGCGCAGCACCTGGCCCAGCGACTGCGCCCGCACGAGCTGCATCACGATCCAGGGGCGGCCGTCCTCCTCGATGACGTCGTGGACGACGACGACGTTCGGATGGTCGATGCGGCCCGCCGCTCGCGCCTCACGGATGGTGCGCCGGTTGAACGTCTCCCTGTCCTCTTCGGAGGCGGGGTGGTAGAGCACCTCTTTGACGGCCACCGCGCGGTCGAGCAGGTCGTCGTGGGCACGCCACACGACGCCCATGCCTCCACGGCCGATCGGTTCGAGCAGGTGATATCTGCCCGCGACGCGGCGCTCCTCGTCCACTCTGTCCCTCCTCCGAACATCCTGAATGGTCCCACAGCGGAGCGCGCGGGCGTCCGTCTTCGATCACGCGATGCCCGGCGCGGGCGGGCAAGTCGCAGTCCGCGCCGACCGGCCGGGAACGCCTGCGAGGCGGGCGAACCCGATGCTCAGTTGTTATCGGACGTTATAAAAGGGTGATTCGGACAGTCATCGCTACATTGACTTGCGAAAACTCCATTGCTCACAGTTTCCGTTCGCGCATGGTTATGTTTCGCGGCGGCTTGTCCGGTTTATTCCGTTCTAATACTGTCCGCAGTGACTTTGTCGTTTCCCGGACGGGCGCTCTCCCACGGAGACCTCCCCGTCCCCCCGCCTGGAGGCGAGATGCGGTTACGCACATTGCTGTGCGGAAGATCCCCCTTTGGTGTGGCGCTCGGCGCCGCCGTCCTGGTGTCGGCCACGCTGACGCCCGCGGCGCCGGCGCTGGCCGCGCCGGGCGGCAAGCCGGGTGGCAAGCCGCCCGCGGGGTGCAGCACCGACCCGAACGCCCACGAGGCCAAGGTGCCGTCCCCCGAGCAGTTCTTCGGCTTCCCGCTGGGCAAGGGCCAGCCCCGGGTGCTCACGACCGAAGAGATCCAGAAGTACGTCCAGGCCGTGGGCGGCGCCTCGGACCGCGTGGTCACGGGCAGCGTGGCGCACAGCGTGACCGGCCAGGACCTGCCGTACGCCATCGTGTCCGACTCCCACAACATGGTGCCCGGGCAGCTCAAGAAGATCGCGGACCAGATCCGCTCGCTGCGCGACCCGAGGTCGCTGAAGGCGGACAAGGCGGCGCGCATCGCCGACGACTCGCCCGCCATCGTCTGGATCGCGGGCAACGTGCACGGCGGCGAGAAGAGCGGCGCCGACGCCTCGCTCAAGACCCTGTACGAGCTGGCCAGCGGCCTGTCCTGCGACGTCGCCAAGCGCAACGACAACCTGGTCACGGTCATCATGCCGACCCAGAACCCGGACGGCCGCGACGCGAGCCGCCGGACGAACGAGTACGGCTTCGACCTCAACCGCGACTGGTTCGCCCGCACCCAGCCGGAGACCGACGGCAAGCTCGAGATGCTGCGCCGCTATCCGCCGCAGGTCTTCGTCGACGCGCACGAGATGGGCGGCAGGCAGTACTTCTTCCCGCCGAACGCCGACCCGATCCACCACGAGATCGCCGACCAGCCGGTGGACTGGATCAACCGCATCGGCGCGGCGAACGCCGCCGGTTTCGGTTACAACGGCGCCTGCAACGACGTGGTCACCACCGAGTGCTACTTCAACTACGCGACGTACGACCTGTTCTACATGGGCTACGGCGACAGCGTCCCGGCCACGGGCTTCGGCGCCGCCGGCATGACGTTCGAGAAGGGCAGCTCGTCGGCGGTCGAAGACCGGGTGCAGCAGCAGTTCAACACCCAGTGGGCCACGACCGGCTGGGCCGCCGACAACCGGCGCGAGGTGCTGAACGGCTACTACTCGATCTGGCAGACCGCGCTGGCCGAGGGCGCCGCGGGCGCCCTGGAGCCGAACGAGGTCGTGCAGCCGGCCAACACCGTCCGGTTCCCGGTGCCCGACATCACGATCCGGTCCTACTTCCTGCTGCCCGACCGGCAGCTCGGCGACGTACGCCGCCTGGTCGAGCGGCTGCGCCGCATGGACGTCGAGGTCTACCGGGTGAAGAAGCCCGTGAAGGTGCCCTCCGCGCGGGTCTTCGGCGGCCGGACGGCCAGTGACGTGACGGTGCCCGAGGGCGCCTACTGGATCCCCATGGACCAGCCGCAGAAGCACTGGATCCAGGCGGTCATGGGCGAGGACCCCTACGTCCCGTTCCCGTACTTCTACGACGTCTCCTCGTGGAGCAACCCGCTGCTCGCCGGCGTGGACACCATCACCACCGGTGACGTGGTGTCGCCGAAGGCCGACCTCGTCAAGGACATCGACGGCGGCGTCGCCTCCAACGCGCCCAAGGGCGGGTCGTACGCCTACCCGATGGACTCCGCCGCCGCCTCCGAGCTGACCTTCCGGCTGCTCGGCGCGGGCGTGCCGCTCACGCGTGACGCCACCAGCGGGGTCGTCAGCCTGCCCGAGGCCGCCATGAAGCGCGGCGATCTGGACAAGCTGGCCCGCTCGCTGGGCGTGACGGTCGAGGGCGTCCGCACCCCCGCGTCCGGCGCCGCGCTGCGCACCCCCGACGTCGGCCTGTTCGCCGGCACCGGCATCTCCACCACCTCCGGGTCGTACGGCGAGGCCCGCTACGTGCTCGGCGACCGCTGGGGTCTCGGCCTCAAGCCGGTGACCGCGGCCGACGTCAACGACAACACCCCCGCCTTCACCGAGCGGACCGTCCTGCTCGTCCCGGACGGCAGCAGCTCCAACGGCGGCCTGACCGAGCAGGGCCTGGCCAACCTCAGGCAGTGGGTGGCCGCGGGCGGCACGTACGTCGGGCTGCGCAACGAGGGCACCCGGGTGGCCAGGGCCGCCGGCCTCACCTCCACGACCGAGAAGGCCAAGCCGACCGGTTACCAGGTCATCGGCTCGCACTTCCGGGTGGACGTGGCCCAGGACAGCCCGGTGTCGCTCGGCCGTCCGGCGGAGGACTTCCAGTTCAACAACGGCGACCCGATCCTCAACCCCAGCCAGACCGGCGTGAACGTGCTCACCTACCCCACGGACGACACGTTCTGGTCCAACGGCTACACGGTGGGCGCCGAGGCGCTCAAGGGCACGGCCTCCCTCGTCGACGAGCCGACCGGCGCCGGGCACGCCGTGCTGTTCGCGTACAACCCGCTGTTCCGGGCGTACAACGAGAACGGCATCCACCTGCTCGCCAACGCCGTGCTCTACCCGGCGTCGCAGGCCTCGCCCAAGGCGAAGCTCCGCGTCGCTCCGGACACGCTGCGCAGCGCCGCGGCGACGGCCGAGGAGCCGCCGAACCTCGGCGGCGAGTGGCGTCCGATCGTCATCCAGGTGGCCGACGCCGACCTGGCGCGGGCGCAGGCGGTGGTCGAGCGCTACACGGACACGGCGCAGACCGCGTCCGCGGACGGCTCGTCCTACATCACGATCCCGAACCCCGACGGCCTGCCCGCCGACGAGCACCCGTTCGTCCGCGACCTGGTCCGCGACCTCGGCACAGCGGGCATCCCGCTCCGGTCCGTCGTCGCCTGATCCCACCTGAGAAACCGGGCCGGGCGGCCGGTCTCCCGGCCGCCCGGCCCTCCGAAAGGAACCTCATGACCTCGTCCCGCTCGCGCCGGGCGGTGCGGCTCGGCGGTGCGGCCCTCGCGGCCGCGCTGCTCGCCACCACCCAGGCGACCACGGCTCTCGCGGCCCCCGGCAAGCCCGGGGAGCCGCGCTTCTCCGCCGGCGCCCCCTCGCTCGGCGACCCGTACTTCCCCGACCAGGGCAACGGCGGCTACGACGTTCAGCACTATGACGTCACGTTCTCCTACGACCCCGCCACCAAGGTCATGGACGCCACGACGGTGATCACCGCGGTCGCCACCCAGGACCTCGACCAGTTCGACCTGGACTTCCGGGGCCCGGAGATCACGTCGCTGAAGGTGGGCAAGCACCCGGCCGACTTCCGCCGCGACGGGCAGGAGCTCGTCGTCACGCCGCGGCCGAAGCTCAAGGCCGGGGAGACGTTCACGGTCACGGTGACGTACGCCGGGACGCCGCCGGTCGTCACCGACCCCGACGGCTCGATCGAGGGCTGGGTGCCGACCGACGACGGCGCCTTCGTGCCGGGCGAGCCGCAGGGCGCCCCGGCCTGGCTGCCGTCCAACGACAGCCCCACGGACAAGGCGACGTTCACCTTCCACGCGACGGTCCCCGAGGGCGTCACGGTGGTCGGCAACGGCCGCCTGGTGTCCAAGACGACCGCGAAGGGCAAGACGACGTTCGTGTGGGACTCGGCCGAGCCGATGGCGACCTACCTCGCCACCGTGACGCTGGGGAACTTCACCGTGAACGAGACGACCACGCCGAGCGGCATCCCGGTCTACACGGCCGTGGACCCGCGCCTGGAGGCCCAGTCGGCGGCGGCCGTCGCCCGGATCCCCGACATCCTGGAGTTCTTCTCCTCGATCTTCGGGCCGTACCCGTACAACCAGGCGGGCGCCATCATCGACCGCGCGCCGGACGTCGGCTACGCCCTGGAGAGCCAGACCAAGCCGATCTTCTCCAGTGCGCCCAGCGTCGGCACGATGGCGCACGAGCTCGCGCACCAGTGGTACGGCGACAGCGTGAGCGTCGCCAAGTGGTCCGACATCTGGCTCAACGAGGGCTTCGCGACGTACGCGAGCTGGCTGTGGACCGAGCACACCGGCGGCGCCACCGTGCAGCAGACGTTCGACAGCTCCAGCAACTACGGCCGGGCGGCGACCTCGTCGTTCTGGCAGGTCGTCACGGCCGACCCCGGCCCCGAGGACATGTTCGGCAACGTGCCGTACAACCGCGGCGCGATGACGCTGCACGCGCTGCGCGGCAAGATCGGCGACACCGCCTTCTTCACGCTGATCAAGGACTGGACGACCCAGCACCGGTATGGCAACGCCAGCACCGCCGACTTCATCAAGGCGGCGGAGAAGGTCTCGGGCAAGGACCTGCAGGCGTTCTTCGACGTGTGGCTGTACCAGAAGGGCAAGCCCACCTCCTGGTGACCCTCCTCCGGCGGCTCCCGTTCCGCGGGAGCCGCCGGGTTTCATGGCGTGGGGCTTTCATCGCCGGAGGCTTTCCGGCCGGGCTTTTCGCGGCCGGGCTTCTTCCGGTCGGCGGCGGCGGCGTCAGGGGCGCAGGTGCAGGGCGAGCTGGGTGCGGTCGCGCAGACCCAGCTTGCGCAGCACGCTCGACACGTGGTTCTTGACCGTGCCCTCGGTGATGCACAGCCGGGCCGCGATCTCCCTGTTGGCCGCCCCGGCGGCGACCATCCGCGCCACCTCCACCTCGCGGGCCGACAGCAGCTCCCGCCCGCGGAAGGCGACCGCGTTCACCGGCAGGTGCCGCAGCTCGGCGACCAGCCGGGCCGCCACCGGGCTGCCCAGCACGGTCTCCCCGCGGCTCACCCGGTGGACGGCCGAGACCAGCTCCTCCGGCGAGCAGTCCTTCAGCAGATAGCCGGTCGCGCCGCCGCGCAGCGCGCCGAAGATGTACTCGTCCTCGTCGAACGTGCTGAGCACGACGACCGCCACCTCCGGATGCCCGGCGGCCAGACGGACGATCAGCTCCACGCCGTTCATGCCCGGCATGCGCATGTCCACGAGCGCCACGTGCGGCCGTCGCTCGCCGATCACCCGCAGCGCCTCGTGGCCGTCGGCCGCCTCGCCGACGACCTCGATGCCGTCCTCGACCTCCAGCAGCTTGCGCAGGCCCTGGCGCAGCAGCGCCTGGTCGTCCACCAGCACCACCGTGACCGGCGTCACGCCCGCACCCCCGCCAGCGGCAGCTCGGCGCGCAGCTCGAACCCGCCGCCCGGCCTGTTGCCGCCGGCCAGCGTGCCGCCGAGCGCCCTGGCCCGATCGGCCAGCGACGCCAGCCCGAAGCCGCGCGAGCCGTCGTCCCGGCCCGTTCCGTCGTCGCTGACCACGAGCGCCACCCGGCCGTCGCCGAACGTCAGCGTGCCGTGCACGTGCTCGGCCTTCGCGTGCCGCAGCGCGTTGGTGAGGCCCTCCTGCAGCACCCGATAGAGGACGAGCTCGGTGTCGGCCTCCAGGCGCCGCTCCTCGCCCCGCACCTCGAAGCTCACGCTGATACCGGTGCCGTCGAACGACGCCGCGAGCCGTTCGAGCGCGGCGCTGCCGACGCGGCCGTCGAGCGCGAGCGGCCGCAGCGCCCGCACCCAGCGCCGCGCGTCGGCCAGCGCCTCCACGGTGAGCTCCTTGGCCTGGCGGACCTCCGCCCAGGCGGCCTCGGGGCGGCGCTCGCGGAACCGCTCGGCGTTCTCCAGGCCCATCTTGATGACGGTGAGGTGATGGCCGACCGAGTCGTGCATCTCCGCCGCCATCCGCGCCCGTTCCTCGGCGACGGCCAGCTCCCTGATCCGCTCCAGCAACCCCTGGGCCTCCTCGCGCCTGCGCCGCGCCTCGCGTATGGACGCCACCATGCCCAGGACGAACGCGGAGAACGCCGCCATCCAGGCGGCCTGGACCAGGCCGTCGGCGATGGTGTCGCCGACGAGCGGAGGCGTGACGGCGCACAGGACCACGACGCCCGACAGGATGGCCGTCGCGACGCGCATGCCGTACAGGAAGGCCAGGTCGGCCACCGCGATGAGGATCAGCGGCAGGTGGGTCTGCCGCGAACCGGTGAACCCCAGCATGATCGTCGCCGCCAGGAACAGCGGGGCCACCCAATGGCGGCCTCGCGCCGGATTCCAGGGAAGCACCGGCCAGAGCACCGCGAGCAGCACGAGGTTGGCGCCGAAGAGCACGACCTGCGGCCGGGCGGCGGGGCCGGCCGCGACCCATTGAGTGAGGCTGGCGGCCAGCAGGGCCGTCATCGCCCAGAACACGACGTTGAACAGGAACGGCCGGTCGGCGTCGCGAAGCCAGTCGAAACGCGCCATGGTCTCGACCTTAGAGAGATCCGGACCGGATGCAATCGCCCATCGGGGCCATGACGAAGGTCATGCCCGTGTCTATCCGCCGCTCGATGTGCCCGCGAACGGGGCGAACCCAGCGTTCCTCGCATGAGAGCCGCCACGCCCGTGTGGGCGGTATGCGAGTAGCGGCCCGCCCGCACGTACGCGGGAGGCCGTCGCTCAGGAGGCGTGCATGAGACAGGCCAGGGCGTGTTCGAGTGCCGCGGGCGTCGTGACGGGCGCGGGCCAGGGGATCCTCACCAGGTGGCCGGGCCCCGGCCGCAGTGTGGCGCCGTAGCGGTCGAGCTCCCACAGCCACACCTCCTCCTGGGCCGGTTCCCCCGTCAGCCTCTCCACCGCCTCCTTCAGCTGCCGCGCGTGGGACTCGTTGACGTGCCGCACCATGCGTTCGGCCAGAGGGAGCAACGGGTCGGGAGCCGAGGCGAGGTAGCTCTCGGCGTCGAGGACGCCCGACTCCTGGCCGGTCAGGTAGATCACGTGGCAGACGTCGACGCGCAGCAGCGCGGGACCGCCGCCCTCGACCGCCGCGAACAGGTCCTCGTCGGGGCACGCCTCCGCGATGGCGACGGCGGTGGCCCGCGTCTCCGCCTCCGGCACGGGCTGCGTCCACCCCCGCACCTTCAGCAGGGCGCGCTGCCGCTCGACCCCGCCGACCTCCCTGCTCACTGTGAGGTCGACCGTCACCAGGGTCTCCGCGGGCGTGCCGTACAGGGTCTCGCCGGGCTTCACGAGCAGGACCGGCCGGCCCGTGCCGTCCACGCCGCCCCGGGCGGTGGCCGTGGGCACGCCGGACCCGGCGACGGAGACGTGCGTGGGCGCCGCAACCGCCGCGAGCGTCCGTACGCGTTCGGGGATGGGGGCTGCGGTGACCGGGTGGCGCATGAGAGCTCCTCGCTTCGTAGGTTAGGCTTACCTTAGTAAGGCTCACCTAACTTGAAAAGAGGCGTCATGCGTTACACGGGTCCGAAGGTGCGGCTGTCGCGCCGGGCGGGCGTCCCGCTCACCCGGAAGGCGGTGAAGTACTTCGAGGCCCGGCCCTACCCGCCGGGGGAGCACGGCCGCAAGACCAGCCGGCGCAACACCGGCGACTACGGAATGCGGCTGCTGGAGAAGCAGAAGCTCCGCTGGTATTACGACGTGCCGGAACGTCAGCTCCGCCGCTACTGGGATCTGGCCGTCCGCCGCCCCGGCCGTTCGGGGGAGGAACTGGTGGCGCTGCTGGAGACCCGGCTCGCCTCGCTCGTCCTGCGGGCCGGCCTCGCACCGTCCATCTACGCCGCCCGGCAGTACGTGAACCACGGGCACATCACGGTCGACGGCCGCAAGGTGGACATCCCGAGCTACCAGGTCAAGCCGGGCCAGTCGGTGGCCGTACGGGAGCGGTCGGTCCGGATGCAGCCGTTCGCGGCCGCCGCCGAGGGCGCGTACGCGGACGAGCGGATCGCCCCCTACCTCGACGTGGACCACCGCGCGCTGCGCTTCACGCTGCTGCGGCGACCCGTACGCGAGGAGATCGCCGTGCCGGTGGACGAGCAGCTCGTGGTCGAGCACTACTCCCGCTGACGCCGCGACGGCGGCGGGCGTGACGGCCGGTCAGGGTGTGCGGAACCCGCGGAACGTCACGCGCCTGCGGACCTTGAAACCGAGCCGCTCGTAGAGCGCGATCGCGGCGACGTTGGCCTCGGCCACGTGGAGGAACGGGCGCTCGCCGCGCGCCGTGATGCGGGCGACCAGGGCGCGCACCAGGCGGGAGGCGTGACCGCGCCCGCGGGCCTCGGGGGCGGCGCAGACGGCGCTGATCTCGGTCCACCCGGGCGGGCGGAGCCGTTCGCCCGCCATGGCGACCAGGGCCCCGTTCTCGCGGACGCCGAGATAGGCGCCGAGCTCGGGGGTCCGGGGCCAGAACGGCCCAGGCCGGGTCCGCGCGGTGAGATCGAGCATCTCGGGCACGTCGCCGGCGCCCAGCTCGGCGATCCGCGCGCCGGACTCGGCTTCCGCATGAGCGGGTTGGGCCTCCGTGTGACCGGGGTGGGCGCCCTCGGGCCAGATCATCTGGAAGCCGTCGAGGCTGAACACCGGCTCCCAGTCCGCGGGCGGGGTAGCCGGGGAGCTGAACAGATCGGCGAACCCGCCGCGACCGAGCAGCCGCGCGAGGTCGTCCCACTCGGCCGGGCCGGGGTCGGCGGACACCGTGGAGAACGTCGCGATCTCCGGCGGATAACCGGCCGCCCGTCCGATCCGGCGGGCCAGGTGCGCGTGGTGGCCGCGAAGCGACTCGCCGACGGGGTCGTCGAGTGCGGCGGTGTCGCGGTCGGCCATCGTGCCGTGCCTTTCGTTTCCGGGCGGGGGAGCTCCAGCCTTCGACGGCGTCGCGACCGGATCGCAGCCGCAGTGTAGTCAGGCGGGTTCCCGTCCTCGGCAGAGGGAGGCCTGCCGGACGCCGGTGATCGCGCGCTCGCGGGGCTTGAACCCTACGCGGCGGGAGGTCGTAGCGTTCCGAGCGTGATCGGGACGGACGACGCCGGGCGGCGATGGTCGATCGGCGAGCTGGCACGGGCGACCGGGATGACGGTGCGCGCTCTCTACCACTACGACGAGATCGGGCTGCTGCGCGCGAGCGAGCGTACGCCCGCCGGGCACCGCCGCTACACCGAGCGGGACCTGCGGCGGCTGTACCGCGTCCGCACCCTGCGGACCCTCGGCCTGTCGCTGGAGGAGATCGCGGGCGTTCTCGACGGCGCGGCGGACGACCCCGAGTCGATGCGCCATCTGCTGACGGCGCAGTTGCGCAGGCTCGACGAGCATGCCGAGCTGATCGGGATGCTGCGCCGGCGGGTCCGCGGCCTGCTCCGGCAGGCCGGCGACTCGTCCGGCCCCGATCCGGACCGGTTGATGACCGCATTGGAGTTGATGTCGGTGTTCGAGACCTACTTGACCGAAGAGCAGCGCGAGCGGCTGGCCGAGCGCAGGGCCGCCCTGGGCGGCGAGGGCGTCGAAGCGGCCAAGCACGAATGGAAGGGGCTCGTAGAGGAGGGCCTGCGGCTCGTGGAGACCGGCGTTCCCGCGGAGGACGAGCGCGCCCGCGACCTCGTACGCCGCTGGGACGCCCTCGCGGGCCGGTTCCACCCCGCCGGACCGGAGGGCGAGCGGACGAGGGCGGCGGCCCAGAGGATGTGGCAGGACAACAGCGCGGAGATCGGCCGGAGCCTGCCCTGGCCGGCCGAACGGATCGCCGGCCTGGTGGCCTACCTGGCGCAGGCCCGCCACACCGGCTGAGCCCGCCCCGCCACGGTGGTCAGGGGGCCGGGGCGCCGAGGCGGAGCTGAGCCGGTGAACGTTTCACCCGTTCCGCCGCGTCTTCCGAGCGCCGGGCCGAGCGGGGGACAGCGGACGTTGACCGGCAGGAAGGACCGGCCTACCGTCCGGATCGCCCGTTCGCGCACCTGTCGTCAGCCGGAGGTTCCGTGTTCCGCACCGCCGCCGCGCGCCTCGTCCCCCTGGCCGCCGCCGTCCTCGTGGCGGCCACCGCGCTCCCCGCCTCGGCCGAGGTCGCCGACCCCGCTCCCATCGGCCCCCACGAGTACTTCTACGGTTTCGTCAACGGCCAGACCAGCCACACGGTCATCAAGATGGCGTGCTATGGGCCGGTATTCCCTGGACAGACCGGGCATCCGTTACCCGGGCAGACGGTGGAGGTGCGGCCCGCCGGGATCGCGTCGTCGCTCGCGGGCCTCGGCTACACCGGCAGCGGCGGCACCTCGATCGCGGTGAACCTGGGCGACCCGTCGACCGTCACAAGGGCGCTCGTGCTGCGCTACTACGGGGTCAAGGCCGACATCCCGGCCACCGCGACACTGCCGTGCTACGGCTCCGGGAAGGTGACGTTCACCCCCGTGGACGACAGCTGGACCGCCCGCCCGGCGACCGTGGTGGTCGACTACGTCGGCCAGCCCTGACCGCATCGCGTCGCCGCCAGTGCCGGGACCGCGGGCACCCGCGTATGAGCGCCCGCGGTCACCGGCGTGACACGCCCGCCGGTCGCTACTTCGCCGGCTTGAAGGTGGAGGCGATGGTCTCGAAGAGCTCTTTCTTCTTCTTCCAGTCCTTGTCCTGGGTCTTGTAGAGCAGCGCGTAGCCGTTGTGCTTGTCGGTGACGAAGCCACGGTCGATCACCCGGGACCGATAGCGGCTGTCGCCGAAGGTGAACTCCCAGTCGGCCGCGGTCTTCCAGAACCCCTTGACCTCGCGGATCTCGACGAGCTTGTAGCCGGGGAAGTTCCGGCTCATGCCCGGCACGTCGCGCCGCCAGACCTTCAGCGCGTCCGACTCGGGACTCGTGGTGTGGTGGACCTCCAGATAGGTGTGCGAGTCGCCGCGGAAGCGGACCTCGCCGTTGCCCCTGCCGTCGACATGCCATCCCTTCGGCAGCGCGATGGAGAACCCGCTGGAGTGCTTGTACTTGTGCCACCCGTCGGGGACACCGGCGGGCTCGGAGGTCTTGGGGCTGGGGGAGGGCTCGGGGGACTTCGTCTCCTCTTCCGACGCGGACGGCTCGGGGGAGTTCGGCGCGGCCGATGAGGGCTCCGCAGCGGAGGGCGTGTCGCCGCCCCCGACCGCCGCGGCCGCGTTCGGCCCGGCGGCGGGGTCGCTTCCCGAGTCGCCTTCACCCGCCCGCAGGCCGAGGTACCCCGCCACACCGGCGATGACCAGCAGCGCGGGAACGAGGATCAACGCGACCTTCAGCAGGCTGTTCGACGACCGCGGCACGACCAGGCTGGTCGGCGACCCCTGCCAGGCCGCCCCGTCCTGCGGGGGAATCGTCGGGGACGCCTGCCGCAGCCCGGCGATCGGGCTCCCGGCGATGCCGCCCGAGGACTCCTGCGTACGGTCCGCCGTGGCGGCGGGCCGCTCGTCGCCCGCACCCGGCGTGGGCCGGTCGTTCGCGTAGGGCCGGGACGTACGGCTGCCGCCACCGGAACCCCCGAAGCCGCCGGAGCTCCCGGAGCCGGTGGAACCGGAGGAGGCGAACGAACCGGACGAACCAGATGGGGCGGACGACGCGGACGACGCGGACGAGGCCGAACCCGCCGCGGCCTTCGACGCGGCGCTCCCCCCTGTGGTGCTTCCCCCTGTGGTGCTTCCCCCTGTGGTGCTCCCGCCTGTGGTGCTCCCGCCCGTGGCGCCCTTCGGTGTCGCGCTCGACCCGGAGGCCGTGGTGGCGGGGCGCTCACCGGAGGAGGCGCCGGAATCCTTCGCCTTCCCGGCGGCGGACGAGCCCTCCTGCCCATTACGGCCCTTCCCACCGGAGGCCACGGAGGCCACGGAGCCCGCGGAGGCGGCGGGGGCGATCCTGGTGGTGCCGTCGCCGGCGTCCGCGTCCGCCGCCCGGCCGTCCTCCTTCCCGGGCCTCCCCTTGGCGGAAGTGCCGGTCGAAGGCGTCGTACGGGCGGGCGGGGCGGCCTGCGCGCCGGTCTCCGGCATGGCCGCCGGAGTCTTCCCGGGCCGCTCCTGGGCCGGGCCGTCCGCCTGTCCGGGTGCCGCGTCGTCGCGGATGACCGGGAGGGGCGAGGTGATCTCGCCGGGGCCCGCGGCATCGCGCAGGGCGCCGCCGCGCCCGGCCGCTCCTCCCTCACCGGCGGCGGGGGTGCGCTCCGCCGCCTCGTCCCTTCGGGAGGAGGAGGCCTCCGGCGAAGACGCGGGCGAGGGGGACACGGGCGGGTACGGCGCCGCACCCCGGGACGCCTTGCCCTGCCGGGAGGCGGGCGTTTCGGGCTTCGCGGCCTCCGGCTTCGCGGCCTGCGGGGAGGCGGGCTCGGCGGCGGGCCGGGACGGCGGCGGGGCCAGCTCCCGCGCCGCCCGCTTGAGCAGCCGGATGAGCTCGTCATAGCCGGGCCGGTCGGCGGGCTCCTTGGCCAGCATCCTTTGGAGGACGGAACCCAGCGCGCCCGCGCGCCGCGGCGGGGCCGGGTCGTCGTTCAGCACGGCGTGCATGGTGGCCATCGCCATGCCCCGGTCGTGCGGGGGCTTGCCCTCCACCGCCGTGTAGAGCGTGGCGCCGAGCGACCACAGGTCCGATTCGCGCTGGGCGGCCTCGCCGCGGAGCCGTTCGGGGGCGATGAAGGCGGGGGTGCCGACGAGGCCGGTGCGGGTCATGGTGGAGTCGGCTTCGAGCCTGGCGATGCCGAAGTCGGTCAGGACCACCCGGCCGTCATCGGTGAGCAGCACGTTCTCCGGCTTGACGTCGCGGTGCAGCACGCCCTGGCGGTGGGCGGCGCGCAGCGCGTCGAGGATCTGCAGGCCGATCTCGACGGTGCGCTCGGCGGACAGCGGGCCGTCCTCCCTGATCACCTGCCCCAGCGAGCGGGACGGCACGAGCTGCATGATGATCCAGGGGCGGTCGTCCTCCTCGATCACGTCGTGGACGACCACCACGTTGGGGTGGGTGAGGCGGCCCGCGGCCCGGGCCTCGCGCATGGTCCGGCGATTGAGGTCGCTGAGCTCGTCGCCCATGGCGCTGTCGTAGCGGACCTCCTTGACCGCGACCGCGCGGTCCAGCAACTGGTCGTGGGCGCGCCATACCACGCCCATGCCACCCCGGCCGATCGGCTCCACCAACTGGTACCGGCCTCCGACGAGCCGGCCTTCCGCACGCGACACTCGAACCCCTTCCTGGACCCATGAATCGTCCCACGGATGGCAAAGGGATCAACCGCGTACATGACAGGCGATCCCGGAATCCGAGACAAATCGGTTCGAGTCGTGGCCCGCCGCTGCTAAGGTCCTTGTTATGGGTAGGTACAGCTCGTTTACGAGGCCGGCTCCGGAGAGCCGGTCGCGTGACGTGAGCTAGCGACCATCCGGAGCCGGCTTGAGGCAGGGACGCCAGCGTCTCTGCCTTTTTGGTTTTCGGACGTTCGTTTTCTCGGCCAGTCCCGATCTCAGCGAGCCCTCGTGGCGGACCGCCGGTTCCGCGGGGGCGCTCATGGAGGAGCCCACATGACGAAGGCAGCCCAACTCGACCGCGATGCCGTACGGATCGGCGACCTCGTGATCGGCGACGGGCGCCCCGTTGTGGTCATCGGGGGCCGGGACGCCCGCTGGGTGCGCCTGCGCGGCGACGGCACGATCCCCGGCACTCCAGGCGCTCCCGGCGCTCCCGCCGGCACTTCCGCGGACGGCGCGGGGCCCGAGCACGGGGACGCTTCCGGGGAGGGTTCCTCGCGAGACAGGGCGGTCGCCGAGGCCGGCCCACTGCTGATGGAGCCCGCCACGGTCGCCGACCTGTCCATCGTGGCCCGGCACGCCGACGGCGTGGTGGTCGGGGCGGCCTGGGCGGCCGACCCCGATCTCGTCCGCGCCGCGGCCCGGCTCGGGCTCCCTGTCGTCCTCCAGCGGGGAGCCGGCCGGAACGGGCGGGCGGCGACGCTGGAGGAGTGGCTGGCCGCGGCGGACGACTGCGCCGCCGAGGGCAACGAGGCGGTCGTGCTATGCGAGAGCGGCGGTCACGCGGAGGACGCCGCGCCCGATCTCGGGCTCATGCGCGCCGCTCGGGAGCGGGCAGGCCGTCCCGTGCTCGCCGGGCTGGGCGCCGACGGCGGGCTCGCGAACGCGGCGGTGGCGGCGGGCGCGGACGGCCTGCTGGTCGCCCCGGGCGCGCCCGCGCCGGCCCTCGCGGCGGCGCACGAGGCGGCGACGGTCATGGCGGCGCTCGTGCGGCGCGACGACCCCGAGACCCTCGGCGCGGCCCGGGCCGCGATCGACCGGGTGGACGCGGCCCTCGCCACGCTGCTCGAACGCCGGGCCGCGCTGGCCGGGCGCATCCAGCGGCTCAAGCCCGTCGGCGGGTTCCGGGGGCGCGACATGGAGCGTGAGCGGCGCCTCGTGGAGGCCATGGCCCGCCGCGCCCCCAGCCTCGGCGCGGGTCGGCTCGCCCCCATCATGAACGCCGTGATCGAGGCCGGGCTGCGCCTGTCGGAGGAGACGCGCGACGGCGAGGAACGGAGATAAACTCTGTTTCACCTGAGTCCCACTGGTTGGCGATCGCGGCGTAGGCTCTGGTCCGCGGTCCGGTGACGATGGGGGTCTCATGGGTGATTCGTTTGTTCATCTGCACGTCCACACCGAGTATTCGATGCTCGACGGAGCGGCGCGGCTGAAGCAGATGTTCAAACTCGTGGGCGAGCTGGAGATGCCCGCGATCGCGATCACCGACCACGGCAACATGCACGGCGCCTACGACTTCTACAAGCAGGCGACCGGCGCCGGGGTGAAGCCCATCCTCGGCATCGAGGCGTACGTCGCGCCCGAGTCGCGCATGCACAAGAAGCCGGTGCTGTGGGGCGAGCCGCACCAGAAGAGCGACGACGTCTCGGCGGGTGGCTACTACACCCACATGACCATCTGGGCGCGGAACAAGACCGGCCTGAAGAACCTGATGAAGCTCAGCTCGCGTGCCTACACCGAGGGCTTCGTCCGCAAGTGGGCCCGGATGGACGCCGACATCCTCGCCGAGCACGCCGACGGCCTGATGGCCACGACCGGCTGCCCGTCCGGGGAGGTGCAGACCCGGCTGCGGCTCGGCCAGTACGACGAGGCGCTCAAGGCCGCCGCGAAATACCAGGAGATCTTCGGCAAGGAGAACTACTTCCTGGAGATCATGGACCACGGGCTCGACATCGAGCGCCGGGTCCGCGACGGCCTGATCCGGATCAGCCGCGAGCTGGACATCCCGCCGGTGGTCACCAACGACTCCCACTACACGTACGAGTCGGACGCCGCCGGTCACGACGCCCTCCTGTGCATCCAGACGGGCAAGCAGCTCAGCGACCCCGACCGGTTCCGGTTCGACGGCAGCGGCTACTACATCAAGACGGCCGACGAGATGCGGGCGGTCGACTCCTCCGACATCTGGCAGGAGGGCTGCCGCAACACGCTGCTGGTGGCCGAGAAGGTCGACCCCGAGGGCTTCTTCCCCTACCACAACCTCATGCCGACCTACCCGATCCCCGAGGGGATGACGGAGGAGGAGTACTTCCGGCAGCAGGTCTGGGAGGGCATGAAGCGCCGCTTCCCCGGCGGCGTCGACGAGGAGCACCGCGCCTGGGTCGAGAACGAGCTGTCGGTCATCATCCAGATGGGCTTCCCGAGCTACTTCCTCGTGGTCGCCGACTTCATCATGTGGGCCAAGAACAACGGCATCCGGGTCGGTCCCGGCCGTGGTTCGGCCGCCGGTTCGCTGGTCGCGTACTCGCTGGGCATCACCGACCTCGACCCGATCCCGCACGGCCTGATCTTCGAGCGGTTCCTCAACCCCGAGCGCGTCTCGATGCCCGACATCGACATCGACTTCGACGAGCGCCGGCGCGCCGACGTGATCCGCTACGTCACCGAGAAATGGGGCGCCGACAAGGTCGCCATGATCGCCACGTTCGGCACCATCAAGGCGAAGGCGGCCGTGAAGGACGCCGGCCGCGTCCTCGGTTACCCGTACGCGCTGGGCGACCGCATCTCCAAGGCGTTCCCCCCGGCGGTGATGGGCAAGGACATCCCGCTGTCGGGCATCTTCGACTCCGACCACCCGCGCTACAACGAGGCGGGCGAGCTGCGCAAGCTGTACGAGGAGGACGTCGACGTCAAGGCGACGATCGACCTCGGGCGCGGCCTGGAGGGCCTGATCCGGCAGACCGGCGTGCACGCCGCGGGCGTCATCATGTCGGCCGAGCCGCTGACCGACCACATCCCGATCATGCGCCGCGACTCCGACGGCGCGATCATCACGCAGTTCGACTACCCGACCTGCGAGACGCTCGGCCTGCTGAAGATGGACTTCCTGGGCCTGCGCAACCTCACGATCATCGACGACTGCCTCAAGATGATCGAGACGAACACCGGGAACAGGATCGAGCTGCTGGAGCTCCCGCTCGACGACACCAAGACGTACGAGCTGCTGGCCAAGGGCGACACGCTCGGCATCTTCCAGCTGGACGGCGGCGGCATGCGCACGCTGCTGCGGCTGATGAAGCCCGACAACTTCGAGGACATCTCCGCGGCCCTCGCGCTCTACCGGCCCGGCCCGATGGGCGCCAACTCGCACACCAACTACGCGCTGCGCAAGAACGGCCAGCAGGAGATCACCCCGATCCACCCCGAGCTGGAGGAGCCGCTCAAGGACATCCTCAGCACGACCTACGGCCTGATCGTCTATCAGGAGCAGGTCATGGCCATCGCCCAGAAGGTGGCCAACTACACGCTCGGCGGCGCCGACCTGCTCCGCCGCGCGATGGGCAAGAAGAAGAAGGCCGAGCTGGACAAGCAGTTCGAGTTCTTCGAGAAGGGCATGAAGGAGAACGGGTTCTCCGCCGCGGCCATCAAGGCCCTGTGGGACATCCTCCTGCCGTTCTCCGACTACGCCTTCAACAAGGCCCACACCGCCGGATACGGCCTGGTGTCCTACTGGACCGCCTATCTCAAGGCCAACTACCCGGCCGAATACATGGCGGCCCTGCTCACCAGCGTCAAGGACGACAAGGACAAGTCGGCCCTCTATCTCAACGAGTGCCGCCGCATGGGCATCAAGGTGCTCCCGCCGGACGTCAACGACTCCGACTTCGACTTCACCCCGCGCGGCACCGACATCCGGTTCGGCCTGTCGGCCATCCGCAACGTCGGCGCGAACGTCGTCGACGGGATCATCGCGGCGCGCAAGGAGAAGGGCAGGTTCACCGACTTCAAGGACTTCCTGCGCAAGGTCCCCGCGATCGTCTGCAACAAGCGCGTCATCGAGTCGCTGATCAAGTCGGGCGCGTTCGACTCGTTCGGGCACGTGCGCAAGGGCCTGCTGATGGTGCACGAACAGGCCGTCGACGCGATCATCGACATCAAGAAGAACGAGGCGATCGGCCAGGACTCGCTGTTCGGCGCGATCGACGGCGCCGAAGACCAGACCTTCGACGTGCAGATCCCGCCGGGGGAGTGGGACAAGACGACGCTGCTGCAGTTCGAGCGCGAGATGCTCGGCCTGTACGTCTCCGACCACCCGCTGTTCGGCGTCGAGCACATCCTGTCGGCGGGCGCCGACTGCTCGATCGCGGCCCTCCAGGACGACAGCCGTCCCGACGGGCAGGTCGTCACGGTCGGCGGCATCCTGTCGGGCCTGCAGCGCAAGGTGACCAAGAAGGGCGACACCTGGGTCCTCACCATGCTGGAGGACCTGGAGGGCTCGATCGAGGTCATGATCTTCCCGTCGGCCTACCAGCTCTGCGCGACCGTGCTCGCCGAGGACGCGATCGTCTTCGTCAAGGGCAGGATCGACAAGCGGGAGGACGTCGCGAAGATCATCGCGATGGAGGTGACCGCGCCGGACCTCAGTGCCGAGAACGGCGGGCCACTGGTGGTCAGCATGCCGATCAACCGCTGCACGCCGCCCGTCGTCGGCCGGCTCAAGGAGGTGCTGACCACCCACCCCGGCACCACGGAGGTCCACCTCCAGGTGCACAACGGGCCGCGCACGACGGTCATGCGGCTGGACGACCGGCTCCGGGTGACCCCCTCGCCCGCCCTGATGGGCGACCTCAAGCAGCTGCTCGGCCCGGCCTGCCTGGCCGGTTGACCGGGCGCCCGGCCGGGGCCGGGAACGAGTCTCAGGGGGTGAGCACGTCCCCCTGGCGGGCCACCTCCACCTCCTTGGCCAGCACGTCCAGCGCGTCGTCCGTACGGGCCGGGGCGTGGTGGGTGAGCACGAGGCGGCGGGCGCCGCAGCGGGCGGCGAAGGCGACGGCGTCGGCGACCGTGGAGTGGCCGTAGGCGTCGGCCGTCGCCTGCTCCCCGGGCAGGAACTGGCCGTCGTGCAGCAGCAGGTCGACGTCCGCCGCCAGCTCGGCGGCGGCCGCGTATCCCGCCTGCGGCGCGTGGTCGGGCAGGTACGCGATGGCGACTCCGTCGCCCTCCACCCGGATGCCGTGGGTGATACCGCCCTTGTGGGTGATCTCGGCCACGGTGACGGCGTACCCCGCGATCACGCCGCAGGCGGAGGGGAGGAACCGCCAGGCGCCCGCGAGGCCGCCCGGAGTGATGGGGAAGTGCGGCGGGGACATGACCCGGGTCAGCGTCTCGAGCGGCCGCGGCGAGGGCAGGTAGAGGTCGACCCGCGCGCCGGGGTGGTCGAGCGGCGGGCAGAACGGCAGCCCCTGCACGTGGTCCCAGTGAAGGTGGGTGACCAGGACGGAGCCGCGGAACGGCGCCCCGTCCAGCAGGGCCCCCAGCCCGCGCAGGCCGGTTCCCGCGTCCAGCACCAGGGCCGGGACGGCGGAGTCGTCGGGCAGCACGGCCACGCAGCTCGTGTGACCGCCATACCGCACGAACTCGGGGCCCGGCGCCGGGGTCGAGCCGCGGACGCCGAGCATCGCGAGCCTCACGTGAGCTGTTCCTCTCGCCGGTGCCCCTCGGCCAGCGCGGCCAGTGCCTTCCTGTCCACCGCGTCCGCGGCCGCCTCGGCCACCCTGACCGGGGTCAGCGCCGTCAGCGTCGCCGTGCGCAGGCCGCCTTCGAGCACCGCGCGCTCACCGAGGATCGCGCCGGGGCCGAGCTCGGGCAGCGGCGTGCCGTCCACGTCCACTCCGAGCACGCCGTCGAGAAGCAGGAACAGGGAGGAACCCGGCTCGCCCTGCCGCACGAGCCGCGCGCCGGCGGGCAGCGAGCGGATGACCGGCTTGCGGGCGCCCCGCATGATCAGCAGGGAAAGCCGGCGCTCCAGCGCCGTCTCGGCCGCGGTGACCAGCACGGGGGAGTCCTCGTCGCCCCACGGCGTGCGGTCCGGCCCCGCCTGGGCCGCCCACGCCGTGATGTCGGTGAGACCGGCCTTGAGCGTCAGCCGGTCGTCGGGCCCGTAGACCCAGTGGCGGGGGAACGGGCTGGCGCCCTCCAGCGTCCCCTCGGTCCGTCCGTCGGCGTGCAGGGTCACCGCGAGCGTGGTCCACACGAGCGGCGACTGCATCCGCAGGTACGGCGGTCGCGAGACGCGCCGGGGGAACGGCAGCGCGGTGCGTCCGCCCGCGGTCTGCCTGAAGGTGATCCACCCGTCGCCGGTCCGCGGCTCGGGCCGCAGGTCGGGCAGGCCGTACGCGGCGAACCGCACGCCCAGCGGGCCCAGGCGGACGGTCGTGGCGCCCATGACGAGGCCGCCGTCCGCGCCGTGCGCGACCACCCGGTCGCCGTCGAACTCGGCCCAGACGCGCAGCCGGTTGGCGAACCGGAACGCGTCGCGGTCACGCAGGCCGGCGACGTCGGTGATCACGTCGGGCGGTGGATCGTCGTAATGTGTGAACCCCATCGTGAACGCGGGCTTGGTGTAGCCCTTGACCGCCTCGGACGGGATCCAGGAGATAGAAGTGATCTTCGATTCGACTCGCATGCTCCGACCGTAGGAACCATGCGGGCCGGCTTCGAGGGCGTCAGCCTGCGAACGCGTGGGGGTGCCAGCACCCCCGGACTCTCGTCCTGGCACCCTTCCCGCCCGGCCCCGCCGGATATGTAATTTCGCTCGTGGAACGCATCACCGTGGTGCTCGCGGACGACAACCTGATCGTCCGCGAGGGTGTGCGCGCGCTGCTGGGCCGCGACGCCGCACTGGAGATCGTGGGGCTGGCCGCCGACTACGCCGAAGTCGTGGCCGCCGCGGTCCGGCTGCGCCCGCAGGTCGTCGTCACCGACATCCGGATGCCGCCGACCTACCAGGACGAGGGGATCGAGGCGGCGCGCGAGGTGCGCAAGCTCTTACCCGGCACCGGCGTCGTCGTGCTGAGCCAGTACGACGACCCGGACTACGCGATCCGGCTGCTCGACGAGGGCGCGGCCGGGTACGCCTACCTTCTCAAGGACCGGGTCGCCGACGCCGGCCTGCTCGGCAGGGCCATCCGGGAGGTCGCCGCCGGCGGCTCGCTCATCGACCCGGCGATCGTGCGCGAGCTGGTGACGCCTGCCCACGACGATGGACGGCTCTCGCCCGCGGAGGAGGACCTGCTCCACCAGGTCGCCCAGGGCCGTACGGTGAAGGCGATCGCCGCGTCGCGGGGCGAGCCGCCCGAGGTGGTCAACGCCGAGATCGAGCGTCTCTTCCTCGTCCTCGCCAGGGGCGCGAGCGCGGGACTGCAGGGGGCGCTGCGCCGGCTGCGGATGCTGCACACCGCGATCCTGCGCCGAGACGAGCAGGGCGAGACGCTGTCGCGGCTGCTCCCCGGCGGCCTCGCCGACAAGCTGCTGCGCGACCGCGACGCCGCAGGCCGCACGGAACGGCTCGTCGTGACCGTGCTCATGTCAGACGTGCGCGGCTATTCGGCCATCGCGGAGGCCACCGACCCCGCGGTGCTCGCGAGCCAGCTCAACGCCCACCGGCGGGCCATGAACGCGGCGATCCTCAGCGCGGGCGGCACGGTCATGCAGTATGTGGGCGACGCCGTGATGGCCGTCTTCGGCGCCCCCGACCCCACGCCCGACCACGCCGCGAGAGCCGTACACGCGGCCTGTGAGATGCACGTCCGGCAGCGCGGGCTCGACGCCGAGTGGGCCGGGCAGGGGCTCGTCCCCTTCGGACTCGGCATCGGCATTTCCACGGGGGAGGTAGCGGCGGCCCTCCTCGGAAGCGATGAACGGGTCGAGTACACCCTCGTGGGAGACACGGTGAACCTCGCCCAGCGCATGCAGGACCTGGCCCGCCCCGCCGGCACGGTCGCGGCGGAGACGACCGTGCGCGCGGCCGGCGAGCACTGGCCCTGGAAACCCCTCGGCCCCCGGCTCGTCAAGGGCCGCTCCACCCCCGTCAACGCCTATCACCTAGAGGTGAACTGATATGTCCGCCCCCCAGCCCGCCGCCGCGATCGACGGCGTCACCACGGAACCCGCGGCGGTGCGGGTCCGCGGCGCCCGGCGCACGTTCACCGCCGACCTCGCCCCGGTGCGCGCGCTGCGCGGGGTCGACCTCGACGTACGCCAGGGAGAGTTCGTCGCGGTCACCGGCCCCTCCGGCTGCGGCAAGTCGACACTGCTCAACGTCATCGCGGGCCTCGACGCGGTCGACGAGGGGACGATCGAGGTCGCGGGCGAGCGGGTGGACGGCAGGGACGAGGACTGGCTGGCCCGCTTCCGGCGCGGCCACATCGGATTCGTGTTCCAGTTCTTCAACCTGCTCGACGGCGTGTCCGCGCTGGACAACCTGATCATGCCGGGCGTCCTCGCCGGCATGAAGCGGCGGGCCGCCGAGTCGCGGGCCCGCGACGTGCTCGACCTGCTCGGGCTGAGCGACCGCGCGGAGCAGGTGCCCGCGGTGCTGTCCGGCGGACAGCGCCAGCGCCTGGCGATCGCCCGCGCGCTCGTGAACGAGCCGACGCTGCTGCTCGCCGACGAGCCGACCGGCGCGCTCGACAGCGAGGGCGGGCTGGAGATCCTCGAACTGTTCCGCAGGCTCCACGGCACCGGCCAGACGATCATCATGGTGACGCACTCGCCGGAAGTGGCCGCGGGTGCGGGCCGCACCGTGCGGATGCGCGACGGCCGGGTGGAGACGCCGTGAGCCTTGTCAGCGTCTGGCTCCGGCTGGAGGCGCGCCGGCGGGCGCGGTCGCTGGCCGTGCTCGCGCTGCTCGTGGCGGTGGCGACCACCACGGTGCTGGCGGCCCTCGCCGGCGCGCGGCGCGGAGACAGCGCGATGGCCCGACTGAACGCCGTCACCCTGCCGGCCGACGCCGTCGTCCTGCCCAACCAGCCGGGATTCGACTGGGACGCGGTGCGCGCACTGCCCGGCGTGGCGGCGGTGTCGGGCTTCGCCGTGGCGCCCTTCTTCGTCGAGGAGCTGCCCGGCTACTTCGGCTACCTGCCCCCGGTGGACCGTGAGGCGTTCCGGACCGTCGAGCGGCCCGTGGTGCTGGAGGGACGGCTCGCCGACCCCGCCCGCCCGGACGAGGTCATGGTCACCGGCTACTTCCCCGGCGCGTACGGACTGGGCGTCGGCGACACCCTCACCCTGCGCCTGCTGTCCGAGCGGCAGGCCGGCGACTTCATTTTCAGCGGCGAGCCGGGCGGTCCCCGCGTGCGGGCGCGCATCGTCGGCGTCATCCGCTCCCCGTGGTATTCCGACAAGCTCGCCGACAAGGGCGCCTGGTTCTCCGTCTTCCCCTCGCCCGCCCTCTTCGCCGCGCATCCGAAGAACTTCCTCGGCCCCTCCTCGTCGGGATTCGTCAACGCCCTGGTCCGGCTCGACCAAGGGGAGCGCGGGCTGCCCGCCTTCCGCGCCGGGCTGGCGAAGATCACCGGGCGTACGGACATCGAGATCTGGAACGCCGCCGACGTCGCCCGGCACCGTCAGCAGGTCAACGCCTACGAGAGCCTGTGTCTCGTCTTCTTCGCCCTGGCGGCCCTGGCCGCAGCGATCGTCCTCGTCGGCCAGTCCGTGGCCCGCTACGTCGCGGCCGGCGTCGGAGAGCTGCAGGTCCTGCGGGCGTCGGGGCTGACGACACGGCAGTGCCTGGCCGCCGTCTGCGCCGGGCCGTTCCTCGCCTCGGTCGCCGGCTCGACGCTGGGGACCGCGGGCGCGGCGGCGGCCTCCATGTGGACGCCGATCGGCGCGGCCTCCCTGGTCGAGCCCGCCCCCGGTTTCAGCGCCGACCCGCTCGTGCTCGGCTGCGGCTGGGCCGCCGCCCCGCTGCTGGTCCTGGCCGGGGCGCTCGCCGCGGCCTGGCTCGCCGTCGTGTCGGCCCGGTCCGAGGCGGCACCGGTCCGCTCCGTGGTGGCGCGGGCGGCGGACCGCCTCGGGCTGCCCGTGCCCCTGGTGGCCGGCGCCCGGTTCGCCCTGGAACGCGGTCAGGGCGCCAGTTCGGTTCCGGTGCGTCCCGCGCTGGTGGCGGCGGTCGCGGGTGTGCTCGGCGTGCTCGCCTCCTTCACGTTCGCCGCGGGGGTCGCCGACGCGGCGGGCAATCCCACCAGGTTCGGGCAGACCTTCCAGCTCACCGCCTACCTCGGCGAGAGCGGGGAGGACTGGGCCGCGGCGGAGCAGGTCATGACGGCCGCCGCCCGGGACCCCGACGTCGCGGGGGTGAACGACGCCCGGGTGGCGGTCGCGGAGGCGGGCGGCGTGTCCGTCACGGTCTACCGGCACCAGTCGTTCGCCGGATCCGCGGACGTCGTGCTCCTGTCGGGGCGGATGCCCGAAGGCCCCGGCGAGGTCGTCCTGGCCCCCACGACCGCGCGGTCCCTGCGCGCCGAGGTCGGCTCGTCCGTACGGCTCGCGGGCACGACCGGGCCGCGGGAGATGACGGTGCGGGGGATCGGCTTCGTCCCGCAGGGGTCGCACAACGACTACGACGCGGGCGCGTGGGCCACCGCGGACGGATTCGAGGCGATGTTCGGCGCGGCCTTCAAGTATCACCTGGCGCTCGTCGCCCTGCGCCCGGGCGCGGATCCGCAGGCCGTCCTCGACCGGCTCACGAAGGGCATGGCCGGGATCGGGGGCGGCGACCGGATCTCGGTCGAGGCGATGCAACCGCCCGAGCAGCTCGCCGAGGTGCAGGACGTGCAGATCCTTCCGCTTTTCCTCGGCGGCTTCCTGGCGCTGCTCGCGGTGGGAGCGGTGGGCCACGCGCTCGCCACCGCCGTACGGCGGCGCAGGCACGAGGTCGCCGTCATGCGGGCCCTCGGCATGACCCGGGCGCAGTCACGGCTCGTCGTGTTCACCCAGGCGTCGCTGCTGGCGGTGGCCGGGCTGGCGTTCGGCGTGCCGCTCGGCGTCGCGCTGGGCCGCACGCTCTGGCGTGTCGTCGCGGAGCGCACCCCGCTGTTCTACGAGCCGCCGGTCGCCCTCTGGGCGCTGCTGGCGATCGGGCCGGCGGCGGTCCTGATCGCCAACCTCCTCGCGTTGTGGCCGGGGCGGCACGCCGCCCGGCTCCGCATCGGCCACATCCTCCGGACGGAGTGAGCGACGATGACCATGACGGCCACCTGGTTGCGGCTGGAGCTACGCCGCCGCTGGCGGCCACTGGCGGTGTTGACCCTGCTCGTGGCCTTCGCCTCGGCCACCGTCCTGGCCTCGGTGGCGGGCGCACGGCGCGGCGGCACGGCGCTGGACCGGCTGCAGCGGGAGACGCTGCCCGCCACGATCGCGGTGCTGCCCAACCAGCCGGGCTTCGACTGGGCACCGGTGCGGGCGCTCCCCGAGGTCGAGGCGCTGACGACGTTCGCGGTGACGGTCGGCTTCGGAGTGGACGGCATCCCCGCGTCCGACGACATCTCCAGCTTCCCGCCCGCCGACACCGGCTTCCTGCACACCGTCGAGCGGCCCGTCGTCCTCGACGGACGGCTGCCCGATCCGGGGCGGGCCGACGAGGCCGTGATCACTCCGGGGTTCGCCGAGTCCTACCACCGCCGCACGGGCGATCGGCTGGTCATGCGGCTGATGTCCCCTGATCAGGCATCGGACCCGGACTACGACCCGGCGAACGGCGAGCCGCCACGGGGACCGTCGCTCCCGGTCACGATCGTCGGCATGGTCCGCGCGCCGTGGTTCGCCGACCGCGTCGGGGAGAACGGCGCCCTCCTCCCGTCGTACGGACTGTTCGCGAAATATCGGGAGAACCTGATCGGGGAGGACGGCTTCGTCAACGCCATCGTCCGGCTGAAGCACGGCGTGCGGGACATCCCCGCGTTCCGGGAGGGCCTCGCGAGGGTCTCCCACCGCAACGACATCGACGTGTGGAACAACGAGACGAAGTTCGCCGAGCCTATCCGCCGGATGGCCGGCTTCGAGGCCGCCTGCCTGCTCGCCTTCGGGCTCGCCGCGCTGGCCGCGGCGATCGTGCTGATCGGGCAGTCGGTGGTGCGCTACACGGCGGCGACGGTCGCCGACCTGCAGGTGCTGCGGGCCGTCGGCCTGACGCCGCGCCAGACGGTGCGGGCGGCCGCGGCCGGTCCGTTCCTCGCGGCGCTCGCCGGCACGGCCGCGGGGGTCGTCGCCGCGGTGGTGGCGTCCACCTGGATGCCGATCGGATCGGCGGCGCTGGTCGAGCCCGCTCCCGGCTTCGACCTGGACTGGCCGGTCCTGGCCGGCGGGTCGATCCTCATCCCCGCGCTCGTCCTCGCCGGAGCCGGGGGCGCGGCGGCCGTCACCCTGGCCGTCGCCCGGCACGACCCGGCGGGACGCCGGTCCCTGGTGGCCCTCGCGGCGGCCCGCGCCGGTCTTCCCGTGCCGCTCGTCGTCGGTGCGCGGTTCGCCCTGGAGCCGGGCAGGGGCGCCGCAGCGGTCCCGGTCAGGCCGGCGTTGGCCGGCGCGGTCTCTGGAGTGCTCGGCGTGCTGGCCGCCTTCACCTTCTCCGCCGGGGTGCAGGACGCCTCCGCTCATCCGGAGCGGTTCGGGCTGACCTACCAGCTGTCGGCGTTCTTCGGCATGAACGGGACGGACTTCGGGCCGGCCGGCGAGGTGCTGCGCACCCTGGCGCGGGAGCCGGACATCCAGGGGATCAACGACAGCCGGATCGCCGTCGCGGAGTCCGGAGACGTCTCCGTCACGATGGGCACGTACGCCCCGGTGGGCCGGCCGCTGCCGGTGGCGCTCCTCGCCGGCCGGATGCCGCGGACGGCGGGCGAGGTCACGCTCGCGCCCAAGAGCGCCGACCTGCTCGGAGCCGGCGTGGGCGACCGGATCGCGCTGCGGGGCGGCGCCACACCGGTGACCATGACCGTCACGGGGATCGCGTTCGTGCCCGCCAGCCCGCACAACGACTTCGGTGACGGAGGCTGGGTCACCTCCGGCGGATACGACCGGATCTTCGCCGGGGCGCAGGCCTTCAAGTTCCACGCGGCCGAGGTCGCCCTGCGTCCCGGCATCGACGTCGCCGCCGCGCGGGAGAGGCTGCGGGCCGTCGTCGCCGCGGTCGAGGGCGCCGAGAACATGGAGTTCGGAGACGCCTGGCCGCTGCCCGAGGCGATGGTCCAGATCCGCGGTGTGGAGCGGCTGCCCGCCCTCCTGGCGGTCTTCATGGCGCTCCTGGCGGTCGGCGCCGTCGGGCACGTCCTCGCGACGGCGGTCCGGCGACGG
Source organism: Microbispora sp. CL1-1 (assembly GCF_012034195.1). Taxonomy (NCBI): domain Bacteria; kingdom Bacillati; phylum Actinomycetota; class Actinomycetes; order Streptosporangiales; family Streptosporangiaceae; genus Microbispora; species Microbispora sp. CL1-1. The sequence goes on from NZ_JAATEK010000001.1 coordinate 350,260, forward strand.
CGGCACGACGTGGCGGTGCTGCGGGCGCTCGGCATGACGCGCGGGCAGGCCCGATGGACTGTGGTCGTGCAGGCCACGCTGCTGGCATTGTTCGGGCTGTGCTTCGGGGTGCCGCTCGGGGTCGCGCTCGGGCGCACGCTGTGGAGGGTGGTGGCGGACACGATGCCGCTGATGTACGTGCCGCCCCTGGCGGTGACGGCGCTGCTCCTGGCCGGGCCGCTGACCGTCGCCGTCGCCAACCTGCTGGCCGTCCGGCCGGGGCGGCTCGCCGGCCGGCTGCGGATCGGCCACATCCTGCGGGCGGAGTAGCCCATGATCATCGCCTGTGCGCTCGTCGCCGCCGCCTGGCTCGCCGCCACGGTGGCCGCCTTCTTCGCCGGCCGCCCGGCGCTGGCCCGCGTGGCCGGTCTCGTCGCCGTGACGCACGCGGTGGCCGTCGTGGTGCCCCGGGCCGCGCCGCTGGTCGTTGCCGCCTGGCTGATCTGCGGGCTCGGCCTGCCGGACGGCCTGCTCGGATCCCCGGCCCGCCGGCTGCTCGCGGCCGGAGCGGCGACGGGCGCGCTCGTGTGGACGCCGGCGCTGCCGGTCACCACGGGGTCCGTCGTCGCCGCCTCGGCCGCCGCCTCGGCCGTGGCACTCGGGGGCGTGGCCGTCCGCTGTCCCAGGGCTCCCGCCGCGCGCCGCCGCACCCTGCAGTGGATCGCCGCGGCCACGGTGGTGACGGCCGCGATCGACGCCGTGCTGGTGGCGGTCAACGCCCTGCTCGGCACCCCGCACGATCTCCTGCCCTGGATGCTCGGCGCCATGGCGGTCATGCCCGTGGGCCTGCTGCTCGGCCAGGTGAAGGCGACCGCGCGCCTCGCGGAGCGGGCCCTGGTCGAGGCGGTGGTGATCGCGGGCCTGACCATGCTCGTGGTCGCGGTCTACCTGGTCGTGGTCATCGGGCTGGCCCGCCGTCCTGTCGCCGCCGAGCGCGACGTGCTGGTCGCCAGCGTCGCCGCCTCGCTCGCGGCGGTGCTGCTCGCCCTGCCCGTACGGTTCCGCCTGGTCTCGGTGGGGATGTCGCTGCTGGGACGGCGCGGGCAGACGCCGGAGGAGGCGCTCGCGTCGTTCGGCGCCCGGATGAGCCGCGCGGTGCCGTTCGACGAACTGCTGCTCCAGCTCGTGGAGTCGCTGCGGGCCGCGCTCGGCCAGGCCGGCGCCGAGGTGTGGGTGGGCGCGGACGGCACGCTCCACCGCCAGGTCAGCGTGCCGGAACGCCCGGCCGACGTGATCACCCTCACCGACAAGGAACGGCTCGTCATCGGGGGCACCCGCATCGGCGGCACCGCCTGGACGTCGGTCTGGCTGCCCGCGCTGCTCGACGACCGCGAGGCGCCGATCAGGGTCGCGCCCGCCGCCCACCTGGGCGACCTGCTGGGCCTGCTCGTCGTGCGGCGGCCACGCGAAGGCGTGGAGTTCTCCGAGGAGGACGACCGCGTGCTCATCCAGCTCGCCCGCCAGGTGGGGCTGGCCCTGCACAACATGCGCCTGGACACCGCGCTGCAGGCGTCGCTGGAGGAGCTGCGGCAGCGCAACGAGGAGCTGCAGGCGTCCCGGCTGCGCATCGTCACGGCCGCGGACGCCTCCCGGCGGGCGATCGAACGCGACCTGCACGACGGCGCGCAGCAGCATCTCGTCGCGCTCGCGGTCAAGCTCGGCCTCGTCCGCGAGATCATCAAGGATGATGTCGCCATGGCCGCCGAGCTGCTCGACGAACTGCGTGGCGACGTGCAGCAGGCCAACGCCGCCTTCCGCGAGCTGGCCCACGGCATCTATCCGCCGCTGCTGCGCGACCACGGGCTCGGCGAGGCCCTGCGCTCGGCCGGCCGCCGGGTGGCGCTGCCGTACCGGGTGGAGGTGAACCTGACCGAACGCTATCCGGAGCAGGTCGAGGCCGCGGTGTACTTCTGCTGCCTTGAGGCGATCCAGAACGCGGGCAAGCACGCCGGCCCGGGCGCGTCCGTGGAGGTGCGCATCCACGCCGAGGACGGCGTGCTGCACTTCAGCGTGCGCGACGACGGCGCGGGCTTCACACCGGGCGGCGTCCAGGGGCACGGGTTCGTCAACATGACCGACCGGCTCGGCGCGATCGGCGGGCGGCTGCACGTCGAGTCCGCGCCCGGGGCCGGGACGACGATCAGGGGAGAGGTGCCGGTGCATGGCTGCTGACGGCTTCGACGCCGTGGTGGTCGGGTCGGGCCCGAACGGGCTGGTGGCGGCCGTCACCATGGCCGAGGCGGGCAGGCGGGTCCTGCTGCTGGAGGCGGCGGACGCGTTCGGCGGCGGGCTGCGCACCGCGGAGGTGACACTGCCCGGGTTCCGGCACGACCTGTGCGCGACCGTGCTGCCGCTCGCGCTGGCCTCGCCCGCCTTCCGCCGGGACCGGTTCTGGCAGGACCTGGGAGTCGAGTGGGCGCATCCCGCGATACCGGCCGCGCATCCGCTGGACAAACGCCCGGCGGTGCTCGTCCACCGCTCGCTCGGCGAGACCGCGCTGGGGCTCGGCCGGGACGGCGCGGCCTGGCGGGCCACGGTCGGGATGATCACGCGCGGGGGCGACCGGCTCGTCGACACACTGCTCGCCCCTCTGTCGGTGCCGCGCGCGCCGCTGCGGGCCGCCGGGTTCGGCGCGGTGGCCGCGCTCCCCGCGACCACGCTCGCCCGCGCCCTGTTCCGTACGGCCGGGGCGCGGGCGGCGCTCGCCGGGATGGCCGCGCACTCGATGCTCGACCTGCGCGCGCCGATCACCGGCGGATATGGGCTGATGCTGGCCGGGCTCGCGCACCACGTGGGGTGGCCCCTGGTGCGCGGCGGCTCCCAGCGGCTCGCCGACGCGCTCGTCCGCCGGCTCAAGGACCTCGGCGGCGAGGCGCACACCGGACACCGGGTGCGCAGCCTCGACGAGGTGCCCGCGGCCCGGTCGATCCTCCTGGACCTCACGCCGCGCCAGGTGCTGGCCGTGGCGGGCCACCGGCTGCCCGCGGCCTACCGGGCGCGGCTGAGCCGCTACCGTTACGGCCCCGGCGTGTTCAAGCTCGACTGGGCGCTGTCGGGACCGGTGCCGTGGGCCGACCCCGCCGTGGGCGCGGCCGCGACCGTCCACCTCGGCGGCACGATGGAGGAGATCGCGCACGCGGAGGCGGAGGTGAGCCGGGGCCGCCATCCTGACCGGCCCTACGTGCTGCTCGTCCAGCCGGGCGTGGCCGACCCCACCCGGGCACCCGAGGGCGGGCACGTCCTGTGGGCCTACTGCCACGTGCCGAACGGCTCGCGGGTGGACATGACCGAGGCGGTCGAGGCGCAGATCGAGCGGTTCGCCCCCGGCTTCCGGGACCTCGTGCTGGCCCGCGCCACCATGGACACGCGGGCGCTGGAGGCGCACAACCCCAACAACGTGGGCGGGGACATCGGGGGAGGGGCGGGCGACCTGGGCCAGTTCATCGGACGGCCCGTCTACTCCCCGCACCCCTGGGCGACGCCCGTGCCCGGCCTCTACATCTGCTCCGCCGCCACCCCGCCCGGGCCCGGGGTGCACGGCATGGGCGGCCTGCAGGCGGCCCGCCTGGCGCTCAGACGGGAAGCGCGCGCAGCAGCGCGGGGGTGAGGTCGTCCTTGCGGATGTAGGCGAGCGCTCCGCACGCGCCGGCGTCGGGCGGCAGGTCGTCGGCGGCGTACGTCGACACCAGCACGACCTTCACGTCGGGCGACTCGGCCAGGATGCGGCGGGTCGCCTCGATGCCGTTGATCCCCGGCAGGTTGATGTCCATCAGGATCATGGTGGGCCGGCCGCCGGTCACCAGGTCGAGGGCGTCCTCGCCCGTCGCCGCCTCGCCCACCACCCGCCATCCCGGCAGCAGCCGGATCAACGCGCGGGCGACCGAACGGAACGGAGCCTGGTCGTCCACGATGATCACGTCGACCACTCGCATGCCTCCAGGATCCCGGAACCCGGTGCCCGCGTCCAAGGGCGTGACCACCCCGATCAGCGGGTGCTAGCACCCCCGTGCTCGGACAGGTACATCAGCACGGCCATCACCCGGCGGTTCATGTCGGGCTCGGCGCCCAGCCCGAGCTTGGCGAACAGCGCGTTGATGTGCTTTTCCACCGCCCGCTCGGTGAGGAACAACGCGGCCCCGACCGCGGCGTTGCTCTTGCCCTGCGCGATCTGGGCCAGCACGTCCCGCTCGCGCGAGGTGAGCTGGGCCAGCGGCGACGACCGCGCGTGCACGGTGTCGGCCACGAGCGCGTCCACCACCGCCGGGTCGATCACCGAGCCGCCCCGGGCCACCGTGCGGACCGCCTCGATCAGGTCGTGCGCGTCGCTCACCCGCTCCTTGAGCAGATAGGCCCGGCCGCTGCTGCCCCCCGCCAGCAGCGGCGTCGCGTACGCGGGCTCGGCGTACTGGGAGAGCACCACGACCCCCACCCGCGGGTGGGACTCGCGCAGCCTGACGGCGGCCTGGACCCCCTCGTCGGACGCCGTCGGAGGCATCCTGATGTCGGTCACCACGACGTCGGGATCGTGCTCGCCCACCGCCGCCATCAGCCCGGGCAGGTCGCCGCAGGTGGCGACCACCTCCAGGTCGGGCTGGAGATCCAGGACCCGCCGCACGCCCTCGCGGACGAGCAGCGAGTCCTCAGCGATCACGATTCTGATGGGCACCTGTCCCCTCCATACGCAGCCACGTGAGCACCGCGAGGACACGGCGGTTGTCATCCGGGGTCTGGCTCAGGTCGAGCTTGGTGAGCACGGCCGCGATGTGCGCCTCGACCGTCTTCGTGCCGAGGAACAGCGCCCGGGCGATCGCCGCGTTCGACCGGCCCTCGGCCATCAGGCGCAGCACATCCCGCTCGCGCGAGGTGAGCCGGTCGGCGAGCGACTCCTCCTGCCGCAGCCGGAACAGCATGCTGACGACCTCGGGGTCCACGGCGACGCCGCCGGCGGCGACCCGCTCCAGCGCGTCCCGGAGCGCGGACGCGTCGTCGACCCGGTCCTTCAGCAGATAGCCGACGCCGCGCGGGCTCGATTCGAGCAGCCGCGCGGCCAGCGCCCCCTCCGCGTACGTGGACAGGACCAGCACGCCGAGGGCGGGAAAGCGTTTCTTCAGCTCCGTCGCCGCCACCAGCCCCTCGTCGGTGAAGGTGGGAGGCATCCGTACGTCGAGGATGACGGCGTCGGCCGGTTGCTTCTCCAGCAGGGCGGTGAGCTCGGAGGGGTCGGCGGCCTGCGCCACGATGGTGACGCCGACGCGGTCGAGCAGGAGAGCCAGTCCCTTACGGAACAGGGCCGAGTCGTCACAGATCACCACCCGCATGCAAGTCAGTGTGACACGGCTCGCACACTCCCCGAGACCTGCAGCGGGCGGTCCCGGCTGCCGGCGCCGGACGCCCACTCCGGGAAACGGCGAGCGCGGCCCGCGCGCGTCAGGGCGAACCGCGCGGCGTCAGTGCCCGGGGCGGGTGTTCGCCTGAGGCCGCACGTGGCCGCTGTCGATGTCGCGGTGTCAGCGCCGGGGTGGCTGTTCACCCTGTGGCGCGGCTGTCGGTGTCGAGGCGTCGCGGTGCCGGCGCCGGGTGGCCGTTGGTCTGGTGGCGGGGATGGCGGCTCGGGACGTGCTGTGAGCGCCTGGGGTGGCCGTTGGCCGGGTGGTGCGGGCGGCGGCTCGGGACGTGCTGTGAGCGCCTGGGGTGGCCGTTGGCCCGGTGGTGCGGGCGGCGGCTCGGGACGTGCTGTCAGTGCCGGGGGTGGCCGTTGCGTCTGGTGGCGGGGATGGCGGCCACCGTCGGGGTGCTTCTTGCGGTGTCCGCCCGCTCCGTGACCGGTCTGGCGGGCCGCCCGGCCGCGCTGCCCGTCTCGTGCGGCGCCGGTGTGTGTGGCGGCGTGTGTGGCGGTACGGGCGGTTTTGCGGCCACCGGTCGCTGAGGTTCCGCCCTGGCGCGTCCTGCTCCGCCGCGCCTCGTCCTGCCGCGCCTCGTCCTGCCGTGCCTGGCTCTTCCGCGCCTGGCTCTTCCGGGCCTGACTCCTCTGCGCCGCGCTCTTGCGCGCCCCGACCTGCCGGGCCGTGGTTTTGCGGGCCGTGGCGTGCTGGGCGGTGGCCTTCCGGGCCTTGGCCTGTTGGGGTGGGCCGCTTCGGGCGGAGGCGCGCTGGGCGGCGGGAGCCGACGCCGGAGAAGCGGCGTCGCGGGGACGGATGAGACTCGCCCAGCCCACCCGCCGGGCCGCCGGAGGCGCGCCGGCCGACCCCGTACGGACCGGTGCACGGGAAGAGGAGCCGTGAGCCACCGGGCGAGCTCCGGAGAAGAGCGGACGGCCGGGTGTCCGCGCGCCCGAGGCGGCGGACGAGTGCCGGGTGGAGACGCCGCCGGGCATGGGCGGGCGGATCACGGGGACGGCGGGGGCGGCTCCGACGCCGGTAGGAGCGGTCATGCCGCCCGCTGCCAGGGGGCTGGTCGCGGTGCCGCCGGAAGCCCCCGCGACGCCGCTCGCCGCACCGGCTGTCGCATCCTGCTCCGAAGCGTCGTCGTCGTGCTTTTCGCGCTCGGCCTTCCGCTTCTTCTTCTCCTTCTCGCGCTGCTTCTCCAGCGCCTCCTTCAGGCCCGGGGTGAACCCGCCGCCGAACCGGGCCATGTCGGGCGGCACGAAGCCGTACGCCGGGGTGTCCCGCAGGGCCGCGCGCATCGAGTCCACCCAGATCGGGCCGGGCAGCGAGGCGCCCTGCACCGCGCCGTAATAACGGCCGCCGATGGTGACGCCGGTGAGCGGATAGCGGTAGGAACCCCGGATGTCGCCCACGCTGACGGCGGCGGCGAGGGCGGGGGTGTACCCGGCGAACCAGGCCGAGGTGTAGCCGTTGTTCGTGCCGGTCTTGCCCGCGGCGGGCCTGCCGATGGACTGTCCGCGCATCGTGCCCTTGCTGAAGACCCCCGTGAGCACGTGGCTCACCGCGTCGGCGACCGCGGGTTCGAGCGCGGTCACGCAGGCGGGCGGGATGTCGGTGCGGGTGCCGTCGCGCTCCACGACGGCGGTGATGGCCATCGGCCGGCAGTAGCGGCCGCGGGCGGCGAGCGCCGCGTACGCCGCCGCCACGGTCGTCGGGTCCATCTCGTTGGCGCCCAGCGTGAACGTCGGCACCTCGTGGAGCGGCGTGCCGTCCGCCCGCCTGATGCCCAGCGACTTGGCCGTCTGCACGACGTCGCACAGGCCGACCTCGCGCTCCAGCCGCATGTAGAAGATGTTCACCGACTGCCAGGTGCCCATCTCCAGGCTGTACGGCCCGCCGCCGCCCTCGCCGCCCGCGTTGTGGATGACCGTGTGCGGGTCGTTGACCGCCCTGCCCGAGCAGTCGCGATAGCCGTACGACGGGACGTACGCGCCGGGGATCGCGAAGCCGTCGCCGAACCGCATGCCCTGCTTGAGCGCGGTGGCCAGCGTGAACACCTTGAACGTGGACCCCGCCTGCAGGCCCAGCCCGCCGCCGTGGGCGGTGTCGGCCGCCAGGTTGTAGGTGGTGCTGGGCCCGAGGTCGCGGTTGTGCGGGTTGCGCCCGTAGCGCTTGCTCACGGCCATCGCGCGGATGTGCCCGGTGCCCGGCTCGATCATCGTCTCCGACGCCACCTGGTGGTCGCGCGGCTTGACCCGTGCGGAGATGGCGCGCTCGGCGGCCCGCTGCGCGACCGGGTCGATGGTCGTCCAGATGGTCAGCCCGCCGCGCTGGAGGCGCCGCTCCCGGTCGGCCCTGCTGTAGCCGAAGGCGGGGTTGGTGAGCACCTCGCGCTCCACGTACACGCAGAAGAAGGGGTGGGCGCTGCCCGCGCAGCCGCCGGGCTCGGGACTCAGGTGCAGCCCCAGCGGCGCGGCCGCGGCGGTGCGCGCCGCGTCCTTGCCGATGATGCCGAGCTCCGCCATCCGGCCGAGGACCAGGTCGCGCCGGGTGCGCAGTCGGTCACGGTGCTCGTCGCCCAGCGAGGGATCGGTGTCGTACGGCGTGCGCACGGCGCCGGCGAGCGTCGCGGCCTGGGTGAGCGTGAGGTCGGCGGCGTCGACGCCGAAGAACCGCTTGGCCGCCGCCTGGACGCCGAACGCGCCCGCGCCGAAGTAGGCGATGTTGAGGTAGCGCTCGAGGATCTGGTCCTTGGTGTATTTGCGCTCGAGCGCCAGCGCGTACCGCAGCTCGTCGAGCTTGCGGCGGAACGAACGGACGAGGGCCTGCTCCCGCTCCTGCTCCGACTCGGCCTGGCTCACCATGATGTTCTTGACGAGCTGCTGGGTGATGGACGAGCCGCCCTGCCGGATCCCGCCGGCCCGTGTGTTGGTGACGAAGGCGCGCAGCGTGCCCTTGATGTCCAGGCCGCCGTGCTCGTAGAACCGGGCGTCCTCGATGGCCACGATGGCCTGGCGCATGACCGGGGCGACCGCGCTCAGCGGCACCGACTGCCGGTTCTGGTAGTAGAACTGGGCGATCTGGCGCCCGTTGCGGTCGAGCAGCCGTGTCACCTCGGGCAGCGGCTCCTCGCGCAGGGGCGCGGGCAGGTAGGTGAGGGTGGACGCGGCGCTCCTGGCCGCCAGGCCGGCCCCGCCCACGAAGGGCATCACCAGCCCGGCGACCAGGGTGCCCCCGGCCGCGCCGCACATGCCCAGGGCGAGGACGGCGCGCCCGAGACTGACGCGCCCGAGACTGACGCGCCCGAGACTGACGCGCCCGAGACTGACGCGCCCGAGACTGACGCCGAGAAGACGAGAGGTCACGGGATATCAGTGCGACCTCTGGCGTTTCTCCAAACCCAGGGGCCACAAAGCTTTACGTAAGCCGGTTGATCTTCAACCCGAGGGAGGTGAACTGTTCGAACGGCCTGTGGTAACCGCGTTCGATGTGGTTGACGCCGCGCAGGGTCGAGGTGCCCTCGGCCACGGCGGCGGCCAGCACCGCGGAGAACCCGGCGCGGATGTCGGGGAGCGTGACGTCGGCCCCGCGCAGGTTGGAGACTCCGCGCACGACCGCCGAGTGCTTGGCGTTGGTGTCGTGGTAGCGGCACGCCGGTCCGCCCAGGCACTGGGCGAACACCTCGATCTCGCACCCCATCTTCTGCAGCGCGGGAACGTACACGAGCCGGTTCTCGAACACCGTCTCGTGCAGCACCGACATGCCCTCGGCGCGGGTGAACAGCACCATCAGCGGCGTCTGCCAGTCCGTCATGAAACCGGGGTGGGTGTCTGTCTGCACCGCCGCGGCGCGCAGGCCGTCCGGGGCGGAGGCGCACAGCCACTCGTCGGTGATCTCGAACCGCGCGCCCATCCTCGCCAGCGTGGTGATGGCGGTGACGAGCCGGTCCTGGTGGCAGCCGTGCACGCGCACCTCGCCACCCGTCACCAGGCCCGCCACGAGGTAGGAGAACGCCTCGATACGGTCGCCGGCCAGCCAGGTGGAGGCGCCGTGCAGCCGTTCGACGCCCTCGATGACGATGCGCCGGTCGGGGCTCAGCTCGATCATCGCGCCCATGCGCTGGAGGAACAGCGCCAGCTCCACCACCTCGGGCTCCATCGCCGCGCCCTTGATGACGGTCTTGCCCTCCGCCAGCACCGCCGTCATGAGGATCGTCTCGGTGGCGCCCACGCTGGGGTAGGGGAGCGTGATACGGCTGCCGCGCAGCCGGGCCGCCTTGGCGGTGATGCCGTTGTCGCCGACCTCGATCTCCGCGCCCATCGACCGCAGCGCCTCGACGTGGAAGTTGACCGGCCTCCTGCCGATCGGGTCGCCGCCGACGAGGGGGACGAACGCCTCGCCCGCCAGGTGCAGCAGCGGGCCGAGCATCAGGATCGGGATGCGGTTGAGCCCGGTGTACTCCTCCGGCACACGCGGCCGTATCTCGGAGCCCCGCTCGATGGTGATCTCACCGGGGGTGATCTCCACGTGGATGCCGAGGGCTTCGAGCATGGCGGCGGTGAGCCCCACCTCGCCGACCTCGGGGGCGTTGTGCAGCGTGCTCGGACCCGTGCCGAGCATCGCAGCCACCATGTGTTTCGAGACCGCGTTCTTCGATCCGCGGACCTCCACGTCCCCCCGCAGGGGGCCGGACGGGTCGATCTGCCATACCTCTTCGCTCACTCGGCCTCCTTGGCCCACACCGATGCCGTGTGTCCCCTGCACGCGGCTCAGGCAAGAGTAACGGGACCGGGCCCGATCACCACGTGGGTACTATCGGGACGGTGCGGCATCTGAGGGGCAATCTGGCGGCGATCGGGGTAACCGTCCTCGTACTCGCCGTCCTCGGGGTGGTCGCGGGATACGTCTGGTCGGCGCTCGCCCCCGCCGCGCGATACGTGCTGATCGACGGGACGCCGCATCTGGCCGACCCCGAGTCGCAGTCGCTCATCGAGGCCGACGGCTGGTTCGCCGTGGTCACCGGCGCGTTCGGCCTGGCCTGCGGGATCGTGGGCTACGTGCTGTCGCGCAAGCAGCCGGTCCAGGTCCTCATCGGGCTCGCCGCCGGCGGGCTGCTCGCCGGATATGTCGCCATGCTGGTCGGCAGTACGGCCAAGGGCGGGGTCCAGGCGGCGGGACCGGACGGCTACACCACCACCACCTCGCTGGACCTGACCGCGCACGGCGTGCTGTTCGCCTGGCCGCTCCTGGCCACCGCGGTCTTCTGGGTCATCGAGTTCGCCGTGACCTACAACCAGCGGGGCGGCACGCCCCAGGCCCTGCCGCCGGGGCCTAAGCTCTGACGAAGCCCGGCTGGGTCCGCCAGAAGCCGGTCGCCTGTTCGAAGGCGTGCCCGAGGCGCAAGACGTCCATGTCGGCCCATGGCCTGCCGACGATCTGCAGGCCGACCGGCAGGCCGTCGGGCGTGAACCCGCACGGCACTGACATCGCGGGCGCGTGCAGCACGCTGATCCAGTAGCACGACCGCATCCAGGCCAGGTAGTCGGGCATCTCCACCCCGGCCACCTCGGTGACGTACGGCTGCTCGACCGGGAACGGCGGCACCTGGCTGACGGGCGCGACCAGGAAGTCGTAGCGGCCGAAGAACTCGCGCATGCGGTGGAACAGGCCGGTGCGCAGCCGCTCGGCCCTGGCGAGGTCGGCCCCGGTGACCTTCCGTCCCTGCTCGACGTTCCAGGCCACGTTGGGGCCCACCTCGGGGAGGTCGCCGAAGTTGAGCGCGTAGAACCACGACCGGTAGACGCGGAACGCCTCCTCGGCAGCGGACAGGTCCAAATCCACCCGCTCGACCTCGACCCCCAGCGCGGCCAGCGTCTCGGCCGCCCGCGCCGTCGCCGCCGCGGTGCGGGGATCGACCGGCAGGCCGCCGAGGCCGGGGCTGAAGGCGACGCGGACCCCGGCGAGGTCCATGTCGAGCGACCCCGCGAACGCCGAGCCGTCCTCGCGGATCGAGAACGGCGAGACCGGGTCGAACCCGGCGATGGCCGACATGAACAGCGCCAGGTCGCCCGAGGTGCGGGCCATCGGCCCCGGCACGCTGAGCGTGTACCAGGCCGCCGTCGCCGACTTCGCCGGCACCCGTCCCGGGGTGGGCCGCAGACCGGCCACGTTGCAGAACGACGCGGGGTTGCGCAGCGAGCCGCCCATGTCGGAACCGTCGGCCAGCGGCACCATCCGGCAGGCCAGCGCCGCCGCCGCGCCGCCGCTGCTGCCGCCCGCGCTCTTCGACAGGTCGTACGGGTTGCGCGTCGCCCCGAACACTTCGTTGACCGTGTGCGAGCCGGTGCCGAACTCCGGGGTGTTCGTCTTGCCCAGCGCGATCCCGCCCGCCTCGCGGATGCGCCGCACGAGCGGGTCGTCCTCGGTGGGCACGTGGTCGGCGAACGCCCGCGAGCCGTACGTGGTCCGCACGCCGGCGGTGTCGGCGAGGTCCTTGTGCGCGACCGGGATGCCGTGCAGCGGGCCGCGCACCAGGCCGCGCCGCAGGTCCTCGTCGGCGCGTGCGGCCTGGTCGAGCGCGCGCTCGGCGGTCAGCGTCACGATGGCGTTGACCCGCGGGTTCGTCTCCTCGACGCGGCGCAGGCAGGCCTCGGTCAGCTCGACGGCGCTCACCTCGCGCGCCCGCAGCAGCGCGGCCATCTCCGTCGCGGTGAGGTCGGCCAGCTCGTTCACGGCTCCCCCGTTCGGTGTGGTTCCCCGGCCAGTCTTACGGCCGCGGAGCCGTACGGGCGATGGCAACAGTAGACAGGCTCAGAGCTTCGCGATGGGGGCGGTCACCGCCTGGGCGAGCCGGATGAGGTTGCCCGGCGCGGTCTCGATCTGCAGCCCGCGCCGCCCGGCGGAGAAGAAGATCGTCTCGAAGCCGAGCGCGGACTCGTCCACGACAGTCGGCAGCCGCTTGCGCTGGCCGAGCGGGCTGATGCCGCCGACCACATAGCCGGTGACCCGTTCCACCTTGGCCGCCTCGGCCATCGCCGCCCGCTTGCCCTTCAGCGCCGCCGCGAACGCCTTGAGGTCGAGCTTGCCCGCCACCGGCACGACCGCGACCGCGAGGCCCGTCTCGGTCTCCGCCACCAGCGTCTTGAAGATCCGCTCGTACGGCAGGCCGAGCGCGTCGGCCGCCTCCTCGCCGTACGCCTGGGCGTTCGGATCGTGGTCATAGGGGTGAAGGGTGAACTCCGCCTTCGCCTGCGTGAGGGCGACCGTCGCCGGAGTGCCCTGGCCGCCCTTGCTCTTGGTCTTGCTCACGACGGCAAGCTTAAGGTCGCTCCGCCCCGGCCGCTTAAGGTCGCTCCGCTCCGGCCGCTTAAGGTCGCTCCGCTCCGGCCGCTTAAGGTCGCTCCGCTCCCGGCGGGCGACCGCGTCAGGGGAGCGTTCAGGGGAGGACGGAGCGTACGGCCTCGGGGGAGCGGGCCACCACGGCGGTGCCGTCGTCGGCGGTGATGATCGGCCGCTGGATCAGGATCGGGTGAGCGGCCATGGCCTCGATCCACCGCCCGCGGGCCGCCTCGTCGCGCGGCCACGACTCCAGGTCGAGCTCGGCCGCGACGGGCTCGCCGAGGCGGGCTACGTCCCAGGGCTCCAGGCCGAGCCGGCGCAGCACCTCGGTGAGCTCCTCCGCGCTCGGCGGGTCCTCCAGGTAGTGCCGCACGGTGTATCCGGCGCCCTCGGCGTCGAGCAGCGACAGGGCCGACCGGCACTTCGAGCAGGCCGGGTTGATCCAGATCTCCATGCGGTCATTGTCCCGCCCGGCGGAGCGTAAACAGGGCTTCATGCCCACCCGGCGAATGGCAAAACGATCTAAAGGGGACAATTTCTTCACGTGGCCTTTTGTCGATGGGAGTGGCCGAGCGGGAGGGCAGCAGATGGGAACGGTCAGTGGTGTCGTGGGTGACGTCGCGAAGGGACAGGCATGCCTGTTCGGCGGGCTCGGGGTGTGCGTCACCCTCCGGCCGGAGGGTCTGGCGGTCAACCACGGCATGAGCTACTTCGGTGTCCACTGGCAGACCCTGCTGCCGTACGCCGCGGGTCTCGCGGGCGCCGCGCTGTTCACCCACCGGGCGCTGCGCGACGCGGCGGCCCGCACGCCGCACCCCGCCCACCTACGGCGGATGGCCGGCTCGTTCGTCGTGCTGCTGGCCGGGATCGTGCTGACGCCCTACACGCTGGGCGGGGTGGTCGACTGGGCGCACCGGGGGCTGGGCGCGGCCCTGTTCGTGCTCCAGCTCCTGCTGGCCGTACGGCTCGTCGCGTGGGCCCACGGCGACGCGGTCGGCGTCGCGTTCTTCCTGGTCCAGCTCGGCGGGGGCGTCCTCGCTGCGGTGTACGTGCTCCAGACCGAGGGGCTGCTCATCCACGGCGAGGCGACGTTCCAGCTCGGGTTCGCCCTGGTGCTGGCCAGGACGCTCCCGCTGCTCGCGCCCCCGATCGCCGCGGCGGCCGTGGCCGCGGGCGGCGCGCCCGCCGCCGCACCCGCAGCCGCACCCGCCGCCTCCCCGGCGACGGTCTCATGCCAGTGAGACGGTGATCGGCCCGCCGCGCGGGTCCGCGCCGGACAGCAGCGACGACGGCACCCGGAACACCCGGCCGGGGGAGACCGGCCACGGCAGCGTGCGGCGGGCGATCTCCCGGCCGCCCTGCGTCACCACGACCCTCGCGACGGCGCGGTGCTCGTCCGGCCACAGCAGGATCCGGCGCCGGGGCGGCGCGCCCGCACCCGGCCTGACCAGGCCGGGGGAGACCCATCGGAACGGCGTCCCGGCCCGCAGCGGGATCGCACCCGCGTCCGTCGACGTGCCGCCGAGGTGGTCCAGGACGTGCCGCACCACGTGACGGCCGTCGAGTGCCGCCACGTCGGCGGTGTCCACGGGGTGGATCAGGTTGCCGACCGCGAACACGCCGGGGCGGCTGGTGGCCAGGGTGTTGTCCACGACCGGGCTCCTGCTGCCCGGGTCCATCGCCAGCCCGGCGGCCCGGGCCAGCTCGTGGTCCGGGATCCAGCCGCCGGTGAACACCACCGTGTCGCAGGGCACCGTGCGGCGCTCGCCCGTGCGCAGGTCCTCGACCTCGACCGACTCCACGGCGTCGCGCCCGTTGATCCGCACGACCCGGGTGGCGGTGGCGACGGGCACGCGCAACAGGGCCCGCCCCGGCACGCCGAACGCCGCGTACGACTCGGCGCGGGCGTGCTCGCTGGTCATCAGCACGGTGCGGCAGCCCGCCGCGCGCAGGGTGAGCGCGGCCGACCAGCTCACCGGCTCGGCCCCGACGACGACGGCCCGCGTGCCGGCCCTGCCGCGATGCAGGTGGACCAGGTTCTGGAGCTGCCCGGTCGTCAGCACGCCCGGCGGGCGGTCGCCCGGCACCATCCGGGCCGTACGGGGACGTTCCCGCGCACCGGTCGCCAGGACGACGGCGCGGGCGTCCACCCGGAGGCGGCCCTCCGGGGTGGTGACGTCGAGGGCACGCTCCCCTGCCCACCCGGTGACCATGGCCGAGGTGCGCACCCGCGCCCCGGCCTCCAGGGCGCGGTTGGCCAGCAGGCGGGCGTACGCGGGGCCGGTCATCACCGTGCGCAGGTCGCGCAGGCCGAAGCCGGTGTGGTGGCTGTGCCGGGGGATGCCGCCCGCCTCCCGCTCCCGGTCGAGCACCAGCACCCGCAGGCCGGCCGCCGCGAGACCGGCGGCGGCGGTCAGCCCGGAAGGGCCGCCGCCCACGACGGCGACGTCGGTGGTGACGCGCATCACGATCCCTCCACGCGGGCGAGGCGCCCGGCGATCTCGGCTCCGCAGTAGAAGCCCTGGCAGCGGCCCATCATGGCCCGGGTGCGGCGGCGCAGGCCGTCGAGGTCCGCCGGGGGGAGGGGAGAGGCCAGGGCGTCCCTGATCTCCCCGGCGGTGACCCGTTCGCAGAAGCAGACCACGGTCCCGTACGCCGGGTCGCGGGCGATGAGGTCCTCGCGCAGGTACGGCCGGGGGAACGCCTCGCCGATGTTGGGCATCCGGGGCGGCTCCGGCAGGCCGTCGCGTACGGAGGTGACGAGGCCCGCCTCGGCCAGCAGCCCGGCGGCGTGCTCGGCGAGCGCCATCGACGCGGTCAGCCCGGTCGACCGGATGCCGCCGAGCACGAGATAGCGCCGCCCGGCGTCGAGGTGGACCTGGTAGTCGCCGTGCTCGGTGGCCGCCCGCAGCCCGGCGTAGGAGGCGGTGACCTCCTCGCTCATCAGTGCGGGCATGAGCGCGAGGCCCTTGTCCACGAGGAACGCGAACCCCTCCTCGGAGGTGGAGGTGTCGGCGCGGTCGCGCAGGTCCTCGGCGGTGGGGCCGAGCATCACGTTGCCGTAGATCGTCGGGCTGATCAGCACGCCCTTGCCGCGCGAGCTCGGCACGGGCAGCACGATGCGGGTCGCCAGCGGCCTGGCCATCTTGTCGAAGACCAGCAGCTCGCCCCGGCGCGGCGTGACCGTGAACCGCTCGTGCCCGAACAGGCGGTCGACGGCGTCGGAGCCCAGCCCGGCGGCGTTGACGACCCAGCGGGCCCGCAGCGGGCCCCGGTTCGTCCGCAGCACGGTCGCCTGCCCGTCGTCGTGCTCGACGCCTTCGATCCGGGTGTTCAGCAGCACGCGGGCCCCCCGCGAGAGCGCCTCGGTGGCGTACGCGAGCGTGGTGGTCCACGGGCAGACGATCGACTCTCCGGGCACGGTCAGCCCGCCGAGCGCACCCGGGCCGAGGGCCGGGACCAGCCGGTAGACCTCGTCAGGCCCGACGATCTCGCACTCCCGATATCCGTTCTTCGCCGCCTTGTCCGCCAGCCCGGGGAGCGCGGCCAGCTCCTCGCCGGTCCAGGCGACCAGCAGCGCGCCGGTCCGCTCGACCGGGATGCCGGTGCGCTCGGCGTACCCGCCGAGCAGCTCGTATCCCCGCCGCACCAGGCGCGACTCCAGCGTGCCCGGTGTCGCGTCGAAGCCGGTGTGCAGGATCGCGGTGTTGGCCTTGCTGGTGCCGTCGCCGACGTCCGGGCTCGCCTCGGCCAGCACGACCGACAGCGCGCGGCCGTCGTGTGCGCGTCCCGCCAGCTCGCGGGCCACGGCCGCGCCCACCACGCCGCCGCCGACCACCGCCACGTCGACCGTCTCGCCCGGCAGCGGCCCCGACCTGCTGACGCATCCGCTCGCGCATCCGCTCACGCGTCCCTCCCCGTCTCGATCGCCGCGCGGACACCCCGCCGCCAGCGCGTCATGAACTCCTCCGCCCGGTCCGCCGGCCAGCGCGGCTCGTACGTCGTCGCCGGGGCCCACGCGGGCACGGCGCCGGCCACCGTGAGCGAGGGGGTCACGGCGAGGCGGGCCAGCGCGGCGGCGCCGAGCGCGGTCGCGTGCGGCGACGGATAGACGTCCACCGGCGCCTGCAGCAGGTCGGCCTGGGCCTGCATGAGCGCGGCCGACCGGGTGAGGCCGCCGTCCACCCGCAGGCGGGCCAGCGGGCGGCCGAGATCGGCCGCGACGACCGCCGCGAGGTCGGCCACCTGGGCGGCGATGCCCTCCAGCACGGCGCGGACCAGGTGGCCGGGCCGGGTGGACAGCGTCATGCCGAGGAACGCCCCCGTCGCGTCCGGCCGCCACCAGGGCGCGGCCAGCCCGGCCAGCCCGGGGACGAACAGCGCGCCCTCGGCGTCCGGCTCTGCCAGCGCGTCCAGGTCGGCGGCGTCGCCGACGAGGCCGAGGCCGTTCAGCCACCGCACCGCGGAGGCGGCCGTGTAGACCTGGCCGTCCACGCAGTAGGGCGTGGCCCCCCTGGCCCGCCACGCCACCGACGTGGTCAGGCCGGAGGCCGAGCGCACGGCCCGCTCACCGGTGTTGGCGAGCAGGAACGCCCCCGTGCCGTACGTGCACTTGGCCTCGCCGGCCGACAGGCAGCCCTCGGCGAGCAGCGCGGCCTGCTGGTCGACGACCAGGCCGCCGACCGGGATCTCCCCGCCGAAGGCCCGGGTCGTCCCGATCACCTCGTCGCAGGCGGCGATCGCGGGCAGGTGCTCGCCGTCCAGGCCGAACAGGCCGAGCAGCTCCCCGCTCCACTCGACCGTGTCGAGATCGAGCAGCGCCGACCTGCTGGCGGTCGCCGCGTCGGTGACGAACTCCCCGGTCAGGTGGTGGACGAGCCAGGTGTCGCTGGTCGTCACCACACCCTCGCGGGTGAGATTGCGGCGGATCCACGCCATCTTCGGCGCCGAGAAATACGGGTCGAGCACGAGCCCGGTCAGCTCGGCGATCCTCCCGGCGTGCCCGGCCAGATCGGCGCAGACCTCCTCGGCCCGCCGGTCCTGCCACACCAGGGCGGTCGTCAGCGGCTCGCCGGTCGCCGGGTCCCAGGCCAGCACGGTCTCGCCCTGGTTGGCCAGCGTGACCGCGCCGACGGGCACGCCCGCCGCCGCGACCGCCTCCCGCCCGGCGGCCAGCACCGAGTCGAGCAGTTCCCGCGGGTCCTGCTCCACCCGCCCGCCCGGCAGGTACGCGGGACGGACCGGCGCCTCGGCCGGCGCGAGGACCGCGCCGTCGCCGTCCACCACGAGCGCCTTGGTGCCCGAGGTGCCCTGGTCGATCGCGAGCACGGCAGGGGGATGGGACATCGATCGTCTCCTGGCGGGAGCTGGGGGTCGTGACGGCCAGCCTATGGGTTGATCACTTCGGCACCCGCGCTGACCAGGGCGGACGTGATCGGCTCCGGGGGTTCCGCGTCGGTGATGAGACCCGACAGGCCGTCCAGTGCGCACACCCGGTAGGCGGCGACCCTGCCGTGCTTGGAGCCGTCGGCGAGCACGTACGTCAGGGCGGAGCCGGCGAGGATCACGCGCTTGGTCGCGACCTCGTCCAGGAAGTAGTCGGTGAGCCCGGCCTCCGCGTCCACCCCGCCCGAGCCGAGGAACGCCACATCCGCCCGCAGGTCCCGGAAGAACCCCAGCGTGTGCGCGTTGGAGACGGCGAGGTCGCCCTGCCGTACGCGCCCGCCCGCCACCAGCACCTCCACGCCGGGACGGCCCGCGAGCTCGGCCGCCACCAGCAGCGAGCAGGTGGCGACCACGCCACGGAAGGACGGGGGGACGGCCCTGGCGACGTGGACGGCGGTGGTGCCGACGTCGATGATCACGGTCTGGCCCGGGCGCAGCAGCCGCGCCGCGAGCTCGCCGATCACGGCCTTCGCCTCCGACCGGCTGGTCGAGCGCTCCAGATAGGACAGCTCCTCGCCGGTGCCGGACGGCGCCGAGGTCGCCCCGCCGTGCACGCGGACGAGCAGCGCCCGGCGCTCCAGGATCGCCAGGTCGCGCCGGACGGTCTCGTGGGAGACGCCGAGCAGCGCGGCCAGGTCCTCGGTGCGGACGGTTCCCTTCCGCCCGAGGGTCTCGATGATCCGCTGGTGACGCTGCGCCGGAAGCACGAGATCCACCCCTGACCGAGTGTGACTGTTCTTGCCCGAGAGTGTGGATGGATGCCCGGAAAGCTGTCAACCGCGGGCCGCGTAAAACAGGCGGACGCGAAGATTCCCAGCTCCCGAGGGGTGTGCCGACCGGTGAAACGCCCGTTTCGAATGCTGGACACACGCGGATCGCTCCCTGGTCGTCCGTAGACTGGGACGGTGATTTCCCGTATCGACCTGCGCGGGTCCCTTCCTGCCGACCTGCGCGACGTGCTGCCCCGCGCCGAACTCGACGTCGAGGCCGCCCTGGAGAAGGTGCGGCCCATATGTGAGGACGTACGCCATCGCGGCGCGGCAGCCGTACGGGAGCTGACCGCGCGGTTCGACGGCGTCGGGCTGGAGTCGGCCCGGGTGCCCGCCGAGGCGCTCGCCCGCGCCCTGGAGGAGCTCGACCCGGCCGTGCGCGCGGCGCTGGAGGAGTCGATCCGCCGCGCCCGCCTGGTCCACCGCGACCAGCGGCGCACCGACACCACGACGCAGGTCGTGCCGGGCGGCACGGTAACCGAGCGCTGGGTGCCGGTCGACCGCGTGGGGCTCTACGTCCCCGGCGGCCGGGCCGTCTATCCCTCCAGCGTGGTCATGAACGTCGTCCCCGCCCAGGAGGCGGGCGTGCCCTCGCTGGCCGTCACCTCGCCCGCCCAGAAGGAGTTCGGCGGGCTCCCGCACCCCACGATCCTCGCCGCGTGCGCGCTGCTCGGCGTCGACGAGGTGTACGCCGTGGGCGGCGCCCAGGCCGTCGCGATGTTCGCCTACGGCACCGAGGAGTGCCGCCCGGCCACGATGGTGACCGGCCCCGGCAACATCTGGGTGGCCGCGGCCAAGCGCCTGCTCAAGGGCCGCATCGGCATCGACTCCGAGGCCGGCCCCACCGAGATCGCGATCCTCGCCGACGAGACCGCCGACCCCGTGCACGTCGCGGCCGACCTGATCAGCCAGGCCGAGCACGACGTGATCGCCGCCTCCGTGCTGGTCACCACCAGCGTGGAGCTGGCCGACGCCGTGGAGAAGGAGCTGCCCGGCCAGGTCGCGGCGACCCGGCACAGCGAGCGCATCACCGAGGCGCTCGCCGGCCGCCAGTCGGGCATCGTGCTCGTCTCGGGCATCGACGACGGCCTCAAGGTCGTCGACGCCTACGCCGCCGAGCACCTGGAGATCCAGACGGCCGACGCCCGCGCTGTCGCCGCCCGGGTGCGCAACGCCGGTGCGATCTTCGTCGGCCCGTACGCGCCGGTGTCGCTCGGCGACTACATGGCGGGCTCCAACCACGTGCTGCCGACCGGCGGCTGCGCCTGCCACTCCTCGGGGCTGTCGGTGCAGACGTTCCTGCGCGGCATCCACGTCGTGGACTACACCCGCGAGGCGCTGGCCGGGGCCGCGCCGTACGTGTGCGCCCTCGCCGACGCGGAGGACCTGCCCGCCCACGGCGCCGCCGTCCGCGCCCGCTTCGACTGGGAAGTGCCCGCATGACGACCCTCGACGACCTGCCGATCCGCGACGACCTGCGGGGCAAGCAGCCCTACGGCGCGCCGCAGCTCGACGTGCCCGTCCAGCTCAACACCAACGAGAACCCCTACCCGCCGTCGGCCGCGCTGATCGACGACCTCGCCCGTGCCGTACGGCAGGGCGCGGCGACGCTCAACCGCTACCCCGACAGGGACGCCGTCGAGCTGCGCAAGGACCTCGCCGACTATCTCGGCCACGGGCTGACGGCCCGCCGGCTGTGGGCGGCCAACGGCTCCAACGAGATCATCCAGCAGATCCTCCAGGCGTTCGGCGGCCCCGGCCGCTCCGCCATCGGGTTCGAGCCGTCCTACTCGATGCACCCGATCATCGCGGGCGGCACGAACACCCGCTGGATCGAGGGCCTGCGCGACGAGGACTTCGCGATCGACCCGGACGCCGCCGTGGCCGCGATCGAGGAGCACCGCCCCGACGTGGTGTTCCTGACCTCGCCGAACAACCCGACCGGCACGGCCCTGCCGCTGGAGGTCATCCAGCGGATCCTCGCCGCCGCGCCCGGCATGGTCGTGGTCGACGAGGCGTACGCCGAGTTCGCCCGCACGGGCACGCCGTCGGCGCTGACCCTGCTGCCCGGCAACCCCCGGCTGATCGTGACCCGCACCATGTCGAAGGCGTTCGCGATGGCCGGCACCCGGCTCGGCTACCTCGCCGCCGACCCGGCGGTGGTCGACGCCCTGCTGCTGGTCCGCCTGCCCTACCACCTGTCCACGCTGACCCAGGCGGCGGCCCGGGTGGCGCTGGCGCACCGCGAGGAGCTGCTCGGCACGGTCGACGCGCTGCGCGCCGAGCGGGACGCCACCGTCGGCTGGCTGCGCGGGCGCGGCCTGAAGGTCGCCGACTCCGACGCCAATTTCGTGTTGTTCGGTACCTTTGCGGATCGGCGGTCCGTATGGGAGGGACTGCTCGATCGCGGGGTGCTGATCCGGGAGACCGGTCCCGCTGGCTGGCTGCGCGTGTCGATCGGCACGCCGGAAGAGATGGCGGCGTTCCGCGCCGCGCTGGAGGGGGTCCTCGCATGACCGAGCTCAACGAGCGCCGCGGCCGCGTCGAGCGCACCACGAAGGAGACGTCGGTGCTGGTCGAGGTCGGCCTCGACGGCACCGGGATCGTCGACGTGTCCACCGGTGTCGGCTTCTACGACCACATGCTCGCCCAGCTCGGCAAGCACGGCCTGTTCGACCTGACCGTGAAGACCGAGGGCGACCTGCACATCGACGCCCACCACACGATCGAGGACACCTCGATCGCGCTCGGCGCGGCGTTCCGCGAGGCACTGGGCGACAAGTCGGGCATCCGGCGGTTCGGCAGCGCGTCCTGCCCGCTGGACGAGGCGCTCGCGCAGGTCACGGTGGACCTGTCCGGCCGGCCCTACCTCGTGCACACCGAGCCCGAGGGCATGGCCCCGATGATCGGGCCCGACTACGACACCACCATGACCCGGCACATCCTGGAGTCGTTCGTCGCGCAGGCGGCGGTCTGCCTCCACGTGCACGTGCCGTACGGGCGCAACGCCCACCACATCGTGGAGGCGCAGTTCAAGGCGCTCGCGCGGGCGCTGCGCGAGGCGTCGGAGCGCGACCCCCGGGCGACCGGCGTGCCCAGCACGAAGGGCGTGCTCTGATGACCTTCGCGTCCGGGGGGATGATCTTCATCGGTCTCTTCCTGATCGGCGGGGTCATCTCGGGCATCCGGCAGGGCCTCAAGCTGCTGGCGGCGCTCGCCGGCGTCGGGGCCGTCATGGCGATCACGGCGGGGGTGATGTGGTGGCAGTGAACAGGCGGGTCGTCGTCCTCGACTACGGGTCGGGCAACCTCCGCTCGGCCGAGCGGGCGCTGGCCCGCGTCGGGGCGGACGTCACCGTCACCGCCGACTTCGACGCGGCCCTCGAGGCGGAGGGGCTCGTCGTGCCCGGCGTCGGCGCGTTCGCGGCCTGCATGGAGGGGCTCAAGCGCGTGCGCGGCGACCAGATCGTGGGCCGCCGCCTGTCCGGCGGGCGCCCGGTGCTCGGGATCTGCGTCGGCATGCAGATCCTGTTCGAGAAGGGCGTCGAGCACGGCGTCCACACCGAGGGCTGCGGCGAGTGGCCCGGCACGGTCGAGCGGCTCGACGCGCCCGTGCTGCCCCACATGGGGTGGAACACCGTGACCGCGCCCGAGGGCAGCGTGCTGTTCCGCGGCATGGAGGAGGGGACGCGCTTCTACTTCGTCCACTCCTACGGGGTGCGCGAATGGCGGCTGCAGGCCGGCGACGGCTTTGAGCAGCCGCTGGTCGCCTGGGCCGAGCACGGCGTGCCGTTCGTGGCCGCGGCCGAGAACGGCCCGCTCATGGCCACCCAGTTCCACCCGGAGAAGTCGGGGGACGCGGGGGCCGTGCTGCTGTCCAACTGGCTGAGCACGTTGTGAGCGTGTCCGGCAGGCGAAATATCGAGGCAGCGGTGCGACACTGGGAACCGGCGGGGCCGCGGCGCGTACGGCCGGCCAGGCAGAGGCCGTGACCGGACCTGAGCGGGAGGCCCGATGAGCAAGGAACGGGCCCGTCGGAGGGCAGAGCGCGAAGCCGAGCGCGAACGCCTCGCGGCGGCCCGGGCCGAGCGTGAGGCGAGGGCGGCCAGGCGGCGCGAGATGCGCGAGCGGCTCGTGGGGCCGCTCGCCGGAGCCGTGGCGGCGGTGCTGCCACGACCGGCCAGACCCGTGCGGGTGGCCCGGCAGCGCGGGTATCTCGCCCGCCGCCGCCGCACGGAGAACGGCGTCGTCGTCGTGCTGTGGTTCCTCGTCCAGGTGCTCGCCTGGATCCTGCTCGACTCGTGGATGGCCCGCCTGGGCGTGTTCCTCGGCTCGATCCTGCTGCTCCCGGTGCTCGTCACCATCGTTTTCGACCGGAGGTCATGAATAAATGTCGCTCGTATTGCTCCCGGCCGTCGACGTCGCCGACGGCCAAGCCGTCCGCCTCGTGCAGGGCGAGGCGGGGACGGAGACCTCGTACGGGGATCCGCTCGCCGCCGCCCTCGCCTGGCAGAAGGCCGGCGCGGAGTGGATCCACCTGGTCGACCTCGACGCGGCGTTCGGCCGGGGGAACAACCGCGAGCTGCTCGCCTCCGTCGTCGGCGCGCTGGACGTGAACGTCGAGTTGTCCGGCGGGATCCGTGACGACGCCTCTCTTGAGGCCGCGCTGAGCACCGGCTGCCGCCGGGTCAACATCGGCACGGCCGCGCTGGAGAACCCCGAGTGGTGCGCCAGGGCGATCGCCGAGCACGGCGACCGCATCGCGGTTGGACTCGACGTGCGCGGCACCACGCTGGCCGCCCGCGGCTGGACCCAGGAGGGCGGCGACCTGTGGGACGTGCTCGACCGGCTGGAGTCGGAGGGCTGCCCGCGTTATGTCGTCACCGACGTGACCAAGGACGGCACGCTGCGCGGTCCCAACCTCGACCTGCTCCGTGAGGTGTGCGCGCGGACCGACCGCCCGGTCATCGCCAGCGGCGGGGTGTCGTCGCTCGACGACCTGCGCGCGATCGCGACGCTCGTGCCGGACGGCGTCGAGGGCGCCATCGTGGGCAAGGCGCTGTACGCCCAGGCGTTCACCCTGGAAGAGGCGCTCGCGGCGGTGAAGTCCGCATGAGCGAGCGCGACCCCTGGCGCATGCCGTTCCGGGCCGAAGGAGAGGAGGCGGCATGAGCATGGAGATGCCCGAAGGGCGGATCTCCTCCGGCGGCCCGTGGGAGGACCGCTACGGCTACGCCCGCGCGGTCGTGGCCGGGCCGCACGTGCTCGTGTCCGGCTGCACCGCCACCGTGGGCGGCGAGGTCCAGCACGTGGGCGACGCCTACCAGCAGACGCTCACCGCCTTCTCCATCGCGCTGGACGCCGTGGAGAAGGCCGGCATCACCCGGGCCGACGTGGTGCGGACCCGCCTCTACGTGGTGAACGCCGACGACTTCGATGCCGTCGGCAAGGCCCACGGCGAGGTCTTCGGCGACGTACGGCCCGCCTGCACAAGCGTGCAGGTCGCCGGGCTGGTCGACGAGCGCATGCTGGTCGAGGTCGAGGTCGAGGCCTACCGGCCGGTGGAACGTGGCGACTGCGGAGGCTGAGCGATGACCGTGGCGGTGCGGGTGATCCCCTGCCTTGACGTGGACGCGGGCCGGGTGGTCAAGGGGGTCAACTTCGAGAACCTCAGGGACGCCGGCGATCCGGTCGAGCTGGCCGCGCGCTATGACGCCGAGGGGGCCGACGAGCTGACCTTCCTCGACATCACCGCCTCCTCGGGCGAGCGCGAGACCATGCTCGACGTGGTGCGCCGTACGGCCGAGCAGGTGTTCATCCCGTTGACGGTCGGAGGCGGCGTGCGGTCGGCCGACGACGTCGACCGGCTGCTGCGCGCGGGCGCCGACAAGGTCGGCATCAACACCGCGGCCATCGCGCGGCCGGAGCTGCTGACCGAGACCTCGCGCCGGTTCGGGTCGCAGTGCATCGTGCTGTCGGTGGACGCGCGCCGGGTGGTCGACGGGCCGCCCACGCCCTCCGGGTTCGAGGTGACGACCCACGGCGGGCGCCGGGGGACCGGCATCGACGCGGTGGAGTGGGCGCGTCGCGGGGAGGAGCTCGGCGTCGGCGAGATCCTGCTCAACTCCATGGACGGCGACGGCACCAAGTCGGGATACGACCTGGAGATGCTGCGTGCCGTACGGGCGGCGGTGAGCGTCCCGCTGATCGCCTCCGGCGGCGCCGGGCGGCTGGAGGACTTCCCGCCCGCCGTGGAGGCCGGTGCGGACGCCGTGCTGGCCGCCTCGGTCTTCCACTTCGGCCAGCTCAAGATCCACGAGGTCAAGGACACGCTGCGCGCGGCCGGTCACCCGGTGCGCTGACCGCCCGCCGGGGGCCGGAATCCGGCCCCCGGCCGGTGGGTGCTCAGTCGATGTCGATGATCGCCGTGGGGTAGGCGTCCGGGCCCGTCCCGAGCGACGACGACGCCATCGACTGGTACTGCCACTGCCCCTGGAAGGCGCCGCCGTGGCCGCCGTGGCCGCACCAGTCGTCGCCCCAGCACGTCGTGGCGGCGGACGCCTCGTGAGCGGGCTGGGCCGCCGCGAGACCGAATGCGGCGAGGAACGCCAGGCCCAGCAGGCTCGGGAAACGCTTGGCACGCATAGCTGTCTCCTGTCCGTCAAAGGATCACGCGGCGCTCCGGAGTCCGCCCTCCTCAAATGGTCAGCCGGACATCGCACAACCGTCCATCCCAATCACCGCAAATAGGACGATAGTGGGCGAAAACCGGCATACGCGATTGTGTGTTCTTTATCGTGATTTCGGGCAGGGTCGGGTGTGCGCGGAGCGCGAGGGGCCGTCCCCAGAGGTCGCCGAGGCCGTCCGGCGGGCGATGACGGGGCGTTCGCGGAGTATGCGCCTATGGAGCGCGGAGTACGCGCTTACGAGGCGCCGGCGGCGCGGGAGGTGCGGGCGGCATGGGCGGCGCGGGCGGCATGAGACTGCGGCCGGTCACGCGGGGACGCGAAAGGAGAGGCCGGCGGAGCAAGGGCGGATGCCCTGCCGGCCTGTGGGCGGAGAGCCTCGGGGCTCTGACTGTCAGTGCGGTTCGTTAGTGGTTCGTCGCTGCCTGTGGTGGTGATCGGGGTTACCTGAGGGAGAACGGAGGCGGGTGGTCCACGGTCTCAACTCAGCACCGAGGTGAAGAAGGTCGCCAATCTGCTGGCTCCGGTGTTGACCGTGTCGAACACGCCTCGCACGGCTCCTGCCGCCGCTTGCGGCTGGCTGTAGAGGTAGAAGACCACGAACGCGATGGCCGCGTACGTAAGAACCTTCTTCGCCTTCATCGGGGGGCCTCCTGCAGTCGATATCCCGGTCGTTTGTACCCGGCGGCAGTAATGATCATAACTAGCCGAGAGGACATGAGGCCGTTCCGCCCTCATAGTGAGACGACGGGACGGAGCGGCTCATCGCGGCGCGATACCGGCGACCTGCGGGCCTGTCCGGACCCTGCCGGCGCGGCGTGGAAAGAGCGGGGTCCGGCCGCTGAAACATGCGGGATCGGTCCTCGAACGAGTGCGGTTCTGGCCCGCGCCGAGCCGGGTTCTAGCAGGGTTCTGGCCCCGCCGACCGGGTTCTGGCCGGCGGCGAGCGGGGCTCGGCCGGGAGAAGAGCGGGGCCATGCCGGAACCGAGCGTCTATGTCGGAAACGTGCGTAGCCGCCCAGGTGAGCAGGGGGCTGCCGAGGATGGTGGGCATACGGTGTCCGGGAAGGTCCGGGTATCGCCGGCGTCGGCCGCGGCCCACTGCGCGGTCGCGCGTTCGAGCTTGTCCGGGTTCGCCCCCGACAGGCAGGGGGCTTCGCCCCGGATGAACGGGGGCGGCGCCCCGGACGAACGCGCCTCAGCCCGAGAAGAGCGACGTGAAGAACGCCGACAGGCGTTCGGCTCCCGTGCCGATCCCCCCGAACAGGTTCTTGACCGCGTCCGCCGCGTTCGCCGGCTGCGTGAACAAATAGAAGACCACGAACGCGATGGCCAGATAGGTCAGGACCTTTTTGAGGTTCATCCGGGGCTCCCAAACGCTCCCACACGTCGTGCGCTGGTTTCACATGCTGCCCCATTGCACGAGGTTTACGTGGAGAATTCCGGACAACTCCCGCGATTCATCCTCACGGCCCCAAACGGGCATCCTGGAGCCGGGCGACCGCCGCCGCGTCCCCGTCGTACGTGACCCGGGCGTGCGCCTGCCTGCCGAACGCGAACAGCAGCAGCTCCGACGGCTCGCCGGTGACCACCACGGCGGGCTCGGCCATCCGCCCGGCGGTCTTCGTCCCGTCGGGACGGCGGAGCACGACCCCCACGGGGGCCTTGCGCAGGAAGAGCCGGGCGCCGCCGCGCAGCCGCTTCCAGAACGTCTCCTGGAGGTCCCGGGGGACGACGCGGGGCTCCCAGCCGGCCTGCGCCCGCCGTACGTCCTCGTGATGGACGAAGAACTCCGCCGTGTTGACGATCTCGTCCAGGCCGGGGACCAGCCCGTACGGCGTCCAGCGCGGCGGGCCCTGACGGACGAGCTCGACCAGCTCGGGATAGGGGTGGCGGCGCTTGACGCGCTCCTGCACCGCGGCGGTGTAGCCCGCCATGAACGGCAGCGCGATGCCGGGCGCGGCGTCGAGCCGGCGCTCGCGCAGGACGAGGTGGGCCGTGAGGTCCGCCGTCGCCCATCCCTCGCACAGCGTGGGCGCCTCGGGGCCGAGGCGGTCGAGCAGGTCGCAGAGCGCCGCGCGCTCTGTCTGGGCGTGTGTCACGCGATCAGCCTATGCGTCCCTCGTCCCGCCCGGACCGGCGGCCGCGGGTGTCCGAGGAATAAACCGGTTGATCAGGATGATAGGGAGTAACTAGGACCAAGGACTCGGGCGGCGTCGGTCCGGTGACCGATCCGGCGGCGTCCCCGAGTGAGTAACGTCCCCCTTCGGGGTGCTCACAGGGAGCGGCCCCGGCAGGTCCCCCGATCGGAAGGAACGCACCGCGTGCCGACCAAGGAGTCACCCGCGCGGCCCGGCAGCTCAGTCATGCTCCAGGGTCTCAAGGTCATCGGCGTGGCGATCAGAACCGAGCCGAAGATCTTCACCGGCGCGGTCGTCGCCAGCGCCGTCTACGGCGCGATGACCGTCGCCGCGTCCTGGGCGCTCGGCTGGGCGACCGACAACGCGGTGCTGCCCGCGTTCCGGGACGGCGCGGCGAGCTCGGGCACGCTGGTCGTGGCGGCCCTGCTGATCGTGGGCGTGGCGGTGCTCAAGGCCGCCGGGATCATGGGCCGGCGCATCATGGCCGGGATCCACCAATACCGCATGCAGGCCCACTCCCGCCGCGCCGTCACGCGGCAGTACCTGCGGCTGCCCCTCGCCTGGCACCACCGCCACCCGACCGGGCAGCTGCTGTCCAACGCCAACTCCGATGTCGAGGCGGCCTGGGCGCCGCTCGCCCCGCTGCCGATGGCGGTGGGCGTGGTCGTGATGCTGGTGACGGCCGCCGTGGCGATCGTGCTGGTCGACCCGGTGCTCGCCGTCGTCGGCTTCCTGATCTTCCCGGCCGTGGCCGTGCTCAACCTGGTCTACCAGCGCAGGCTCTCCCCGCTCGCGATGCGGGCCCAGCAGCTGCGGGCCGAGGTGAGCGAGGTCGCCCACGAGAGCTTCGACGGCGCGCTCGTCGTCAAGACCCTCGGCCGCGAGGACGCGGAGGCCGCGCGCTTCCAGGCCAAGGCCGACGCGCTGCGCGACGCCAACGTCGCCGTCGGCCGGGTCCGCGGGCTGTTCGACCCCATGCTGGAGGCGCTGCCCACGCTGGGCGTGCTCGCCGTGCTGCTCGTCGGGGCGCTGCGGCTGGAGTCGGGCGGCGTCGCGGCGGGCGACCTGATCCAGGTGGCGTATCTGTTCACCCTCCTCGCCTTCCCGATCCGGGCGCTGGGCTGGGTGCTGGCCGAGCTGCCGCGCAGCGTCGTCGGCTGGACGCGGGTCAGGGACGTCCTCGACGCCACCGGCTCCATGGAGTACGGCACCGCCCGCCTGGACGACTCCGGCCCGGCCCGGGTGGAGGCCGAGGGCGTCTCCTACGCGTACGTGCCGGGCAACCCCGTGCTGAAGGACGTGAGCTTCGCCGTGGCGCCGGGCCGTACGATCGCGCTCGTCGGGCCGACCGGGGCGGGCAAGTCGACGCTCACCCAGCTGCTCGCGCGCCTGATCGACCCCGGCGAGGGCGTCGTCCGCGTCGACGGCGTCGATCTGCGCGAGGTGGCCAGGGGCGAGGTGAGCGCCTCGGTGGCACTCGTGCCGCAGCAGACGTTCCTGTTCGACGACACCGTGCGCGGCAACATCGCGCTCGGCGGCCAGGTGCCGGACGAGCGCATCTGGGCCGCGCTGCGGCTCGCGCAGGCCGACGGCTTCGTCAGCGCCCTGCCGTCCGGCCTCGACACCCGGATCGGCGAGCGCGGCGCGACGTTGTCGGGCGGCCAGCGCCAGCGTCTCGCCCTCGCCCGCGCGGTCGTGCGCGAGCCCCGGCTGCTCATCCTCGACGACGCCACCTCCAGCGTCGACCCGCAGGTCGAAAAGCGCATCCTGTACGGCCTGCGCGACGGGGCCGCCGAGGCCACGGTGATCGTGGTCGCCTACCGGATGGCGACGATCGCGCTGGCCGACGAGGTCGTCTACCTGGAGCAGGGCGTGGTCGCCGACCACGGCACCCACGAGCAGCTCCTGGCCCGCTGCGCGGGCTACCGCGACCTCGTCACCGCCTACGAGCGCGAGGAGGCCGAACGCGCCGCGTTCGAAGACACCGATGAGGAGGTCGTGGCATGACGCCCGGCCCGAGGACCCTGACGAGCACCCTGACGAGGAGCGTGACGCGGTGACCGCCGTGAACGACACGGCCACGGGAGAGACCTCGTCTCTGCGGTCGGCCGACCGGAGCGCCCTGGAGACGCTCAGGCAGGGCCTGCGGCTGTCGCCGGAGTTCCGCCGCGGGCTCACCGGCACGCTCGTGCTGGCCGTGCTGGCGACACTGGGCAAGGTCGTCGTCCCCATCGCCGTACAGCAGGTGATCGACCGCGGCCTGGGGTCGGGCGAGCCCGACCTGCCGTTCATCCGGAACGCGGTCGTCCTGTGCGCCCTCGCCGTCGTGCTGACCGCGCTGTGCGGCTACCTGATGAACGTCCGGCTCTACCGCTCCACCGAGTCGGGCCTGGCGGCCCTGCGCGGCAAGGGTTTCCGCCACGTGCACGACCTGTCGGTGCTGACGCAGAACACCGAGCGGCGCGGCGGCCTGGTGTCCCGCGTGACCGGCGACGTCGACCAGATCAGCACGTTCATGCAGTGGGGCGGGCTGATGGTCATCGTGTCCGCCGGCCAGCTCGTGGTGGCGACCGTGCTCATGGCCGTCTATTCCTGGCAGCTCACGCTGCTGGTGTGGGCCTGCTTCCTGCCGCTGGTGCTGGCCCTGCCCCGCTTCCAGCGCCTGGTGGCCAAGGCGTACACCAAGGTGCGCGAGCGCGCCGGCGACGTCCTCGCCGCCGTCAGCGAGTCGGTCGTCGGCAGCGCGGTGATCCGGGCGTACGGC
Source organism: Microbispora sp. CL1-1 (assembly GCF_012034195.1). Classification (NCBI taxonomy): domain Bacteria; kingdom Bacillati; phylum Actinomycetota; class Actinomycetes; order Streptosporangiales; family Streptosporangiaceae; genus Microbispora; species Microbispora sp. CL1-1. The sequence goes on from NZ_JAATEK010000001.1 coordinate 380,826, forward strand.
TCGGAGGACCGCACCGCCGACCGGATCGACACGGCGGTGGACGGGATGCGCGCGGCGCAGACCCGGGCCCAGAAGATCGTCGGGTTCACGTTCCCGGTCACCGAGCTGGTCGCCTCGATCACGGTCGCGCTGGTGGTCGTGGCCGGGGTCTGGCTGGGCGTCGGCGGCTCGATCACGGCCGGGCGGCTCATCGCGTTCCTGTTCCTGATCACGCTGTTCATCAGCCCGCTGCAGACCGCGACCGAGGTGCTGAACGAGGCGCAGAACGCGATCGCCGGCTGGCGGCGCATCCTGGGCGTGCTCGACACCCCGGCCGACGTGGCCGACCCCGAGAACGGTGCGACGCTGCCGCGCGGCCCGATCTCGGTCCGTTTCGACGGCGTGGGCTTCGCCTACCCCGGCGGGCCGCCGGTGCTCCACGACGTGTCGGTCGAGATCCCGCCGCGCACGCGGATCGCCGTGGTGGGGGAGACCGGCTCGGGCAAGACGACCTTCGCCAAGCTGCTCACCCGGCTCATGGACCCCACCTCCGGCCGGATCCTCGTGGACGGCACCGACCTGCGCACGGTGAGCTTCTCCTCGCTCCGAGAGCGGATCGTCATGGTGCCGCAGGACGGGTTCCTGTTCGACTCGACGCTTGAGGACAACATCCGCTTCGGACGGCCCTCGGCGACCCGGGAGGAGATCACCCGGGCGCTGACCGAGCTCGGCCTGGCCGACTGGCTCGACGGCCTGCCCGCCGGCCTCGACAGCCCGGTCGGCCAGCGGGGCGAGTCCCTTTCCGCCGGCGAGCGCCAGCTCGTCGCGCTCGCCCGCGCCTACCTCGCCGACCCCGACCTGCTGCTGCTCGACGAGGCCACCTCCGCCGTGGACCCCGCCACCGAGGTGCGCCTCGCCCGCGCCCTCGACGGCATCACCCGTGGCCGTACGGCCGTCTCGATCGCCCACCGCCTGTCCACCGCCCAGGCGGCCGACGAGGTCATCGTGTTCGAGCACGGCCGGATCGTCCAGCGCGGCCCGCACGCCGTCCTGGTCGAGCAGCCCGGCGTGTACGCCGACCTCTACGCCTCCTGGACCACCGCCACCACCGTCCGCTGAATGCCGCGTCACTGACGTCGAACGTCACCGACGTTGGACGTCAGCGACGTCCCCTGCCAGTAATGAAGGCTGGGATTCGTCAACCCCTTCCTCGCCTTCTACCTGGGCCCGCTCTCGCGTTATCGGGCCGACATCGAGCTGGGCGCCGGGCCGGACGTCGTCCAGGCCCTGTACGAGGCGATGAGCGAGCATCTCGGGCAGGTCTACGAGGAGGCGTTCCGAGACCACCTGCGGCGGCGCGCGGCGGCGAGGGAGCTCGGGCCCCGGGTCGTCGCCGTCGGACCCTGGTGGAAGGACGACGGCCAGGACGAGATCGACGCCGTCGTGCTCGCGGAACCCGCCCGCACGCGCGTTCCGGTCCTCGTCGGCGAGGCCGAGTGGAGCCGCACCGTGGACGCGGAACGGCTGCGGGCGCGCCTGTCGCGCAAGGCGGCGAAACTCACCGGCGACGTGGACGCGCTCACCTACGCCGTGTGCGCCCGTGAGGAGGTCACCCACGTGCGCGAGGGCGTCCTGCCGATCACCGCGGCCGACGTCTTCCGTCCCTGATCAGGTCCGTACGGCGTCGGAGAGGCCGCTGTCCGCCCGGCCCGAGGAGGCCGGCGAGGCGTTGGGTATCTTGACGGCCGTCATGAAGGAGATCACCGCCAGGGCGGCGGCAGGAGCGGGAGCGAGCGGAACATGGGGGACATCGTGGGGAAGCCGGTGCTGGTCGAGCGGCGCAGCACGGACAGGATCGCCCCGCCCCTCGGCGCGTACAGCCATGCGGCGCGGGTCTCGCCGGACGCCGCCGTCCTGCACATCGCGGGGCAGATCGGCAACGCCCCCGACGGAACGGTCGCCCCGGACGCGTACGGGCAGACCGTCCAGGCGTTGCGCAACATCGCGGCGGTCGTCGAGGACGCCGGAGGCACCCCGGCGGAGGGGCTGGTCTCGCTGTTCACGATGGTCGCGAGCCGGGAGGCGCTTCCCGGAGTGCGCCGCGGCATCGGCGAGGTGCTCGCCGAGTGGTTCCCCGAGGGGGACTACCCGATCAACTCGTTGATCGTGGTGGCCGGGCTGGCCCGCGAGGACCTGCTGGTCGAGATCGCCTCGACGGCGGTGGTGCCGGGATGACGCCGGGTAGTCCGGCGGGCGGGTCGCCTCAGTGGGTCTGCGGGTCGCCGCCGGACAGGCGCTGGGCCAGATAGATCGGGATCACCGACAGCAGGATCAGCGCGGCGGCGACCACGTTGACCACCGGCGCCTGGTTGGGCCGGAACAGGTTCTCGAAGATCCAGATCGGCAGCGTGCGGACGCCGGCCCCGGCGGTGAACGTCGTGACGATGATCTCGTCGAACGACAGCGCGAAGGCGAGCAGCCCGCCCGCGAGCAGCGCCGAGCGCATCATCGGGAACGTCACCAGGCGGAACGTGGTGAACGTGTCCGCCCCGAGGTCGGCCGACGCCTCCTCCAGGTTCAGGCCCATGCGGCGCAGCCGGGCCAGCACGTTGTTGTAGACGGTGACCACGCAGAACGTCGCGTGGCCCACGATCACGGTCAGCAGCCCGAGAGGCAGGCCGAGCACCGTGTGGAACGTGTTGCTCAGCGCGATGCCGGTCACGATGCCGGGCAGGGCGATGGGCAGCACGATCACCAGCGAGACCGTCTCCCGGCCGAAGAACCGGTAGCGCTGCACCGCGAAGGCGGCCATCGTGCCGAGCACGAGCGCGATCGCGGTCGCGCCGAGGCCCGCCTGGACCGAGGTCCACAGCGCGTCGCGCAGGCCGGCCGAGCCCCAGGCGGCGCCCCACCAGCGCAGCGTGAACCCGGCGGGCGGCCAGGAGAAGGTCCGGTCGGAGTTGAACGAGTTGAGCAGCACCACGGCCAGCGGCACGTAGATCACGGCCAGGCCGGCCACCAGCGCCGCCCGCAGCAGCGTCCGGGCCGTACGAGACAGGTTCACCGGGCCTCCTCCGCCCGCCGGTGGATCCGGTCGCCGGTTCGTTCGCTTCGCTCTCTCACAGGTTCTCCAGCGCGCCGGTGCGGCGTACGGCCGCGAGGTAGACCAGCATGATCACGACGGGGACGGTGGCGACGGCGGCGGCGAAGGGCAGGTTGTTGGCCGCGCCGATGTTGTCGTAGACCACGTTGCCGATGAGCTGGGTCTTGCCACCGACGATCTTCACGGTGATGTAGTCGCCCAGGGAGAGGGAGAACGTGAAGATCGACCCCGCCACGGCGGCGGGGAAGGTCAGCGGCCAGACCACCGTGCGGAACGTCCGCCACGGGCGCGCGCCGAGGTCCCCGGCCGCGTCGAGCAGCGAGTTCGGCAGCCGTTCGAGCCCCGCGTAGATCGGCAGGATCATGTACGGCAGCCACAGGTACGACAGGGTCACCACGGTGGCGGTCAGGCCGTAACCCCAGCCGAGCACGCCGTCCGAGGACAGCATCACCCGCCACGCGTACGCCTTGACCAGGTAGGACGCCCACAATGGGGTGAGCACGGCGATCACGAGCCAGCGCTGGGCACGCGGCGAGGCCAGCTTGGCCATCGCGAACGCCATGGGGAAGGCCACCACCAGGTCGATCAGCGTGACCGCCGCGGCCACGCCGATCGAGCGCAGGGCGACCGTGCGATAGACCTCGCCGGTGACCAGATCGGTGAAGTTGGCCCAGGTGAACACCTTGACCACGTCACCGGTGAACACGTCCGTCGACCAGAACGCGGTGACCAGAAGGGCGGCGAGCGCGCCCAGGTAGGCCAGTCCCAGCCAGGCCAGGGGCGCCGACAGCAGCAGCGACAGCCGCACGCCGGCGTGCCGGTGCAGGAATGAGGCGGCCCGCCTCCGCATCCCGGGGGAGGCGGCCGTCGTCGTGAGGGTCGTCATCGTCTTCTCTCCGTGGGGCTGCTCATGCGGCCGAGGGGGGGACGGCCGGGCGGCCGTCCCCCGGGGAGCGCTCAGCCCTTGATCTCGGTCCAGGCCCGGGTCCACTCGGAGTAGTCGGTGCACTTGACGTCGGTGCGCCCGTCGAGGCACTGCGCGATCGGCGTGGTCCAGTAGTGGACCTTGGAGAAGTACTCCTCGTCGGTCGCGTGGTAGGTGTCGCAGAAGGACTTGTCGGACGTCTGCTCGCACGCCTTGGCGTTGGCCGGCGCCTCGCCGAACCACTCGGCCACCTGCGCGTTGGCCGTGGGGGAGATGATCCAGTCGAGCCACTTGTAGGCGCAGTTGGGGTGCTTGGCCTGCGCGGCGACCATCCACGTGTCCGACCAGCCGGTGGAGCCCTCCTTGGGCAGCGTCGTCTGCACCGGCGCCTTGTCGGCCTCCACCAGGTTGGCGATCACCTGCCAGGTCGTGCCCACGGCCGTGTCGCCGGACTTGAACGACTGCACCGCCTTGGTGTAGTCGGACCAGTATTCGCCGATGTTCTGCTTCTGCTGCTTGAGCAGGTCGACCGCGGCCTTGAGCTGCGTCTCGTCCAGCGCGTACGGGTCCTTGATCCCCAGCTCGGGCCTGGCCGACATGAGGTAGAGCGCGGCGTCGGCGATGTAGATGGGGGAGTCGTACGCCGTCACCTTGCCCTTGTAGGGCGAGGCGGGGTCGAACACGACGCCCCAGGAGTCGGGGGCCGGGTTCACCGTGTCCGTGCGCCACATGAGGAGGTTCGCGCCGCGGCCGTGCGGGATGCCGTACGCGACCCCGTTGACCGAGTTCCACGGCTTGAGCTTCAGCCCCTCGAACACGTCCTTGTAGTTGGGCACGAGGTCGGTGTTGACCGGCGCGACCGTGCCGGAGGCGATCAGGCGCAGCGAGGCGTCGCCGGACGCCGACACCGCGTCGTACTCGCCGGTCTTCATCAGGTTGACCATCTCGTCGGACGTGCCCGCGGTCTTGGTGTTGACCGTGCAGCCGGTGGCCTTCTCGAACGGGTGGACCCAGTCGACCTTGGGGTCGTTGGAGCCGTCCTCCGCGTAGCCGGCCCAGGCGACGAGGTTGACCTGTCCCTCGCCGGGGCCGAGGGACTTCAGGGTCTCGATCTTCGGCGGGGTGAAGGCGCCGCCGGGGGCCGCGGCCGAGCCGCCGCCGTCGGTGGACGAGCCGCCGCCGCAGCCCGCGACGGCCGCGAGGGCGAGCGCGGCGGTGACGACGAGAGACGGCCTGGCGAAACGCGGACGGGGGGACCGCATCGTGGTTCTCCTTGCTGTGAGTGGTGCCGGGGGGCGCGGTGCCTGGGCGCGGTGCCTGGGCGCGGTGCCTGGGCGCGGTGCCTGGGCGCGGTGCCTGGGCGCGGTGCCTGGGCGCGGTGCCGGGGGCGCGGTGGCGGAGTCAGCCGGCGTCAGCCGGCGGCGACCGGCTCGGCCGGGGTGTCGATGGGGAACTCGTGCCGGCGGTTCCACACGAGGCGGACGCGGGCGCCGCGCAGGCCCGTCACGTCCATGGAGGACGCCTCCAGGTTCTGCTGGAGGGCGATCAGGCGCCCGCCCGCGTCGAGGTCCACGACGAACCGGGTCGCCGGACCGGCGTACACGACCTCGCGGATCACACCGGCGGCCTCGTGCTCGTCCGGTGCCGGCGGCTCCTCGCCGAGCACGACGCGCAGCTTCTCGGGCCGGACGCTGAAGGTGCCCTCCCTGCCCAGCACGGCCCGCGCGGCCTCGCCGGAGACGAGGTTGGAGGTGCCCACGAACGAGGCGACGAAGGCGGTGGCCGGGCGCTCGTACACCTCGGCGGGGGTGCCGATCTGCTCGATCCTGCCCTGGTCGAACACCGCGATCCGGTCGCTCATCGTCAGCGCCTCCTCCTGGTCGTGGGTCACGAACAGGAACGTGATGCCGACCTCCCGCTGGATCGCCTTCAGCTCGACCTGCATCTCCTCGCGGAGCTTGAGGTCGAGCGCGCCGAGCGGCTCGTCGAGCAGCAGCACGCGCGGCCGGTTGACCAGCGCGCGGGCCAGCGCGACCCGCTGGCGCTGGCCGCCGGACAACTGGGCCGGGCGCCGCTTCTCGAAGCCCTCGAGCCGCACCGAGCGCAGCGCGGCGAGCGCCCGCTCGCGCCGCTCCGCTCGCGGCACCTTCTTCACCCGCAGGCCGTACTCGACGTTGTCCAGCACGCTCATGTGGGGGAACAGCGCGTAGTCCTGGAAGACCGTGTTCACGTCGCGCTCGAACGGCGCGAGCCGCGTGACGTCACGCCCGCCCAGCTCGACCGTGCCCGCCGTGGGCGACTCGAACCCGGCGATCATGCGCAGCACGGTGGTCTTCCCCGACCCGGACGGCCCGAGCATCGCGAAGAACTCCCCGTCGGCGACGTCGAGATCGATCCCGGCCACGGCCTCGACCGGCCCGAAGTTCTTGCGCAGGCCGCGAAGACTGACTGCTTGGTCTGGCATGACCTGAAACATATGGAGTTAAATGTTTCGCGTAAAGACCCGATCCGGTATCACTGTTGTGAACTTCCGCGGATGCCCGATTTTTCGCGACGGCGCGGGCGAACAGGAGTGCGACCGTGAACATGGCCCGCCTGGCCGTCTTCTCACCCGTGGACAGCACCGCCCGGGTGGACGCCGTGGTCCGGCGGCTCGCCGACGCGATCGCGGTCGGCCTGCTCGCCGACGGGGAGCAGCTGCCCAGCGAGGCCGAGCTCGCGGGCCGGCTCGGTGTCTCCACCGTGACCCTGCGGGAGGCGCTCATGGCGCTGCGCCAGCAGGGGATGGTCGAGACGCGGCGCGGGCGGGGCGGCGGCAGCTTCGTGCGGCGTCCCGCCGGGATCGACCTCCTGGCGCGGCTGCGCGCGTTCGCCCCCGACGAGCTGCGCGACTTCGGCGACCACTACGCGGCCATCGCGGGGGCGGCGGCCCGGCTCGCCGCCGAGCGCTCGCTGCCCTCGGACGTCGCGCCCCTGCGGCGCACGCTGGACGAGATGGACGCCGTCGCCGCCGCGCCGGAGGCGGCCGGGTCCGCGGAGGCGTGCGCCCGGCTGCGCAGGCTCGACGGCCGGTTCCACATCGAGGTCGCGGCGGCCTCGCAGTCGGCTCGCCTCACTCAGGAGGAGATCCGGTTACAGGCTGACATCGGAGCGTTGCTCTGGCTTCCGCACGAGGGCCTGGGCGGGCACCATGAGACGGCGGCACAGCATCGCGCCATCGCCGAGGCCGTCGAGCGCGGCGACGGCGAGCAGGCCAGGGCCGTCGCCGAGCGGCACGTGCTCGACGCGACACGACACCTCATCGAGCTTCGGCTGCGTCTGCGGGAGTGACAGGCATGAGCACAGTGGCGTCTCTTGCGCAGGCCGGCCACGACCGCGCCGCCGCGGCGGTGGCGCGGGTGCGCGAGGCGGCCGAGGGCGTCTTCGAGGCGCTGCGCGAGGTCCGCGACGCCGCCGTCGCCTGCGCCCTGCCCGCCGGCGGCACGCGCCGCCCGGTGGCGGCCGACCTCGCGGCGCTGCGCCCGCTGCTGTGGGCCCGGCTGCGCGGCGGCGCGCTGTCCGCGCACATGCCCGCCCATCTGCCCGCCCTGATCGCGGGGATCGGCTTCATCGCCGCGCCCGGCCTGCTGGCCGACGCGCCGTGGTACCTGGAGTGGTGGCAGGAGAACCCCTCCGGAGATCCCGTGCAGCTCCTGCGGGACATGGACCCGGCGAGCAGCGCCTTCTACGACTACACCCACTGGGACTGGTACGCCGGCCCGTCGTCCGGCGCGGAGCGCACGATCTGCGGGCCGTACGTCGACTATCTGTGCACCGACGAGTACAGCCTCACGCTGTCGGTGCCCGTGCTGGCGGGCGGGACCTTCGCCGGGGTGGCCGCGGCCGACGTGTTCGTCCGGCGGTTCGAGGCCGCGGTGCTCCCGGCGCTGCGCGCGATCCCGGGCCCGGCGTTCCTCGTCAACGACGAGGGCCGGGTCGTCGCGTCCAACACCGCGACCTGGGTCACGGGATCGGTCTACCGGGGCGGCCGGGGCGGCGAGGAGCACGCCGTACGCCGAGTGGGCGATCTTCCGCTGTCGCTGGTGACCGCCGCGTCCGCATAGCGGCGGCGGGGGCGGCCGGGGGCTGCGGCAGAATTGGCCTCATGGCCCTCGACCCCAAGATCGCCGACCGGCTGAAGCGCACGCCGGACGGCCTGGTGCCCGCGATCGTCCAGCAGCACGACACCGGAGAGGTGCTCATGCTCGCCTGGATGGACGACGAGGCGCTGCACCGCACGCTCACCACCGGCCGGGCGACCTACTGGTCCCGCAGCCGGGGGGAGTACTGGGTGAAGGGCGACACCTCCGGCCACGTGCAGTGGGTCAAGCACGTGGCGCTCGACTGCGACGGCGACACGATCCTGCTCAAGGTCGACCAGGTGGGGGCGGCCTGCCACACCGGCGACCGCACCTGCTTCGACGCCGACGTCCTCGACGTGAGCGGCGCGCCGTGACCGCCCCCGCTCCCGCCCGCGACCAGGCGCGTACGGCGCGGCGCTCGCTGCTGGTGTGGCTGGCCGCCTGCGCCGCAGGCGGCGGGCTCGCGCTGCTCGCCGCGGGCCGCGTGTGGGTCGCGCTCGGCACCGTGAAAGGCACGGCGGAAGGCCCCGCCGGAGCGGGCAGCGGCTCCCTCACCGGCAACGACCTGGTGGCCTGGCTCACCCCCGCCGCGCTGGCCGCGCTCGCCGCCGTGCTGGCCGTGCCGGCGACCCGGGGGGCCGCGCGGCGCGTGACGAGCGTGGTGGTCGCCCTCCTCGGCGTGGCGGTCGCGGCCGGGGCCTGGGACGGCACGCGCGAGGCGACGATCCTGTCCGTGGCCGCGCGGCACATGACGACCGCGGTGACGTCCTCCGGTCACATCTCCGTGGAGTCGCGCGCCTGGGTCTGGCCGCTGCTCACCGTCGTGGGCGGGCTCGTCCTGGCCGGGGCGGGCGTGGCGGCGGCGATCCTGAGCGCGCGCTGGCCCGGCATGTCGAGCAGGTACGAGCGGGGGGCCGGGCACACCGGCACGGGCGGCGGCACCGCGAGGGTCAAGGACGCCGACAGGGCGATGTGGGACGCCATCGACGAGGGTGAGGACCCCACCGCGTAGCCCGTCCACCGGCTGGAGAGCAGCTCTCCGGTGCGTGTTGGGCCGTTTACACCTCGATTACAAATTGTCCACAAAGCTAAGTCTTGCCCCGGCCGGCCGCCCTGCTGCCGATAGGCTTCCCGCCGACCTCTGATCGTCGCGTAGGAGACCGAATGAGCCACGGGAGTCGGCTGGGCGGCACAGGCGGCCACGGCCGCCGGCCCGGCCGGGGTGACCTGCCGCCGGTGTCCGGCGGTCGTCGCCATCTCCTCCGTCCGGTCCGCATCAGCGCCGGCCACCTTCCGGCGCGGGCGGCAACGGCGTGGTCGTCGCGTCACTTCTCTCCGGCATCCCCGGCCCGTCTCCATGCGGCGCTCCGCGGATTCTCGGGGCCGTCTCCGGTCTTGTCGCGCTGAGAAGATCCGAGACCCCTTTTCCCCACTCACGCAGGAGCATTCCATGACGTACGGCAACGACCCGGGCTACAACCCGGGTGGTTACCCGCAGAACCAGCCCGGCCCGCAGGGCGGCTACCCCCCGCCGCAGGGCGGCTACCCGCCTCCCCAGGGCGGCTACCCCCAGGGTGGCGGTTACCCGCCGCCGCAGGGCTACCCGTCCACGCCCGCCGGTGACCAGTACGGCGGTCAGTACGGCGCCCAGTACGGCGGCGCGTACGGCCAGCCCGGGGGCTACCCGGCTCCCGAGCTCGCGCACTGGGGCCTGCGCGTCGGCGCCACGCTGATCGACGGCCTCATCGTCGGCGTCCCCACCTGGATCCTGAGCATCATCGGCAGCGCCCTGAGCGCCGGCTCGGTGGACCAGGAGACCGGCCAGGTCGGCTCCGGCTTCGGCATCGGCCTGGTGCTCTCCCTCCTGGCCATCGTCGTCGCCCTCGGCCTGGGCCTGTGGCTGAAGCACAAGGAGGGCACCACCGGCCAGACGGTCGGCAAGAAGGTCGTCGGCATCCAGACGGTCAAGGAGCAGACCGGCGAGTACATCGGATTCGGCATGGCCGTCGTCCGGTACATCTGCCACATCGTGGACGGCCTGCCCTGCTACATCGGCTACCTGTGGCCGCTCTGGGACGCCAAGCGCCAGACCTTCGCCGACAAGATCGTCGGCACCGTGGTCGTGCGCGCCCCGCGTTAGGCTGACCTCCATGGAAGTCACCGGACGGCGCGTGCGCGACCGGGTGCGGTCGCTGTGCGCGCCGTTCGGCGCCGCGGTCGTTCTGGCCGCGGCGGTGACATGCCTGGCGGTGGTCGACCCGCACGAACCGGGTCACTACCCCGTCTGCCCGCTCTATTACCTGACCGGCCTCTACTGCCCCGGGTGCGGCGCGCTGCGCGCCGTGCACGACCTCGCCCACGCCGACATCGCCGGGGCGGCGCGGATGAACCTGCTCTTTGTCTTCTGCGTTCCTGTCGTAATCACGTTGTGGGCCCGATGGGCGTTACGATCATGGCAGGGACGGCCCATGCGCCCGGACAGCGCGCGCCTCGCGTACCTGTGGGGACTCCTCGCCGTCGCGGCCGTCTTCGGGGTGGTGCGTAATACGCCTTTCGGGCAATTCCTCGCACCGTGAATCGACCCGGTGGCGGCTCGACGCGAGACGGGCCGATACCATCGCAGGGCAGGACACGCAGAGCAGCCGACCGGAGGGACCCTTACGCGTGAGCGAGCGGACAGGCAGATCGCGTGAGCTCCGAGCCGAAGGCGAGGAGGACGCGTGAGTGTTCTTGAGGACATCATCTCGGGCGTCCGGGAGGACCTCGAGGAGCGGCAGCGCGACGTGCCGATCGAAGAGCTCAAGCGGCTCGCCGCCCGCGCACCCGAACCCCGGGACGCCTACGCCGCGCTCGGCGGCGACCGGGTGTCGGTCATCGCGGAGGTGAAGCGGTCGAGCCCCTCGAAGGGCGCGCTCGCCGCGATCGCCGACCCCGCCGCCCTCGCGGCGGACTACGAGGAGGGCGGCGCCCACGTCATCAGCGTGCTCACGGAGCGGCGCAGGTTCGGCGGCACGCTCGCCGACCTCGCGGCCGTGCGCGCGGCCGTGGACATCCCCGTCCTGCGCAAGGACTTCATCGTCACCTCCTACCAGCTGTGGGAGGCCAGGGCGCACGGCGCCGACCTCGCCCTGCTCATCGTGGCGGCCCTCGACCAGCAGGCGCTCGTCTCGCTGATCGAGCGGGCCGAGTCGATCGGGCTCGCCCCGCTCGTCGAGGTGCACACCGAGGAGGAGCTGGCCCGGGCGGTCGACGCCGGCGCCAAGATCATCGGGGTGAACGCCCGCAACCTCAAGACGCTTGAGGTGGACCGCGAGGTGTTCGCCAAGCTCGCGCCCAAGGTGCCGGACGGCGTCATCAAGGTCGCCGAGTCCGGGGTGCGCGGCCCGCACGACCTGCTCGCGTACGCGAGGGCGGGGGCGGACGCCGTCCTGGTCGGCGAGAGCCTGGTCACCGGCAGGGACCCCAAGGCGGCGGTCAACGACCTCGTGACCGCGGGCGCCCACCCGGCCTCCCGGCAGGACACCGGCTCCGAGAGGCACTCGTGAACGACAGCGCATCGGAAGGAGGCCACGTGACCGCGACGGAGGGGATGATCCTCACCCCCGCGGACCTGGCCGGCAACGGCGTCCACGGCAACGACCCGGACATCAACGGCAAGTTCGGCATCTTCGGCGGCAGGTATGTTCCGGAGGCGCTCATCCCGGCCCTCGACGAGGTCGCCGCGGAGTACGAGAAGGCCAAGACCGACCTGGGCTTCCTGCGCGAGTTCGACCACCTGCTGCGCACGTACGCCGGCCGTCCCACGACGCTGACCGAGGTGCCGCGGTTCGCCGAGCACGCGGGCGGCGCGCGGATCCTGCTCAAGCGCGAGGACCTCACCCACACGGGCGCACACAAGATCAACAACGTGCTCGGCCAGGCGCTGCTGACCAAGCGGCTGGGCAAGCGGCGCGTCATCGCGGAGACCGGGGCGGGCCAGCACGGCGTGGCCACCGCCACCGCCGCGGCGCTCATGGGCCTGGAGTGCGTCATCTACATGGGCGCCGTCGACTGCGAGCGCCAGGCGCTCAACGTCGCCAGGATGAAGCTCCTCGGCGCGACGGTCGTGCCCGTCACCAACGGCAGCCAGACTCTCAAGGACGCCATCAACGAGGCGTTCCGCGACTGGGTCACCAACGTCGACCACACCCACTACCTGTTCGGCACCGTCGCGGGTCCGCACCCGTTCCCTGAGATCGTGCGCGACTTCGCCAGGATCATCGGCGTGGAGGCCCGCCGTCAGGTCCTGGAGCTCACCGGCAGGCTGCCGGACGCCGTCTGCGCCGCCGTCGGCGGCGGCTCGAACGCCATCGGCGTCTTCCACGCCTTCGTCGAGGACCAGGACGTCCGGCTGTACGGCTACGAGGCCGGCGGCCGGGGCGCGGAGACCGGCGAGCACGCGCTGACCCTGACCGAGGGCAGCGTCGGCGTGCTGCACGGCGCCCGCACCTACGTCCTGCAGGACGAGGAGGGCCAGACGATCGAGTCCCACTCGATCTCGGCCGGCCTCGACTACCCCGGTGTGGGCCCGGAGCACGCGTGGCTCAAGGACACCGGCCGGGCCACCTACGAGGGCGTGACCGACGCGGAGGCCATGGAGGCCTTCGCCCTGCTCGCCCGCACCGAGGGCATCATCCCGGCCATCGAGTCCTCGCACGCGCTCGCGGGCGCGCTGCGGCTGGGCCGCGAGCTCGGCCCCGACGCTCTCATCCTGGTGAACCTGTCGGGCCGCGGTGACAAGGACATGGGCACCGCGATGAAGTACTTCAACCTCTGATCAGCATCGATAGGGCATCCCGATGACGACACTCCACGCGGTGTTCGACAAGGCCCGTGCCGAGGACAGGGCCGCGCTCGTCGGCTACCTGCCGGCGGGCTTCCCGACCAAGGACGGCGCGGTCGCCGCGGCGACCGCGATGGTCGAGGCCGGCTGCGACGTGATCGAGATCGGCCTGCCGTACTCCGATCCGCTCATGGACGGCCCGACCATCCAGGACGCGGTCCACCGATCGCTGACCAACGGCACCCGCATCGCCGACGTGCTGCGCACCGTCGAGGGCGTGGCGAAGTCGGGGGCCGCGACGCTGGTCATGACCTACTGGAACCCGATCGACCGCTACGGCGCCGAGCGCTTCGCGCGCGACCTCGCGTCGGCGGGCGGCGTCGGGACCATCACGCCGGACCTGACGCCCGAGGAGTCCGAGCCCTGGCTCGCCGCGAGCAAGGACGCCGGCATCGACACGGTCTTCCTCGTCGCGCCCAGCTCGCCGGACGAGCGCATCGCCCGGGTCGCCGCCTGCTGCACGGGCTTCGTGTACGCGGCCTCGCTGATGGGCGTGACCGGTGCCAGGGAGTCCGTGAGCTCGGCGGCGGAGGGCCTGGTCAAGCGGACCAGGGCGAACACGTCGCTGCCCGTCTGCGTCGGTCTCGGCGTCGGCAACGGCGCCCAGGCCGCCGAGGTCGCGGCGTACGCCGACGGCGTCATCGTCGGGTCCGCCTTCATCCGGCGCCTGCTCGACGCGCCGGACGAGAAGTCCGGTCTTGCGGCGGTACGCGAGCTCGCGTCCGAACTCGCCAGGGGTGTCCGGCGCTGAGCCGCCCTGGGGTTTCCTTCCCGTACATGCGCCGTGAGCAGCCAAGATAAGGCGGCTTACCATGCTCTTATCCAGCACATGGTGAGGTTGGGTCCCGGTACTGTTCAGTCGGTGTTGCCTACCGGGCGAGGAGACTCATGGTTCAGTTGGCATCCGGCGCCTCGGTGTCCGAACGGTTACAGCCCGCGAAACCCGTGCTCTCCTGGGTCACGACCGCCGCACGGGTCGTGCTCGCCGGCGTACTGATCGTCGCCGGGGCGCTCAAGATCGGAGCGCCCGCGTTGTCGGTCCAGGCGGTGCGGGCCTATCAACTTCTGCCCGACTCCGTCGCGCAGGTCGTGGGATACGGCCTGCCCGTGCTGGAGATCATCACGGGCCTGCTGCTGCTCGTCGGCCTGTTCACGCGCGCGGTGGCGGTCGTCGGCGGGGTGCTGATGGTGGCGTTCGTCATCGGCATCGCGTCGGCCTGGGCCCGGGGGCTGCGCATCGACTGCGGCTGCTTCGGCGGGGACGGCACGCTCGCCGCCGGACAGGATCCGAACTACTTCTGGGAGCTGATGCGCGACCTCGGGCTGCTGCTCTGCGCGGCGTGGATCGTGGTCAGGCCGTCCGGCCGTCTGTCGCTGGACTCCGCGCTGGGCTTCACGGGGGAGCGGGAAACAGCGGACGCGGACGGTTCGGACGGCGAGGACGACGCCGCGTGACCGCGTACGACGGCGGCACGCGGCCGTGAAAACAGCCAGGGGGGAAGCTTCGTGAGCAAGCGGACGAGTGAGGCGGCCAGGGCCCGGATCGCGGCCCAGCGCGAGGCCCTGCGCAAGCAGGAGCAGCGCAAGCGCATCACGATGATCGTCACCATCGCGGTGATCGTCGTGATCGCCGCAGCCTTCACGGTGTGGTCGGTGCGGCAGGGAACCTCGGAGGAGGCGACCGGCAATGTCGCACCCGTCACCGTGGAGAAGGACGGCACGGTCGTGATGGCCAAGGCCGGCGTGACCAAGCCCGTGGTCGACGTGTTCGAGGACTTCCAGTGCCCGGCCTGCAAGCAGTTCGAGGAGACCAGCGGCTCGACGCTGAAGAACCTCGCCGCCGAGGGCAAGGCCAAGGTCGTGTATCACCCGATCACGATCTTCACGGAGGACCCGACCAAGAGCAACTCGCTGCGCGCGGCCTCCGCGGCCCGTTGCATCACCGACGGGCGGCAGTGGCTGGCGTTCCACGACCTGCTCTACAAGAACCAGCCGAGCGAGACCGTGAGCGGCTTCTCCGCCGACGAGCTGATCAAGTGGGGCAAGCAGGCCGGCGTCACCGCCCCCGACTTCGACACCTGCGTGCGGCAGCAGCGCAACGTGGCCGCGCACCAGCAGTTCTCGTCGCAGACCATGACCGCGCAGAAGCTGCAGGGAACGCCGACCCTCAAGATCGACGGCAAGGAACTCGACAGCAACGTCGCCTTCGTGCCGAGCTCGCTGCGTGACGCGGTGGAGAACGCCGGCAAGTGACCTCCCGCCGGGACGGCCCCCACCCGGGCCGTCCCGGGCCGGTCCTCGCCGAGAACGCGGTCCGGCCGAGAGCAGGTCCTCGCTGAGAACGCGCCCCCCCACTGAGAACGCGCCCCCCCGCTGAGAGCGCGGCCCCCGCCGAGAACGCGGCCCTCCCCAAGAATCGGGCAAGGGCCGCGTGGTGCTCCCGCGACAGGGGTATCGAGCGCGGTGTCACACGCTCCGCCACAGGCGGGGGGAGGGGCCGGTCCGGCCGGTTTCCCGCCCGCGCCCGGCGAATCCGCGGCGGTGAGCCGAGCGAGGAGGCGCCGTGCCCGCCCACACCGGTGAAGAAGGCCCACAAGAGCGGTGTCTTCCACCGAGACCGCGGGGTGGCGCCCCGGCCGGGGCGATGAGCGGGCGCGACCTCCCGGGAGAGCGGTCCGGCGGACGGGACGACGGACAGGCCGGTCCCGTCCGTGTCGTCCTGCGGCCCATGGGCAGCCCGCTGCCGCTGGGGTTCCTCGGCCTCGCCATGGCCACGACCGCCTTCGCCGTCGTGGAGCTTCGACTGGTGTCCGCCGCGCAGGCGCATATCGCCGCCCTGGCCGTGCTGCTGTTCACCGCGCCGCTGCAGTTCCTCGTCTCGGTGCTCGCCTTCCTCGCCCGCGATCCGGTCGCCGGGGCCGCGATGGGCATCCTCTCCGGAACGTGGGCGGTGGTCGGCGCCGTCACGCTCACCTCCGCGCCCGGCACCTCCGCGCCCGGCACCTCCGCGCCCGGCACCTCCGCGCCCGGCACCGCCGACCCGGCGTTGGGCGTCGTTCTGCTCACGGCCGCGGCGGCCATGCTCGTCCCGGCCCTCGCGGGCCTGCCCAAGCTGCTGGCCGCCGTCGTGATGACGATATCGGCCACCAGGTTCGCGCTCACCGGTGTCTACGAGCTCACCGCGTCCCCGGAATGGCGGACCGCGGCGGGCGTCGCAGGTCTGGTGCTCGCGGCCGCCGCCTACTACGCCGCGCTGGCCTTCGAGCTGGAGGACACGCACGGGCGCGCGCTCCTTCCCGTGGCCCGCCTCGGCCGGGCCCGTACGGCGCTCCGGGGCGACCTGGGCGACCAGACCAAGGGCCTGGCACGCGAGGCGGGCGTCCGCGACCAGCTCTGATGCTCGACCACGCAGATGGTGCCGGCCGCCCGGCGCCTGGCCGGTGGCGGAGGCCCGCCGGGCGGTCGCGCGCCTGGCCGGTCTCCGCCGTACGCCCGCCGCCGGGGCCTGAACAAGGTGTGATGATCGGTCGGCGCAGGTCGCGGAACGGTTGCCCGCGACCTCGCTCCGGACCCGCCCTCTCTTGCGGTAACGTCACGTTACATGCCCCTCCTCGCCTCGATTCCCAGCCCGTCACAGGGGGTCTGGAATCTCGGACCGATCCCGATCCGTGCGTACGCGCTGTGCATCGTGCTCGGCGTCATCGTCGCCGTCTGGATCGGCGAACGCCGCTGGCGCGCCCGTGGCGGCGCCCCCGGAACGATCACCGACCTCGCGGTCTGGGCCGTGCCCTTCGGCCTCGTCGGCGGACGCCTCTATCACGTCATCACCGACTGGCAGATCTACTTCGGCTCGGACGCGCCCAAACGGCCGATCGACGCGCTGTTCATCTGGGAGGGCGGCCTCGGCATCTGGGGCGCGATCGCCCTCGGCGCGCTCGGCGTATGGATCGGCTGCCGCCGGCGCGGCATCTCCTTCACCGCCATCGCCGACACCCTCGCCCCCGGCGTCGCCGTGGCGCAGGCCATCGGCCGGTGGGGCAACTACTTCAACCAGGAGCTGTTCGGCGGCCCGACCGACCTGCCGTGGGCACTGGAGATCGAGCCGGGCCGCCCGGGCACCGTCCCCGGTGAGACCCTCTATCACCCGACGTTCCTGTACGAGTCGCTGTGGGACCTCGCGCTCGCCGGTGTGCTGATCCTCGCCGCCCGCAGGTTCAGCCTGCGGCACGGCCGGGTGTTCGCGATGTACGTCGCGGGCTACACGCTCGGCCGGTTCTGGATCGAGGGGCTGCGGGTGGACCCCGCCCACCACATCCTCGGCCTGCGGCTGAACCAGTGGACCTCGATCTTCATCTTCCTGTGCGCGCTGGCATACCTGTGGCTGGCCCGCAACCGTACGGGCGAGGAGCCGCTGGGCGTGCAGAGCGGCGACGCCGGCGACGACCCCGCCGATTCCGCCGATCCCGCCCACGGACGCGACCAGGCCGACGAGCCGGAGCTCGTCTCCGGCGAGGAGCGGGAGGACGCGGAGGCGCGAGACGGCGCCGGCGACGACCTGCCGCCGGACGGCGACACCGGCTCCGGCAAGCAGACGGCGACCGCGGGAGCGGGCGCCGCGAGCGACGGCCCGGCGGCGGAACCGGAGGCCGGCCAACGATGACGAAGGCCACGACGGGGGCGCGGGCCGAGATCCACCACGAGCATCGGGACGTCACCGGCGGTTGGTTACGCCCGGCGGTCTTCGGCGCGATGGACGGGCTGGTCTCCAACTTCGCGTTGATCGCGGGCGTCGCCGGCGGCACCGCGGAGACCAGGATCATCGCCCTCGCCGGCATCGCGGGCCTGGCCGCCGGAGCGTTCTCCATGGCGGGCGGAGAGTACGTGTCGGTCGCCAGCCAGCGCGAGCTCGCCCAGGCGGAGATCGACGTCGAGCGGCGGGAGCTGGAGCGGCACCCCGAGGCCGAGGAGGTCGAGCTCGCCCGGATGTACGAGGCGCGGGGCGTGGACCCGGAGACCGCCAGGGAGGTCGCCCGGCAGATCTCCCGCAACCCGGAGGAGGCCCTGGCGGTCCACACGCGGGCCGAGCTGGGCGTGGACCCCGACGACCTGCCCTCGCCCGTGGTGGCCGCCGTGTCGTCGTTCCTGTCGTTCAGCCTCGGGGCGCTGGTGCCGCTCCTGCCCTACCTGCTGGGCGTGCGGGGCTTGTGGATCTCGGCCGCGGTGTCGATGGCGGCGCTGTTCGCCGCGGGCGCCGTGGTATCCCGGGTGACGGCCCGCAGCTGGTGGTTCAGCGGCCTGCGCCAGCTCGTGGTGGGGGCCGTGGCGGCCTCGCTGACCTGGGGACTGGGCTCGCTGATTGGAACCGGCGGTCTATGACCAAGCGCAAGCGCCGGTCGCCGGCGCCGGCCGAGGGGCGGACCGGGGCCGCGCTCTCCGACCTCGGGCTGGACGACCGGCAGCAGCGTGTGGTCGTGTGGTCGGTCAGCGCCGTGGGAGTGCTGGCGATCGCCCTCGTGCTGACGCTGGTGGTCAACGCGATCGGCGGCGGGCAGTCGCAACCGGCCGAGGCGTCGGGCGACGTGTCGGGGGAGGGCCTGCCCGCGACCTTCCAGCCCTGGCCGACGGTGCAGGAACTGGCCCCGATCGCCGACAGGAAGGCCGACACCGCGCCGCTGACCGCTCAGGAGGTGTTCGGCGCGCGGACGCTCACCTCCGGGAAGGTCACGCTGCGCAGGCTCGCCAGCCGCCTCGACCAGTCGTGCGCGGGCGCCGTGTGGGGAGTCGATCTCGCCGACGCGCTGGCCGAGGCCGGATGCAGCCAGGCCGTACGCGGCCTGTACGGCACGGCCGACGGCGTGTACGCCGCGCAGTACACCCTGTTCAACCTGGCGGACGTCACGGCGGCGGACACGCTGGCGAAGTCGCTGGCGTCGCTCTACCGGGGCGCCTGGGTGCAGCCGCTGGAGTCGGCGCGGGCGAAGTTCGGCACCTACAGCGAGGGCAACGCCTACGTCCTGGGGCACTACCTCGGGGTGACCTGGATCGGCCGGACCGACGGCGCGGAACCGGGAGAGAAGGACGACTTCATCATGCTCGGGCTGGCCGTGCGCGAGGCCGAGAAGGCGATCTTCCGGCGCGTGGTGAAGGTGACGGGAGTGCCGTCGGACCCCGCGCAGCCGCCGGGCCCGGAAGACACCGCGCAGCCGTCCGAGGAGCCGCCCTCCGAACCCGGCTCCTCTCCCGCGGCGTCCCCGTCCGCGACGGCGACCTCGGCGCAGTCGTCCCTCGAACCCTAGAGCGCCGGTCATGTAGTCGTCAGACGGCCGGCCGATGTCGGGCCGGCCGCCAGACGAGGACGTGTGGGTTGTGGATCACGGCGGTTCGGCTGAGCTGGGGCCGTGCTCCGCTGGGGCCGGGCGCGGCGATCCGCGCCCTAATGGGACCGTCAGCCGGTCGTCACCTGTGCCGTCACCTGTGCCGCCAGCCCGCTGAGGCGGTGGAGGGGGAGTTCGAGCGGGGCGGCGTCGAGGGCCCACGGCGCGGCCTCCTCGACGGCGGCCCTGGCCTGCCGCTTGGTGAGCCCGGCCGTCTCGGTCAACGCCTCGCGCCAGGCGTTGCCGGTCTTCCCGTGCGCGCTGTCCATGATCCTGCGCACCACCCGGTCCTGCCCGCCGTCCGGGGGCGGGAGCCGTACGGCGTCGAGGACGTGGCCCTCGGCGGCCAGGCGATAGACGGGGGAGAGCAGGCGGGCGAGCGCGGGCAGGTCGGTGACCACGTCCGCCACAGGACCCGCGGTGAGCACGCGCACGTGCCGGGCGCGCGTCGCGAGCATCAGGCGGGGCAGCGCCGCCTCGAGCCCGGCCGGCACGGCGATCGCCACCCGCTCGGGGCTGGCGGCGTACGGCTTGGCCAGCAGGGTGGCGAGCCGGGTGCGCGGCACCTTCGGCAGCAGGCCGCGCGGCCAGTCGCCGGCGAGCAGGTCCGGTCCGAACGCCGCCACGGCCGCCTCGTCCGGCGGCGCCGCCGGGGCGGACTCGACGGCCTGCGGGCCCTGCGTGTAGATGGCGGTGGCGAGGCGGTCGAGCCGGGAGGCGATCGCCGGCCACGTCTTCGTGGTGGGCCGCAGCACGTACAGGTCCGCCGCGCTGCCGATGGCCTCCGCCCCGTGATACCGATTGAAGTGCGGAAATATCGCCTCGTGCAGCAGGTTGAGGTCGAACAGGGCCTTCTGCACCTTCAGCGCGAGCATCGGGGTGCGCTCGGAGGCGCCGTACGCCACGAGGATCCGCCCCTGGTCGCGGTCGCGCAGGCCCTCGGCGGCCCGGGCGGCGAACAGCCCGATCCCCTCGGGCGTGTACGGCGGGTCGGTGATCGCGAGGTCGGCCCAGCCGCGCAGCGACGGCGGCAGGCCGAGGCGCAGGTCGGCCCAGCGGGTGCGCACCCCGAGGTCCTGGGCGTCGATGTACTCCAGGATGCGGTCGTCGATGTCGGCCACGGCGACCTCGGCCTCCGGATGGACCATCCGTACGGCCAGCGAGGTCAGGTCGTGGTCGCCGACGCACAGCAGGCGGGCGCCGGGGAGCCAGAACCGCCGTCCCAGCAGGAGGGCGCGGCGCAGCACGGTCTCGGCGGTCGCGGAGACGTGGTCGAGCGCGTGCCGTCCCCGGGGCGCCTTGGCGATCAGGGTCTCCAGGCGGCCGAGCGTCTCGGCGTGCTCCGCGACCATTCCGGCGACCGGATTCCCGAGACCGGAAATATCCGTATCCGTCCAGACGTTGTAGCGGTTGGCCTGATCCCTGGGAATACGGACACGGTCGCCGCTGTGCTCAAGGGGGAGCACCCGAAGCAGCGACTCGATCGTCCGCCGCGACGTCGCGGTATCCCGGACCAGGTCTGCCAGGGTCCACCAGCGGCCGTCGGACAGGAGCGACAGCGCTCCGCGCAGGCGCAGGCCGTCCACTCCGGCCTCCGCCAGCAGTTCGTCGATCGCCTCATGACCACCCATGCGCAAACCATATCCACGGCGCTGGCCTGTGAAGGTTCGCGAAGCGGACCTGGGGGGCACTATTCCGGCAGCGTGTTGTAATCTCTAAGCACCACAACCGCAGCAGGGCCAGCGTCGTCCCTCTGTTCCACGCAGACGTTGACGACGGGAGTGACTACATGCCTGCTGCCCGCCTTGGCCTTTCCGGAGGTCTCCCCGAGCCCCAGGGACTCTACGACCCCGGTTTCGAACATGACGCCTGTGGCGTAGCCATGGTGGCCGATGTCGCGGGCCGCCGCAGCTACGACATCGTCGCCAAGGCACTGACCGCGCTCCGCAACCTCGATCACCGGGGTGCGAGCGGCAGCGAGCCGGACACCGGCGACGGCGCGGGCATCCTCACCCAGATCCCCGACGCGTTCTTCCGCGGCGTCGTGGACTTCGAGCTTCCCGCGGAGGGCGCGTACGCCGCGGGCACCGCGTTCCTGCCGCTGGACGAGCAGGCCAGGCAGACCGCGATCGGCCTCATCGAGCAGATCGCCGCCGAGGAGGGCGTCACCGTCCTCGGCTGGCGCGACCTGCCGGTGGACCGCGACCTGCCCGGCGCCACCGCCCGTGCGGTCATGCCGCACTTCGCGCAGCTGTTCGTGACCTCGCCCGGCGGCGAGACCGGCGTCGACCTCGACCGGATCGTGTTCGCCTTCCGCAAGCGGGCCGAGCACGAGGCGGACGTCTACTTCGCCTCGCTGTCCTCGCGGACCATCGTCTACAAGGGCATGCTGACCTCGCTGCAGGTCGAGCCGTTCTTCGCCGACCTGTCCGACGAGCGCTACGTCAGCGCCATCGCGCTGGTGCACTCGCGCTTCTCGACCAACACCTTCCCCTCCTGGCCGCTGGCGCACCCCTACCGCTACATCGCGCACAACGGCGAGATCAACACCGTGCGCGGCAACCGCAACTGGATGCGGGCCCGCGAGGCCATGCTCGCCACCGGCCTGATCCCGGGCGACCTGCGGCGGCTGTTCCCGATCTGCGACCCCGACGGCTCCGACACCGCCTCGTTCGACGAGACGCTGGAGCTGCTGCACCTCGGCGGCCGGTCGCTGCCGCACGCCGTGCTGATGATGATCCCGGAGGCGTGGGAGAACCACACCGAGATGGACCCGGCCCGCCGGGCCTTCTACGAGTTCCACTCCACCCTCATGGAGGCGTGGGACGGCCCCGCGTCGATCACCTTCTCCGACGGCACCCTGGTCGGCGCGGTCCTCGACCGCAACGGCCTGCGTCCCGGCCGGTTCTGGGTCACCGACGACGGCCTGGTCGTGCTCGCCTCCGAGGCGGGCGTGCTGTCCGACATCCCGCAGGAGAAGGTCGTCCGCAAGGGCCGCCTGCAGCCGGGCCGCATGTTCCTGGTCGACACCGCGCGCGGCCGGATCATCGAGGACGACGAGATCAAGGCCGAGCTCGCCGCCGCCGAGCCGTACGGCGAGTGGCTGCACGCGGGCCTGGTCCGCTTCGAGGAGCTGCCCGAGCGCGAGCACGAGCACCCGACCCACGAGGCGCTGGTCAAGCGGCAGCAGACCTTCGGCTACACGCAGGAGGAGCTGCGGGTCATCCTCGGGCCGATGGCCAAGAACGGCGCCGAGCCGATCGGCTCGATGGGCACCGACACCCCGGTGGCGGTGCTGAGCGAGAAGCCGAGGCTGCTGTTCGACTACTTCAGCCAACTGTTCGCGCAGGTCACCAACCCGCCGCTGGACGCCATCCGCGAGGAGCTCGTCACCTCGCTGCAGTCGACGATCGGCCCCGAGGGCAACCTGCTCGACCCCGGCCCGGCCTCGTGCCGCCGGCTCGTGCTGCCCTACCCGGTGATCGACAACGACGAGCTCGCCAAGATCATCCACATCAACGACGAGGGCGCGCTGCCCGGCTTCCAGCCGTACGTCGTGTCCGGCCTGTTCGACGCGGCCGGCGGCGGCGAGGCGCTGGTGCGGCGGCTGGAGGAGATCCGCCAGGAGGTCTCCCGGGCCATCGAGGACGGCGCGCGGATCATCGTGCTGTCCGACCGCGGGTCGTCCCGCGAGAAGGCGCCGATCCCGTCGCTGCTGCTCACCGGCGCGGTGCACCACCACCTCATCCGGGAGAAGTCCCGCACCCGGGTCGGGCTCGTGATCGAGACCGGCGAGGCCCGCGAGTGCCACCACATGGCGCTGCTCATCGGCTACGGCGCGAGCGCGATCAACCCCTACCTCGCGATCGAGACGGTCGAGGACATGATCGCCACCGGTCAGCTCGACCTCGACCCGCGCAAGGCCGTGCGCAACCTGATCAAGGCGTACGGCAAGGGCGTGCTGAAGGTCATGTCCAAGATGGGCGTGTCCACGGTCGCCTCCTACACCGGCGCGCAGATCTTCGAGGCCCTCGGCCTCGGCACCGAGGTCATCGACCAGTGCTTCACCGGCACCACCTCCCGCCTCGGCGGCGTCGGCTTCGACGTGCTCGCCACGGAGGCGCTGGAGCGGCACGCGCGGGCCTACCCGCGCGCGGAGAACCCGCACCGGCGGCTGGAGGTCGGCGGCGAATACCAGTGGCGCCGCGAGGGCGAGCCGCACCTGTTCAACCCGACCACCGTCTTCAAGCTGCAGCACTCCACCCGCACCCGGCGTTACGAGATCTTCAAGGAGTACACGTCCCTCGTGGACGGGCAGTCCGAGAAGCTCATGACGCTGCGCGGCCTGTTCAAGCTGCGTCCCGCCGGCGCGCCCGTGCCGATCGAGGAGGTCGAGCCGGTCGAGTCGATCGTCAAGCGGTTCTCCACCGGCGCCATGTCGTACGGCTCCATCTCCATGGAGGCGCACGAGACGCTGGCCATCGCGATGAACCGGCTCGGCGCCAAGTCGAACACCGGTGAGGGCGGCGAGGACCCCGAGCGGCTGTACGACCCCGAGCGGCGCAGCGCGATCAAGCAGGTGGCCTCCGGCCGCTTCGGTGTGACCAGCGAATACCTGGTCAACGCCGACGACCTGCAGATCAAGATGGCGCAGGGCGCCAAGCCCGGCGAGGGCGGCCAGCTGCCAGGCCACAAGGTGTATCCGTGGATCGCCAGGACCCGGCACTCCACGCCCGGCGTCGGCCTCATCTCGCCGCCGCCGCACCACGACATCTACTCGATCGAGGACCTGGCCCAGCTCATCCACGACCTGAAGAACTCCAACCCGCGCGCCCGCGTCCACGTGAAGCTGGTGGCCGAGGTCGGGGTCGGGACCGTGGCGGCGGGCGTCAGCAAGGCACACGCCGACGTCGTGCTGATCTCCGGCCACGACGGCGGCACCGGCGCCTCACCGCTGACCTCGATCAAGCACGCCGGCGCCCCCTGGGAGCTCGGCCTCGCCGAGACCCAGCAGACGCTGCTGCTCAACGGGCTGCGCGACCGCATCGTCGTCCAGGCCGACGGCCAGCTCAAGACCGGCCGCGACGTGATCATCGCGGCGCTGCTCGGCGCCGAGGAGTACGGCTTCGCCACCGCTCCGCTGGTCGTCTCCGGCTGCGTCATGATGCGGGTCTGCCACCTCGACACCTGTCCGGTGGGCGTGGCCACCCAGAATCCCGAGCTGCGCAAGCGGTTCACCGGCAAGCCCGAGTTCGTGGTGAACTTCTTCGAGTTCATCGCCCAGGAGGTGCGCGAGTACCTCGCCGAGCTCGGCTACCGCTCGCTCGACGAGGTGATCGGGCGGGCCGACCTGCTCGACACCACCCAGGCGGTCGAGCACTGGAAGGCCTCCGGCCTCGACCTGTCGCCGATCCTGCACCAGCCGGAGCTGCCCGAGGGCACCCCGCGCCGCAAGGTCGTCGAGCAGGACCACGGGCTCGACAAGGCGCTGGACAACACGCTGATCCAGCTTGCCGAGGGCGCGCTGAACCTCGGCGAGCCGGTGACGCTGGAGCTGCCCATCCGCAACGTCAACCGTACGGTCGGCACGATGCTCGGCCACGAGGTGACCAAGCGGTACGGCGGGGCCGGCCTGCCGGACAACACGATCGACGTGTCGTTCACCGGCTCGGCGGGCAACTCGTTCGGCGCGTTCGTGCCGCGCGGCATCACGCTGCGGCTGACCGGCGACGCCAACGACTACCTCGGCAAGGGCCTGTCGGGCGGCCGCATCGTCGTCCGCCCGCACCCCGACGCGCCGTTCGAGGCCGAGACGCAGGTCATCTCCGGCAACGTCGGCCTCTACGGCGCGACGTCCGGCGAGGTCTTCGTCCGCGGCATCGTGGGCGAGCGGTTCTGCGTGCGCAACTCCGGCGCGACCGCCGTCGTGGAGGGCGTGGGCGACCACGGCTGCGAGTACATGACCGGCGGCCGGGCCGTCGTCCTCGGCCCGACCGGCCGCAACTTCGCCGCCGGCATGTCGGGCGGCGTCGCCTACGTGCTCGACCTGCGGTCCGAGCGGGTCAACCGCGAGATGGTCGAGCTGGAGGCGCTGGACGACGACGACGCCGAATTCCTGCGCGAGATCGTCGAGAAGCACTTCGCGGAGACCGGGTCCACGGTGGCCAAGGCCCTGCTCGCCGAGTGGGACACCGCGCTCGGCCGCTTCTCCAAGGTCATGCCGTCGGACTACAAGCGGGTCCTGCAGGCGCGGGCCGCCGCCGAGGCCGAGGGCCGCGACATCGACGAGGCGGTCATGACCGCCGCCCACGGGTGACGCCGATGCGAATCACCGCGTCCGTTTCCGCGACCGTTTCCGCACAGGGATAGAGGGGGGTTACACCGTTGGCTGACCCGAAGGGGTTCCTGACACACGGGCGTGAGCTGCCGGCGCGCCGCCCGGTCGACGTTCGCATCCGCGACTGGCGCGAGGTCTACGAGGACTTCCCCCGGCCCGCGCTCACCAAGCAGGCCGCGCGCTGCATGGACTGCGGCATCCCGTTCTGCCACAACGGCTGCCCGCTGGGGAACCTCATCCCCGAGTGGAACGACCTCGTCTACCGCGACGACTGGCGTGAGGCGATCGAGCGGCTGCACGCGACCAACAACTTCCCGGAGTTCACCGGCCGCCTGTGCCCCGCGCCGTGCGAGTCGGCGTGCGTCCTCGGCATCAACTCCGACCCGGTCGCGATCAAGCGGGTCGAGGTCGAGATCATCGACCGCGCCTTCGCCGAGGGCTGGGTCACGCCGCAGCCGCCCGCGGCCAGGACGGGCAGGAAGGTCGCGGTCGTCGGCTCTGGCCCGGCCGGTCTCGCCGCCGCGCAGCAGCTCACCCGCGCCGGGCACGACGTGGTCGTGTTCGAGCGGGCCGACCGGATCGGCGGGCTGCTCCGCTACGGCATCCCCGAGTTCAAGATGGAGAAGCGGCACGTCGACCGCCGCATCGCCCAGATGGAGGCCGAGGGCACCGAGTTCCGCACCGGCGTCGACGTCGGCGTGGACGTCACGGCGGCGCAGCTCCGCGAGGAGTTCGACGCGGTCGTGCTGGCGGGCGGCGCCACGGCGTGGCGCGACCTGCCGGTGCCCGGCCGCGAGCTCAAGGGCGTCTACCAGGCGATGGAGTATCTCCCGCCGGCCAACAAGGCGCAGCACGGCGACTTCCCCGAGTCGCCGATCTCCGCGAAGGGCAAGCACGTCGTCGTGATCGGCGGCGGCGACACCGGCGCCGACTGCATCGGCACGGCGATCCGCCAGGGGGCTTTGTCGGTCACCCAGCTGGAGATCATGCCGAAGCCGCCGGCGACGCGTCCGGGCAGCCAGCCGTGGCCGACCTACCCGATGCTGTTCAAGATGGAGAGCGCGCACGAGGAGCTGGAGGCCGGGGCGGGCGACCGCGTCTACGCGGTGTCCACCACCGAGTTCGTCGGCGACGACGAGGGCAACGTGCGGGCGCTGCGCCTGGTCGAGGTCGAGGGCCCGGCGGCGGGCTTCAAGCCGATCCCCGGCACCGAGCGGGAGATCCCGGCCGAGCTGGTGACGCTCGCCATGGGCTTCCTCGGCCCCGAGAAGGGCCCGCTGCTGAACGACCTCGCGGCGCTGTCCGGCGACCCGGAGTCGTTCTTCGACGCCCGGGGCAACGTGGCCAGGAACGCGTCGTACGCGACATCGGTCGAGGGCGTGTTCGCGGCCGGCGACATGGGCCGCGGCCAGTCGCTGATCGTCTGGGCGATCGCCGAGGGCCGTTCGGCCGCGGCGGCGGTGGACAGCTATCTGAGCGGGCGGACCGTGCTGCCCGTTCCCATCCCTCCGACGGCGCGCCCCCTCGTCTGAGACGTGATCCACCGGCCGTGGTCCCAGGGGACCGGACCACGGCCGGTGTGGGCATTTAGGGGATAAAACGGGCATATCCCAATTCGGTGGCCGGGTTGCGAGCGCGTACGGCTGCCGGGAGGATGCTGAGCCCGTATCGAGGGGCCCCGGCACCGGGTGCCCGCAATCGAGGAGGATCGTTGCACGCACGGGGGCGGCTCGCCGGGGCCATCATGTCCATCACGCTGCTCGGCGGGCTGGGGGCCGCGGGACTGCCGGGGGCGGCGACCGCGTCCGAACCCGCGCAGAACTACCTGGTCTTCTACAAGGACGGCGGCGGCGACGCCGCGCAGCGGGCGGTCGAGGCAGCCGGAGCGACCATCCAGGCGCGGGACGACAAGCTCGGTTACTTCGTCGTGCGCACGACCGATCCCGAGCGGATCGGCGCCGATCCCTCCGTGGTCGGCGTCACGCTCGACCGTCCCATCGGCAGGACCGCCGACGTGCCCGTCGCGCCGCGCGCGAAGCACGCCGGGCCGGCCCCGAAGCACGTCCGGGCGGCCCCGAAGCAAGCGGCCCCGAAGCATGCGGCCCCGAAGCAAGCGGCCCCGAAGCAAGCGGCACAGGGGGGCGACCCGCTCTCGGACCGCCAGTGGGACATGAAGATGATCGGCGCCACCCCCACCGGGTCGTACGCCAAGGCCCGGGGCAGCCACAAGGTGCTGGTGGGCGTCATCGACACCGGCATCGACGGCAATCACCCCGACATCGCGCCCAACTTCAACCGGGCGCTCAGCCGCAACTTCGTGATCGACCAGCCCTTCGACGAGAACGGCAAGCCGCTCGACGGGCCCTGCGAGCACGCGGGCTGCAAGGACCCGGCCGACGTCGACGACGACGGCCACGGCACCCACGTCGCGAGCACGATCGGCTCGCCGATCAACGGCATCGGCGTCGCCGGGGTCGCCCCCGACGTGTCGCTGGTCAACCTCCGCGCCGGCACCGACTCGGGCTTCTTCTTCCTCAAGCCCACCATGGACGCCCTGGAGTACGCCGCCGACGTCGGCGTCGACGTGGTCAACATGAGCTTCTACGTCGACCCCTGGACGTTCAACTGCGCGAGCAACCCGAGCGACACGACCAGGGAGAGCCTTGAGCAGCGGGGGATCCTGGAGGGCATGCGCCGCGCGGTCAGGTACGCCTACACGCGTGGCGTCACGCTCGTCAGCGCGATCGGCAACGAGAGCCTCGACCTCGGCAAGGTGAAGACCGACACCTCCAGCCCCGACTTCCCCAAGGGCTCGGAGAAGAAGCGGATCATCGACAACACCTGCCTCAACGTCCCGGCCGAGCTCGACGGCGTCATCTCGGTGTCCTCCGTCGGCCCCAGCGGGCGCAAGGCGCCGTACTCCGACTACGGCGTCGAGCAGACCGACATCTCCGCGCCCGGCGGCGACCTGTTCGACGGCGGCACCGATCTCAAGGGCGTGAGCCGGGAGATCCTGGCCGCCGCCCCCGAGCACGTGCTGCGCGCCAGGGGCCTGCTGTTCGCCGACGGCAAGCCGAAGACGTCGTCGGTGGTCCGCGACTGCCAGGGCGGCAAGTGCGCCTACTACCAGTACCTGGAGGGCACCTCCATGGCCGCGCCGCACGTCACCGGGGTGGCAGCGCTGATCATCGGCCGGTTCGGCAAGCCGGGCAGGGGCGGGCTGCAGATGGACCCCGCGCAGGTGGAGCGCCTGCTGTACGCGACGGCGACCCCGAAGGGCTGCCCGACGCCCCGCACCTACCGCTACAGCACGGGCGAGAGCCAGGTCTGCGAGGGGCCCACGGCGAAGAACGGCTTCTTCGGGCACGGTCTGGTCAATGCCGCCCGAGCCGCCACCGTCACGTCCTGAGCGGCCTCCTGGGCCGTTTCCAGGGCCGCCTGAGTACGCGTCTGAGTAGCCCGCCGGATGTCCGGCGGGCTACGGCGGGCCTACCCTCCTCCGCGAGGAGGGCAGAGCATGATCTACGGGCTGGTCTGGCAGGCCACGATGGTGGTGCACTTCGTCGTCATCGCCTACATCGCCCTGGGCGGCTTCCTCGCCTGGTGGCGGCCCCGGCTGATCTGGCCGCACCTCGCGCTGGCCGCCTGGGGCCTGGTGCAGCTCACCGGGCTCGTGGAGTGCCCGCTGACCGCGCTGGAGAACTGGGCGCGGGCCAGGGCGGGGGAGGGCGGGCTGCTGCCGGGCGGCTTCATCGACACCTACATCGAGGGCGTCGTCTATCCGGAGGCGTACGTGTGGCACGTGCGGCTGGCGGTGATCGCCGTCGTGCTCGCCTCCTGGGCGGGGCTCGCGATCAGGATCCGCCGACGCCGCACACGTCCTGCGCGTACGACAGGAACGTCTGCTGCACCGGAGCCGGAGGCGTCGCGATGAGGTAGCGCTTCTCGCCGCCGCCCACGGTGCCGTAGACCGGGAACAGGTAGGCCTTCTTGGCCTCGGCGAAGGCGTGCCAGTCGCAGCGCATGGGGGTGATCTCCACCGGGATCTCCAGCCGGGTGGCGTCCGCCGCGAGCACCGCCACCGGCCGGCTCTTGCCGGAGCGGGGCAGCATCGTGTAATGCGTGGTGGCGCCGAGCTCGTCGATGGTGACCGGCTCGGAGCCGCCCTTCCTGGTGACGACGAGGTTCCCGTGGAGGGTCCGGCCCGCGCGGGTCCAGGTGTCCCCGAACGTCACGTCCACCGACTGGCGCAGGATGTAGGCCCCGCACTCGGCCTTCACCAGCCCGTCCAGCGTGGGATCGGGGTGGTGGACCGGGAACTCCACCTTGTGCAGGGCGCCGTCGCCGACCTGGATGTGCGCCACCACCGTGGCCGGGCGCACCGGCGGGATCTTCTCCGGGTCGCAGCGCGCCTCGCCGTACGGGATCCGCAGGTCCGTACGCGGCGTCTTGCCGAGGGTGGTGTCCACGGGGGCCGGCGGGAGCGTCGCGAACGAGTCCGTGACGAGCTGGACGTCCTGGAAGCGCACCCGCGTGGTGGTGTCGTTGCGCACGGACACCTCGAGCTCATGGGATGTCTCGTCGCTGCGCCACTGGTTGAGCGACACCGAAACACCCATCGGCGGCGCTGCCGATTCGGTAGCCTGTCCTGCGCACGCGGCCAGGGTGAACAGCGCCGTTATTGCCCCCCAAGTCCGGGTACGTCCCATGGCTGCCAAGGCTAGGGCACGCGGGTGATCGCGTGAAGTGTCTGAACATTTGGCGACAGCTGTGTGCGCCCGTCTCTGCAAGTGGTCTGTACCAATTAGGGTAGTGCTGTGAGTCGTCGAGCAAAGATCGTCTGTACCCTCGGGCCCGCCACCTCCTCACCGGAGCGCCTACGCGAGCTCATCAAGGCGGGGATGAACGTCGCCCGCTTCAACCTCTCGCACGGCAGCCACGAGTTGCACAAGGAGGTGTTCGACCGGGTCAGAGCCGCCGCCGACGAGCTGGGCTGCGCCGTGGGCGTCCTCGCCGACCTCCAGGGTCCCAAGATCCGCGTCGGACGTTTCGCCTCCGGTCCCGTACGGCTCGGCTTCGGCGACGTCTTCACGATCACGACCGAGGACGTCCCCGGAGACCGGGACATCGTCTCCACGACCTACGCGGGCCTGCCGGGCGACGTCAAGCCCGGCGACACGATCCTCGTGGACGACGGACGGCTGAACCTCGAGGTGACCGCGGTCGAGGGGCCGCGCGTCGTCACCCGCGTGGTCATCGGCGGCATGATCTCCGACAACAAGGGCCTCAACCTCCCCGGCGTCGCCGTCAGCGCCCCGGC
This sequence comes from Microbispora sp. CL1-1, assembly GCF_012034195.1. NCBI lineage: Bacteria > Bacillati > Actinomycetota > Actinomycetes > Streptosporangiales > Streptosporangiaceae > Microbispora > Microbispora sp. CL1-1. The sequence continues at coordinate 411,867 of NZ_JAATEK010000001.1, forward strand.
GCTCACGGAGAAGGACGAGGAGGACCTGCGCTGGGCCCTGCGCACCGGCTTCGACATGATCGCCCTGTCGTTCGTCCGGTCGCCGGACGACGCCGCGCTGGTCCACGGGATCATGGAGGAGGAGGGCGTCAGGCTCCCGCTCCTCGCCAAGATCGAGAAGCCGCAGGCCGTCGACCGCCTCGAAGAGATCGTGGACGCCTTCGACGGCGTGATGGTCGCCCGCGGCGACCTCGGCGTCGAGCTGCCGCTTGAGCAGGTGCCGATCGTCCAGCGCCGCATCATCGAGCTGTGCCGCGAGAAGGCCCACCCGGTCATCGTGGCCACCCAGATGCTCGACTCGATGATGAGCGCCCCCCGGCCGACCCGCGCCGAGGCGTCCGACGTCGCGTACGCCGTGATGGACGGCGCGGACGCGGTCATGCTGTCCGGCGAGACCTCGGTGGGCAACTACCCGATCGAGTCGGTCTCCACGATGGCCCGCATCGCGGTAGCCGCCGAGAGCACCACGCTGCAGGCCACCCACACGCTGGACCGCCTGCCCGAGACGACAGGCGGGGCCATCGCCCGCGCCGCCGCCGAGGTCGGCGCGATCGTCGGGGCCAAGGCCCTGGTGGCGTTCACGATGTCCGGCGAGACCGCCCGGCGGCTGGCCCGCTATCGCTCGCCGATCCCGCTGCTGGCGTTCACCTCCAACCCGCAGGTGCGCGGCCAGCTCGCGCTGACGTGGGGCGTGGAGACGTTCGAGGTGCCGTTCGTGCACCACACCGACGACATGGTCCGCCAGGTCGAGGCCTCGCTGCTGTCGCTCGGCGTCTGTGAGAAGGGCGACAAGGTCGTCGTCGTGGCGGGGTCGCCGCCCGGCAACCACGGCTCCACCAACGCCCTGCGCGTCCACACCATCGGTTCGGCGGTCGCCCACCCGTCGAGCTGACCTCCCGGCGCACGCCCGGGTGCCCGGGCCGCATGACCTGGGGCACCCGGCGGCGGGGGAAAACCCCTTGAAGGCGCGGCGTCCTTCGACGGAGCATGGCAGGATCGAGTCGACCTTTCCTGTCAGATGCCGTCGTGCCGGATGCCGGAGGAGCGCTGCGCCCGTTGATGGACTCCCCCCAGGACCCCGGGCCCGGCGCGAGCGGCGGCACTGGTCACAGACCATGGCACTCGCTGTGGCGACTGCGGTCCTACCTGCGCCCGTACGTGCGCAGCCTGGTGGTGAGCTGGGTAGCCGCGCTGCTCGGGATCGCCGCGGGCACGGTGATCCCGCTGGTGAGCAAGGAGATCATCGACGGCCCGGTGGCCCACGGGGACCTCGGCGGGCTGGTCCCGCTCGGGTTGCTGGCCGTCGGCCTCGGCGTCGCCGAGGCCGTTCTCACGTTCGTACGCCGCTGGTCGCAGGCCGGTCCGGTCCTCGGCCTGGAGACCGCGATCCGCGACGACCTCTACCGGCATCTCCAGCGGCTGCCGATGAGCTTCCACGACGGATGGCAGTCGGGGCAACTGCTGTCGAGGGCGACGACGGACCTGTCGACGATCCGCAGGTTCCTCGGCTTCGGCATGCTGTTCCTGATCATGAACATCCTGCAGCTCACCGCGGTCACCGTGGTGCTGCTGCGGATGCACTGGCCGCTCGGCCTGCTCGTCGCCGTCTCCGCCGTCCCGATCGTGGCCCTGTCGCTGCGTTTCGAGCGGCGCTACAGGGTCGTCTCCCGGCAGGTGCAGGACCAGCAGGGCGACCTCGCCACGCTGGTCGAGGAGTCGGCCGTGGGCATCCGCACGGTCAAGGCGTTCGGGCGGCGCGAGCACGTGTTCGGGACCTTCGCCGCCGCCGCCCGCGAGATCCGCCGCACCTCGCTGGCGAAGGTGCGGCTGGCCTCCCGGTTCTTCACCTTCCTCGAAGTCGTGCCGAACGTCACGCTCGCCCTCGTCCTCCTGCTCGGCGCGATCGCGGTCGGCGCCGGCGCGCTGACGCTCGGCACCCTGGTCGCGTTCACCACACTGGTGCTCCAGCTCGTGTGGCCGGTCGCCTCGCTCGGCTACATCCTCACGATGGGCCAGGAGGCCATGACCTCCGCCGACCGGGTGATCGAGGTGCTCGACACGGTGCCCGCGATCAGCGGCGGCCCGGCCGTCATCGAGCGTCCGCGCGGCCACGTGCGCTTCGAAGGCGTCGGGTTCCGCTTCCCCGGCGCCGACCGGCCGGTGCTGCGCGACGTGTGGCTGGAGGTGCGGCCGGGGGAGACCGTCGCCCTCGTCGGGGCCACCGGGTCGGGCAAGACGACGCTCACCGCGCTCGTGCCCCGCCTGCTCGACGTCACCGAGGGCCGTGTCACCGTGGACGGGCACGACGTGCGCGACCTGTCGCTGATCTCGCTGCGCTCGGTGGTCGCCACCGCGTTCGAGGAGCCGACGCTGTTCTCCATGAGCGTCCGCGAGAACGTGACGCTGGGCCACGGGCACGCCACCGAGGACGAGATCCGGCAGGCCCTGGAGATCGCGCAGGCGACGTTCGCGTACGACCTGCCGTGGGGGCTCGACACCCGCATCGGCGAGCAGGGGATGTCGCTGTCGGGCGGTCAGCGGCAGCGGCTCGCGCTGGCCAGGGCCGTCCTCGGCAGGCCGCGGGTGCTCGTCCTCGACGACACCCTGTCGGCGCTCGACGTGGAGACCGAGGCGCTGGTCGAGGAGGCGCTGCGGCGGGTGCTCGCCGAGGCGACCGGCATCGTCGTGGCCCACCGCGCCTCGACCGTGCTGCTCGCCGACCGGGTCGCGCTGCTGCGCGACGGCACCGTCACCCACGTCGGCCGCCACGGCGACCTGCTGTCGGCCGTGCCGGAATATCGCGAACTGCTCGCCCAGGACGCCGACCTCGACCCCGAGGGATCGATGCGATGACCCAGCGGCCCGCCGACGACGCGACGGAGACAGACACGTGGCGTGGGGTCGCCGCGGAGGAGCGGGACGAGATCTCCGAGCGGGTCTCCCTGCTGCTGCGCACCCGGTCGCGCCGCCTGCTCGGCGACCTGCTGCGCCCGCACCGCAGGGCGATCGCCGTGCTCACGGCGGTCATCGTGGTGTCCAACGCCGCCGGGCTGGCCCTGCCGTACCTCGTGAAGGCGGGCATCGACGACGGGATCCCGCCCATGCTGCGCGGACAGGGCGCGGGCACGCTGCTCGCGATCGTCGGCGCGCTGCTGGGCGCCACGTTCACCCAGGCGCTCACCCGGCAGGCGTTCCTGCAGATGTCGGGCCGGATCGGCCAGGACATCCTGCTGGAGCTGCGCCGCCGGGTCTTCGACCACTTCCAGCGCCTGTCGCTGTCGTTCCACGAGAAGTACACCTCGGGGCGGGTCATCTCCCGGCTCACCTCCGACGTGGACGCGATCGCGGAGCTGCTCGATTCCGGGTTCGACGGCCTGGTCACGGCCGTGCTCACGCTGTGCGGCACCGCGGTCATGCTGCTCGTGCTCGACGTGCGCCTCGGCCTGGTGGCGTTGCTGCCGCTGCCGGTCCTGCTGCTGTTCACCCGGTGGTTCCGCCGCGAGTCGAGCGTCGCCTATCGCCGTACGCGGGAGGCGGTGGCGTTGGTGATCGTGCACTTCGTGGAGTCGATGACCGGGATCAGGGCGGTGCAGGCGTTCCGGAGGGAGCCGCGCAACCAGGAGATCTTCGCGCGGCTCAACGCGGACTACCGCGCCGCCAACACGCGCGGCATGCGCCTGGTCGCGGTGTTCATGCCCGGCATCAAGCTGATCGGCAACATCACCATCGCCGCAGTCCTGCTGTACGGCGGCCTGCTGGCGCTGCACGGCACGGTCACGGTGGGCGTGCTCGCGGCGTTCCTGCTCTATCTGCGCCAGTTCTACGAGCCGATGCAGGAGATCTCGCAGTTCTACAACGCGCTGCAGTCGGCCGGGGCGGCGCTGGAGAAGCTGTCGGGCGTGCTGGAGGAGCGGCCCTCGGTGGCACCGCCCCGCCGCCCGGTGCCGCTGCCGCGCGCCGCGGGGGCGTTGCGGTTCGAGGCCGTCCGGTTCGCCTATCCCGGCGGCCCGCCGGTGCTTCCACTGCTCGACCTGGAGATCCCCGCCGGGCAGACCGTGGCCGTCGTCGGCACCACGGGCGCGGGCAAGACCACGCTGGCCAAGCTCATCGCCCGGTTCCACGACCCGGTCGCCGGGCGGGTGCTGCTCGACGGCGTGGACCTGCGCGACCTGGACGAGGACACCCTGCGCCGCCACGTTGTGATGGTCACCCAGGAGAACTACCTGTTCAGCGGGACGGTCGCCGACAACGTGCGGTTCGGGCGGCCCGGCGCGCCGGATTCGGAGATCGAGCGGGCCGCCGAGGCCATCGGCGCCCACACGTTCGTCTCCATGCTGCCGGACGGCTACCAGACGCAGGTCGGCAAGCGCGGCGGGCGCATGTCGGCCGGGCAGCGGCAGCTCGTGGCGTTCGCCCGGGCGTTCCTCGCCGACCCCGCCGTGCTGATCCTCGATGAGGCCACCTCCAGCCTCGACGTGCCCAGCGAGCGCCTCGTCCAGCGGGCGCTGCGGACGATCCTCGCCGACCGCACCGCGCTGATCATCGCCCACCGCCTGTCGACCGTGGAGATCGCCGACCGGGTGCTCGTCATGGAGCACGGCCGGATCGTGGAAGACGGCCCGCCGGACCGCCTGATCGCCGGAGCGGGCCGGTTCGCCCGCCTCCACCGCGCCTGGCTCGACAGCCTCGCCTGAGGCCCGCCACCGCGGGCTACTCCCGGCGGCTTAGCCCGTCCGGCCGGGCTGATCCCGGTGGGGTAGCGGCGGATGACTCCATGGGCAGGACGCCGCCGCGCTCCGGCCGGACGAGTATTGGCGGTCATGGAAACCCCACAGAGGTATGTCCACGGGGTGGCGTTGCTGGCCACCGGCCTGCTCGCGGGCGCGTTCGCGTACGGCGCGGCCAACGAGATCCCCACGTTCGGAGCCGTTCCGCTGGACGTGCGCCTGACCTTCCAATGGGCCGCGGGCCCGGTGCCGGCCGGCTACGCCGAGATCTTCCGGCGCTGGGAGCTGTTCCACGACCTGCGCACCCTGACCACGCTGGCCGCCTTCGTCCTGATCGTCGCCGTGGCCGTCGTCAACCGGCCCGCCAACCGCTGAGGAGAACGTCCGTGAACCTCACTCTCATCGGCTCCACCGGCCACACCGGCCGATACGTCCTGGCCGAGGCGCTGCGCCGCGGCCACCGGGTCACCGCCTTCACCCGCAACGCCGCCGCCCTGGAAGCGCGACCGCACGCCGTCGTCGAGGGCGACGGCCGCGACCTGGAGAAGATGCGCACGGCCGTGGCGGACGCGGACGCGGTGATCTCCATCATCAACGGCGGCGACAGCCGCGACCCGCACCGTGCGGCCGAGGCCACCCGCACCGTCATGCGGGCGATGGCCGAGGCCAGGGTCCGGCGGCTGATCGTCACCACCCCCTATCCGATCGTCGCCCGCAGGCCGTTCCTGGTCCTGTGGCTGCTGCGCCGCCTGCTGGCCACCCAGTACGCCGACGCCCGCGACCTGGAGCGGGCCGTGAGCGCCGGCGACCTGGACTGGACCATCGTCAGGCTGACCCGGCTCACCGACCGGCCCGCCACCGGGGCGGTCGTGATCCGCCGCGAGCTGCTGGGCATGCCGCACGCCCTGACCAGGGCGGACGTGGCGGCCACCCTGCTGGACATCGCGCAGGAGGGTCACCTGAGCCGGGTGGCGGTCAACGTCAACGGGCGCTGAGCCCGCCACCCGTAAGTCACGCGTGGGGAAGGAGCAGGCGTTCCATGGCGGGGCGCAGGGGCGGGCCGATCTCCACGGGACGGCGGGTGCGCCGGCCCACGAAGACGTGCGTGAAGTCGCCCTCGGCGACCAGCGTGTCCCCGGCGACCAGCGCGAGCTCGTAGCGGACGCTGGAGCGGCCGAGGCGCCCGATCCGCAGGCCCACGCTGATCACCTGCGGGAAGGACACGGAGGCGTGGTAGGAGCAGCGCGACTCCACGCACAGCCCGATCGCCGGGCCCTCGTGGATGTCCAGCCCGGCCTCCTCGATCAGCCAGGTGTTGATCACGGTGTCCATGAGCGAGTAGTGCACGACGTTGTTGACGTGCCCGTAGACGTCGTTGTCCTTCCATCGGGTGGGCACGTCACGCCAGTGGGGATAGGCCGTCCGGTCGATCACGGGCTCGTTCACAGTCCGAGGTCCCGGCCGATGATCTCGCGCATGATCTCGTTGGACCCCGCCCAGATCCGGGTCACCCTGGCGTCCGCCCAGGCCCGCGCCACGCGATACTCCTTCATGTAGCCGTAGCCGCCGTAGAGCTGCACGCAGGCGTCGATCACCTGGTTCTGCACCTCGGCGGTCCACATCTTGGCCTTGGCCGCGTCGACCGCCGTCAGCTCCCGGGCGGTGTGGGCGGCCACGCACTGGTCGACGTACGCCCGGGTCACCTCCACCTTCGTCACCAGGTCGGCGAGGGTGAACTTGTTGTACTGGAAGCTGCCGATCGCCTGGCCGAACGCCTTGCGCTCCTTCACGTACGACAGGGTCTCGGCGAGCACGGCGGCGGCGTGGGAGATGTTGGTGACCGCGCTGCCGAGCCGTTCCTGGGGGAGGCGCTCCATCATCGCGATGAACCCCTGGTCCACCTCGCCGATCACGTTGGCGGCCGGCACCCGCACGCCTTCGAAGAACAGCTCGGCCGTGTCGGCCTCAGGCTGGCCGACCTTGTCCAGCTTGCGCCCCCGGTGGAAGCCGGGCATGCCCTCCTCGACCGCGAACAGCGTGATGCCCTTGGCCCGCTTCTCCGGGCTGGTGCGCGCCGCCACCACGACGAGGTCGGCCTGGTAGCCGTTCGTGATGAACGTCTTGGAACCATCGATGATCCAGTCGGAGCCGTCCCTTACGGCGGTCGTGCGCAGCGCCGCCAGGTCCGACCCGCCGCTCGGCTCGGTCATGCCGATCGCGGTGATCAGCTCTCCCGAGCAGAACGGCGGCAGCCAGCGCTTCTTCTGCTCGTCCGTCGTCAGCTCCACCAGGTAGGGCGCGACCACGTCGAAGTGGATGCCGAAACTGGACGCCAGAGCCATGCCCACCCCGGCGAGCTCCTCGATGAGCACGGTGTTGAAGCGGTAGTCGCCGGCCGCCGCGCCGTCGTACTCCTCGGGGACCTCCAGGCCGAGGAACCCCTGCCGGCCGGCCTCCCGCCACACCTCGCGGTCGATCAGCCGGCGCTCGATGAACTCCTCGGCCCGCGGGGCGACGGAGCGGATCACGAACTGCCGGACGGAGTCGCGGAATGCCTCGTGGTCCTCGCCGTAGATGGTGCGTCGCATCGATTCTCCAGACGATTGTTCGGTAGGGGGATGCTAGCGATTGACCTCCGGCGCGGACGCGGCGGCCGTCGCCCGTCAGCCCACCGGCACCGGATAGTCCTTCGCCAGCTCGGAGACCTCCGCCTCCCTGAGGACCACCGCGCCGCCGAGCGCCGCCTTGTCGGGCTTGAGCACGTACGACGACCGGGAGGCGGGCTTGTCGAAGAACGTGAAGTCCATCGGCGTGCCGAAGTCGCCGCCGAAGCCCGACTGCGTGCGGTGCGCGGTCAGGACGCCCTCACGGGTGAGGTCCTTGGCCTCGCACGCCTTCTTCATCGCCTCGTCCACGATCATCGCCGCGCTCCAGCCGGTGGGCACGCCGCTGTCGATGGTCTCGCCGGGATACTTCGCCTGGTAGTCGGCCACCAGCCGCTGCATCGACGGGTTCTGGGCGCTGACCGGCGTCCCCGCCGACACGTAGTAGAAGTCCTTCAGCAGGGCAGGCCCGGCCGGGGTCGGGAGAAGCTGCGGAGAGTAGGCCGAGTTGCTGCCGACGAACGGCACGTCCATGCCCTTGGCCAGGGACACGCCGACCAGCGAGGCCGTCTGCCGGGGCCCCACCGAGACGAGCACGGCCTTGACCCCGGCCGCCTTGAACGCCGCCACCTGGGCGCTCATGTCCTGGTCGGTCGCCTTGATCTTCTGCTCGACGATCTGCAGGCCGAGCTTGTCCGCGGCGTACTTCGAGCCGTTGAGCGAGCTCTCGCCGTAGTCGCCCTCGAAGTAGAGGTGCCCGATCTTGTCACCGGACGTGATCCCCTTCTCCTTCACGAGGAACTCGACGGCGTTGATCATGTCCACGTCGTACGTCGTGCCGGTCACCTGGATGGCCCGGCTTCCGAGCAGCGTGGTCGCCCATGCCATCGGGATCGTGAGCAGCTTGTCGCCGTCGATGCGCTGCTTCAGCGCCGTGATCATCGGGGAGCCGATGAACTGGGGGATCGCCGCCGACTTGGGCGCGACCTCGGTGTAGGCCGCCACGGCCTTCTGCGTGTCGTAGCCGTGGTCGCGGACGATCAGCTCGTACTTGCGGCCGCAGACCCCGCCGGCGGCGTTGACCTGGTCGAAGTACAGCTGCTGTGCCTGCGTCAGGCTCTTGCCGAACGACGCGTACGGACCGGTCAGGTCGGTGAGCGCGCTCACGGTGATCGTGGTGGCCGAGACGCCGGGGCCGGTCTTGACCCCGTCGCCGCCGGCCGCCGCCCCGGCGCCGTCGCCTCCGCCCGTGGCCTTGCCGCTCGCGCACGATGAGACGGCCAGGGACAGCAGGGCTAACGCCGCGACGCCGGCGCGGGTGCCGATTTTGCCCATCTGAGCTCCTTGAGTCGAACGCGGCCGAGCCGCGTGGCGAGCCCGGCCAGACCGCCGGGCAGGAACAGCACCACCGCGACGACGGCGGCGCCGTAGAGGATCCGCGCGGCCTCGGCGGGGGAGACCCCGCCGGAACCCGGCTCGGCCACCAGCGGCAGGGCGTCGCTGTAGCGCGTGAGCAGCTGGGGGAGCAGGGAGACGAACGCGGCCCCGGCGACCGCTCCCGCGACCGATCCCAGGCCGCCGATCACGATCATCGCGAGGTAGTCGAGCGACAGCAGCATGCCGAAGTAGTCCGGCACGACCTGCTGGAAGACCAGGGCGACCAGCACCCCGGCGAGCCCGCCGTACATGGACGACAGGACGAACACGCCCGCGCGGTATCGGGCGACGGGGACGCCCATGACCCCGGCGGCGATCTCGTGGTCTCTGATGGTGTTCATCGCCAGCCCGGGACGGCCGCGCAGCACGCCCCTGGCGAACACGGCCGCGCCCACGAGCAGCGCGATCCCGAGGAACCACAGCCGTTCGAGCGAACCGAACGGCACGTTCAGCACCACCAGCTCCGGAGTGTCGGCGAAGACGAGGCCGAACAGCTCCATCGGCGGCACCGGCCGTCCGTTGAAGCCGCCGGTCACCGGTTCGGCGTTGAACAGGATGTGCTGGCCGACGAAGATCAGGGCGAGCGTGGCGATGCCCAGGTAGGCGCCCTTGAGGCGGCCCGCGATCGGGCTGAACAGGCCGCCGCACAGGCCCGCGACGATCACCGCGGCCACGGCCGCGAGCGGCGTCGGGAGGCCCAGGTCGGTCGACAGGGAGACGTAGGAGTACGCCCCGACCGCGAGGAAGAAGGCGTGTCCCAGGGAGAGCTGCCCGGTCGCCCCGGTCAGCAGGTTGATCCCGATCGCGCCGATCGCCGCGGACATCGCGAACAGCCCCGCCTGCAGCCAGAACCCCTCCAGGTAGAAGGGGACCGCGACGGCCACCATGGCCACCGCGAGCCACAGCACGGACCGGAGGGTCCGTGCCGGGGAACGCAGCACGGACCGGAGGGTCCGTGCCGGGGAACGCAGCACCGACCGGAGGGCGCGTGCGGTGATCCTGGGCGCGGCCGGGCGGGACCGGGACGCGCCGGGTGCGGGCGTCTCTAGTGCGGGCGCTGCTGTCGGGGGCGCTGCTGTCGGGGGCGCTGCCGTCGGGGGCGTGTCGCGTACGGGCGTGGCGGCGTCGGGCGTGGGTTCAGACACGGGCCGGCTCCTTCGTGCCGAACAGCCCGGCGGGCCGCAGCAGCAGGATCACGATCATCACGAGGAACGGCGCGGCGTCGCCGATGCCGCGGCCCAGGAAGGCGAGCTCGCTCTGGTAGCCGCTCATCAGCGTTTCGGTGACGCCCACGATCAGGCCGCCGGCCAGCGCGCCCGTGGTCGAGTCGAGCCCGCCGAGGATGGCCGCGGGGAACGCCTTCATCGCCGCCGCGGCCGTCCCTCTGTCGAGGCCCGGCGTCGGGAACACGCACAGGAACATCGCCGCGACCGCGGCCAGCGCCCCGGCGACGGCCCACGCGCTGAGCGAGACGCGGCCGAGCCGTACGCCCATCAGCGCGGCGGTCTCCGCGTCCTCGGCCGTGGCGCGCATCGCCACGCCCCAGCCGGTGAACTTGAAGGCGAGCAGGAACGCCACGATCAGCGCGGCGGCGACCACGAGGGCCACGACACGGGTCTCGGCGACCGTGACCGGCCCGAAGTGCAGCACCCGGTCGCCCCATGGATCGCCGAGGGCGAGCACCTCGGTGCCGATCTGCCGGGTGAGCTCGGTCGTGAGCAGGATGTCCACGCCGATCGTGACGATGGCCAGCACACCGCGCGAGCCGACGTGCGCCCGCCGCAGGATCAGGAACTCCACCAGCGCGCCGACCACCGCCGCCGCCGCGATCCCGGCCGCCAGCGCCGCCCAGAACCCGATCAGCGGGTGCAGCCGGGCGATCACGTAGCCGCCCGCCAGCAGCAGCGACGCGTGCGTGAAGTTGACCACCTCGGTCGCCTTGAAGATCACCACGAAGCCGAGCGCGATCAGCGCGTACACGGCCCCGACCGAGATCCCGTTGACGAGCAGCTCCAGGAAGACCGCCATCACGCCTCCCCCCGTTCATCGGAGGGGCGGCCGAAGTCGCCGAGATAGGCGCGGACCACCTCGGGGTCGCGCTGGACCTCCTCGGGTGGCCCGTCGGCGATGCGCCTGCCGAAGTCGAGCACGGTCACCGCGTCGGCGATCCGCATGACCATGCCCATGTCGTGCTCGACCAGCAGGATCGAGATGCCGAGGCTCTCGCGCACCGACTCGATGAGGCCGGCCATCTCGCGCCGCTCGCCGCCGTTCATCCCCGCCACCGGCTCGTCCAGCAGGAGCAGCCGCGGCTCCATGCACAGCGCGCGGGCCAGCTCCACCCGCTTCTGCACGCCGTACGGCAGCAGCCCCACGGGGATGGACAGCGCGTCGCCGACGCCCGCGAACTCCGCGATCTCCGCCACCCGCGCGCCGTGCCGTACGGCCTCGTGCCTGGCCGCGGGCAGCCGCAGGCCGGCCGAGACGAAGCCGGCACGGGTCAGGCGGTGCCGCCCGAGCATGAGGTTGTCGCGCACCGTCAGGTGGGGCGACAGGGCGATGTTCTGGAACGTCCGCGCCACGCCCAGCGCGGCCACCTGGTGCGGGCGCAGCGACGTCAGCTCGGCGCCGCCGAAGCGCACGCTGCCCGAGGTGGCGCGGTAGACGCCCGACAGCACGTTGAAGCAGGTGGACTTGCCCGCGCCGTTAGGGCCGATCAGCGCGTGCACGCTGCCGGGGGCCACGGTGAAGCTCACCGCGTCGAGGGCGGTGAGCCCGGCGAAGCGCACCGTCACCTCGCTGACCACGAGCTCCGCCGGGCCGTCGCCGCCGACCGTACCGACCGGTTGGTTTCTCAGGGGTATGCGTCGCCGCCTCGCCGGGTACGCGCGCGGCTCGCCGCGGCGGTGGGTCATGCCGTCCATCTCGCCAGCCTGGTCCTCTCGTGCTTCTCGGTCGCAGAGTCGCGGGCAGAGCCGGTCGCAGAGTCGCGGGCGGAGCCGGTCGCGGAGCCGGTCGCAGAGTCTGGGGCAGGGCCGGGGCCGGTACCGACCGGTCGGTCTGTCTCGGGCGTGCCGACGCCGAGATAGCGGCGGCGCACCTCGTCGCTGGCCGCGAGGTCCGCCGCCGGGCCCGACAGCGCCACCTCGCCGACCTCCAGCACGTACGCCCGCTCGGCCAGCGCGAGCGCCATGGCCGCGTTCTGCTCCACCAGCAGCACCGACGTCCCCTGGGCGTTGATCTGCCGCACGGTGTCGGCGATCCGGGCCGCCATCAGCGGCGCCAGCCCGAGCGTGGGCTCGTCGAGCAGCAGCAGCGACGGCCCGGCCATGAGCGCCCGTCCGATCGCCAGCATCTGCTGCTCGCCGCCCGACAGCAGGCCCGCCCGCTGGTGGGCCCGCTCGGCCAGCACCGGGAAGAGCTCGAACACCCGCTCGCGGCCCTCCGCCGCGCGCCTGCCCGGCACGCCCAGCGCTCCGGCGCGGAGGTTCTCGGCCACCGTCATGCGGGCGAACACCCGTCGCCCCTCCGGCACCTGGACCACGCCGCGCCGTACGACCGCCGCGGCCGGCACCCTGTCGAGCCGGAATCCGCCGAAGGCGACCGTCCCCGACGTGATCGCGCCCCGGTGGAACCGCAGCGTCCCCGACACGGCACGCAGCAGCGTCGTCTTGCCCGCGCCGTTCGCGCCGAGCACCGCGGCCACCGTGCCCACGGGCACGGACAGATGGACGCCGCGCAGGGCGCGCACGGGGCCGTATCGCACATCCAGGCCCCTGATATCGAGGCCACCGGTCTCCTCGGGGTCCGCGATCCGCGGGCCCTCGATCCTCGGGCCGTCGGTCTCCGGGCCCGCCTCACCAGACATCCGCGCCTCCTGTGACTTCGATGAAGGCACACCCAACCCACCGTGGTCGAGGGCCGTCCAGCGCCGGACGTCAAGTCGGGACCCCAGCCCATGCCCGCCCGTCGCGCCCTGTGCTCCAGCACAATCCCGCATCACGAAACGAAAACCGAACCTTGTTCCGGACGCTGTGTGCTGGCACATTCGGGGCATGAGGTCCAGGACGGACGCCGAGGTCCGGGAACTGCTGCGGACCTCCGCCGCAGGCCTGCTGGAACGGCTGCCCGAGCTCGCCGACGAGCTGGTGAAGCGCGGCAGGGAAAGCGACGAGGCCTACCGCATGACGGTCCCCTTCGAGGACCACTGGAAGAGCACCCACGAGGGGCTGCGCGTCGGCATCACCGCGATCCTGCAGCCCCGGCACGAACGGCGCGACGTCGCGTACGCCCAGACGGTCGGGCGCAGGCGGGCCGAGTTCGGGCTGCCGCTCGACTCGCTCATGCGCAGCTACCGCCTGGCCGCGCAGGTCACCTGGAACGGCGTCATCGACATCATCGGCGACCAGGGCCAGGAACGGCTGCCCGCCCTGCTGCGCAGCGCCACCCACGTCTGGCACGCCATCGACCGCCAGGCCGTGGCTGCGGCCGACGCCTACCGCCGCCGGGAGAACGAGCTGCTCGGCCGGACCAACCAGCGTGTCAACGCCATGCTCGACGCCCTCCTGGAGGGCCGCGCCGACCCGGCCGTGGCGGGCGTGGCGGCGGGCGCCCTCGGCCTGCCGGAGCACGGCCGCTATGCGGTCGTCACAACGCGGCTGCCCGCGCAGCCCGACCGCGTGCACCGCCCCGACGAGATCGGCGGGCTGCGGTTCCTGTGGCGCATGCGCCCTGACCTGGAGATGGCGGTGGTGCACCTCGGCGACCGGGAGCTGGACGACCTGGTGGCGGCGATCACGCCGGTCGTCTTCGCGAGCGCCGGCGTCAGCCCGGTGGTGGAGAGCCTCGCCGACCTCGGCACGGCCCGCCGCCTGGCGGAGGTGGCCATGCGCACCTGCTCGGGGACCGGGCCGGAGATCGCGCGGCTGGATCAGCGGCTGCCCGCCGCCCTGGTGGTCTGCCAGCCGGAGCTGGCCGGTCACCTCGCGGGCGGCGTCCTCGGCCCGATCATCGCCTCGTCCGACGGCGGCGTGCTGCTCGCGACGCTGGAGGCGTGGCTGCGCTGCGAGGGGTCGGCCGTCCGGGCGGCGGCCGAACTCTACTGCCACCGCAACACCGTCTTCAACCGCGTGCGCCGCATCGAGCAGCTCACCGGCCGGTCGCTGGCCCGCCCCCTGGACGTCGTCGAGCTGTCCCTCGCCCTCGACGCCGTCCGTCTCCTCCCCGGCACCTGATTTCCCGTATCGGACGTGCCGGTTACACGGGCGCGCGACGATGCCGGACGTGGCCACCGGTTTCCGGCCGTGACTCTTGGTGCCGGAAGCGGGATTCGAACCCGCACGCCCTTTCAGGCGGACGCTTTTGAGGCGTCTATGTCTGCCATTCCATCATTCCGGCGCTTTTATCGGACTATGTCCCGATATGTCCAAGTTTAGAGTGATCGACGGGCAGTCGATCATCTTCCACCTGACGTGGTTCTAATGTAGCGGACGTCGGTAACCTCTTGTGCGTGAGTACGCAGCGGCGAGTGGTGATCGCGGAAGACGAGGCGCTGATCCGCCTCGACCTGAAGGAGATGCTCGAAGAGGACGGTTACGCCGTGGTCGGCGAGGCCGGCGACGGTGAGACGGCGGTGAAACTCGCCGTGGAGCTCCGCCCTGACCTGGTGATCCTCGACGTGAAGATGCCCGTGCTGGACGGGATCTCCGCGGCCGAGCGCATCGTCTCGGAACGCATCGCGCCGTGCCTCATTCTCACCGCGTTCTCGCAGCGCGACCTGGTCGAGCGGGCCAGGGACGCGGGCGCGATGGCCTACCTGGTCAAGCCGTTCACGAAGGGCGACCTGGTTCCGGCCATCGAGATGGCGGTGAGCAGGCACGAGGAGATCGCCGCGCTGGAGAAGGAGGTCTCCACGCTGTCGGAGCGGCTGGAGACCAGGAAGCTCGTGGAGCGGGCCAAGGGCCTGCTCATGGCCCAGCACGGGTGGACGGAGCCGCAGGCCTTCCGGTGGATCCAGAAGGCGTCCATGGACCGGCGGATGAGCATGCGCCAGGTGGCCCAGATCGTGGTCAGCGGGAACGGCGGCGAGGCCCAGCCGCCCGCCTGATCACGCCCTGCGGAGCGCGGTTCGGAAGACTCCTGGTCAGGGGCCGTCCCGCTAAGTTGAGGAGTTATTACGACTCCGCATCCAAGTGCGGACAGTTCTGATGCATCCCTGGTCGGGGCTTGCCGCGGCTATGTACCTTTCAGCCATTCGATCGGGACCAGTCGGCAGCGCTGACGATTCCCGGGCCTGGATGAAGGAGATGCTTCATGATCCGCATTGCCCCCCTCGGGCGGGCGCTGGCCGTCGCCGCGGCCGCCAGCCTCGCGCTGACGGCCTGTGGCGGTGGTGAGGACAGCGCCGCGCCGGCTTCCTCGGCGCCGGCTGCCGAGTCCTCGGCGCCCGCTGCCGCCACCGCCCAGGGCGATGGCGTTCTCACCGTCGGCACGTTGCTGCCGCAGACCGGCTCGCTCGCCTTCCTCGGCCCGCCGGAGTTCGCGGGTGTCGGGCTGGCGGTCAAGGAGATCAACGACGCCGGTGGTGTTCTCGGCAAGCCGGTGACGCAGATCGACACGGACTCGGGCGACACCTCGACCAACATTGCGTCCCAGTCTGTCGACAAGTTGCTGCAGCAGAAGGCCGACGTGGTCATCGGCGCCGCCTCGTCCTCGGTGTCGCTGTCGGTCATCGACAAGATCACCGGTGCGGGCGTCGTCCAGATCTCGCCGGCGAACACCTCGGACCAGTTCACGACCTACAACGACAAGGGTCTGTACTTCCGTACGGCTCCGCCGGACGTGCTGCAGGGCCGTGTCCTCGGCGACCTGATCCTCGCCGACGGCAACGACACGGTCGGCATCCTGGCCCTCCAGGACGCGTACGGCACCGGCCTCGCCGACAACGTGCAGAAGGCGGTCGAGGGCGGCGGCGGCCAGGTCGTGGAGAAGGTCATCTACGACCCGAAGGCGGCCGACTACTCGGCGGACGTCGCCAAGATCAAGGAAGCCAACCCGAAGGCCGTGGCGCTGATCGGCTTCGACGAGACCAAGAAGATCATTCCTGAGCTCGTCAAGCAGGGCCTGACCGCCAAGAAGGTGAAGTACTACTTCGTCGACGGCAACCTGTCCAACTACGGCACGGGCAAGGACGGCTTCCCCAAGGGCACGCTCGACGGCGCCAAGGGCACCCAGCCGGGCGCTCAGGTCTCGGACGACTTCAAGGCCAAGCTGCTGAGCGTCGACCCGAACCTCAAGGACTTCAACTACGGTCCCGAGTCGTATGACGCGACCATCCTGACCGCGCTCGCGGCGGTCGCCGCCAAGAGCGACGCGCCCGCGGACATCGCGGCCCACCTGCAGGAGGTCTCCACCGGCGGCGAGAAGTGCAAGGACTTCAAGTCCTGCAACGACCTGCTGGCGGCGGGCAAGGACATCGACTACGACGGCGCGTCCGGCCCGATCGAGTTCAACGAGGCCGGTGACCCGGCCGAGGCGACGATCGGCATCTACGAGTACGGCCCCGACAACACCAACAAGAACATCGCCTTCAACACCGGCAAGATCGCCGGCTGATCGCGGACACACGAAGGGCCCGCTCCGTCTGGAGCGGGCCCTTTCCGCGTGCCCGGGACCCGCGGGCCGTGAAGGACGGCCGGCCGGTCGCGGGGCGTCTCGCCGTGGCGGCTCAGGAACGGCCGCAGGCGGTGAGGACGGCGGCGGACGCCTTGCGATACCGGCGCAGCAGGTCCGTACGCTCCGAGCCGGCCGTGTCGGCCCGCGACAGGGTCGCGGCGACGCCGTCGATGGCCGAGACGGAGGCCGAGGCGGAGGCCGGCAGGTGGGGGCCGTACATCGCCAGCGTGCCGCGCAGATAGCCGAAGCGGCCGCGTACGTCCCCGTCCCAGTGCTGGGCCTCCTCCTGCCCGGCCGGCAGCAGCGACAGCCCCAGGTAGCCGATGGCGGACACCACGCGGGCGCAGGGGTCGTCGTCGGCCTTCGCGCCGGTGACGTAGACCGCGCCGGTCGTCTTCCCGGACGCGGTCCCCAGGGACGAGACGGAGTCCGGAGAGGCTCCGGGTTCGGAGGACGCCGACTGGCAGGCGGCGAGGCCCACCGCGAGCGCCGAGACGACCAGTGCGGTGCGGAGGGGGATTCGGGTCATACCGAACATTGTTCCCCTGCATGTTGCCGATGTGGTGGAAAAAAGGTCACAGACGTACGACGAGGGCCCCGGCGTCCGCCGGGGCCCTCGTGGCGAGCCGGCTCAGGCCTTGGCGAGCGTGCCCAGGTAGAGCTGGATGACCTTCGGGTCGTTGATCAGGTCGCGGCCGCTGGCCATGTAGGCGTTGCGGCCCTGGTCGAGCACGTAGCCACGGTGGCAGATCTGCAGGCAGCGCCGCGCGTTCTGCTCCACCATGATCACGGTGACACCGGCCTTGTTGATCTGCTGGGCCTGGATGAAGACCAGGTCCTGCAGCTTGGGCGACAGACCCGCGGACGGCTCGTCCAGCAGCAGCACCGACGGCTCGGTCATGAGCGCCCGGCCCATGGCGACCATCTGCCGCTCACCGCCGGACAGCGAGCCGGCCCGCTGCTTGCGGCGCTCCCGGAGGGCGGGGAAGATCTCGCAGACGAACTCGAACCGCTCCTTGAACTTGCCGGGCACCTGGAAGGCGCCCATCTCCAGGTTCTCCTCGATGGTGAGGCTGGGGAAGACGTTGTTCGTCTGCGGGACGTAGCCGACCCCGCGGGCCACCAGCGAGTGGGCCTTGAGGCTGGTGATGTCCTCGCCGTTCAGGGTGACCGTGCCGCTGCGCACCGGCACGAGCCCGAAGAGGGTCTTCAGCAGGGTCGACTTGCCGGCGCCGTTCGGGCCGATGATGCCGATCAGCTCGCCCTTCTTCACGTACAGGTCGGCGCCGTTGAGGATGTTGACGCCGGGGATGTAGCCGGCGTACAGCTCGTCGGCCCGCAGCAGCGCGTTCTCGGCTCCGGCGAGGTGGTCGGAGCGGTCGACGACGGCCGCACGCGAGACGGCCGCGTCGTCCTCCTCCGCGGCCGCGACCGGCGTGGGCTCGCCGGCCTCGCCCGCCGCGGCGTCGCGGTCCGGCTCCGCGGGGTTTTCCGGAGTGGGGGCGGTCATGCCTTCTCCTCGATCTCGGACTCCAGCTCGGCCTCGGCCTCCTGCAGCTGCTCCTCGAACTCCTCGGCGGACATCGGCGCGTCGTGGTGGGCGCCCAGGTAGGCGTCGACCACGCGCGGGTCCGACATGATGGTGTCCGGCGGCCCCTCCGCGATCACCGCGCCCTGGGCCATCACGATGACCCAGTCGCTGATGTCGCGCACCATGTCCATGTCGTGCTCCACGAAGAGCACGGTCATGCCCTCCTCACGGAGGTCCTTCACGTGCCCGAGGAGCGACTGGGTCAGGGCCGGGTTCACGCCCGCCATGGGCTCGTCGAGCATCACCAGCTCGGGGCCGACCATCAGGGCCCGGGCCATCTCCAGCAGCTTGCGCTGGCCGCCCGACAGCGAGCCGGCGAAGTCGTCGCGCTTGGCGGCGAGCTTGAAGCGCTCGAGCAGTTCCTCGGCGCGCTCGGTGATCTCGTCCTCCTGGCGGCGCCAGCTGCCCGGGATCAGCGCGCGGAAGAAGTTCTCGCCGAGCTGGTTCTGCGCGCCGAGCCGCATGTTCTCCATCACGGTGAGCTTCGACAGGGCCTTGGTGAGCTGGAACGTGCGGACCATGCCCGCACGGGCCACCCGGTGGGCGGGCATGCCCTTGAGCTGCTTGCCGTTGAACGTCCAGGACCCCTCGTCGGCGCTGTCGAAGCCGGTGAGCTGGTTGAAGAACGTGGTCTTGCCCGCGCCGTTCGGCCCGATCAGCGCGGTGATCGACCCGCGCTGGACCTCGACGTGGTCGACGTCGACGGCGGTGAGGCCGCCGAACCGGCGTACGACCTTGTCGACGACGAGGATGGGGTCGGGCTTGGGCACGCCGGGCTCGCGGTCGAGGCCCGCGAAGGCGGCCACCGCCGCCGCTTTCCTGCTCTGGGTGGTGTCAGCGTGCATCGAGCGCGATCTCCCTCTTGTCACCGAAGATGCCCTGTGGCCGGAAGATGAGCAGGAGCATCAGGCCGAGGCCGACCAGCATGAAGCGGACCGCGCCGATGTTGTTCACGGTGAACAACGAGGGCAGCAGCCCGGCGCTCACGGCCTCGCTGAGGGTGTTGCCGACGAAGACCAGCAGCACCCAGAAGATCGCGGCGCCGACGACGGGGCTGAAGACGCGGGCCGCGCCGCCGAGGATCACGATCGTGTACGCGTAGAAGGTGAACTCCGTGCTGAACAGGTCGGGCTGCACCGACGCCTGGCCGAGCGCGAACAGGAAGCCGCCGAAGCAGCCGATCACGCCGCCGAGCACGAGCGCCTGCATCTTGTAGGAGAAGACGTTCTTGCCGAGGCTGCGCACGGCGTCCTCGTCCTCGCGGATGGCCTTGAGCACGCGGCCCCACGGGCTCTTCATGAGCAGGTAGACCAGCCCGCAGGCGATCGCGATGAGCACCCAGCCGACGGTCAGCACCCACGTCACCCGCTCGTTGAAGCTGATCGGGCCGATGCCGTACGTGCCGGGGGAGTAGGGGTTCATCGCGAAGAAGTCGCCGGAGAAGTTCTGCCGGCCGTCCGAGCCGCCGAAGACGCTGCTGAACTGGACCGATCTGAAGACGAGCCGGACGATCTCGGCCGCCGCGATGGTGACGATGGCGAGATAGTCGGCGCGCAGCCGCAGGGTGGGGATGCCCAGCAGGAAGGCCAGCACGATGGTGGCCGCCAGGCCGATCAGGATGCCGAGCCAGAACGGCAGGTGGAAGGTGGCCACGGTGACGGCCATGCCGTACGCGGCGACGCCGAGGAAGGCCGCCTGGCCGAAGTTGAGCAGCCCGGCGTAGCCGAACTGGATGTTGACGCCGATCGCGGCGAGCGCGTAGACGACGGTCTCCAGGCCGATCGAGGCCTTGACCGTGGTGACGAAAATGGTGTTCCAGTCCACGTGTGGTCTCCGATCAGCCGATGCGCTCGCGCCGGCCGAGAATGCCCTGCGGCCGGAAGAGCATGACGAGGATGAGCACCAGCAGCGCGCCGACGGTCTTCAGCTCGGTCGGCACCACGACGGTGGACAGCTGGATGAACAGACCGACGACGATGGAGCCGACGAGGGCGCCGAAGGCGGTGCCGAGGCCGCCGAGGGTGACTCCCGCGAAGACGAGCAGCAGGATCTGGAAGCCCATCTGGTAGCTGACGTTCTGCGACAGGCCGAGCATCACGCCCGCGAGCGACGCGATGGCGCCGCCGACGGTCCAGATGATCCGGATGACGCCGTCGACGTTGATGCCGGAGGAGGCCGCCAGCGCGGGGTTGTCGGCGACGGCCCTGGCCGCCTTGCCGATGCGGGTCTTGAGGAGCGCGAGCCCGACGATCACGAGCACCGCGAGCTCGATGCCCATCGCGATGAAGTTCTTCGGCGCGGCGGAGATCGGGCCCACCTGGATGCCCGGCTGGGCGTTGTAGTCCGCGTACGGAGCGCCCTCGCCGCCGAAGAAGAACAGGAAGACGTAGCGGAGGAACAGTGCCAGGCCGATCGAGATGATCATCATCGCGACCAGGCTGCTGCCGCGCTTGCGCAGCACTCCCCAGAAGAACCGGTCCTGGGTGTATCCGAAGGCTCCGCCGATCACCACGGAGATCACCGCGGCCAGGACGAGCGGGATTCCCAGGACGACGTTGAAGAAGTAGGCGCACATCGCGCCGAACGTGAGCAACTCGCCGTGGGCGAAGTTGGTGAGCCCGGTGGTGCCGAACACCAGGGACAGGCCCATGGCCGCCAGGGCGATGATGAGCCCGAGGTTGAAGCCCTCGAAGGTGAGCTGCGCGACCCGGTCCCAGAAGGAGGAGGCGCCCGACGAGGACTCCGCGGCGGCCTCGCCCGGCTGGCCCGCGGGGGCGAGGGCGAACAGGACGTTGCGCTCGCTTCCCTCATAGACCTGGACGTTCAGGGTGGCCCGGTCCTTGAACTTCAGCGCGACCCCCTGCGGGAGGGTCGACTCGTCGAGTGTGACCTTATATGTGCCCGCCTGGGGGACCGGCACCTCCCACTTGCCGTCCGCACCTGTGGTGGCGTCTCCGACGGGTTTGCCGTCTTCGCCTGCCACGCTGATCTTCACGCCGTTCACCGGCTGGCCTTGGTTTTGGAGTGTGCCCTTCAACGCCTCCCCGTCCGCCCAGGCGGGGGAGGAGAGGAGAAATACGAGTCCACCCAGGAAGGCCGTGAACGCGATCACGGCTCTGCGCAATGGTGCTCCCTCTGGTTCAGGTCTTGGCGGGGTCGTGCCCCCACTGCGGACGCGCAACATCGTCCAGGTTGCTGCGATGTTGTGGCCGGAGCATAAGCCTGAGACGCCCGTTTCCGGGTTGTTCGTCACCAATTGGTGACCATGGTGTGTCACTGACGTGAGAAAGGCTTCGCAGGTCAGGGCATGTAAGGAGTCAACTGGAGGATCACTGCTGTAGGAGTCGGGGGATCGGCGCCGGAGAAAAGCATGAGCCCGTGAGAAGGACCTTTGGGACCGTACACAGCTTCCCCGGCTCCGCACGTTGTCTACTCGGTCTTCTCACGGGCTCTGGAGCCACAACGGTAGCGACCGGAGCGACCCCCGTGCAAAGAGAGTCGCAAGCCGTTCCGTTATGAGGCCCAATGCGTCGTAAGGGTTTTTCGTGGTTCTTGCCCGGCCGGCCCGCGGGCGGGCGTGCCCCGCGAGCCCGGCGGCCTCAGGAGGCGTCCTTGAGCATGCAGGTCAGACGGGCCGTGCACACCGCCCGGCCCTCGTCGTCGGTGATCTCGATGACGTACGTCGCGAGCGTGCGCCCGCCGTGCACACGGGTGGCCACGGCGGTGACGTGTCCCGAGGTGGCGGAGCGGTGGTGGGTGGCGTTGATCTCGATGCCGACGGCGATCCTGCCCGGGCCCGCGTGCAGGGCGGCGCCGGTCGAGCCGAGGGTCTCGGCAAGCACACAGGACGCGCCGCCGTGCAGCAGCCCGTACGGCTGCGTGTTGCCCTTGACGGGCATCCGGCCGACCACCCGCTCGGCGCTGGCCTCCAGGATCTCGAGCCCCATCCGCCGGTGCAGGTGGTCCCCGGGCGCGTTCATGAACGCCACGAACTCCTCGGGATTCGTCAAGGTCAAGGGGACGCCTCCTGTGGGAAGAGCACGGGTTTTCTGTCGTACAGGGAGACTAGGCTGCGGATGTGCCGAAGAGTGAAGCGACCCCCACCCGTCCGTGTCTGCTGCTCCTGGACGGGCATTCCCTTGCTTATCGCGCGTTCTACGCGTTGAAGGACGCGAACCTCATGACCACCGATGGTCAGCACACCGAGGCGGTGTACGGCTTCACGTCGATGCTGGCCAACATCCTGCGTGACGAGCAGCCGAGTCACGTCGCGGTGTGCTTCGACCGGAGCGAGCCGACCTTCAGGCACGAGGCGTACGACGGCTACAAGGCCAACAGGGCGGAGACTCCCGAGGACTTCCGCGGCCAGATGCAGCTCATCTTCGAGCTGCTCGACGCGCTGCGCATCCCGCGCCTGTCCGTGGCCGGCTTCGAGGCGGACGACCTGATCGCGACGCTGGCGACCCGGGCCTCGGCCGAAAGCATGAACGTGCTCATCGTGACCGGCGACCGCGACGCGCTCCAGCTCGTGAACGACAACATCACGGTGCTCATGACCCGGCGGGGCATCAGCGACATGACCCGCTTCACCCCCGAGGCCGTCAAGGAGAAGTACGGCCTCACCCCGGCGCAGTATCCGGACTTCGCGGCCCTGCGCGGCGACCCGAGCGACAACCTGCCGAGCATCCCGAGCGTGGGGGAGAAGACCGCCACCAAGTGGATCGTGGAGTACGGCTCGCTCGACGAGCTGGTCCGGCGGGCCGACGAGGTGAAGGGCAAGGTCGGCGAGAAGCTCCGCGAGCACCTCGGCCAGGTGATCCACAACCGGATGCTGACCGAGCTGCGGCGCGACGCCCCGGTCGACGTGGAGCCGTCCGCGCTCACCATGGGCCTGTGGGACCGCGAGGAGGTCAACAAGCTCCTCGACGCGGTGCAGATCCGCGGAGAGCTGCGCGAGCGCCTGTTCAAGACCCTCGGCACCACCGAGCCGGAGGCGGGCGAGGGCTTCGAGCTCGAAGTGACCGTACTCGAACCCGGCCAGGTGGCCGGCTGGCTGGCCGCCCTCCCCGAGGACCGCGCCGGGCTGGCCTTCCAGGGCACGTACGGCAGCGGCACCGGGCGGATCGACGGCCTGGCGATCGCCTCGCCAGGCGGCGCCGCCTACCTCGACCCCACGCGCCTCACCGAGGAGGACGAGGCGGCGCTGCACGCCTGGCTGGCCGACGAGAAGCGGCCGAAGGCCGTGCACGACGCCAAGGGGCCGCTGCTCGGGCTGTGGGCCCACGGGCACGACCTGCGCGGGCTCACCTGCGACACGGCGCTCGCCGCATACCTGGCGATGCCGGGGCAGCGGTCGTTCCCGCTCGACGACCTGGTCCTGCGCTATCTCCACCGCGAGCTTCGGGCGGAGTCCGCGCCCGGCGGGCAGACCTCCCTGTTCGAGGACGCCGACGAGGGCGCGGCCCGCGACCTCGCGCTGCGCGCCCAGGCCGTGCGCGACCTGGCCGACGCGCTGGAGGCCCACCTGTCCCAGCGCGGCGGCACCCGGCTGGTGACCGAGGTCGAGCTCCCGCTGGTGCGGGTGCTGGCCCAGATGGAGCGGGCAGGCATCGCCGCCGACCGGCAATACTTCGCGGCGCTGGAGGCCGAGTTCGGCGCGGCCGTCAAGCAGGCGGTCGAGGCCGCCCACCAGGTGGTGGGCGAGCAGTTCAACCTCGGCTCGCCCAAGCAGCTGCAGGAGATTTTGTTCGGCAAGCTCGGCCTGCCCAAGACCAAGAAGATCAAGACGGGCTACACGACCGACGCCGACGCGCTCGCCTGGCTGGCCCAGCAGACCGACAACGAGCTGCCGGTGATCCTGCTGCGCCACCGCGACCAGACCAAGCTGCGCACCACGGTCGAGGGCCTGATCAAGGAGATCGCCGACGACGGGCGGATCCACACCACCTTCAACCAGATCGTGGCGGCCACCGGGCGGCTGTCGAGCGAGAAGCCCAACCTGCAGAACATCCCGATCCGCACGGTCGAGGGCCGTCGCATCCGCAAGGGCTTCGTGGTCGGGGAGGGCTACGAGACGCTGCTGACGGCCGACTACAGCCAGATCGAGCTGCGGATCATGGCCCACCTGTCCGGGGACGAGTCGCTGATCGCGGCCTTCGAGTCGGGCCACGACTTCCACCAGGCCACCGCGTCCCGCGTCTTCGACCTGCCCCCGGAGCAGGTCGACGCCGAGCTGCGCGCCCGGATCAAGGCCATGAACTACGGCCTGGCCTACGGCCTGTCCGACTTCGGGCTGTCGGGGCAGCTCAACATCCCCGTCGCGGAGGCCAGGGCGCTCAAGGAGGAATACTTCGAGGAGTTCGGCGGCGTCCGCGACTACCTGGAGTCGATCGTCGCCCAGGCCCGCAAGGACGGCTACACCGAGACCATCCTCGGCCGCCGCCGCTACCTGCCCGACCTGACCAGCGACAACCGGCAGCGCCGGGAGATGGCCGAGCGGATGGCGCTCAACGCGCCCATCCAGGGCTCGGCCGCCGACATCATCAAGGTCGCCATGCTCAACGTGCAGAAGGCGATCGAGGGCATGCGCTCCCGCATGCTGCTCCAGGTCCACGACGAGCTCGTGTTCGAGGTCGCGCCGGGCGAGCTGGAGGAGCTGACCGAGGTCGTGCGCACGCAGATGGGCCGGGCCTACGACCTGAGCGTGCCGCTGGAGGTCAGCGTGGGCGTCGGCACCACCTGGGAGGACGCCGGCCACTGACCCACGGCCCGGGCACGCGCCCGCGCGCTCCCGCACCCCGCGAACCGGGCTGTCCTCCCGGGCCGTCTTACAGGGGGCAGGGGCGATGACCACGGCATTCCGGGCGCTCTCGCGCGCCCGGCGCGCAGGGCCGGGCGGACTGCGCCGTCTACCGGGCGGCAGGGTTCGCCGCGCGCTGGTCGAAGCGGGGCCGGCCCTGTGGCCGACGGGTCAGGGCGGCCGACGGCTCAGGGTGGGCGACGGCTCAGGGTGGGCGACGGGTCAGGGATGGCCGGTGGGGCGGGTGCGCCTGCGGTCGCGCCCGGCCAGGGCCAGGCCCGCCTGCTCGACCTCCAGCAGGCTGGTCTCGTGCCGCTCGGTCTCGTACGCCGCCCGCCCGCCGCGTAGCCCGAACAGGCGCTTGCTCAGCGCGATGTACAGCACGGCCGCGATGTTGATCAGGAGGATCACGATCCGGAACGGGCTCGCCTTCTCGGCGATCTCGTAGATCTCCACCGGGATGAACGCCGAGGTGACGACCACCGAGAAGTACTCGCCCCATCGCTTCAGCAGCCACAGCCCGATGCCCTCGGTCAGCAGCAGGGCCGCGAGGACGAGCAGGGCGAGGCAGATCCAGGTGAGGGTCGTGGTCCGCGCGCCCAGCGCGGTCCGCAGCGTGTGCACCACGCCCGAGTGGTCGAGGTTCCACCCGAGTTTGCGGGCCAGCGGCTGGACCAGCGGGAGGTCCTGGTCGAACGCCCGCCGTACGGCGTCGTGGTGGGCCCGGAACCGCCACACGCCGTAGGCTCCCGCGATCACGAGCAGCGCCTTGGCCCAGCGGAAGACGGCGATCAGCCGTAGCACGGCGGCGTCCCGCAGCGCCCGGCCGCGCAGCACGACGGGCGCGTCGCGGGCCGGTCCGGCCCCGCGCGGCGGGCCCAGGGTGAAGTCGCCGCAGCGCAGGCAGCGCCACGCCTCGCCCAGCGCGGTGTCGGCGCGCAGGCGGCTTCGCAGCGCCTCCTCGTCCGGCGCGTAGGTGACGTGCCCGTGCCGTCCGCAGGCACGCAGGCTCCAGTCCACAGGAAAATTGCAACACACGCGAATGCGGACACGCCGGGCAGTAAGGTCAAATAACTGTGCGCAACCTTGCCCGGATGACGGCGATCGTGAATGTCGTCGTCGTCGTGATCGGTCTTGCCGTGCTCGTGCTGTTACCCCGGTCCACGGGCGAGGAACGGCCGCAGGCGCGGCCGGCGCAGCCGAGGTCGCCGTCGCCCAAGCCCAGTGCGGCACCGCCGAAGGCGACCGCCGCGTCGGCCAGGAAGGTCAAGGCGAACGAGGCCGGCCTGGTGCCGGTGATCATGTATCACCGCATCCTGCCCAAGCGGCTGGCGTCCATCGACCGGACTCCCGCCCAGCTCCGCAAGGAGCTGGAGCGCCTGGCCAAGGACGGCTACGTGCCGATCACCGCGGCCGAGCTGGTGGCAAGGAAGATCGACATCCCGGCCGGGGCCCATCCCGTCGTCCTGACCTTCGACGACGGTCATCCCAGCCACTTCGCCCTGGACAAGAACGGCATGCCGAAGAACGACACGGTCGTCGGCATCATCTTCGAGGTCGCGGCGAAGTTTCCGACCTTCCGGCCTGCCGCCACCTTCTACGTCAACCACGACCCCTTCGGCCTGCGGGACCGCGAGCAGCAGAAACAGGCGGTGAAGTGGCTGCTCGACCACGGCTTCGAGGTGGCCAACCACACCTACTCCCATCCCGATCTCCGCAGGCTTTCGAACAAGAAGGTCGCCGAGCAGATCGTGCGGCAGCAGCGGCTGCTGAAGAAGATCGGCGTGCCGGCCTCGACGACCTTCGCGCTGCCGTACGGGTCGATGCCGAGGAAACGGAGCAAGGCGCACGACGGCACCTGGGACGGCACCCGCTACCGCTTCGACGCCGTCTTCCTCGCCGGGGCGGAGCCCACGGTTTCGCCCTACGCGAAAAGTTTCCCGCGCTACGCGATCCCGA
Source organism: Microbispora sp. CL1-1 (assembly GCF_012034195.1). Taxonomy (NCBI): domain Bacteria; kingdom Bacillati; phylum Actinomycetota; class Actinomycetes; order Streptosporangiales; family Streptosporangiaceae; genus Microbispora; species Microbispora sp. CL1-1. The sequence goes on from NZ_JAATEK010000001.1 coordinate 438,696, forward strand.
GGATCCAGTCCAACGGAAAACACGGCGAATGCCGGCGCTGGTGCACGACCTACTGGCTGGATTGGCTCGACAAACACCCAGGAGAGCGTTATACGTCGGATGGGGATCCGGCCCGAGTCTCGGTGCCGCGTAAACTCCGGGCAACGCTCTCGCCGTCCCGCGCGAAGTCGGTGATCACCTACTAGCCGTTCGCCTGGTTGCCTCGGATTGACCCGGCTCGCTCCGTCTCATATGCTGATCGCTGCGCTGTGGGCTCGCGCGCGTCACGGACGGAGCGGGCTCGCGCTCGGTCATCTGGTGGCTACCAGGAAAGCAGCATCATCCGGTGAACGAAAAACGGCCCGCCGCGCTTCTGTCACAACGACATCTGTCCGGTTCGGAGCAATTCCACACATGACGAGCAGCACTGAGGCCACCTCGAGCACCCCGCAGGTAGCGGTCAACGACATCGGTTCCGAGGAGGCCTTCCTCGCCGCGATCGACGAGACCATCAAGTACTTCAACGATGGGGACATCGTTGAAGGCACCGTTGTCAAGGTCGATCGAGACGAGGTCTTGCTCGACATTGGCTACAAGACCGAGGGCGTTATCCCGTCGCGCGAGCTCTCGATCAAGCACGATGTCGACCCGGCCGAGGTCGTCGAGGTCGGAGAGCACGTCGAGGCCCTGGTCCTCCAGAAGGAGGACAAGGAAGGCCGCCTCATCCTGTCCAAGAAGCGCGCCCAGTACGAGCGCGCCTGGGGCACGATCGAGAAGATCAAGGACGAGGACGGCATCGTCACCGGCACGGTCATCGAGGTCGTCAAGGGTGGCCTGATCCTCGACATCGGTCTGCGCGGCTTCCTCCCCGCCTCCCTGGTGGAGATGCGCCGCGTCCGCGACCTTCAGCCGTACGTCGGGCGCGAGCTCGAGGCCAAGATCATCGAGCTGGACAAGAACCGCAACAACGTGGTCCTGTCCCGCCGTGCCTGGCTGGAGCAGACGCAGTCCGAGGTCCGCCAGACGTTCCTCAACACCCTGCAGAAGGGCCAGGTCCGCAAGGGCGTCGTCTCCTCGATCGTCAACTTCGGTGCGTTCGTGGACCTCGGCGGCGTCGACGGCCTGGTGCACGTGTCCGAGCTGTCCTGGAAGCACATCGACCACCCGTCCGAGGTCGTCGAGGTCGGCCAGGAGGTCACGGTCGAGGTTCTCGACGTCGACATGGAGCGCGAGCGGGTCTCGCTGTCGCTCAAGGCGACGCAGGAGGACCCGTGGCAGCAGTTCGCCCGGACCCACCAGATCGGTCAGGTCGTGCCCGGCCGCGTCACCAAGCTGGTGCCGTTCGGTGCCTTCGTCCGGGTCGAGGAGGGCATCGAGGGCCTGGTCCACATCTCCGAGCTGGCCGAGCGCCACGTGGAGATCCCGGAGCAGGTCGTGCAGGTCGGCGACGAGATCTTCGTGAAGATCATCGACATCGACCTGGACCGCCGCCGCATCTCGCTGTCCCTCAAGCAGGCCAACGAGGGTGTCGGCGCCGAGGTCGAGTTCGACCCCACGCTGTACGGCATGGCGGCGACCTACGACGAGCAGGGCAACTACATCTACCCCGAGGGCTTCGACGCCGAGACCGGCGAGTGGCTCGAGGGCTTCGACAAGCAGCGTGAGGAGTGGGAGCGGCAGTACGCCGAGGCCCAGGCCCGCTTCGAGGCGCACCGCTCGCAGATCGAGAAGGCCCGCCAGGAGGAGGCGGCGGCCAGCGAGGCCGCTCCGTCGTCCTACAGCGGCGAGACCAGCACGCAGTCCGGCGGCGGCGCCCTCGCCTCCGACGAGGCCCTCGCGGCCCTGCGTGAGAAGCTGGCGGGCGGCCAGAGCTGACACCCGGTCTCTTCTGACCGGAGGTCAACGGCCAGTCCTCCACAGCATCACGAAAGGCCCCGCTTCGGCGGGGCCTTTCGCCATGTCCGGGCGGTTTTCCCATGCGGGGGGGACGCCTCGCCCCGATGGGCGGCAGGATGGGTCCCGTGATCGAGAGCGCCGGGCCGGTGCCGCCGCTGCGGCTCCTGGAGACCCGGCGCGGCGACGGCTCGGACAACGTGATCCTGCGATACGCGGTGCGCGGCGAGTGACGTCCGGGTGCCCGGCCCTGCGGAGCGGGGCGTGCCGATAGGGTGGCCCTCGTGGTGGAGATCACGAGGGCCCTGCCCGTGGACGCGGGGGAGATCCTCACCCTGCAGCGGGCGGCGTACGTCACCGAGGCGCAGCTCTACGGCGACCCGTTCATCGCGCCGCTCGTCGAGTCGCTCGACCAGGTGCGTACGGTGATCGAGACGGCGGTCGTGCTCAAGGCGATGGACGGCGGGCGGCTGGTCGGCGCGGTCCGGGGCCAGATGTCCGGCTCGACCTGCCTCGTGGGCCGGCTCGTGGTCGCGCCCGACCGGCAGGGGCAGGGGATCGGCAGCGCGCTGCTGGCCGCGATGCACGAGGCCGTGCCCACGGCGACGGCCTTCGACCTGTTCACGGGCCATCTGTCGGGCGGCAACCTGCGGCTCTACCGCCGCCTCGGCTATCGGGAGACCCAGCGCGAGCGGGTGCAGGACCACCTGACCCTGGTCCACCTGCGCCGGGAGCCCCGGCATCAGCCGGCCCGATAGGCTGCGGCACGTGCTGAAAGTTGGGCTCACCGGCGGCATAGGTTCGGGCAAGAGCGAGGTGGCGCGGCTGCTCGCGGCCCGCGGCGCGGTCGTCGTCGACGCGGACAAGATCGCCAGAGAGGTCGTCGAGCCGGGCACCCCCGGGCTCGCGGAGATCGTCGAGGCGTTCGGCGAGGACGTGCTCCGTCCCGACGGCAGCCTCGACCGGGAACGGCTCGGCGCGATCGTCTTCGCCGACGCCGAGAAGCTGAAGATCCTCAACGGCATCGTCCACCCCAAGGTGGGCGAGCGCAGCGAGCGGCTCCAGCGGGAGGCCCCGGACGACGCGGTCGTCGTCTATGACGTGCCGCTGCTGGCCGAGAACAACCTGGCCCCCCTGTACGACGTGGTGATCGTGGTGGACACGCCGGACGACGTGCGGCTGGAGCGTCTGCAGCGGTTCCGCGGCATGCGGGAGGAGGACGCCCGCGCCCGGATCGCCGCCCAGGCATCCCGGGAGGACCGGCTGAAGATCGCCGACATCGTCATCCGCAACGAGGGGTCGCTGGACGACCTGGAGGCTCAGGTCGACAAGGTCTGGCAGGACCTGAGCGGCCGGGTCGCCCACAACGCCTGACAGGAGCCACCGGGTCGGTCTGCCGTCGGCGCGACCCCGAGGGCCGGATCACCTCGGCGCGGCGGCGCCGCCTGGCCGAGCCCTGCCTGGCCGGCCTGGAGACGACCGTCCCGGCCGGGAACTGGCCGGGTATCAGGCGGACCCGGTCTCCGGGAGCCGCCGGCGAGTGAGCACTCCCATCGCCCGGGCCGCTCCGCCCGGAGGCCGCACCGGCGTCCGGGCGGAGCGAATCTACAACGTAAAGCCGTCGAGCTCGGAGCGCTCACGGGCGTCCGGCGGCGGCGCCTTCCACCCAGGACCGGTAGGCGTCGAGGACGAGGCCGTGGAAGTGGTGCACGCCGTGCTCGGACAACCCCGAGCCGGACGGGTCGTACACGATGCGGCCCTGGTCGAAGGCCGGGGTGTTCATGCCCCGCTGCACGCTCTCCACGATCGTGATGTCCTGCTGCTGCAGCACCTCGTCGATGTAGCGCACCGCTTCCACCTCGGCGTCCAGGAGCTCGGCCGTCTCGAAGTAGAAGTCCCAGGTCTCCAGGGTGCGGCCGGGACCGGCCGGGATGACCTGCAGGACCATGAAGTTGCCGCGGCCGGGGTAGCGCAGCAGGCAGGTGTTGGGCCACAGCCACCACACCGCGTGCTGCGTGACCGACGCGCCCGCGACGTCGTACGCGGCGTTGTCGTGCGTGCCGGCCTCGGCGAAGTGGCTCGACCAGATGCCGTGGGTCTTCACCTCGTAGGTGTCCATGTCGACGAGGTCGACGAACTCCTTGTGGGCGATGTGGCAGTGGTAGCACTCCAGGAAGTTGTCGATGACGTTCTTCCAGTTGGACGCGATGTCGTACGTCAGCCGCTTCGCGAAGGTCAGCTCGGCCACGTCGGGGGCCCATTTGGCGATGTCGGCCGCCAGATCTCCGGCCTGCTCGGCCAGGGGGACGGCGTCCGCGTCCAGGTTCACGTAGACGAATCCGCCGAACTCCTCGACCCGCACCTGGTCGAGGCAGATCTCGTTCTTGTCGAAGGTCTCCATCGCGTCGGCGCGGCGGGCCGCCTTCAGCCGGCCGTCCAGGGCGTACGTCCACGCGTGGTACGGGCAGACGATGTTGCGCGTGGTGCCGGACCCCGTGAGCAGCTCGTGGGCGCGGTGCTTGCAGACGTTGTAGAACGCGCGCAGCGCTCCGTCGCGATCGCGCACGACCGCGATCGGCATGCCGGCCACGGTGGCCGACACGTAGCTGCCGGGGGACGCGAGCTTCTCCACATGGCAGATCCACTGCCAGGTGCGGGCGAAGATCGCCCGGAGGTCGACGTCGAGCCATCGCGGGTCGGTGTACGTCTCGGCCCGCAGCGACATCGATCGTGCGGGGTCCTCGTGATATCCGGTGCCGACGCGGCGTACGTCGTCGATCGTGACTGAAGCCATGGCCGGAGCATACGAGCGTCTGAACGATCGTTCAATATATTCCTGGACGTTCGTTCAGTCCTGCCGCTGTGCCGCCGGTGTGCCGGCGAGCGCGATCTCCTCGCAGCGGGCGACGTTCCTGCTGATCGAGGCGTGATCGAGCCCCAGCAGGGCGGTGAGCCACAGGCCGTTCTGGATGACGTCGATGTCGGCGGCACGCCTGCCGCACTCGTCGGCCGGCAACTCGGGGCGGGCCGCGTGGATCAGCGCGGCCAGTCCGGCGCGGTAGCGCTTCTGGGCCTCGGTGTTGATGCGTTCGAAGTCCTCGTGGGCCTGGGCGAGCGCCCAGAGCTGCAGCCGCAGGGACAGATACTCGGTCGTCAGGAACTCCGGATCGGCCACCCGCTTCAGCGCGGCTCGCAGCCGCTCTTCCGGTTCCAGGGCAGGGTCCGGCTCGACCAGTGCGATGTCCTGCTCCTCGATGCGGCGCAGGGCCGCCCGAATGAGGCTCGTCTTGTCCTCGTAGTGGTAGTTCACCAGCCCCAGGGAGACCCCGGCCTCGCGCGCGACGGCGCGCATGCTGACCCCCGAGATGCCCTGCAGGGACAGCAGCCGGAGTGCCGCCTCGAGGATCCGTGCCTGCCGGTCGATCTTCTCGTCGGCGTCCATCGCGCGCACGGGCCTCGGGCTCACCTCCACAACCTTAGCGGCGGCGGGAACGGCGCGTCAGTGGCCGCTCCTCGCGGCGGGGACGGCCCGTCTTGACGGTAGCGGCTAATGCCATTAGCCTTTGGGCTATACTGATGAGCCTGGAGGGCGAAAATGACCGAGTTCCTGAAGATCGGCGAGGGTGAGATCGCGTACGACGTGACCGGCGGGGGCCCGCTGGTCGTGATGGTCCCCGGCATGGGGGACAGCCGTCGCGCGTACCGTTTCCTCGCCTCGGCGCTGACCACCGCCGGATATCGCGTGGCGACCATGGACCTGCGCGGGCACGGCGAGTCGAGCCTCGGCTGGGACTCCTACACCCGCACCGACACCGCGAACGACATCGTCGCCCTGATCGAGCACCTGGGCGGGCCGGCCGTCGTCGTCGGGCACTCGTTCGCCGGGGGAGCGGCCACCATCGCGGCCGCGCAGCGGCCCGAGCTGGTCGACGCGCTCGTGGAGGTCGGCCCCTTCACCCGGCCGCAGAAGCCCGACCTGGGCGGGCTGCTGAGCAACGGTCACTACCGCAAGGGCATGACGCGGCTCATGGGCGTGGCGCTCTTCCGCAGCATCGGGCTGTGGAAGAGCTACCTCGACCACGCCTACCCGGGCGTCAAGCCCGCCGACTGGGCGGACTACCTGGCCGCCCTGGAGAGCGACCTCCGCAGGCCGGGCCGGATGGCCGTCGTGAGCGCGATGGGCGCGTCCGCCCCCACGGACGCCGGCGCCCACCTCGGCGACATCCGCTGCCCCGCCCTGGTCGTCATGGGCACCCGCGACCCCGACTGGGCAGACCCCCGGGCGGAGGCGGACGGCGTCGTCGCCGGGATGCCGCAGGGTCTCGGCGAGGTGGTGATGATCGAGGGCGCCGGGCACTACCCGCACGCGCAGCACCCCGACGAGGTCGCCGCCGCGATGCTCGCGTTCCTCAAGGAGCGCGTCCGTGGCTAGGGCCGCCCTGTCCCCGGACGCCGTCGTCGACATCGCGCTGCGCGTCGTGGACGAGGAGGGCCCCGAGGCGCTCACCCTGTCCGCGGTCGCCGGGCGGGCGGGCGTCGCCACGCCCTCCCTCTACAAGCACGTACGCAACCTCGCCGAGCTGCGCGTCCTGGTGTCCGGGAGGGTGATGGGCGAGCTGACGGAGGTCGCGAGCGAGGCGGTGCTCGGCCGGTCGGGAGACGAGGCGCTGCGCGCCCTGATGGACGGGTGGCGCGCCTATGCCGGCCGGCATCCGCACCGCTACTCCGCGCTGATCCAGGCGCCCCGGCCCGAGACGGCCGAGACGGGAAACCGGCTGGTCGGCATCATGGTCGCCGCGCTGCGGGCGTACGGGCTCGAGGGCTCGGCCGCGATCCACGCGGTGCGCTGCCTGCGCGCCGCGATGCACGGCTTCGCCGTCCTGGAGGCGGCGGGCGCCTTCCAGCTCGCCGAGGATCTCGACGAGAGCCACGCCCTGCTGATCCACATGGTCGTGTCCGGCCTGCTGACGGCCCACGAGCGCTGAGCCCTCCCGTGCCCTGCCCGGGCTGTGCAGCGCCCGCAAGCGATGTGCCCGGGCCGCCCAACGCCGCCGAGCGCTGAGCCCGCCGCGTGTCCGGGCTGCGCACCGCCCGCGAGCGCCGAGCCCCCCGCCTGAGGCCGTCAGAACGGCTCGTCGAGGGCCAGCCGCCTGACCTCGGGCAGGTATTCGTCAAGCTCACCGGGCTCGAACCGGCACATGCCGATCACGTACCAGAACTGGCCCGTCACGTCGCCCTCCAGCTTGTACAGCCCGCCGGGCGAGAACGCGGCCCATCCCTCGGGCAGGCCGAGCAGGGTGGCGCGGCGTTCGCGCCGGGGGACGTCCCACAGGATCACCACGCCGTCGTCGCCGGCGCTGGCGAGCAGGTCCCCGGAGGGATGGAACGCCACCGACCAGATCCGGCGGCCGTGACCGGAGAGGGTGCCGACGCGCGCGCCGGAGGCCGGGTCCCACAGGTGGACGCCGAGGTCGTCCCCGGCGGTGGCCAGCAGATCGCCCGATGGGCTGAAGGCGGCCGTCCACAGCCGCCCGCCGCCGGCGAGCACGTGCAGGCACTCGCCCGAGGCGACGTCCCACAGCCGGGCGGTGCCGTCGTTGCTCGCGCTCGCCAGCAGGTCGCCCGAGGGAGAGAAGGCCACCGCGTACACCCGGTCGTCGTGGCCGCTCAGCGTCGCCGCCCACTGGCCGGTCGGCGCGTCCCACAGCCGCACGTTGCGGTCGTCGCAGCCCGTGGCCACGAGCCTGCCGTCGGGGCTGAAGCCGATCGACCTGACCCTGCCCCGGTGCCCGGCGAGGTTGGCGACCTGCCGCCCGGAGGGGCGATACCACAGCCGCACGCTGTCGTCGTCGTTCGCGGTGGCCAGCAGCTGCCCGTCGGGGCTGAACGCCTCGGCCCACACGTGGTCGGTCTCCACGTTGAGCTCCCGCTCGTACGTGCCCGCCACCGGGTTCCACAGGTAGACGCCGCCGTCGTTGCTCGCGGTCGCCAGCAGCGGACCGGCCGGGCTGAAGACGGCCGACACCAGCCGGTCGGCCGTCCCGGTGAGCGAACGCAGGCGGCGGCCCGTGACCGGGTCCCACAGCCGTACGTAACCGTCGTTGCCGCACGCGGCGAGCATGCCGCCGTCGGCGGAGAAGCGCACCGAGGTGATGCGGCGGCCGTGGCCGCGCAGCGTCTGGACGCACTGCCCGGTGCGCGGGTCCCACAGGCGGGCGGTGCCGTCGTTGCTGGAGGTCGCGAGCTGCCGGCCGTCGGGGCGGAACGCGAACGGCCACACCGAGCCCCGGTGCCCGGTCAGCTCGGCCCGCATCTGGCCGGTGCGGTGGTCCCAGATCCGTACGACCCCGTCGCTGTCGCCGGTCGCAAGCAGCTCGCCGGTGGGGTCGAACAGGACCTGGTAGACGGCGCCACGGTGCCCGGGCAGGCTGCCGGCGGCCTCGCCCGTGGCCGGGTCCCACAGCCGTACGGCTCCCTCCGTGTCGCCGGAGGCGAGCAGCCGGCCTTGGGGGTGGAAGGCGAGGGAGTAGATCCGGCCGGGGTGACCGGTCAGCTCGTGCGTCGCGGCGCCGGTGCGGGGGTCCCAGACGCGCAGCACGCCCTGGCCGTCACCGGCGGCCAGGCGGGTGCCGTCGGGGCTGAGGGCCAGGCGATAGACGGCTCCGCTGTGGCCGTGCAGGTGGTGGCGCACCCGCCCGGTGGCGAGGTCCCACACGCGGATCGCCCCCGCGCTGTCGCCGGTCACCAGCAGTCCCGGCAGGAACACGGCGGTGTAGATCGGGGCGGTGTGGCCCGGCAGCTCCCACACGAGCTCGCCGGACGCCCAGACCCGCATGATCCCGTCCGCGCCGCCCGCCGCGATCAGGTCGCCCGAGGTGACCACGGGCCACACGCCCTCGGGATGGCCGCGCAGGACGTGCGCCGGCTCGCCCGTGGCCGGGTCCCACACCCGGACGGTGCCGTCGCTCGCGCCGGTCACCAGCCCGGCCTCGCCGTAGGCGACCTTGTATACGCGGCCCCGGTGGCCCTGCAGCGTGCGCAGGGCGGACCCGGTGACGCTGTCGCAGACGAGGACGCCGCCGTCCTCTCCGCCCAGGGCGACCACGCCCCCGCCCGGGTCATAGGCGACCGGTTCGGGCAGGCGGCTGCTGTTGAAGTGATAGCCGTACGGCACGCCGACGACGGCGGGGGCCAGCTCGGCGCCGACCCTGCCACCGTCCGGGCCGCCGCCCGTGCCGCCGCCCGTGCCGGGGACGGCGGGCGCCACGGCCGCGCCGCGCAGCTCGGGCGCTCCCCTGGGGACGCCGGTGACGTCGATGAGCGCGGCACGGTCCCAGCGGCTGCCTTCGACGGCGACGTCCCGCAGGTCGGCGCGGGCGAACCGGGCCCGGGTGAGGTCGGCGCCGCGCAGGTCGGCGCCGACCAGCACGGCCTCGTCCAGGCGCGCCCCCGCGAGCCGGGCGTCCCTGAGCACGGCGTGGGACAGGTCGGCCCCGACGAGCCGGGTGTCGGTCAGGTCGGCGCCGGTGAGGTCGACGCCCTGCAGCTCGCGGTAGGACAGGTCTTCGCCGCTGAGCCGGGCCCCGCGCAGGTCGGTGGCGGCCGAGGTGCGCAGCCGGGTGGTCACCTTGATGGCGTTGGCCCGCGCGACGTCGCCGGCGCCGGGGGAGGCGAGCGTGCGGGCGGCCCAGGTCTGCAGCCGCGAGGCGTCGGCCAGGTCGCACAGGAAGTCGACGGCGAGCGCCGACAACGGCCGCAGGCCGAGCCCCGGCGCGTGGCCGCCGTCGAGCGACTCCGCCAGGTGCCGGGCCACCAGCCACTCCACGACCGAGGCGTGGATGAAGCCGAACAACCCCTCGTCCGTACGGACCAGCAGGCTGCCGGCTCCGACGGCGTGCGCGGCCTGCTCGGGCGTCAGCCGCGAGATCCCCTGCCCCGCAGAGGCCGCGCCGCCGTCCGTGCCGGCCGGGGCCGCCTGCGGTCCGTACGGCACGCGGCCCTGTGGGTCGGCGGCCAGATCGGTGAGCGTGTCGGCGACCTCGGCCAGCTCCGCCGGGCGCAGGTAGGTCTCGCCGGTCTCCCACAGCCGCAGCGCGAGCGTGGTCGCGGCCCGCCACAGCTCCTCGCGGGTCAGCCCGCCGGGGGCCCCGGCGACGCCGCCCACGCGCTCCTCCTCGAAGGCCAGCCACGTGTCGAGGATCTCCTGGTAGAGACCGGCGGCGCTGATCGCCTCCCCGGCCTGGGCGACGGCGCGCAGCCGTTCCGCGGGCAGGTCGGCGATGAAGCTGAGCATGCGGGGGTTGTGCGCGAGGCCGAGCAGGTCGCCGATGCCGGTGAGCAGGGCCATGCGCTCGTCGGCCGCCTGCTGCGAGCCGTACCGGTTGAACAGGTAGGCGCGGATCTGTTCCTCGGTGAACTCCTCGATGCTGAGCACCCGCCGGTTGGGCAGCAGGCCGACCTTCTCCCCGAGGGCGGTCATCACCTGGCTGCGGGATTTGAAGTGCTGGGTGCGCCCGGCCACGACGATCTTCGCCTTGTCCTCCGCCGCGCGCAGCAGGGTGTCGAGGTGGTCGGCCGCCCGTTCGTACGTCACCCGGGTGACCAGCTCGTCGAAGCCGTCGAACAGCAGCACGATGCGGCCCTGGCGCAGCATGTAGTGGAACGCCTTGAGGTCGATCAGCTCCTCGCCGTGGTTGGCGAGGTGCGCCGCGACCAGCCCGGCGACCGAGTGCGCCTTGTCGAGGGCACGCAGCTCGATGAGGATCGGCGTGAGGTGCGGCAGCTCACCGGGGATGCGTCTGGCCACCTCGTGCAAGGAGAACGTCTTGCCCCGGCCGAAGTCGCCGAGCACGAGCACGAACCGCCCGTGGTCGGCCGCGAGCAGGTTCATCAGCTCGTCGGTCAGGTCGTCGCGCACCTCGCCGCCGGTGCGGTCGAGCTCCCTGAACCGCTGCGGCACGTACAGCTCGGGCGGATAACGGCGGTCGCCGCGCAGCCTGGCCGTCTGCCCGGCCACGTAGGACGACAGGTCGAGCAGGCCCTGAAACTCGGTGAAGCTGCGCAGCCGCAGGCCGCGCCGCATCGCGTCGTCGCGTAAGGCCCGCGACGGCTGCGGCCCCTGGTAGACCAGCTCGGCTGAGTGCTCCAGCCCCGCCGCGTGGACGTGACCGAGGAACGCCTCGACCCGGTCCTGGCTCAGCTCCCCGGCGTGCGCGCCGATCAGGACCTGGCGGACGAACCCGTCCTCGGGGTGGGTTACGAGCAGGCGCGGCGGGTCCCCCGCGACGCGGCGGATCTTGGCGCGTTCGAATCGGGTCTCGCAGACCTCGGCGATCCGGTCGAGCAGCAGGTCGGCCGGTCCGGCGGGCTCCTCCGGCTCCTGTGCCGGCGGCTCCGGGGCCGCCGCGGCGGGGGTCTGCGGCCGCCAGCCGCGCCAGCCGTACGGCAGGGCCTCGGCGTCGCCCAGCTCCGGCCGGTCCCTGGTCCACCGGCGCAGCCCCTGCGGCGTGATCTGGAGGATCTGGTGACGGCCGGGGGCGAGCGCGGGCACGCACGGCAGCCCCTCCAGCTCCCAGACCTCATCCGGCCCGCCGCGCCGGGCGTCGCGCCCGTGCACGAGCAGGTCGAGCCGGGAGCCGAGCAGCCGTTCCAGGGTGGCCGCGTCGCGCAGCCCGGGGCGCGGGGGATGGGCGACGGCGCCGATCCGCAGCCAGCCCTCGAACGGCCGCAGCCGCTCGGCGAACCACGCCGCCTGGGCCTCGCCGACGAAACCGTAGTCGTCCTCTTCGCGGTGGCTCATCGCGATCGTGGAGTTGATCCCGGCGACGACCGTGCGCAGCTCGGGCAGTTCGAACAGCGTCCACGGCTGGGCGCTGTCGAAGGCCGGGCCGTCGAGGCCCTGGTAGAGCTCGCCGAATAGCGTGGAGAAGTGCCGCCACTTGGGCCAGTAGGGCGGCTGCGGGCGCACGTCGTCGGCCTCGCAGGTCGCGAAGTAGGCCCGGCAGGCCGCCTTGGTGACGTCGCGCGGCCCGGGGACGACCACCAGCCGCCCGGGTTCGAGCCCCAGCAGCACGCGCAGCCCGGTGAGGAACGCGAGGGCCTGCTCGCACTCGCGGATGCTGCCCGACTCGGTGAGGTCGCCGGTGACCATCAGCAGGTCGGGTCGGGGCATCCCGGCGTCGGCGAGGCGGGTCAGGTCGGCCCACACGCTCGCCTGCAGCTCGCCCGCGTCGAGCGGCTCGTCGGCCTCGGCCAGGCCGCGTCCGAACCGGGGCCCGGCGACGTGCAGCACGGTCACCGAGGAGGCGCCGCCCGCGCGCTCGGCCGTGGGGAACGCGGGCTCGGCCGCCGGGGCGCGCCGGGGCCGGGGCACCCGTACGGCGGGGGGCTCGGGCTCGGCGGGCGGATGGAGGGCGCGCGCGCCCGGCCCCCCGGGGAACCGGGGCGGTTCGGCCGGCTTGGCCCGGCCGGCCAGCGCCTGCCTGATCCGGGTCAGCAGCAGCCGCCGCGCCTCGCCGGGGTCGGTCACGCCGAGCAGGTCGACCCAGGTGATCGTGGACAGCAGGCCGTCGAGCGAGACGTCCTCCAGCCGCACCGTCACGAGCTTGTTGGACGGGTTGTCCGGAACGGCGCGCAGGGCCGCCTGCCATTCGAGCCTGCCGTACCGGGAACCCAGGTAGTTGCGGGTGAGCACGGCGACGACCAGGTCGGCCTCGCTGACCCCGCGGTCCATGAAGTCGATGAAGTTGGTGCCCGGGACGAAGTCCCACGCCTGCAGCATCGTGCGGTAACCGGCGGCTTCGAGCTGCCAGGCGATCCACGTCGCCCACCGCTCGTCGGCGGGAGAGTAACTGACGAAGATCTCGGTCCGCGCGTCCCCCCGCCCCGTGTGCGTCATGGAGCCCAGTATCCCCGCTGCCCCCGACGGTTTGGAGGGGGTTCGATCATCCTCGGGCCGCCGATATAAGGTGTGCGCGTGGCGACCGGGCTGCGGCGATTGAGCGTTCTCGACTGGATCAGGTTCGGGCTGCTCGCCGCGGGCCTGGTCTTCGTGGCCACCGGCCTGCTGCCCGCGGAGGAGGCGAGGGCCAGCGTCGAACGCATCGCCCCGCTTCTGCTGTTCCTCGGCGCGGTGATCGTGCTGGCCGAGCTGACCAAGGAGGCGCAGGTCTTCGACGTCATCGCGACCCGCCTCGCGATCGTCGGCCGGGGGAGCTACGCCGCTCTCTTCTTTCTCTGCACGGCCTTCGCCTCGCTGGTCACGATCGTCTTGAACCTGGACACGACGGCCGTACTGCTGACGCCGGTCATGCTGGCCCTGGCGCCGCGCGCGAAGATCGCGCCGCTGCCGCTCGTGATGACCACGGTCTGGCTGGCCAACACCGCGAGCCTGCTGCTGCCGGTCTCCAACCTCACCAACCTGCTCGCGATGAACCGGGTGGCGCTGACCACGCAGGAGTTCGCCGCGCGCATGTGGGCGCCCCAGGCGGCGTCGATCGTGGTGACGATGGCGTTCCTTTGGGCGTTCTACTGGCGGCGCGGCGAGCGGGGCGAGGACCGTTACGTGGCGCCGCCCCCGGTGCCGGTGGCCGACCGGGTGCTGTTCGGCGTCGCGGGGGTGGCATGCCTGCTCTTCATCACCGCGATCCTCGCGGGCGTGGAGATCGGCGTGGCGGCCCTCGTCGCGGCGGTCGCGGTGGTCGCCGCCTTCGCCTGGCGCGACCGGGCCAAGCTCGTGTGGGGCCTGATCCCCTGGCGGCTGCTGGTCTTCGTCACCGGGCTCTTCCTCGTGGTCCCGACGCTCAGCCGCCTCGGCCTGGCCGACGTGATGCGCGCGCTCGTCGGCCTGGGCGGCGACGGGGACGGCGCCTACCGCGCGGCCGCCGCCGGAGCGGCGCTGTCCAACGTGCTCAACAACCTCCCGGCGTACGTCGCGGGCGAGCAGGTGATCCCCGCGGCCAACCACACGCAGCTGCTGTCGCTGCTCGCAGGCACCAACCTGGGCCCGGTGATCACGCCCTGGGGCTCGCTCGCGACGCTGCTGTGGTTCGAGTGGTGCCGTCGCGGAGACGTACGGGTGCCGCTGGCCAAGTTCGTCGCCACCGGTGCCGGCCTCGCCCTGACCGGCCTCGCCGCCACGGTGACCGTCCTGATCCTCACCGCCTGAGGCGTCACTGGGGCGGGTCCCGGCGGATCAGGCCCTCGCGTCGTCGTACTGTCGCCGTGCCCGTTCGACGCGCTCGAGGTTGGCCGCGCCCCACTCGGCGATCTGGGAGAACAGGGGCGAGAGGGTGCGGCCGAGCTCGCTGATCTCGTATTCCACGCGCGGCGGCACCTCGGGATGGTAGGTGCGGACGACCAGGCCGTCGCGTTCCAGCTGGCGCAGGCGCTGGGTGAGCACCTTGGGGGTGATGTTCTCTATCCGCCGCTCCAGCTCGACGAACCGCTGGCGGCCGAAGGCCTGGAGCGACCAGAGGATGGGCGAGGTCCACCGGCTGAACACGATGTCGACGACCGGGGAGATCGGGCAGGCCAGTTCGGGGTCGGCGGTGGCATCGGCCGCGGGCCGGTTCATCTCGATCGGCATGGCTCATACCCTCTGAGGTAGTCACTTTCCTCTAGGTACCTACTATACCGACGGTGTTAGCGTCGGCGTCATCGCGAGAAACCGCAGAGAAAGACGCAGGAGTCGACATGATCGTGGTGACGGGTGCGACCGGGAACGTCGGTCGTACGCTGGTGCGGGCCTTGGCGGAGGCAGGGGAGAGGCTGACGGCGGTGTCGAGGGGGACGGCCCCGGTGAACCTGCCGGGAGGGACCAGGCACGTCCGGGCCGACCTGGCCGCACCGGAGACCCTGCGGCCCGCCTTCGACGGTGCCGAGGCTCTGTTCCTGCACGACGGCGGCACGGGCGGCGTCGGGCTCGACCCGCGAGCCATCCTGGACGTGGCCGGGGCCGCCGGAGTCCGGCGGGTGGTGCTGCTCTCCTCGCAAGGCGTGGTGACCAGGCCGGAGTCGCAGTCGCACGGCGGTGTCATGCGGGCGGCCGAGGAGGCGGTGCGCGAGTCGGGCCTGGCCTGGACGATCCTGCGGCCCGGCGTCTTCGCGTCCAACGCCTACGCCTGGGCGGAGTCGGTACGGGCCGAGCGGACGGTCGCCGCGCCGTTCGGCGACGTCGGGATCCCCGTGATCGACCCGGCGGACATCGCGGAGGTCGCGGCCGTGGCCCTGCGCGGGAACGAACACGTGGGCCATGTCTACACGTTGAACGGGCCGGCGGCCGTCACACCCCGGCAGCAGGCGGAGGCGATCGGCGCGGCCCTCGGGGAGCCCGTGCGTTTCGAGGAGCTGACGCGGGCGGAGGCGCACGCGCTGATGTCCACGTTCATACCGGAGCCGGCCGTGGAGACCTCGCTGGCCGTGCTCGGCGAGCCCAACGCGGCCGAACTCCGGCTCAGCCCGGACGTCGAGCATGTGCTGGGCCGGGCGCCCCGCTCGTTCGCCGAGTGGGCCCGCGGCAACGTCGACGCCTTCCGGTGAACCGTGACACGGCCGCCCCGGCGCTCCGGGCGCGGGTGGCCGGCGGCTATGGAGGGTGCTGAGAACGACACGGCGAAAAGTTGTCGGAATCCTCATTCGCCGCACGGAGGGTCTTGGTATGGGATCGATCCGTGACAGATGAACAGAGTCCGCGTGGGCGGCGCTTCCCCGCGGCCGACATCGCCAGGGTCAGCGTCTTCGCCGCGCTGATCGCCGTGCTCGGCATGCCGGGCGCGCTGAACATCTTCGGCGACGCGGTGCCGATCACGTTGCAGACGCTCGGCGTCATGCTCGCCGGGGCGATCCTCGGCACGTGGCGGTCCGCCCTCGCCATCGTGGTCCTGCTCGTGCTGGTCGCCGCGGGGCTGCCCCTGCTGGCCGGCGGACGCGGCGGGCTCGGCGTCTTCACCGGGCCTTCGGCCGGCTTCCTGATCGGCTGGCTTCCCGGCGCGGCCGTGACCGGTTGGATCGTCGAACGCGGCGGGCGCACGCCGTCCACGGTGCGGCTGGTGGCCGCCTGCCTGGCCGGCGGCGTCGGCGTGGTCTACCTGTTCGGCATCCCCGTGCAGGCCCTGGTCACCGGGCTGTCCCTGGGCAAGACGGCGCTGCTCAGCGCCGTCTTCCTGCCCGGCGACGTGGCCAAGGCGGTGCTCGCGTCGATCGTGGCGCGGGGCACCCAGCGGGCCTACCCCGACGCGGTTCCCGCGGTGCACCGCGAGCGGCTGCGGGCGGGCGGGCGGTGACGCGCCCGTGCCGGTAGCCGCCCAGGTCCTGCGGCACGCCTCCACCACCCCCGGCCGGATCGCGGTGTCCGGCCCGGGCGGCGACCTCGGCTACGCCGAGCTCGCCGCCCGGGCCGGTCGTGCCGCCCGCGCCCTGGCCGGCCAGGGTGTCGGGCGCGGCGCGCTCGTCGCGGTCGCCCAGGCCGACCCGGTGGCCCTGCTCGTCGCCGTGCTCGCCGCCGACCTGGTGGGAGCCACGCCGCTGCTGTGCGACCCCGCCTGGAGCGAGGAACGGCGGGCGCAGGTCATGGCCGCGGTGCCGGTCGCCGCCCGCTTCGACGACCCCCTGCCGGAGGTGGACGGCCCGCCCGTGGAGCACCGCCCCGCGCCGGACGACCTCACCTGGGCCTGCTTCAGCTCCGGCAGCACCGGCAGGCCCCGCGCCGTGGTGCGCGGCCGGGCCTCGTGGACCGTGTCGTTCGCCCACCTGGACGCGCTGACCGGGATCGGCCCGGACGACGTCGTGCTGATCCCCGGCCCGCTGGTCTCCTCCCTGTACGGCTTCGCCGCCGTGCACACGCTGGCCGCGGGAGCGACGGCCGTGGTGCCCGGCCGATGGGCGCCCGGCGGGCTGGCTGAGCAGATGCGGAGGGCCACCGCGGTCCACGTGGTGCCCCATCGCCTGCCTGCCGTACTGGACGCCCTGGAGGCGGCCGGAGGCCCGCTGCGTACCGCCGTGGTCGGAGGGGCCGCCCTCGACGCCGCCGCCAGGACCCGGGCGGTGGAGGCCGGAGTGCGTGTGGTGTCCTATTACGGCGCGACCGAGCTGTCGTTCGTCGCCGTGGACGCCGACGGCTCCGGGCTGCGGCCGTTCCCCGGCGTGGAGATCGACGTCAGGGTGCCGCCCGGACAGGCTCTGGGCGAGGTGTGGGTGCGCTCCCCGTGGCTCTGCGAGGGTTACCTGGCCGGTGCGACCGGCCCTCTGCGGAGTGACGACGGCGGCTGGATGACCGTCGGCGACCTCGCGGAGCCGCACCGGCCCGGTGAGATCCTGCGGCTGCGCGGGCGGGGCGACGGCGCGATCCAGACCGGCGGCGCCACGGTGGTGCCGGAGGACGTCGAGGAGGTGCTGAGGAAGGTGCCGGGAGTGGACGACGTGGTCGTGGTCGGCACGCCGCACCTTTACTTGGGCGCCGTGGTCACCGCGGTCGTCGAGGGCGACGACGTGGCGAGGGACGCACTGGAGGCGGCGGCGCGGGCCGAGCTCGACCCGGCGCAGCGGCCCCGGCGCTGGTATGCCGCCGCGTCCTTGCCCCGGACCCCCGCGGGCAAGCCGGCCCGCGGCCTCCTCGCCACCCGTCTGGCGGCCGGCGGCGACCCCGGCCTGAGGCGGCTCACCTGACGTGGACGAGTGACATGGACGAGCACGCGGCCGTCGTGGCGGCCCGCCGCACCCCCATCGGCACCGCCGGGCACGCGTTCCGGGGCCTGACGGCAGAGCGGCTCGCCGCGCCCGTCATCGAGACGGTCGTCCGCGACGTGGCGCACCTCGGCGTCCCCGTGGACGACGTGGTGCTGGGCAACTGCACCGGACCCGGAGGCAACCTCGCCCGCGTCTGCGCGCTGGCCGCCGGGATGGGGCACGAGGTGCCCGGCGTCACCGTCGACCGGCAGTGCGGCAGCGGCCTCGCCGCGATCCTGCTGGCCGCCCAGGCGGTGCGCTGCGGCGACGCGGACCTGGTCGTCGCCGGGGGCGTCGAGAGCGCCTCCACCGCGCCGCTGCGGGTTCACCGGCGGGAGGGCGAGCCGGGCGTGCCGTACGAGCGGGCGCCGTTCGCCCCGGAGGGGCACCCCGACCCGGACATGGGCCCGGCCGCCGAGGCGCTCGCCGCCGCGCGCGGCGTCACCAGGGAACGCCAGGACGCGTACGCCTGCCGGAGCCACGCGCGGGCGCTGGCCGCGCGGGAGGCCGGGCGCTTCGCCCGCGAGATCGTCCCGATCGGCGGGCGCGTGGACGACCAGCGCCCGCGCGTGCTGCGGCCGGAGTCGCTGGCCCGGCTGCCCGCCGCGTTCGTGCCGGGGGGCACGGTGACGGCCGGCAACTCCTCCCCGGTGAGCGACGGCGCCGCGGCCGTCGCGGTCGTGCCCGAGCGGCTGCGCGCCGCGGCCGGACTGCCCGGCCTGCGGCTGCTGGCGGGCGCCGTCGCCGGCTGCGACCCCGAGCTGCCCGGGTGGGGACCCGTGCCCGCCGTACGGCGAGTGCTGCGGCGGACCGGAACGGACCTGGAGAGGGTGGCGGCGGTGGAGGTCGTGGAGGCGTTCGCGGCGCAGGTGCTCGCGGTCACCGACGCGCTCGGCCTCGATCCCCTGGGGTCCGACTCCGAGCGGGTGTGCGCCGACGGCGGCGCGCTCGCCCTCGGTCACCCCTGGGGCGCGAGCGGAGCGGTGGTGGTGACCCGGTTGTTCAGCAGGCTTGTGGGAGCGCCGCCGGGGACCCTGGGTCTCGCGGCGGTCGCGGTCGGCGGCGGTCTCGGCATCGCCGCCCTGTTCGAGGTGGTGTGAGTGATCCGGCTGGAGGACGTCCATGTGCGCCTGGGGCAGCGCGAGGTGCTGCGCGGTGTCACGGCCTCGCTGACCGAGCGCCGTGTGGGCGTGGTCGGGGCGAACGGCTCGGGCAAGAGCACGCTCGCCCGCCTCGTCAACGGTCTGGTCCTGCCGACCTCGGGCACGGTCACGGTGTCCGGGCTCGACACCCGCCGTCACGCGGCCCGCATCAGGCGCGGCGTGGGGTTCCTGTTCACCGACCCGGACGCCCAGATCGTGATGCCCACGGTGGCCGAGGACGTGGCCTTCTCGCTGCGCCGCAAGGGCCTGACGCGCGAGGAGGTCGAGCGCCGGGTGCGGGAGATCCTGGAGAGGTACGGCCTGGGGGAGCACGCCGACCACCCCGCGCATCACCTGTCCGGCGGCCAGAAGCAGCTGCTGGCCCTCTGCTCGGTGCTGGTGCTCGAACCGGAGATCCTGGTCATGGACGAGCCGACCACGCTGCTCGACCTGCGCCACTCCAGGCAGGTCGCCGCGCTGCTGCGGACGCTTCCGCAGCAGGTGGTCGTGGTGACCCACGATCTTCCGCTGCTGGAGGACTTCGACCGCGTGCTCGTGATCGACGAGGGGCGGATCGTCGCCGACGCCGAGCCCGCCGCCGCGATCGGTCACTACCGGAAGATGATGGCGTGAGGGGACTCACCGGCGCCTACGTCCACGGCGATTCGCTCCTGCACCGGCTGCCCGCCGGGGCCAAGCTCGCCGGGCTCGCCGTGTCCTGCACGGCGCTCCTGCTGCTGCGCGGGCCCGCGGCGCTCGCGGGGGCCGCGGCCGTCGTCGTGCTCCTGTACGTCGTCTCCGGGGTCGGGCCCGCCGCGGCCTGGGCGCAGGTGCGGCCCGTCCGCTGGTTCGCCGTGGCCCTGTTCGGCGTGCAGCTCGTGTTCGCCGACCTGCCCACCGCGGCGTCCTCGACGCTCCGCGTCGTGCTCGCCATCGCCCTGGCCGGGCTGGTCACGCTCACGACGCGCACCGGCGCAGTCATGGCCGCCCTGGAGCGCTGCCTCGCCCCCGCCAGGCTCGTCGGCCTCGATCCGTTCCGCCTGTCGCTGCTGCTGTCGCTCACGCTGCGGAGCGTGCCCGTGATCGCGGATCTGGTCACCCGGGTGCGGGAGGCCCAGCGCGCCAGAGGGGTCGAGCGCAGCCCACGCGCCTTCGCCGTACCGCTGGTGGTGGGCGCCCTGCGGCACGCCGACGCGCTGGGGGAGGCGCTCGCCGCGCGCGGTCTCGACGACTGAAGAGCCTCGACGGCTTTCCCGGGCCTGCTGCGGGTCCACGCGGGGCGATGGCGGGTCAGAGCACGGCGGTGGCAGGTCGGACCACGGCGGTCAGAGCACGGCGGTCAGAGCACGGCGGTCAGAGCACGGCGGTCAGAGCACGGCGGTCAGAGCACGGCGGTCAGAGCAGGGTGGTCAGAGCGGCGGCAGGGCGGGGGCCAGGCGGCGGGCCTCGGCGACCAGGTCGAGCAGGTCTCCGACGAGGCCGGGCGGCGCGGCCACGAAGCTGCGGTCCTCGGCCGGGCCCTCCGCGGACGCCTCGAAAGGTCCGCCGTCGAGCCCCACGATCTCCAGACCGGCCTCCCGCGCGATCAGGGCCCCGGCGGGCAGGTCGAGTCCTTCCGCGCGGTAGCCGATCATGCCGTCGATGTCGCCCCGCGCGAGCATGGCCCAGCACAGCAGCGGCGCCCAGAGCTGGAGCACCCGCCGGGCGCGGGCGTCCATCGTCATCTTCAGCGACCGCGCCGCCGGATCCAGCCGGGAGACCCCGTGGCCCTGCGTCCAGGCGAGCACCGGCCCGTGCCGGAGGTCGCGCCGCGGCGGCCCGGTCAGCGGCCCCGCCGGCCCACGGGCCCCCGCGCCGCTGACCGCCGACCAGGTGCGGCCGGAGAGCGGCTCGTGGACCACCCCGAGCACCGGGCGGCCGTCCGCGCACAACGCCAGGCCCACGACGTACGCGGGAAGGCCGATCGCCACGTTGTTCGTGCCGTCGAGCGGATCGATCAGCCAGGTCCATCCGCCCTGCGGGCGATCAGCGCCGTGGACGCCCGACTCCTCGGCCACGATCCGATGGGAGGGGAACTCCGCCCGGATGCGGTCGAGGATCAGCTTCTCGGCGGCGACGTCGAGTTCGGTCACGACGTCGCCCGACCCGCCCTTGTCGTGGACGGCGACCGCCCCCGGCGCGCTCTCGCGCAGCACGGATCCGGCGGCCAGGGCGGCCTCGACGGCTACCCGCCTGGCGTGTTCGAGGTCCACAGGCTCCTCCTGGCCAGCTCGGCGGCACGTGCGGTCTCCGCGTCGTCGAGGCGTTCCCGACTGACGTGGTGGAGCGGCGTGGCGAGCGGCCCGAGCGACAGGTCGTTCAGCCCCGGACGGCCACGGCCGAGCGCCACGGTGGCGGCCTCGCCGTCCTCGGGGATGACACTGCTGTGGAAGGCGCCCGCGACGAGCGTGTAGGTGTCCCCGGCGCCGAACAGCTCGGCGCGTCCCGGGGCGTACGCAACGGTCCTCGGGGTGGGGCGGATGACGTCGCCCGACGAGGTGCTGACGACCTCGAAGACGCGGTGGGTGGGGGAACGGGTGGTGTCGGTCACCACGGCGTGGACGTTGCGCACCTGGCCGTACAGGACATAGCTGGTCAGGTCCCAGCTGTGGCAGTGGACCTGTGAGGTGGTGCTGCGGGCGCGCCGGGCGGCCGCGGTCCACACGTGCACGCACGCCCCGAGCTCTCCCTCGCGGACCAGCGGCAGGCAGAGGAATCCCAGCGGATGCCGCACCCCCCGCACCCCCGAGCCGCCCTCCGCGATCTCGCCGAGCACGCCGAGGGCCCACTCGCGGGCGCTCCCGCCGGCGAGCACGTCGAACACGTCCCCATATCTCATGGCGCGTACGGATCCTTGGCGCGCAGGGCCTTGCGGGTGACCTCGACCACGTCGCGGTCGATGAACGACTTGGGCAGGGGGAGATCGACGCGTTCGAACAGCCTGCGGACCTCCTCGACGGTCGGCTCGTCGCTCAGCGGCACCGACCGGTAGCGGTCGATCGCCACGCGGCGGGCCTGTTCGAAGCTCGTGCGCAGCTCGGTGCCGCAGCTCTCGTAGAAGAACGAGCCGCTGAAGGCGATGATGGCCCGGTTGGGGTCCTCGGACGTCATGATCAGGGCGCGGCCCGACATGTCCCAGCGGAAGGTCGTCATGACCGGCGAGAGCCCCACCGCGATGTCGAGCAGGCCGTACCGCTGGCGATACCAGAACGCGGCCAGGACGCTCGCGTACGACTCCTTCCTGGCCCGGTCGGTCGTCCACACCTCACCGGTGCCGTCCGGACGGTCCGACAGAGACCTGCGGTAGTGCGCGTAGCTCTCGCACACCGCCTCGTCCGTCGGGTCGATGATCTCCAGACGCACCGTGAGGTGCCGCTTCTCGCGCCGCGCGGCGGCCACGCACTCGGGCAGCGTGACCGCCCGCATGTAGGTGCCGGTGCCGCCCTTGAACGTCCAGCGGTCGGTGCCCCGGCGGGCGTCCGCGTGCGCCTGCGCGATCTCGTGCTGACTGACCAGGACGCGGATGACCGACATGTCCTGCAGGGCCCTGCGGGTGCCCGCGACCAGGTCCTCCAGCTCGTCGAGGCGGTCGAGGCGCTCGGGCAGCCGCGCGAGGACGCCGGAGGTCGCGTGCATGGCCTCCTCGACGGGCTCCTGCCGGACCCGGTCGCGCAGCAGTGCGGTCGCGACGAGGGCCAGGACGACCAGGGTGGTGCCGCTGACGAGTTGAGTCCTCACGTTGAGGGGGATCATCTCGTCGGGCAGCACGCCGAGCACGCCCACCACGACGGCCAGCACGAGTGCGATGGCCCCGTCGACGTTCTTGGCCGCCCACGCGAGTGACCGGCCGACGGCACTCCGTAACCCCGCCATAGGTCAGCCCCGCCATCCCGTCAGTGTCGGCCCCCGACTCGAATCGTAACGACAGGGTCATGGTCCGGCAAAGGGTCGGCTTGCCCGGGCGCGGCGGCGCGGAGGCGAGGGGCGGAGCCGGCATCAGGACCGGAATTGTCGGTCGGCGCGCGTAGGTTATGGAGGTGAACCGGAGCGAGCGTGAATGCCCCTGTGCGGCCGCCCGCGCCGGTGGACGGGGCGAGTGAGGAGCTGAACGGCGATGACATCCATGATGGACCTGAATCGGAAGGTCGCGCCCTTCCAGGTCGTCACCGACATGACGCCGTCCGGCGACCAGCCCACGGCGATCGCGGAGCTGGAGCGCCGGGTCAGGGCTGGGGAGAAGGACACGGTCCTGCTCGGTGCGACCGGCACCGGCAAGACCGCCACGGTGGCGTGGCTGATCGAGCGGGTGCAACGCCCGACGCTGGTCATGCAGCCCAACAAGACGCTCGCCGCCCAGTTCGCCAACGAGCTGCGCGAGATGCTGCCGAACAACGCGGTCGAATACTTCGTGTCCTACTACGACTACTACCAGCCCGAGGCGTACGTCCCGCAGAGCGACACCTACATCGAGAAGGACTCCTCGATCAACGAGGAGGTCGAGCGGCTGCGCCACTCGGCGACCTGGTCGCTGGTGTCGCGCCGCGACGTGGTGGTGGTCGCCTCCGTCTCCTGCATCTACGGCCTGGGCACGCCGCAGGAGTACGTCGACCGGATGGTCGGGCTCAAGGTCGGCCAGCAGATCGAGCGCGACCAGCTGCTGCGGCGGCTGGTCGACATGCAGTACACGCGCAACGACCTGGCCTTCACCCGGGGCACCTTCCGGGTGCGCGGCGACACGGTCGAGGTCATCCCGGTCTACCAGGAGCTGGCCGTCCGCATCGAGATGTTCGGCGACGAGATCGAGAAGCTGGCGACGCTGCACCCGCTCACCGGCGAGGTCGTCGGTGAGGACGACGAGCTGCACATCTTCCCCGCCTCCCACTACGTGGCCGGTCCCGAGCGGATGGAGCGGGCCATCGCCGGCATCGAGGCGGAGCTGGCCGAGCGGCTCGCCGACCTGGAGCGGCAGGGCAAGCTGCTGGAGGCCCAGCGGCTGCGCATGCGCACCACCTACGACATCGAGATGATGCGCCAGGTCGGCACCTGCGCCGGGATCGAGAACTACTCGCGGCACATCGACGGCCGTGAGGCCGGAAGCCCGCCGCACACGCTGCTCGACTTCTTCCCCGACGACTTCCTGCTCGTCCTGGACGAGTCGCACCAGACCGTCCCCCAGATCGGCGCGATGTACGAGGGCGACGCCTCGCGCAAGCGGACGCTGGTCGACCACGGGTTCCGCCTGCCGTCCGCCATGGACAACCGCCCGCTCAAGTGGGAGGAGTTCCTGGAGCGTATCGGCCAGACCGTCTACCTGTCCGCCACGCCGGGGCCGTACGAGCTGGGCCGGAGCAAGGGCGAGGTGGTGGAGCAGGTGATCCGCCCCACCGGCCTGGTCGACCCCGAGGTGATCATCAAGCCCACCAAGGGCCAGATCGACGACCTCATGGAGGAGATCCGGGCCCGGGCGGAGCGGGACGAGCGGGTCCTGGTCACCACGCTGACCAAGAAGATGGCCGAAGACCTCACCGACTACCTGCTCGACAACGGCATCCGCGTCCGCTACCTGCACAGCGAGGTCGACACGCTGCGCCGCATCGAGCTGCTGCGCGAGCTGCGCATGGGCGAGTTCGACGTGCTGGTCGGCATCAACCTGCTGCGTGAGGGCCTCGACCTGCCCGAGGTGTCGCTGGTGTCGATCCTCGACGCCGACAAGGAGGGCTTCCTCCGCTCGGAGACCTCGCTCATCCAGACGATCGGCCGCGCGGCGCGCAACGTGTCCGGCCAGGTCCACATGTACGCCGACAAGATCACGCCCAGCATGGAGCGGGCGATCGAGGAGACCAACCGGCGCCGGGCCAAGCAGATCGCCTACAACGAGGCGCACGGCATCGACCCGCAGCCGCTGCGCAAGAAGATCGCCGACATCCTGGACAGCCTCGTCCGCGAGGACGCCGACACCGAGCAGCTTCTCGGCGGCGCGGGGCGGCAGCAGTCGCGCGGCAAGGCGCC
Organism: Microbispora sp. CL1-1; assembly: GCF_012034195.1. NCBI lineage: Bacteria > Bacillati > Actinomycetota > Actinomycetes > Streptosporangiales > Streptosporangiaceae > Microbispora > Microbispora sp. CL1-1. The sequence goes on from NZ_JAATEK010000001.1 coordinate 463,481, forward strand.
GGTGCCGGGTCTCGCCTCCCGCGGCGCGGGCCAGCACGCGAAGGCGATCGCGGGGGAGATGCCACGCGCCCAGCTGGAGTCGCTGATCGAGTCGCTGACCGAGCAGATGCACAACGCCGCCGCCGACCTGCAGTTCGAGGTGGCGGCCCGGCTGCGCGACGAGATCAAGGAGCTCAAGCGGGAGGTCCGCGACATGCGCGAGGCCGGCGTCAAGTAACGGCCCAGCGGCCACGCGATCCCCTGCCCGGTGCCCCGCCCCGGGCCCGCCGGGCCGCGCTGGTGATTGGGCAACCGAGCGCCGGCAGGGCGGCACGACCGCGCCGTGCTCGCCTGGGCCAGGCGGGCCTGGGCGAGGCGGGGGTCCAGCTTGTGATCGCCGGCCCGGCGCTGGCGATCGGGTAACCGAGCGCCGCCGTGCCGTGACCGCCCGGGCCGGCAGGCCCGGGCGAGCCGCGAGGTTCAGCGTGTCACCGCCGAGCCCGGCGGCGAGGTGGCGTCACCCGGTGCCCGGCCATGCGGCCGAGATTCCAGGTCGGCGAATCTGGTGAATCGCGCGATGTGGCCATTGATGGGCGAAGCGTGAAAAACTGACCGCGTTTCTGGCGTTCTTATTCCGGCGAAATCATGGCCGGCAGGTGAAATCGGCGGATGCGGCGCCGGATGCGATTGACCTGGTCTGATGCAGGGAAGGCATTCGTCGGCGTGTGGATGAACGTCCATATGTCATGGGGGTGGCTCGTTCGAGCGGCCCCCGCCGGGCGAATCCGTCTGTGGCAAATCGGGGAAACAATGCGTTCGACGACTTTCGTTTTCACTTCCTACGCCGGCCTCGTGCTCACCGCCGGGTCGGTGACCGCTCTCCTCGCCGGTGGCGGCGAATCTCCGGCGCGGTCGTACGCCGCGGTGGCGATGCATCGGCCCGTCGCGTTCGCTCCGCTCTCTCCAAGCACGTCCGCTACGCCCGCGCCGTCGTCGGAGCCCAGCCCGTCGGCGACGCCGGGCGACCTCGCCGGGTGCCGGGACGGCGACTGCGAGGTGCGGGTGCATGCGGAGGACCGCATTACGATCGACCCGAGCCTGGGCGTGGACCAGATCACCGTCGTGGGCCTGCGGGGAAACGCCGTCAGGCTCTCGTTCACCGGCACCTCGACGGTCGTCGACGGTCTGGACACCACGATCAGCCGGACCTGCAACAACGACGACTGCAGGGTCAGGGGAGCGGTGACGATCACCACGAGCAGGCCGGGCCGCATCGGCGACGTCGCGCTGCGCCTCGCCCAGGTGGCCGGTGACACCGCCGCGCTGGTGCTGAAGCCCGTCACCCGGTAGGACGACAGGCACTCGCACCCCTGCTCCTAGGGGCCGGCCGGAGCCGGTGTGATGTCTCGTGGCCCGGCTACTGGTGATTTTCGTGCGGCGCCGAGGTGGGCCGGAGCCGGTGTGATGTCTCGTGGCCCGGCTACTGGTGATTTTCGTGCGGCGCCGAGGTGGGCCGGAGCCGGTGCGATGTCTCCTCGCTCGGCTACTGGTGATCTCCGTACAGCTTTGGGGCTGTCCGGAGCCGCCGGCGATCTGGCTCACCGGTGATTTTCGTGGTGGTGGGGGCGGCCCGGTCGCTCGTGACCACGCTTCCGAGCCGCTCTCATCGCCGGGTTCCTCGCGCCGCCTCCCAAGCGCTGCGCCTTCTGCGGAGCCGGGACTTCCGGCCACGCCCGGTGGCCGCGACACCCCCGCACGGGCCCGCTCGCGCGGTCTGATGGGTCCCGCGCAGCGCGCGCCCAATACCCACAGATGATGGCTGCACCACTTCTGACCAGGCAAAATGTATGCCGATCAAAAACCCGGATGTGTAGTATCCAGGTATGCGGATGAGCGAAGGCGTCGAGTGGGCGATGCACTGTTGCCTGACGCTGGCATGGCTCGGCAACGAGGTGCCGGTCTCGACGGCGAAGCTCGCCGCAGGGTTCGAGCTGCCGCCCGCGTATCTCAACAAGCAGCTTCAGGCACTGGCCCAGGCCGGGATCATGACGTCCACTCCGGGGGCGAGGGGCGGGTTCCGGCTGGCGCGGCCCCTGGAGGAGATCTCGGTCATGGACGTCGTGACGGCGATCGAAGGGCCTGCCGAGGCGTTCCAGTGCACGGAGATCCGACGGCGCGGGGCCGGCGCGGGGCGGCCGGAGGAGCAGTTCCGCGTTCCGTGCGCGGTCTCGACCGCGATGCGCAAGGCCGAGATGGCGTGGCGGCGGGTGCTGGCCGCGCAGACCCTGGCCGACGTGCAGGCCGCGGCGAACCGGCGTGCGCCCCAGGTGGGCGAGGTGATCCGGCGCTGGTACGAGCAGAACTGATCGTCCCGCGACGATGACCATCGCCGGAACCAGGGAGGGGTAACCGGATGTGAACCCGCATTCCATAAAAGCCCGCTCCACGATCGCCGCGGCAGGGCTCCTGCTGCTCGCTCTGGTCGTGGGAGGCGTCGGCCTCGACCTGGCGATCCGCTACAGAGTCCAGAGCGAAGTCTTCTTCTCGGCCGAGCAGGTCGCCGCGCGATGGAGCGCGGCGGCGCGCAACGGCGCCGTGCCGCGCCCGATCCCCACCACCACCGACATCACCCTCGTCCAGTTCGTGAACGCCCGCGGCGAAGTCGTCAACTCGAGCATGCAAGCTGCGGGCATGCGGCCGCTCAGCACGCTGCGCCCTCCGGCGGACGATCGCCTCCAGAAGCGCACGGAGTGTTCCGCGCAGGGCCGGTGCATCATGCTCATGGCCAATCGGGTCACCCCTGCCGCGGACTCGCCGGTCGTGTACGCCGGCACGGCCCAGCCGTCCCTCCTGGCCACGCACAATCTGGAGTACGCCATAGCTGTGGGCGGCATCCTGATCCTGATCTCGGTCGCCCGGATGACGTGGTGGGCGATGGGGCGGACCCTGCGCTCGGTCGAGCGGGAACGCCAGTTCGCTTCCACCACATCCCATGAGCTCAGGACGCCGATCGCCGGTCTGCGGGCGCATTTGGAGGAGGCTCTCCTCTATCCCGACGACGTCGACCCGCGCGACACCATCCAGGGAGCCTTGCGGGCCACCGGCCGGCTTGAGGCGATCGTCGACGACCTGCTGCTGATGACCCGGCTGCACGGCACCGCCGCGGCGGCGCCGGAGTTGGTAGAGCTCGGCGCGCTGGCGGCGGAGGAGGCGTCGGCGCTGGCCCCCGGGGTGCCGGTGCACGTTCTGGCGGCCGGCGACGTGCGCGTCTACGGCTCCCGGATCCGGCTGGCCCGCGTGATCGGCAACCTCCTGAGCAACGCGCAACGGCATGCGGTCAGCGTTGTCACGGTGACGGTCGACTCCGTCGGCGACCAGGCTGTCGTGGCGGTCACCGACGACGGGGCGGGCGTCCCCCCGGCGGATCGCGAGCGCGTCTTCGAACTTTTCGTTCGCCTGGACGAGGGGCATCGCCTGGATTCCGGCGGCAGCGGTCTCGGCCTCGCCATCTCCCGCGACATCGCTCACGCCCACAACGGCACGTTGCGAATCGAGGACTCTCCGGTAGGCGCCCGTTTCGTGCTGACGCTGCCGCTGGCGGGGACGGCGGGAGCCGCGGCGGAGTCGACCGCCGTGCCCGGGCAGGCCGCCGCCAAGTCTCGGAAGAACACCCGGGCCGAGCGTCGGCCGTCTGCCGGGACCGGCCCATGAGCGCAGCGGTCGCTCCGGGCCTTCCCACGACGAAGCAGGCCCAGCGCCTGGGCGCGCTGGTGAAGCGCGGCGCCGACGCGGAGGACGTCGCCACGGCGATCGACGAACTCGCCGCCACGCCAGGCTGACGACGTCTCGGGGCGGCGCCCGAGAAGGCGAGCGCGGCCACACGGCCCGCGGCCGTGCCCGCTCACCCGTGTCGATTCGCGGGGGCAACCGGGGACACGGCGCAACCGCCGTCCGTTGACGGGAAGGCGGGATCGCCCCGCCGGCCGGAGGAGGTGGCTGATGTTCGCGGCGCTCACCGGGCTCGGACTGTCGACCGCGGCCGGGCTCAACGCGTACATCCCGTTGCTGCTCGTCGGCGTGCTCGCGCGGGTCACCGACGCCGTGCGGCTGCCGGCCGAGTACGCCTGGCTGTCCGACACCTGGGTTCTCGCGATCATCGCCGTGCTGCTGGTCGCCGAGTTCGTCCTCGACAAGGTGCCCGTGGTCGACCACGTCAACGACATGATCCAGACGGCGGTACGGCCCGCGGCGGGCGGCGTGGTCTTCAGCGCCACGGCGGCCGCGGCGGAGATCGACAATTCGGCGTGGATGGCCGAGCACCCGGCGGTCGGCTGGCTGCTGGGCATCGCCGCCGCACTGGCCGTGCACCTGATCAAGGCTTCGGCGCGGCCGGTGGTGAACGCCACCACGGCGGGTGTGGGCGCGCCGGTCGTCAGCGTGGCCGAGGACGTGGGCTCGCTCGGCATGAGCCTGATCGCGATCTTCCTGCCCATCCTGGTGGTGGCGGCGCTGGCCGTGCTGGCGTTCGTGGCCTGGCGGCTCATCCGCAGAGTGCGGCGCCACCGGGCCGCCCGCCGCGCCCGCGCCACCGCGCCGCCCGGCTGACCGGCGGCTCACCACCCTCGCTCGCGGCCGGCGCTGTTCGGCTCAGCCGATGAAGGGGCTCAGCCGATGAAGGGGCTCAGGTCGAGGTCGATGTCCACGTCGAAGCCGACGTAGGTCGTGAGGCGCTTGCGATGGATCCCGGTCGGCACGTACGCCCTGACGCTCGGCTCCAGCTCGAACGTGTACGCGACCGGTTCCTGGTCTTCCAATTCGATGCGCCAGAGATATCTGATCCCGGCGTCCGAGTAATTGATCGGCTTCGTCGTGCGGTCCCGCTCCTCCGAGTCGGGTGACACGACCTCGACGACGAGCTGGACTTCCTCCGGTCGGTAAGAGGTCCGCCGCAAATCGGAGAGCGCTTCCTTCTTGACGACAAGGACATCCGGTTCCGGCCGCTGCCGTAGGCCCAGAGTTATCGACATCTCCCTGGCGACGGCGAGATGGCTCGGAGGCCGGATGCCGCGGTCACGGTCGACCAGCAGGTTGACCATCAACATGTGGAAGTTGGTCTGGGGAGACCTCATGATGAGGAACCCATGGCGATCATGTCACGTTCGGTAGTCGTGCATGGCTCGTTCGCGGAGGCGTGCGAAGCCCGGGCCGGTTCGGCTAGGCCGTACGGGACTCGTGCTCGGAAAGGGTGCGGGGATCGGCGGGGAGGGGAGAGGTGAGGCGGGCGGCCGAGGGGCTGTGCCAGCCGAGGTCGGGGGAGTGTCGTCGCACGATCTTGGCGGGGACGCCGGCGATGACCGAGTGGTCGGGGAACTCCCCGCGCACCACGGCGCCGCCCGCGACCACCGACTGACGGCCGATGCGCGTCCCCGGCAGGATGATCGCCCCGGTCCCGATCCACGATCCCGAGCCGATGGAGACGGGCTTGTTGCGCGGCCACTGCCGTCCGATGGGGATGTCGGGATCGTCGTACACGTGGTTCTGGTCGGTGATGTAGACGTAGGGGCCGGTGAAGACGTCGTCGCCGATGTCGATGGACTGGTGGCCGACGATGTGGCTGCCCCTGCCGATCGAGCAGCCCCGGCCGATCCGCACGATCGAGTCGGGCCCGAGGTCCACGCCGGGGCCCATGCCCGCCGAGATCGACACCCGCTCTCCGACGAGCGTGTGCGGGCCGATCTCGATCCACTGCTCACCGAAGATCGCGCCCTGGGGGAAGGACAGGCACACTCCCTCGCCCATGCTGCGGAACCGGTAGCCGCCCGGGGCGGCCGGGCTGATCGCCGCGGCCTCCCGCACGTAGGTCCACCCCCGATGGACCAGACGGCCTACGGCGCGCTTCACGAACGACATAACGCGACAAGTTACCGCTAGGTCGGCGTGTCCGCTATGGCGGGTTAGTGCACGTGGTAAGCCCAATGTTGCCCGACGTTTGATATTCTGAGAGCCCGTGGGCATCGCGGCGTCCAACCGGACGGCCGGATCGACATCGACCACGGGAGTTCTTCTTGCGCAGCGCCGCACAAACCAAGCATCTGTTCGTCACCGGCGGCGTCGCCTCCAGTCTCGGCAAGGGACTCACGGCCTCCAGCCTCGGTCGTCTCCTCAAGCTTCGCGGCCTCCGCGTCACCATGCAGAAGCTCGACCCCTACCTGAACGTCGACCCCGGCACGATGAACCCCTTCCAGCACGGTGAGGTGTTCGTCACCGACGACGGGGCCGAGACGGACCTCGACATCGGCCACTACGAGCGCTTCCTCGACACCGAGCTGCACGGCTCGGCCAACGTCACCACCGGCCAGGTCTACTCGAACGTGATCGCCAAGGAGCGGCGCGGCGAGTATCTGGGCGACACCGTCCAGGTCATCCCGCACATCACCAACGAGATCAAGGACCGCATCCGCGGCATGGCGGGCCCGGACGTCGACGTGGTCATCACCGAGGTCGGCGGCACGGTCGGCGACATCGAGTCGCTGCCGTTCCTGGAGGCAGTCCGGCAGGTCCGTCACGAGGTCGGCCGTGACAACGTCTTCTTCCTGCACGTCTCCCTGCTGCCGTACATCGGCCCGAGCGGGGAGCTGAAGACCAAGCCCACGCAGCACTCGGTCGCCGCGCTGCGCAGCATCGGCATCCAGCCCGACGCGATCGTCTGCCGCTCGGACCGGCCGATCACCACCTCGCTCAAGCGCAAGATCAGCCTGATGTGCGATGTGGACGAGGACGCCGTGGTCTCCGCCGTCGACGCGGCCTCGATCTACGACATCCCGAAGGTGCTGCACGCCGAGGGGCTCGACGCGTACGTGGTGCGCCGGCTCGGCCTGCCGTTCCGCGACGTGGAGTGGACCGAGTGGGACCAGCTCCTGCGGCGGGTCCACCGGCCCGCCAAGGAGGTCACGATCGCGCTGGTCGGCAAGTACATCGACCTGCCCGACGCGTATCTGTCGGTCACCGAGGCGCTGCGCGCGGGCGGCTTCGCCAACGACGCGCGCGTCAACATCCGCTGGGTCAAGAGCGACGACTGCGAGACCCCCGAGGGCGCGGCCCGCGAGCTGGACGGCGTCGACGGCGTGCTGATCCCCGGCGGCTTCGGCGTGCGCGGCATCGAGGGCAAGGTCGGCGCCGTACGGCACGCCCGCGAGCAGCGCGTCCCCCTGCTCGGCATCTGCCTCGGCATGCAGTGCATGGTCATCGACGCGGCCCGCAACCTGGCCGGGATCGAGGACGCCGACAGCACCGAGTTCGACCCCGAGACGATCAACCCGGTCATCTCGACCATGGCCGACCAGAAGGACGTCGTCGCCGGTGAGCGCGACATGGGCGGCACCATGCGGCTCGGCCTCTATCCGGCCAAGCTCGTGGACGGCTCGCTGGCCCGCCGCCTGTACGGCAAGGCCAAGGTGGAGGAGCGCCACCGGCACCGCTATGAGGTGAACAACTCCTACCGGGAGAGGCTGGAGAAGGTCGGCATGGTGTTCTCCGGCCTGTCGCCCGACGGCCGCCTCGTCGAGTACGCCGAGCTCGCCACCGACCAGCACCCGTTCTTCATCGGCACGCAGGCCCACCCGGAGTTCCGCTCCCGCCCGACCCGGTCGCACCCCCTGTTCAAGGGGCTCGTCGGGGCCGCCCTGGAGTACGCGGGCCGGCGTGAGAACGTCGCGAAGGCGGGCCGGGCCAAGTGACCGCGGACAACACGGTGAACGTCGAAGACGTCGAGGAGTCCTGGAACGTCGTCGCCTCCGTCGAGCACTTCAGCGGGCGGATCATCAGGGTGCGCACCGACACGGTGGAGATGCCGGGCGGGGTGACCGCCGACCGCGACTACGTCGTCCACCCCGGCTCGGTCGCGGTGCTCGCCCTCGACACCGAGGACCGCGTGCTGCTGATCCGCCAGTATCGGCATCCGGCGCGGCGGCTGCTGTGGGAGCTGCCGGCCGGCATCCGCGACGTGCCGGGCGAGCCGCTGGTCGAGTGCGCGGCGCGCGAGCTCGCCGAGGAGGCCGCCTACCGGGCGCGTACGTGGCACACGCTGGTCGATCTGCGCACCTCCCCGGGCATGACGGATGAGCGGATCCGCGTCTTCCTGGCCCGCGACCTGGAGCCGATCCCCGACGAGGAGAACACGTACGTACGCCACCACGAGGAGGCCGACATGCCGTCGGTCTGGATTCCGCTGGGCGTGGCGGTCGACAAGGCCCTGAGCGGAATGATCCACAATTCTCCTGCGGTCGCCGGTATCCTCGCCGCGTACGCTGCTTCCGCCGACGGATTCAAGGGCCTTCGTCCCGCCGACGCGCCGGAGGCATGATTCCGTAGGGAGACGTTCTGAGCGAGCCCGAGGCGGTGCTGTCCAGCTACCTCGCCCACCTGGCGGTGGAGCGGGGGCTGTCTGCCAACACGCTCGCCTCCTACCGGCGTGACCTGCGCCGATATGTCGAGCATCTCCGGGCGCGCGGGCTCGAGACGTTCGCGCAGGTCGCCGAGTCGGACGTGGTCGCCTTCCTCGCCGCGCTGCGGGAGGGCGACGAGGATCACCCGGCGCTGGTCGCCAGCTCGGCGGCCCGCGCCGTGTCGGCCGTACGCGGGCTGCATCGCTTCGCCCTGCGCGAGGGCGTGGCAGGCCACGATCCCGCCCACGAGGTGCGCCCGCCGCGCCAGCTCCGGCGGCTCCCGAAGGCGATCACCGTCGCGGAGGTCGAGCGGCTCATCGCCGCCTGCGGCCCGGAGGACTCGCCGCTGGCCCTGCGCAACCGCGCGCTGCTGGAGGTCCTGTACGGCACGGGCGCCCGGATCTCCGAGGCCGTGGGGCTGGCGGTGGACGACGTGCCGACGGGGCCGGTCCACGACGAGGAGTCCGACCAGGACCAGGTGCGGCTGCGCGGCAAGGGCGGGCGCACCAGGATCGTGCCGCTCGGCCGTTTCGCCCGCCAGGCGCTCGACGCGTACCTCGTGAGGGCCAGGCCCCGGCTGGCGGCGCACGGCCGGGGGACGCCCGCGCTGTTCCTCAACGCGCGGGGCGGGCGGCTCACCCGCCAGGGCGCGTGGGAGGTGCTTCAGGCGGCGGCGGAACGAGCCGGACTTTCCGGTGTATCACCGCACATGTTGCGCCATTCGTTCGCAACTCATCTCCTGGACGGCGGCGCCGACGTTAGGGTTGTCCAGGAGCTGCTCGGCCACGCCTCGGTGACCACCACGCAGGTGTACACCCTGGTGACGGTCGACAAGCTCCGGGAGGTCTACGCGGCGGCGCATCCCCGTGCGTTGCATTAGAAAACCCATCTCGGCAGCCTCTGGCGCGCCGCCTTGCCGACCACGTGCCTACCCTTTAGATTCGATCAGGTTCGAGGGCCGTCAGGGAGGACCAACAGGTGACTGCGACCACAGAGGGGACGTGGGTGGGGGCTCCCGGTGCGATCGGGCCTACCGGCCGTCCCCGTCCGGTGTTCCCCGAGCCGACCCCGCCGGAGTCGCACGGGCCCGCGCGCATCGTCGCGATGGTGAACCAGAAGGGCGGCGTCGGCAAGACGACGACCACGATCAACCTGGGCGCCGCGCTCGCCGAGGTCGGTCAGCGGGTGCTGCTCGTCGACTTCGACCCGCAGGGCGCGCTGTCGGTCGGCCTGGGAATAGACCCCCGGCCGCTTGAGGCCACGGTCTACGACCTCATCATGGAGGAGCCCGACGTCACGGTCGAGGACGTGCTGCTCGACACCACCGTCGACGGCATGCAGCTCCTGCCGAGCAACATCTTCCTGTCCGGCGCGGAGATCCGGCTGGTCAACGAGGTGGCCAGGGAGTACGCCCTCCAGCGGGCGCTCGAGCCCCTGCTGCCGCACTACGACATCTGCCTGATCGACTGCCAGCCGTCCCTCGGTCTGCTGACGGTCAACGCGCTGACCTGCGCGCACAGCGTGATCATCCCGCTGGAGTGCGAGTTCTTCGCGCTGCGCGGCGTGGCGCTGCTGATGGAGTCGATCGGCAAGGTCCAGGAGCGGCTCAACAAGAGCCTGGAGATCGACGGCCTGCTCGCCACGATGTACGACCCCCGGACGCTGCACGCCCGCGAGGTGCTGCAGACGATCATGCAGGGCTTCGGCGACAAGGTGTTCCACACGGTCATAAACCGCACGGTGCGCTTCCCCGACGCCACGCTGGCGGGGGAGCCGATCACCCAGTTCGATCCCGGCTCGATGGGTGCCACCGCCTACCGTGAGCTGGCCCGCGAACTGCTGGCCAGGTGGCCCGCCCGCGTGTGAGCCCCCCGGGCCGCGCCGGAAGGGGACAACGGGCCGGTAGGGGACAATGGCAGGTGTGACGACCGGCCCGGAGACCGACCAGGGCGGCGAGGAGAGCGCCCCGAGCGGCTTCCAGGTGCACCTGGACGTCTTCGAGGGGCCGTTCGACCTGCTGCTCGGGCTGATCTCCAAGCACAAGCTGGACATCACCGAGGTCTCCCTGCACAAGGTCACCGACGAGTTCATCGCGTACATCCGGTCGCGGGGCCCGGAGTGGGACCTCGACCAGACGAGCCACTTCCTGCTCGTCGCGGCGACCCTCCTCGACCTCAAGGCGGCCCGGCTGCTGCCCACCGGCGAGGTGGAGGACGAGGAGGACCTCGCCCTGCTGGAGGCACGCGACCTGTTGTTCGCCCGGCTGCTGCAGTATCGGGCGTACAAGGAGGTCGCGAAGATCTTCGCCGGGCGCATGGCCGAGGAGGCGCTGCGCTTCCCGCGCGCGGTGCCGATGGAGAAGCGGTTCGCCGACCTGCTGCCGGAGCTCGTGCTCGGCATCGGGCCCGATCAGCTCGCGAAGATCGCGGCGAGGGCCTTCACACCGAAGGCGCCGCCGTCGGTGTCGGTCGCGCACATCTACCAACCGCTCGCCAGCGTACGGGAACAAGCCGCTATCCTTGTCGAGCGGCTGAGGCGGCTCAACCGGGCGACCTTCCGGGCACTGACCGCCGACTGCTCGGGGACGTTCGAGGTCGTCGCCCGTTTCCTGGCCGTCCTTGAGCTGTTCAGGGAGGCCGCGGTCTCCTTCGAGCAGGTCGAACCGCTCGGCGACCTGTACGTCACCTGGACGGGAAGCGCCGAGGGCGATGTCACGGTCGGCGACGACTACGACGAGGGCAGGCGTGAGGAACGGCCCGCCGAGGCGGCGGACACGCGGGACGAGTGAGGCCGGGACCAAGGGCCGCACCGGACCGGAAACGCCGGACCGGCGGACACCGGCCGAGCATGCCCGGCCTGCGGGCGCCGGCGTACGGCACGGCGGAGATGGTGACCCGCACGACGAGCGAGGAGCGATGGAAGCGAGCGACACCCCCGGCTCCGGCGACGATCTCTCCGGCCCCGCCGGCGACGTGACCGGACGGGACGAGGACGACCTCGCGTCTTCCGGCCTCGCGTCCTCCGGCCCCGGAACGCCGGATCCGGTCTCCGGCGCCCGCGATCCCGAGGCGGAGGTGCCGGCGGACGGGCCCGCGCTCACCGCGGCGCTGGAAGCGATCCTGATGGTCGTGGACGAACCGGTCGCCGAGGTCACCCTCGCGCAGGTGCTGGAACGGCCCACCGCCGAGATCACGGCCGCCCTGCGCGCCCTGTCGGAGGAATACACGGCCGCAGGACGGGGTTTCGACCTTCGAGAGGTGGCCGGAGGCTGGCGCTTCTACACGCGGGCGGAGTGTGCCGCCCTGGTGGAGAAGTTCGTCAGGGACGGCCAGCAGGCGCGGCTGACGCAGGCCGCACTGGAGACCCTCGCCGTGGTCGCCTACCGGCAGCCCGTGAGCCGGGCCAAGGTGGCGGCGGTGCGCGGCGTGAGCAGCGACGGCGTCATGCGGACGCTGGTCGCACGAGGCCTCGTGGAAGAGGCCGGAACCGACCCGGAGAGCCAGGCAGTGCTCTACCGGACGACGAGTTACTTCCTGGAGAGACTGGGGCTGCGAAGCCTCGACGAGCTTCCCGAGCTCGCCCCGTTCCTCCCGGACGACGTGGAAATTCTTGAGGAGCAGAAGTAGTGGACAACAGGCGTGGCACCCCGTCCGGTGAGGGACGCGGTCGGAGCCGGAACACCGGTCGGCAGGGCGCGAGCCCGCGTGGATCCCGCAGCGGGTCCGGCGGCGGCTTCCGCCCCCAGGGCGACCGGCGCGGAGGCTCCCGCGTTCCTGGTTCCCGGTCCGGGTACGGGTTCGACTCCAGGCGTTCCCGCGACGACGACGTGCGCGGCGACCGGTACGGCGAGCGCCGGCCGGACGCCCGCGGCGACCGATACGACGACCGGCCCCGCGGCACGGGCCGCCGCGACGACGACCGGGCCGCGTTCCGGGCGGAGCGGGGCGGCTCGCGTGGCCGGTACGGCAAGCCCGAGGGCGGCCGTTTCGGCGACCGCGACCGTGACGGCGGGCGTGACCGCGGCTTCGCCCGCGACGACGCCTCCGGCCGCGGCCGTGGGTTCGAGCGTGAGCGTGGCTTCGACCGTGAGCGCGGTTTCGGCCGCGGTGACCGCGACGGCCGCAGCTTCGGCCGTGACGACCGTGAGCGCGGCTCCCGGGGCGGTTCGCCCGCCGAGCGGCCCGCGTTCCGCGGCGAGGGCACGGGTTCGCGTGGCCGGTACGGCAGGTCCGAGGGCGGCCGGGACCGCGAGGCCGTCAGGGGCGCAGGCCGCCCGTCCTTCGCCGAGCGCGGTGACAGGGGCGAGGCCCGTGGCGACCGCTATGAAGGCCGCGGTGACCGGTTCGAGGCCCGCGGTGATCGCGGATGGAGCCGGAACGACAGGGACGACCGCCGCGACGACCGTGATCGGCGCGACGACCGCCGTGACGATCGCGGCGGGCGCAGCGGCGGCGGGCTGCGCGCGGCGCGCGGCGGCGGCAGGGCCCGAAGCGACGAGGTACAGACGATCGGCCGCCTTGGCGGCCCGCGCGGCCGGTCCGGCTCGCGCGGCGCGGAGCGCGGGGCACCCTCCCGCACCGGCGCGCCTTCCCGTGCCGGCCGTCCCTCGGGCGCCGGCCGGCCCGGCGTGACAGGCCCGGTGGCCAACCCGTTCAAGACGTCCCGGCAGCCGCTGCGCGACCCGGACTTCTACGACGAGGACTACACCGACGAGCGCGACACCACGGAGGTGCCGGGCGGCGAGCGGCTGCAGAAGGTCCTCGCCCAGGCCGGGGTGGCCAGCAGGCGGGCCTGCGAGGAGATGATCGGCGACGGCCGGGTGACGGTGGACGGCCAGACCGTGCGCCGCTTCGGCGCCCGGGTCGATCCCGCCAAGCAGGTCATCCGGGTCGACGGCAAGCGCATCCCGACGTCCTCGGAGACCGTCTACTACGCGATCAACAAGCCGATCGGCGTGGTGAGCACGATGGACGACCCCGAGGGCCGGCCCTGCCTGAACGACTACGTGCAGGACCTCGCGCCCCGGCTGTTCCACGTGGGGCGTCTCGACACCGAGACCGAGGGACTGCTGCTGCTGACCAACGACGGCGAGCTCGCCCACCGGCTGACCCACCCGAGCTACGGCGTGCAGAAGAAATACTGGGCCAAGGTCCCCGGCCCCATCCCGCGCGACCTGCACAAGGTGCTGCGCAAGGGCGTGGACCTGGAGGACGGCCTGGCCAAGGCCGACGAGTTCCGGGTGGTGCAGGAGCACGGCCAGCAGGCGCTGGTCGAGATCGTGCTGCACGAGGGCCGCAAGCACATCGTCCGGCGCATGATGGAGGTCGTCGGTCATCGGGTGATCGACCTGGCTCGCATCGAGTTCGGCCCGGTGAAGCTCGGCAGGCTCAAGCCGGGGACCGTACGCCAGCTCACCGTGCAGGAGATCGGTGAGCTGTACGCGGCGGTCGGCCTGTAGCCTTTCCGCGCGGCGGGCGAAAGCCGCAAGCCGGGCGGAATTGGATGAAGCGCGTATATGGGTCGGGTTCGTCTCCGCGGGAGACCGGCCCGGCCCAGCGAGAGGGGAACGACATGGTGCGAGCGATTCGGGGAGCCATTCAGGTCGACGGCAACGATCGTGACGCGATCCTCGCCGGGACGACCGAGCTGGTGACCGAGGTGATGGGGCGCAACAACCTCACGACCGACGACGTCATCAGCGTGATCTTCACGTGCACCCCCGACCTCACCGCGGAGTTCCCCGCGCTGGCCGCGCGCAAGCTCGGCTTCCACGACGTGCCCCTGCTGTGCGCGACCGAGATCGACGTGCCCGGCGCGCTCCCTCGCGTCGTGCGGCTGATGGCCCACGTGCAGACCGACCGGCCCCGGCAGGAGATCCAGCACGTGTACCTGCGCGGCGCCGCGGCGCTGCGCGTGGACATCGCGCAGTGAACCTTTCCCTCGGGCGTCGTCCATCGGGCGACGCACGGTAGACGTCGTCCCGGCGGGTTCGCGCCGGGACGGCGGGGCCGGTGAATCACCACAATCCACCCACAAGAGATGCGTCGCGGGACAGCGCGCCCGGGACGGCGATGGCAGGAAGAACGCGATGACTCCCATCGAGGATGCCGAGATCGGCAGTGTGGTCGTTGTCGGGACGGGCCTCATCGGCACGTCGATCGCGCTGGCGCTGCGGCAGCGGGACGTGCGGGTCTTCCTGGCCGATCGGGACGCGGGAGCCGTACGGCTGGCGCGTGAGCTGGGGGCGGGGGAGGACTGGACCGGCGAGCAGCGGGTGGATCTGGCGGTCGTCGCCGTGCCGCCCCAGTTCGTCGCGCAGCAACTGCTGGATCTGCAAAAGCGTGACAGCGCCCGGTTCTACACCGACGTGGCGAGCGTGAAGGCGCTCCCGCTGGCTCAGGCCGCCCAGCTCGGCTGCGACCTGACGACGTACGTCGCGGGGCATCCGCTGGCGGGCCGCGAGCGGTCGGGCCCGGCGGCGGCCCGCGCCGACCTGTTCCTCGGCCGTCCGTGGGCGTACTGCCCGACGGACGAGGCGTCGCCGCGGGCGGTGGCCGCGGTGGAGCGGCTGATCTCACTGTGCGGCGGCAACGCCGTGCGGGTGGAGGCGGAGGAGCACGACCGTGCCGTCGCGGTCGTCTCGCACGCTCCGCACGTGACGGCGGCCGCGGTGGCGGCCCGGCTGGCGGAGGCGTCGGAGACGGCCCTCGGGCTGTCGGGGCAGGGTGTGCGCGACGTGACCCGCATCGCCGCCAGTGACCCCGCGCTGTGGACCGGCATCCTCGCGGGCAACGCGCTGCCCGTCGCCGAGGTGCTGGAGGCGCTCGTGGCCGATCTGAGCGCCGCCGCTCGTTCGCTTCGCGCGCTGGCGGGCGACGGCGCGGCCATGGGGCAGGTGACCGATCTCCTGTCGCGGGGTGTGCGGGGGACCGGGAGGATCCCCGGCAAGCACGGTGGTCCGGCGCGCACGTACGCGGTGGTCCAGGTGCTCATCGGCGACCGTCCCGGCGAGCTGGCCCGCCTGGTCCAGGCCGCGGGGGAGACGGGCGTCAACATCGAGGACATCCGCCTGGAGCACGCCACCGGGCTGGAGCTCGGCGCGGCCGAGCTGTACGTCCAGCCGGAGGCGGTGCAGACGCTCACCGACGGCCTGCGCGAGCGCGGCTGGCAGCTGCCGAGCTAGGCGCCCGGTCGTCAGTCGGCGGGGAGCGGCCCCGGAGACGGGTCACGCGCGGCGGGTACCGGCCCCGGCGACGGATCATGCGCGCCGGGGACCGTCCCGCGCGCCCTCGCGGCGCGGGACGGCAGGATCAGGCGGGCGGCGAGATAGAGCATCGTCCCGATGGGCGACAGCAGGACCGTCAGCAGCAGGATGGGGCTGGTCACCAGCGGGGAGATGCCCCGTTCCCGGGAGTCGAGGTAGATCCACCGCCCGACGAACAGGTCGAACCCGATGACATGGGCCCACAGGACGGCGGCGCCGTCCGGGCTGCCGAAGAAGTCGGTGAGAACGCGCAGATCCGGGCGGCTCACGGCGGCCCACAGGGCGCCGAAGCGCGGTATCACCAGCACCAGGTAGACCAGCAGCGGTGGTACGACGATCAGTGGTGAGGACACGATCCGGTGTGTCCACGACCACGCCGGAACGAGGATCATCAATATCCAGAACGGCGTGGCGAGCGGGAACGCCAGCTCGAAGAGGGTCTCGGTCATCGGCTCCTTCTGCCTGAGGAGGGCTACCGGTAGGTCAGGGACCCGTTCTGCCGGACGGGTTCGGAGGGGAAGGGCGGGACCCGCTTCAGCGGTACGGGCACGGGGGCCGGCACGGCCGGCTCGAAGGCCGGTGCGGCGACCTTGGCCCGGTTGACGGCGTCGAGCCGCGACACGGCGCCGAGCTTGCCGAAGATGTTGCGCAGGTGCCGCTTGACCGTGCCTTCGGTGATCGACAGCTGGACCGCGATCTGCCGGTTGCTGAGCGCGCGGGCGACCAGGGCGAGCACCTCCTCCTCCCGTTCGGTGAGCAGAGCGGTGCGCGGCGGCTCCCCGACGGCCCTCGGCGGGCGCGACGACACGATCACCCGGTAGGAGTTGCGGTGCACGCCGCGCAGGGCCGACGTCAGGTCCTGCCAGCTCACGCCCTTGTGCAGGTAGCCCCGGGCGCCCGCGGAGAGCATCTCGTGCACGAGATGCGGGTCGTCGTGCACCGTCAGCACCACCACGGTGCTGTGCGGCGACACGTGGGCGATCTGCTTGAGCGTGTACGTGGGCGGGTGGCCCGGCATCTCGATGTCCAGCAGGACGATGTCGGGACGGGTCGCGGCGGCCGCGGACACGACGGTCCGGGCGTCTCCGGCCTGCCCGACGACGCGGAAGTCGTGTTGCGCGCGCAGCAGTTCGCACAGCGCCTCGCGCAGGAGCGTGTGATCGTCGGCGACGACGATCCGGATGGGATGCTCGATACTCATCAGCGCCCTCCGAGCGGCACGGAGATGTGGATTCGCGTTCCCGCGGACGGATGGCTGCTCATGCGGAACTCGCCTTCGAGCAACTCGGTGCGCTCGCGCATGGAGGCGAGGCCGCCGCTCCGCCAGGACCGGCCGGGGTCCAGTCCTGTCCCGTCGTCCTGGACGACGGCCACCACCTTCTCCGGCAGGATCTCGGCGTGTGCGCTCACTCCCTCCGCCCCGGCATGGGTGAGCGCGTTACGCAGGGCTTCCCTGATGATCGCCAGCAGTTCCGCGCGCACCTCGTCGGGAAGGCGGGACTCCTCCCCGCGTACGGACACCTGGAGGTTCACCCCCGGTGGTTTGACGGCCTCCCCGAACGCCCGCAGCGAGCTTTCGAGGCCGACGTCGTGCGGGCACGACCGAAGGCCCCGCATCACGCGCCGGACCGTCTCCCAGGCGTCGTTCAGAGCCTGGCGCAACCCGCGCAGGTCGTCGCGTCCCTCCGGAGTGTCACGGCGCAGTTCGTAGAGGTCCAGGCGGCGCAGCGCGAGACTGACGCTGCTGCCCACCCAGTCGTGCACGTCCCGGGCGATGGCCTTGCGGATCCGCTCCGGGGTCTCCACCTCGTCGGCGAAGCTGCCCACCCGGGCGAGGATCGCCCGGTTGAGGGTGGGCAGGACGCGGCGGGCCAGCCGTTCCCGGTCCGGGGCCGCCCCCGCGGCCTCGGCGAGATGGTCGGCCACCGTCTGGAACAGCTCCGCCCACGCGAGGGTCGCCGCCGCGAGACCGACCTCCCGGACGGCCGGCCCCGGCGGTTCCGGCGTGGCCGGTGTCGCGTCACCGCCGACGGATGCCGCGCAGATCTTCAGGAGGGCCCGCGTCTGCCTGCGCCACTCCTGCCAGACCAGGGGATCCTGGACGACGGGACTGGCCAGCGCCCGCAGGCGGCTTTCGTACGAGTGAAGTAACGCCGGACTCCGTATGAGCAGCTCCGGCGACACGTATTCCGTCATACTCGATCCCCCGCACCTTGTTCACCCCCGCCTTGTCCACGGACCAGAAGGGGGTCCGCGTTACGACCACATGGTGCCAGCCGGCGAAAACCACCAGCCTTGATCTCCCCAATTATCCGGATATTTCGCCTTTCAAGGCAACGCCCAGGGGATTACTTTCTGCGGGTATGACAGATAGTAGAGAAAGCTGTTATGTTTTCGAACGCGATTCGAGTGGTGTTAGTGGAACGGGCTATTCTGTAATTCTCAACTATCTCCGCCGCAGCGCGGCGTCGGCCGGCTCAGGGTGCTGCCAGCCCTCGTCGTGCGGGTTGAGCGTGACGCCCGGCGGGACGATCCTGTCGATCTCGTCGAGCACCTCGTCGTCCAGGTCGATCGACACCGCGCCGAGCTGGGTGTCAAGGTGCTCCACAGTACGCGGGCCGATGATGACCGACGTGACCGCTGGATGCCGGAGCGCGAAGGCGAGGGCGAGGCCGACGAGGCTGAGCCCGGCGCGCTCGGCCAGCAGGGCCAGCTCCTCGACCGCGTCGAGCTTGCGCTGGTTGGCCGGCAGCTCCATGTCGTACCTGCCGGGCACCACGAAGCTGCGCATGCTGAACGGAAGCTCCTGGTTCTTGCGATACCGGCCGGTGAGCCAGCCGCCGGCGAGCGGGCTCCAGGTCAGCACGCCCAGCCGGTGCTGCCGGCAGACCGGCAGAACGTCACGTTCGATCCCCCGGGCGAGGATCGAGTAGGGCGCCTGCTCGGCGGAGAAGCGTTCCCGGCACCCGCGGGCGGCCACGTACTGCGCCTCGACGATCATGTACGCCGGGAACGTGGATGTGCCGAAATATCGGATCTTGCCAGCTCTGACCAAATCTGTCAGGGCGCCCAATGTGTCGTCGATATCCGTGGACGGATCGGGACGGTGTATCTGGTAGAGGTCGATCCAGTCGGTGCCGAGCCGGCGCAGGCTGTTGTCGACCTCCTGCATGATCCACCGGCGGGAGTTGCCCCGCATGTTGGGGTCGGCGCCCATCGGGAAGTGGCACTTGGTCGCGAGGACCACCCGGTCGCGCACCCCGCCCTGCGCGAGGGCCTTGCCGACGATCTCCTCCGACTCTCCGGCCGAGTAGTTGTCGGAGGTGTCGATGAAGTTGACGCCGCTCTCGATCGCGCGGTGAATGATCTTTATCGAGTCGTCGTGGTCGGGGTTGCCCCACGACCCGAACATCATCGCGCCCAGGCACAACCGGCTCACCGAGACACCGGTCCGGCCGAGCACCTCGTACTGCATGCGTTCTCCCTCGTGTCGGGGGTCGGAAGGCCGCGGGCGCCGGGGAGGCGGCCGGGGGCGCGCGTACTCCTGTCGCGGCGGACACGGCGGACGGCGGGACCCGGGCGCACGTCGCGGGCGGCCCCGAACGCCGGCCCCGAACGGCGGCCCCGAATAGCGGCCCCGAACGGCGGCTCCGCATGGCGGGTGCGGCCGGCCGGGCGAACGCGTCGCCTCCGCCGAAAGTGGCGATGTGCCGTGAATAGCCGATAGCTATGCTATCCACTATCCATTTGACAGACAAGAGTGAGCCGTGTCACATCCCCTATGAGACCGGCGGCCGGGGTCGGGTGGCCGGCGCCGGTACGGCGACCACGCAGGCCGCGTCGGGGACGGCCAGCGGTGCGCCCAGGGCGCCGAGCAGGCCGGTGCCGGCGTCGGCGGACAGGGCGGTCAGCGTCCCCGCCATCTGGCTGGCGACGTACACGACCGAGCCCGAGGGGTCGATCAGCAGGTCCCACGGCAGCGTGGTGAACGGGTCGCCGAAACGGTGCTCTCCGACCCGCTTCAGCAGGGCGCCCGCGGCGCCGGTCTCGAAGACCGCCACGCTCTCATGGCCCCGGTTGGCCACGTAGACATACCGGCCGTCGGCCGTCGTCACGACGGCGGAGGGGGCGATCCATCCGTCCGCCTCGTCGGGCACCGTACGCACCGAGCCGAGAGGGCGCAGGGTCCCCGAGGCGTCGAACTCGCACACCACGACGACCGGCCGGAGCTCGCCGACCACGTACACGTACCGGCCCGAGGGGTGGAAGACGAGGTGGCGGGGCCCGACACCCTCGCCGACGTGGGTCCGTCCCGCGGCGGTGAGATGTCCGTCCGGCGCGGAGTATCGGTAGACGTGGACGTGGTCGTCGCCCTTGTCGGGCACCAGTACGAACATTCCCGTCTGATCGGTCGCCGTCATGTGCGGGTGCGGACCCGCCTGGTTGACCGGATCCGGGCCCTTCCCGGTGTGGCGTACGACGTCGGCGGGCGGCCCGATGAGCTCGCCGGACTCGACGGGGAACACGACGACCTCGCCCGAGTCGTGGTTGGCGGCGAACAGGTGCCGTCCCGACGGGTGCAGGGACAGGTGGACGGTGCCGGCGCCCAGGGCAGGCCGCTCGGCCAGGTGCTCCAGGGAGCCGCCCCGCCCGACGCGCAGGACGTGCACGCGGCCCTCCGGCACGTTGGAGGCCACGTAGAGCGTCCGCCCGGAGGGGGACGGCAGCAGGTGGAAGGGGTTGGGGATGTCGGTGAACGTGCCGGTGAGCACCAGCTCACCTGTCGTGGGATCGGACATCACGGCGCGCACGCCCCTGGCGAGGGTCTCGGTCCAGGAGTAGCCGCCGACGAACAGTTGCATCACAGCCGCGCCTTCCTCGTCGCATCGGTCGCAGTCGCCGCTCTGGGCGGGGCCCGCCGATCCGCCGGACGGCCACCGGGCAGGATCGCGACCGCCGGCGGCGCGGCATGCGGCTCCTTTGGGGGAGGAGCCGAGCCGTTTCCCGACTTTATCGGAATTAGCCTTATCTGCGCAGATGACGAGATGTCACTTGGGGGGTAATGGATGTTTCGAAAGGAGTAGGCCCCCCGGAGCCGGCTCCGGGTCACCGCCGATCCAGGATGGGAGGAGCGAGGGACTCCGGGATCGCCGGAGCCCCTCTGTTTTCCCCTCAAGTCCCGAGGTGGACGGCCGTCCCCCCGGGAGTCCTGTCGCGGCGGGGCCGGGGAACACGCCACCCGGCGTGGCCGGCTCACCCTGCTCACCTGGCTCATCCGGCGCGCGCGGCGCCGGCGGCGCGTGGGAAAGCCGGCCCGCCGCCGATCGCGATCTCATCATTCGGAACGGCCGCGGACCATGTCACCTAAGACATACGGCCGGTGCCTCCTAGGGGTGACTCTCCTTTGCCCCGGCGGCCCTTGTTGGAATCATTCGGGCAAATGCGGAGTGACTGATGAAAGGCCTTCGCGCATGACATTGCTTGACGACAGAAACGCCGTGACCGAGGCGCCGCCGGACTCCATGGAGGGCAGGCTCGCAGAGCTCGACCGGATGCGCAGGCGGCTGGCCGAGGGGCCGGGCGCGGGCGCGACGGAGGCGCAGCACGCCCGTGGCAAGCTCACCGTACGCGAGCGCCTGGATATCCTGCTCGACCCCGGCTCGTTCACGGAGATCGAGGGCTTTCGCCGCCACCGCGCGACGGGCTTCGGCATGGAGCGGCGCCGGCCGCACGGCGACGGCGTGGTGACCGGCTGGGGCATGATCGACGGCCGCCGGGTCTTCGTCTACGCCCACGACTTCCGGGTCTTCGGCGGCTCGCTCGGCGAGGCGCACGCCCAGAAGATCCACAAGGTGATGGACCTGGCCTACGCCGCCCGGGCGCCCCTGATCAGCCTCAACGACGGCGCCGGCGCCCGCATCCAGGAGGGCGTGACCGGCCTCGCGGGCTACGGCGGCATCTTCCAGCGGACCGTCCGGGCGTCGGGCGTGATTCCGCAGATCAGCGTGATGCTCGGCCCCTGCGCGGGCGGCGCGTCGTACGCCCCCGCGCTCACCGATGTGGTGTTCATGGTGCGGGACACCTCGCAGATGTTCATCACCGGTCCCGACGTCGTGGAGGCCGTGACCGGCGAGCGGATCAGCCAGGAGGGCCTCGGGGGCGCCGACGTGCACGCCACGAGGTCGGGCGTGGCGACCTTCGTGCACGAGGACGAGGCGAGCTGTCTCGAAGACGTGCGATACCTGGTCTCGCTGCTGCCCGCCAGCAACCTGGAGACCCCGCCGGTGGAGTTCACCGCCGATTCGGCCGACCGGCGCTGTGAGGCGCTGATCGACATCGTGCCCGCCGACCCCGGACGGCCCTACGACATGCGGGAGGTCATCGCCGAGGTCGTCGACGACGGCGAGTTCCTCGAGTTCTCCGAGCGGTGGGCCGCCAACGTGATCTGCGCGCTGGCCCGGCTGGACGGCCACGTGGTGGGCGTCATCGCCAACCAGCCGCTGTCCATGGCGGGCGTGCTCGACATCCACGCCTCGGAGAAGGCGGCCCGCTTCGTGCAGATGTGCGACGCGTTCAACATCCCGTTGGTCACGTTCGTCGACGTGCCGGGCTTCCTGCCGGGCACCGACCAGGAACACGGCGGGGTGATCCGGCACGGCGCGAAGCTCCTGCACGCCTACTGCGCCGCCACGGTGCCCCGCGTCCAGGTGATCGTCAGGAAGGCGTACGGCGGCGCCTACATCGTCATGGACTCCCGTTCCATCGGCGCCGACCTGTCGTTCGCCTGGCCGACCAACGAGATCGCCGTCATGGGCGCGGACGCCGCCGCGAACGTCATCTTCCGCAAGGAGATCGCCGCCTCCGCCGATCCCGAGACCACCCGCGCGAAGCTCGTCGGGGAATACCGCGCGGAGCTCATGCACCCCTACTACGCGGTCGAGCGCGGTCTGGTCGACGACGTGATCGACCCGAGGGACACCAGGAAGGTCCTCGCGGGCGCGCTGGCCACGCTCCGCGGCAAACAGGCCGTGCTGCCGCATCGCAAGCACGCCAACCCCCCGGCATGACGGCCCGGGAACCGGCGCGGACGCCGGTGGCCGTCGTGCGTGGGGCGCCGACCGACGAGCAGCTCGCGGCCGTGCTGGCCGTGCTGTCGGCGGCGTCCGGAGCCCGGGGGACCGGGACGCCCCCGCCCCCGGTCCCCCGCCCCCGGTGGTCGGTGGAGTCCGTATGGCGGCCGGCGTGATGCGCGGGGGCCGCCCCGCGCGGGGGCCGTACGAAGTCGTGGGAGCAGGCGTGGCGGCCGCGGGAGACGCCCCGGCCGCGCGGAGGAGGAACGGTGCGTAAGGTCCTGGTCGCCAACAGGGGAGAGGTCGCGGTCCGGATCATCCGGGGCTGCCGGGACGCGGGGCTGGACAGCGTCGCGGTCTACGCGGCGCCCGACGCCGGCGCGCCGCACGTGCGGCTGGCCGGCGAGGCGTTCGCCCTGGGGGGAGACACTCCCGCCGCCAGTTACCTGGACGTGGGCAAGGTGCTCGACGCGGCGCTGAAGTCGGGCGCCGACGCCGTCCATCCGGGCTGGGGATTCCTGTCGGAGAACGCCGGCTTCGCCCAGGCCGTGATCGACGCCGGGCTGACCTGGATCGGGCCCCCGCCCGGCGTGATCAGGGAGCTCGGCGACAAGGTGTCGGCCCGGCGGATCGCGGCACGGGTGGGGGCCCCGCTCGCCCCCGGCACCCCCGGCCCGGTCTCCGGCGCGGCCGAGGTCGTGGCCTTCGCCGAGGAGCACGGCCTGCCCGTGGCGATCAAGGCGGCGTACGGCGGCGGCGGCCGGGGCCTCAAGGTCGCCTGGACCATGGAGGAGATCCCCGAGCTGTACGACAGCGCGGTGCGGGAGGCGGTGACCGCCTTCGGCCGGGGCGAGTGCTTCGCCGAGCGCTACCTCGACCGGCCCCGGCACGTCGAGACCCAGTGCCTGGCCGACGCGCACGGGAACGTGGTGGTGGTCTCGACCCGCGACTGCTCGCTGCAGCGCCGCCACCAGAAGCTGGTCGAGGAGGCCCCTGCGCCGTTCCTCACCCCCGAGCAGTCGCGGCTGCTGTACGAGAGCTCCAAGGCCATCCTGCGCGAGGCCGGCTATGTCGGGGCGGGCACCTGCGAGTTCCTCGTGGCCCGCGACGGCCTGGTGTCGTTCCTGGAGGTCAACACCCGCCTCCAGGTGGAGCACCCGGTCAGCGAGGAGGTCACGGGCCTCGACCTGGTCCGCGAGATGTTCCGCGTCGCGGCGGGGGAACCGCTCGGCTACGGCGACCCGGAGATACACGGCCACTCCATCGAGTTCCGGATCAACGGGGAGGATCCGGGCCGGAACTTCCTGCCGTCCCCCGGCACGGTGATCCGCTGGCGGCCGCCGGGCGGGCCGGGGGTCCGCCTGGACTCCGGCGTCGTGGAGGGCACGCAGGTCGGCCAGGCGTTCGACTCGTTGCTGGCCAAGCTGGTCGTCACCGGGCGGGACCGGGAGCAGGCCCTGGCCCGGGCCCGGCGGGCGCTCGCCGAGTTCGAGGTCGAGGGGCTGGCGACCACGCTGCCGTTCCATCGGGCCGTCGTCGACGACCCGGCGTTCGCCCCCGGCCTCACGGTGCACACGCAGTGGATCGAGACGGAGTTCGCCGGCGGCGTCGAGCCGTACGGCGGCCTCGTCGTGGAGCCGGAGCCCGGCGCGGGGACCGAGACGCTGGTGGTGGAGGTGGACGGCCGGCGGGTCGAGATCGTGATGCCGGCTGGCCTGACCACGCCGGCCGCGGAGCGGGTCGCCGCGGGGCCGCGGCGCAGGGGTGCGCGCCGGGCCGGGGCGGGCGGCGGTGCGCCGGCCGCCGAGGGCGCGGTGGTCAGTCCCATGCAGGGCACCATCGTGAAGATCAACAAGACGGACGGCGAGACGGTGGAGGAGGGCGAGCTGCTCTTCGTGCTGGAGGCGATGAAGATGGAGCAGCCGCTGTTCGCGCAGCGGGCCGGCCGCGTCGCCGGTCTCGCCGTCACGGTGGGCCAGGCCGTCGCCGGTGGCGAGGTCCTCTGCGTGCTCGGCACCTGACCTCGCGGGGAGCGGGCGGACGATCGCCCCGGCCCGGTGACGCCGTCGCGTCGCCCGGCCGGGGCGATCGGCGCTCCCGCACCGGCGGCAGGGAGGAGCGGGAGCGGTCCGGTGGACGAGGGGGTTCAGGCCCGGGCGGGGACGGGCGGGCGGGGGCCGGTCCGGACGCGCCGCGCGCCCGCGACGACCACCGCCGCGGCGGCCGACGTCACGGCCGCCACCAGTACGGCGAACGCGGTCACGGTGGAAGGGCCGGGGTAGATCAGCGGCTCGCCCCTGAGCGCCTGCCAGGTGAGCAGCACGAGCAGCCCGCCGAATCCGGTGGCCGCCACCCTGACCAGGCCCAGGCGCACACCGTCGTCGGCGAGGACGGGCACCCGCGTGCCCAGCGCCCGGAGGGCCGCCAGCAGCAGGGGCAGGGCCTGCAGGGCGTGCAGCCCGGCGAAGTGCGCCACCCGGAGATCGCCCCCGGTGGTGCTCCAGCCGAGGATGGGCAGCCCCGGCCCGCCGTCGGGCACGCCGACGCTGTGCGCCCCGGAGACGCCGCCGGCGTTGGACGTGGAGCCCACCATCAGGTAGGCCTCGGCCATGCCGGCGACGCACAGCGCGAGCCCGAGGCGCAGCGCCGAGGCCGTGGGCCGGTCGCCGACCCGGTGCAGCAGCACCAGCCCGGTGACGGCGATGGTCACCACCCAGAGGGCGGTCACCAGCGTCCCCATGAGGCCGAAGATCGCCGCGTCCTGCGGGGTGCTCACGTTGAAATGGCTCTGCCGTCCCCGCGCCGCCTGGAGCGTGATGAGGCCGACGCCCACCGTGCTCATGCCCGCGATCAGGTCGCCGAGCCGTCTGGCCACGACCGGGGCGCGCTTCAGCAGCGTCAGCAGCCAGGCCAGGGTCAGGCTGTAGACGCCGAACGAGACGGCGAACTTGAACGGCTTCATCCACACGGGCACGCCGAGGAGGGTGCGGTCGTCGACGACGAGCCCCACCAGGGACACCACTGCGAGCACGGCCATCGCGCCGCAGAAGACGATGAGCGTGCGGTGCAGGCCGAGCACACTGCGGAGGAGCGCTCGCATGGGACCTCCTGTCGAAGTTGTCGCCCCCGGTGCGGCCCGCCTCGGGCCGCACCGGGGGATCTGCCGGAAACGAAGCCGCCGGCGGCCGGGGGACCCGGCCCCCGGGCTCAGACCTTCGCGTCGACCTGCCCGGCTTCCACGACGGACTCGCCCTCCCGTACGCCGAACCGGTCCCACAGCCGGGCCAGGGGCCGCGGCGCCCACCAGGCGTAGCGGCCCAGCAGCCGCATGGTCGCGGGCACGAGGAGGCTGCGGACGATGGTGGCGTCCACGACGACCGCGATGACCAGGCCGATTCCGGCCATCTTCATGAACGCGATGCCGGAGACGGCGAAGCCGCCGACGACGACCACGACCAGGAGCGCGGCACTCGTGATGATCTTCGCGGTGCGCTGGAGGCCGACCGCCACCGACTCGACGGGATCGCCCGTCAGCATCCACTGCTCGCGGATGCGCGACAGCAGGAACACCTCGTAGTCCATGGCCAGGCCGAAGGCGATGGCCACGATCAGCACGGGGAAGTTCACGTCGACCGCGCCGATCGGGACGAAGCCCAGCGCTCCGGAGAGCCAGCCGTCCTGGAAGATCAGCTTGATGGCGCCGAAGGACGCCGACAGAGACAGGAGGTTGAAGAGCACGGACTTCAGCGGCAGCAGGACCGAACCGAAGGCCATGAAGAGCACCACGAAGGAGACGACCGCGACGAACAGCGCCATCCACACCATCCGCGAGGTGACCATGTCGACGATGTCGACCCGGGAGGCGGGCATTCCGGTGAGCGAGGTCTTCGCGCCCGGGGGCGGGGTGACGGCGCGCAGGTCCTCCACCATGCGGCGCGACTCACGCGACATCGGGTCGCCCGAGTAGGCGAGCGTCACCCGTCCCTCGGTCCCCTGGGTCCCGGTGACGCGGGCGTCCGCGACGCCCGGCACCGCGCCGAGCCGCGTCGCGTAGGCGTCGAGTGCCGCGCGGTCGGGAGAGGACTCGACGACCATCGTCATGAGCTTGCCGGGATCGCCGTCGAACCTGGCCGCCATCTCCCCGGTGACCACGCGGGCGTCGGCGGAGGCGGGCAGCACCCAGTCGCCGGGCCGGGCCCAGTTGACCCCGGCGAACGGCAGGCCGAGCCCAACGAGCAGGACCACGATGCCGATCGTGGTCACCAGCGGGCGCCGCATCACCGCGTGGGCGACGCGATACCAGCGCCCCTGCTCGGGCGGGGCGGACAGCGCGCGGCCCCGGCGCGGCACCAGCCGCCGGCCCCCGAGACGCAGCAGGGCGGGGAGCACGGTCAGCGACGCCAGCACGGCCAGCAGCGTCACTCCGGCGCCGGCGAAGCCCATCGACAGCAGGAACCTGGACGGGAAGAGGGTCAGCCCGGCCAGTGAGATCGCCACGACCAGGCCGGAGAACATGATCGTGCGGCCGGCCGCGGCGGTGGTCCGGCGGATCGCCTCGTCCAGGGGCCTGCCCTGGCTCATCTCCTCCCTGAACCGGGTGACCATGAGCAGCGCGTAGTCGATGGCCAGGCCCAGCCCCAGGATGGTGACCACCTGGATGGCGAAGGTCGAGATGTCGGTGAAGAAGGTCACCAGCCGCAGCACGGCGAGTGAGCCCAGCGCCGCGACGATGCCGACGAGCAGCGGAAGCGAGGCGGCCGGCAGGCTGCGGAAGATGACCACCAGCAGGATCAGCAGGATCGGGATGGACAGCGCCTCGGCGAACAGCAGGTCCCGCATGGTCTGGCGGTTGACCTGGTCGGTCATCGAGGTGATGCCGCCGAAGCGGACGGTGAGGCCGTCGGCCTTGAACTTGTCCTGGATCGCCCGGAGCATCTGCACACGCTCCTGGTCGACGCTGGAGCCGAGCTGCACGGTGACGTAGGTCGCGTGCCGGTCCTTGGAGACGAAGCTCTGCGAGTGGGTGGACCAGAAGGACTCGAGCCGCACGACGTCGTCGCGCGGCACCGACGCGATCGCCCGCTGGACGGGCTCGGCGAACCTCGGGTCGTCCACTGTCAGGGTGTCGCTCTCGTAGAGGACGACCACGTCGTTGGCGTACCTGCCGAGCGGCCCGGCCAGCACCTTGTCGGCGTGGACGGACTCGCTGCCCGGATCGTCGAAGCCGGCTCCGCCACCGAGCGCGCCCAGGACACCGGTGCCCCAGCCGCCCGCGCCGATGGCGAAGATCAGGGCGCCTATCACTATCCATAGACGCCGTCGGACCACGAAAGTGCCTAGAGCGCTGAACATGAACTGCCCTCATCTGTCAAGAGGTGGAAAGTTGGGCTATCTATAATTACCGTCAGCTTCACTATCCACTATCCATGTTCATTGCGCAACGGGCCTCAGGAGGCCTCCATGAGCTCACGCAGGGGCGGTCTGGTCACGTTCCTGATCGCCGGTCTGGCGGCCTTCATGACCGCCCTGGACAACCTCGTCGTCACCACCGCGCTGCCGACGATCCAGCGGCAGTTCCGGGCCTCTCTCGAGGGGCTGGAGTGGACGGTGAACTCCTACACGCTCACCTACGCGGTCTGCCTGCTCACCGCGGCCGTCCTCGGGGACCGCTTCGGGCGGCGGCGGGTCTTCGTGACGGGGCTGCTGGTGTTCACCGCCGCCTCGGCCACCGCGGCCTCCGCCGGATCCGTCGGCGTGCTGGTCGCGTCCCGCGCCGTCCAGGGCATCGGCGCCGCACTCGTCTTCCCGCTCGCCCTCACCCTGGTGGTGACGGCGGCGCCGCCCGCCAGGCGCGGCCTGGCCATCGCGGGCTTCGGCGGCATGAGCGGCCTCGGCATCGCGCTGGGCCCCTGGATCGGCGGGCTCATCGTCGAGTACGGCGACTGGCAGTGGGTGTTCTGGATCAACGTGCCGATCGGGCTGGTGCTCGCGCCGCTCGCCGCACGGCTGCTGGGCGCCGGCAGGGGCCCGCACGACCGTCTCGACGTCCGCGGCACCGTGCTCGTCACGGCCGGCCTGTTCGGGATCGTCTACGGCCTGATCCGCAGCGTACGGCTCGGCTGGCTGCACCCGCAGGTCGTGCTGTCCGTCCTGGCCGGGCTCGCGATCCTGGCCGTGTTCGTCCGGTGGGAGCGGCGCGCCGCGTATCCCATCATCCCGCCGCGCCTGTTCCGCAGCCGCGGCTTCACGTTGTCGAACGCGGTCGCGCTGCTCGTCCAGGGCGGCATGTTCGGCGCGGTCTTCCTGCTGACGCAGTTCCTGCAGAACGCCCTGGGGCACACCCCGCTGCGCGCCGGCGCGATGACCCTGCCGTGGACCATGATGCCGCTGCTGGTCGCGCCGGCCGCCGGCGTGTTCGGCGACCGGATCGGGCCGCGGCGGCTGCTCACCGCGGGGGCACTGCTGCAGGCCGCCGCCCTCGCCTGGTTCGCGGTGGTCTCCACCACGGACGTCGCGTACGTCGTGCTTCTCCCGGGAATGGTGGTCGCGGGCGTCGGCATGGGCCTGTTCTTCGCCCTGGCCGCCCGCGTGGCCATGGACTACGTCTCCACCGACGAGGAAGGACTGGCCTCGGGCGTCAACAACGCGATGCGTCAGATCGGGGTGGTGCTGGGCGTGGCCGTGCTGTCGGCGGTGTTCGCGACGGCGGGAGGCTACGCGGCGCCGGCGCGGTTCGTCGCCGGTCTGCATCCGGCGCTGTGGGCCGGGACCGCGATCGTGCTGCTGGGCGCCGTCGTCGCGATGCTGGTGCCGCGTCCCGTCTCCGCCACCCCGGGCGAACGTGAGGAGACCACTTTGAGCACGATCGAAAGTGGATAAGCACAACTTCCGCTATCTATTCTGGAAACGATCGGCGTAAGGATGGGGAGGGCGGCGACGTGCGCATAGGTGAGCTCAGCCGGGAGAGCGGCGTGTCCATCCCCACGATCAAGTACTACGTCCGCGAGGGGCTGCTGCCCGCGGGCGAGCGCACCAAGTTCAACCAGGCGCAGTATGACGAGACGCACCTGCGCCGGCTCAAACTGGTCAGGGCGCTGGTCGAGGTCGGCGGGCTGTCCATCGCCGCCACCCGCGACGTGCTGAGCCTGATGGACGCGCAGACGAGCGACCTCGCCCGCCTGGGCAAGGCCCAGTACGCGCTGACCCCCCGCAGGGAGCACGAGCCGGACGAGGCATGGGAGTGGGCCGGCGAGCAGGTGGACGGTCTGCTCGCCAAGCACGGCTGGAAGGTCTCGCGCAACAACCCCGCACGGCTCCAGCTCGCCGAGGCGCTGGCCACGCTGCGCCGCCTCGGCCAGGACGACTACCTCGCCATGCTCGACCGCTACGCCGAGATCGTCGGCGAGATGACGACGATGGAGGTGGACGGGGTCCTGGCGCGCAGGAACCTGGACGGGATGGCCGAGGCGATCGTCATCTGGACCGCCATCGGCGACTCGATGCTCACCGCGTTGCGCCGGCTCTCGCAGGAGGCCGAGACCGTACGCCGGTTCGGCGAGACCGTCTTCACGGCCGAGGGCGAGCAGCAGGACTGAAAAGGCAGCAGGACCCGTGGGCAAGGCCGGGGTGGGGTCAGCGCAGCCTGACCACGGCGCGCGGGCGCGCGAGGACCTTCTCCCCGCCGCACCGGACGGTGAGGTCCACCCGCACCCGGCCGTCGCCGAGCTTCTCGCTCACCACCGCGCCGGCCGTGATCTCGACGCCCTCGTCGGTGTCGGGCACCAGCACCGGCGCCGCGAACCTGGTGGCGCACTCCAGCACCGTGTCGCGGCCCGCCCACTCGGTGAGCACCCGCAGGGCCACGCCCAGGGTGAGCATGCCGTGCGCGACGACGGCCGGCAGGCCCGCCCCGGCCGCCGCGCGCTCGCTCCAGTGGATGGGGTTGAAGTCGCCCGACGCGCCCGCGTAGACGACGAGGTCGCCGCGTCGCAGGGTGTGGGTGAGCCCGGGCAGGCGGGTGCCGACGCCGACCTCCTCGTAGCGGGGCTCAGCCATCGGACCTCGCGATCAGCGTCGACGTGCCGGTGCAGACCAGCTCGTCCTCGGTCGTGCGCACGACGCTGGAGAGGGTGAGCACGTCCGTGCCGCCCACGTGGCCGGCCTCGGCGACGGTGACCGTCACGGTCAGCTCGTCGCCCGGCTCGATGGGCCGCCGGTGCTCGAAGCGCTGCTCCCGGTGGAGCAGCCTCGTCGTGTCGAACCCGACCTCGGGATCGAAGACGACGCGCAGCTCGGCAGGCATCGTGACCACGACCGCGAAGGTGGGCGGGGCGCACGCCGGATCACCGGAGTCGCCGATGGCCCGGGCGAACTCCCGGATCTTCTCCCGGCTGACGAGATAGGGATCGGTGGCGGGGTAGACCCGGCCCACCAGAGCGGCATTCAGCGGCATCGCGACCCTTCCGTACGCGGAGACGTGCCGGTCAGCGGTGAATCTATGCGCGCGGTCCGGTCGGGCGGCATTCCTCTTTGGGGGTAGAGGCGATGCCTCGGGAGCGGTACGCCCTACCCCCTATGTGCACTGGGGGCCTCACCTGGCGTACGGGCAGTCTAGGGAGTGATCGGCAACCGGACCGGGAGGCGGAGATGTTGTCTTTTTCCCTGCTGGGAGCTGTCGAGCTGAATCAGGGGGACAAGAAGTGGACTCCACGCGGGCCGAAGGTGCGGCAGCTTCTGTCGCTGCTGCTGATGCGGCCATCGCAGACGGTCACCCTCGACACGCTCGTCGAGGAGCTGTGGGACGGCAGCCCGCCGCGTACGGCGGTGCAGACCATCCGCACCCACGTCTACAACCTGCGGACGGGGCTGGAGCGGGAGGCGGGGCTGCCGGGCGCGGCCGGGCTGCTGGTGACCGAGCCGACCGGCTACCTGCTCCGGGTGCCGCCCGGGCAGGGTGACGTGGACAGGTTCCGCCGGATGGTCGGCGAGGGGCGGCTGCACCTGGAGAAGGGCGACGCGGAGACCGCCGCCGGGGTGCTGCGCCGGGCCCTGGACCTGTGGCGGGGCTCGCCCCTCACCAACGTGCCGCTCGGCCCGGTCCTCGCCCAGCACGTCGCGCACCTGGAGGAGGTGCGCATCCGGGGGCTGGAGCTGTGGATCGAGGCGGGCATGAGCCTGGGCCGGCATCGGGAGCTCATCGCCGACCTGCGCGAGCTGGTCGCGGTGCACACGCTGAACGAATGGTTCCACGCCCGGCTGATCGAGGCCCTGCACCGCTCGGGACGCCGCGGCGACGCGCTGAACGCGGTGCAGAGCCTGCGCCGGATGCTGCACGACGAGCTGGGCGTGGAACCCTCCGCCGAGGTGCGGCGGCTCCAGCTGGCCGTGCTGGCCGAGGCCGGGTAGCGGCCTCCGCTCACCGCAGCGCGACGATCACCTTGGGCATGAGCAGGACCTTCGCCCCGTCGAGCCGTACGGCGAGGTTCACCCGCACCTTCGGCGGCTCCAGCTTCTCCGCCACCGACGCCTCCACGGTCAGCTCGACGCCGGCGTCGTCGTCGGGCACCGGAACCAGCCGGGGGAAGCGCCCGCCGAAGTCGACCACGGCGCCGGGATCGCCAGCCCACTCGACGAGGTAGCCCAGCGCCAGGCCCATCGTCAGCATGCCCTGCGCGATGGGCCCGGGCAGGCCGAACCCGGTGGCCGTACGGTCGTCCCAGTGGATGGGGTTGTAGTCGCGGGCGGCCCCGCCGTACCTGACCAGATCCTTGCGCCGCACCCGGAAGGCGCGCGAGGGCAGCCGGAAGCCCGGCTCCAGCAGGTCGTAGCGTGGCCGGGTCACGCTCTGGACGGTCACCGAGGCACCTCCTCCCCGAAGACGACGAAGATCGACCGGCCCGTGCAGACGTGCCGTCCGCCCAGGTCGGTGATCCGGCTCTCGTAGCTGACCACGTCGCCCCGGGCGAGCGTCTCCACCGCGGCCAGGCGCACGGTCACGGTGATGACGTCGCCCGCGTGGATCGGGCGTTCGTAGGCGAAGCGCTGCTCCCGGTGGACGAAGCGGTCCTGGCCCTGGGCGCCGAGCTCGGGGTCGAGCACCGCCCGATACTCCGCGTCGAGCGTGACCACCATGGGAAAGCTCGGCGGCGCGATCACGTCGGGGTAGCCCAGCGCACGCGCCGCCCGCGGATCCACGTAGGCGTCGTGCCCGTCGCGCAGGGCCAGGGCGAACTCCTTGATCTTCTCCCTGCTGACCTCGTACGGCTCGCTCGGCGGGTAGACCTTGCCCACGCAGGAGAGGTTCAGCGCCACTCGCGCACCACCAGACAACCCACGTTGCCGTCCTCGCCGATGGACGTGACCAGCCCGATGCGGGGCTCCCTGGCCGGCTCACGCCACAGCGCGAGCAGCGCGGCCAGCTGCATGGCGCCGCTGGCGCTGTAGAGCTCGCCCAGGACCTCGCCCACCCTGACGTGCGGGACGGGACGGCCGAGCGCCTCTCCGAGAGCCCATCTCTCCAGGTCGTCGCGCACCCAGTGGTTGGTCGCGCCCAGACTGGCCGTGTCGACCGCTCCGGGGCTCACCCCGCTGCGCTCCAGCGCCCGCTCCACGCACTCCGTCAGCGCCTCGGCCTGCTCCTGCGCGGTGCCGTGGCCCCGGTAGGCGACCTCGCAGGCCAGCATCTCGGCCGGCGCGGTCCGGCCGGACGCCCTGACCGCCTCCGCGTCCTCGACGAGGAACAGGGCGCAGCCCTCGCCGACCGGCGCGTCGTCCACCAGCGCCCCGGACAGGTGCCAGCCCCAGGCGGCGGCGGGCGACAGCTCCTCCACGCCGCCGACCAGGACCCTGCCCGCCCGGCGCTGCTCGATGGCCGTACGGGCGAACCGGATGGCGGCCAGGCTCGCGGCCTGGCCGCTGGACACGACGGAGTTGACGGCACGCAGGGAGTTGCGGATGGCCACCTGCCCGGTGCAGGCGTTCGTCACCACGTTGGGGAAGTTGCCGGGGTTGACCAGGTAGGGCTTCTCCTGCACGAGCGTGTCGATGCCGACCTCGACCATGCTGGTCAGGCTCCCGGTGTTGGTGGCGAGCACCACACCGGTGTCGGCCCCGGCGTCCGCGTCGAGCCCGCCGATCCCGTCCAGGGCGAGCCGGCACGCCACCAGCCCCAGCTTCGTGAAGCGGTCGACGTGCCGCAGCCCCTTGCGGCCCAGTAGCTCGGCCACCTCGAGGTCGGGAATCGCCCACAACGGGCGGGGCGGATAGTCCTCGGGCGACTCCTCCGGTTCGGCCCGGCTCTCCAGGCCGTGCCGCAACGCGTGCTCCAGGGGCTCCAGCCCGAGTCCCGCGGGGGAGACGACGCCGCACGAGGTGATCGCCAGCGGTGTCTCGGTGAGGACGAGGCTCAACGCAACCTCCCGAATATCGTCACGACGTTGTTGCCGCCGAAGGCGAGCCCCTGGTTCTGCGCCACCTGGACGGAGGCCGGCCGCGCCGCGCCGGGAACCACGTCCAGCCCCTCGCCGAGCGCGGGGTCCAGCTCCTGCACGGTCGCCGTCGGGGGCAGGAAGCCCTCCTCGATGGCCTTGCTGCAGGCGATCGCGCCGAACGCGCTGGCCGCGCCCATGGTGTGGCCGATCATCGACTTGATCGAGCTGACGGGCGGCAGCCGGTCGCCGAACACCTCGCGCACCGCCTTCACCTCGGTGAGGTCGTTGGTCGGTGTGCCGGTGCCGTGCGCGCAGATGTAGTCGATCTGCTCGGCGCGCACCCCCGCGTAGCGGTGGGCGATCCTGATGCACTCGGCGATGCTGTCGGCGTCCGGCTTGACCATGTGCTTGGCGTCGCAGTTGACGCCGTAGCCCAGGACCTCGGCGTAGATCCGCGCGCCGCGGGCCAGCGCGTGGTCCAGCGGCTCCAGCAGCAGCACCGCGCCGCCCTCGCCGGTGATGATGCCCGACCTGTTCACGTCGAACGGCCGGCAGACCTGCTCCGCCAGCGCGCCGAGACGGTAGAAGCCCGCGTGGCAGGCCCGGTTCACCGCGTCGGCGCCCCCGGCGAGCATGAAGTCCGCCTGTCCGGTGCGCACCAGGTCGAAGGCGTACCCCAGGGCCATGTTGCTCGCCGAGCAGGCCGGGGGGATCGTCTGGGAGTCGCCGGACAGCCGCAGCTCGTAGCTGACCGCGTTGGCGATCTGGCTGACGGGCGTCATCCCGGGCAGGCGGGGGTCGACGTTCTTCAGCCCGTTGCCGACCCACTGCTCCACCGCGGCCTGGAGCACCTGCGACTCGCCGGCCGTGGTGCCCATGATCGAACCCGTCCGGCGCGCCGACAGCAGGTCCGGGTCGATTCCGGCGTCCCGTACGGCGAGCCGCGCGGCGGCCGCGGCGAACTGCCCGCTGCGCCCCCACTGCCCGGGGTCCAGCCGCTCGACGAGGGCGGCGGGATCGAAGTCGTGCACCTCGGCGGCGACGACCGACGGGAACTCCGAGGCGTCGAAGCTGCGGATGGGGGAAAAGCCCGTGCGGCCCGCCCGCAGCCCTTCGACGAACGCCTCGACCCCGATGCCGATGCAGCTGACCGCGCCCAGCCCGGTGATGACCACGCGGCGGGGCTCAGACACCGCTGGTCTCTCCGGCGAGCTTGTCCATGACCTGGTACACGCCCTGCAGGTTCGGCATGTTGGGCAGCTCGTCCTGCGGGACGGCGATCCCCAGCTCCTTCTCGATGCGGGCCAGGATCGTGATGAGGGAAAGGGAGTCGGCGTCGTATTCGTCGATGAAATGCCCCGTCTCGGTGAGCTCGCCGGGCTCCAGTTCGAGCTCCTGCGAAATGATGTCGCGCACCTTCTCGTGAATATCCATTGCTGATCCCTTCGGCGACTGCCTTTTCCGTGCCGGAACGTTAAACAGGCCGTCGTGCGACCGGCAAGGCGAGTGAGCCGAAAGTGGTATGCGCCCGTCTGCTTTTATCGTCCTTCTACCTCCGTTTCATCGGCCTGTGTCACAGTCGCCTCTGCTCCATTTCCATTCAGTGGAGGTGATGATGACGGTCGACCTGGAAGTCGCCGACGACCCGGTGAGCGCCGCCGAATTACGTTTCAACCGCACCATGGAGCGCACACTCGTCCACCGGACCTCGGTCGCCGAGGTGTTCGTGACCGACATGGCCCTGGCCGGGCCCCAGCGGCTGCTGGTGGCCGCCCAGTTGCCGCTCAGCCACGGGTACTACAGCGACCATCCGTGCGGGCCTGGTCTGTTCGACCCGCTGCTGATCCTCGAGGCGGGCCGTCAGGCCGGGATAGCCGGCGGGCACATGCTGGGCTTCCCGCCTGACACGATCATGATGGTCGACAGGTTCGAGCTGGATCTGCCCGACGCCGACGCCCTGCGGATCGGGCGCCTGCCCGGCGAGCTGCTCATCGACAGCCGTTTCGAGGTCACCCGGCTGCGCCGGGGGCGCGTACGCCAGGGAGTGGTCCGCCAGGACCTGCGGCTCGGCGACCGGCACGCCGGCACGCACGAGATGCAGGTCCAGGTCGTCTCGCACGACGAGCTGGCGGCGCTGCGCACCGTGGTCCGGGGCACTCCCGCTCCTTCCACCGGAGAGATGCCCGACGACGCCGGCCCGCTCGCGGCTCCGCCCGCCGTGGTCGGGCGGAACAACCCTCTCAACGTCGTCCTCGCCCAGGTCGAGCGCGGGGAGGCGGGGGCGCGGGCGCTCGTGCGGCCCCGGTTCGGCAACCGGTCCCTGTTCGACCACGACTACGACCACCTGCCCGCGATGGTGCTGACCGAGGCGGCGCGCCAGCTCGCGGTGGTGGCCTGCGGCGACGCGGTGGTCTGGCCGGTCTCGGTGACAGGCGGGTTCCGCCGTTTCGCCGAGCTCGACCTGCCCGTGCACGCCGCCGCGGTCCGCGTGCCGTACGGCGCGAGCGGTGATCGGGCGCGCGGCTCCGGCGCGGGCGGGCCGGCACGCGACCGGGTGGACGTCTCCTTCACGCAGGACGGCACGGTGATCGCCGAGGTGACGCTGGCGATGGTGCGCCATGGCTGAACCCGTCGAGGCGATCTGGACCGACTTCGGCGGCGTCCTGACTCCGCCCATCAGCCACACGCTGGCCACTTTCTGCACCAAGCAGAACATCCCCATGGAGCCGCTGATCGACGCCGTGCTCAAGGTCACCGCGACGTACGGCACCGACGACATCATGCTGCCGATCGACACGCCCCTCGTGACCGAGAGCGAGTGGCTGGCCCAGATCGGCGAGGTGCTGCGCGCCGACCACGGGATCGAGCCCCGCCTGACGAGCCTGGCCGACGCGTGGTTCGACGGCCGCGAGGCCAACCACGAGTGGGCCGGGCACCTGCGCGCGCTGCGCGGCCAGGGCTTCTTCGTCGGGCTGCTGTCCAACATGGTGCCCGCGTGGGACGACCACTGGCGCCGCATGATCGACCCCGCCGCCCACTTCGACGAGGTGGTGCTGTCCTTCGAGGTGGGCTGCCGCAAGCCCGGCAGGGAGATCTTCGAGCTCGCCGTACGGCGGTCCGGCGTGCCCGCCTCCCGCTCGATCTTCGTCGACGACCTGGCCAGGAACTGCGAGGGCGCGGAGGCCGCCGGATGGCGCGCCGTCCGGTTCACCGACACGGCCCAGGCGATCACCGCGCTGGGCGAGCACCTGAAAGTGAGGACACCGTGAGCCGTTCCGTCCTGGTCACCGGGGGCAACCGCGGCATCGGCCTGGCCATCGCCCGCGCGTTCGCCGACGCGGGTGACAAGGTCGCCGTCACCTATCGCTCGGGCGAGCCGCCCGAGGGCCTGTTCGGCGTGCGGTGCGACGTGACCGACAGCGCCTCGGTGGAGGCGGCCGTGGACGAGGTGCGGGTGCAGCACGGCCCGGTCCAGGTCCTGGTCGCCAACGCCGGCACCACCAGGGACAACCTGTTCATGGCGATGAAGGAGCAGGACTTCGCCACCGTCGTCGACACCAACCTCCTCGGCGCCATGCGGGTGGCCAAGGCGACCGTCACGGACATGGTCAAGGCCCGGTGGGGGCGGATCATCTTCATCGGCTCCACCACCGCCTTCTGGGGCTCGCCGGGCGTGACCAACTACGCCGCGTCCAAGGCCGCCCTCGTCGGCTTCGCCCGCTCCCTCGCCTGGGAGCTCGGTCCCCGCAAGGTCACCGTCAACGTGGTCATGCCGGGCCTCATCGAGACCGACATGGTGGCGGGCCTCAGCGCGGAGCACCGCGCCTATCTGCACAGCATCACCGCGTTGCGCAGGTCGGGACGCCCCGAGGAGGTGGCGCCGGCCGTGCGTTTCCTGGCCTCCGACGAGGCCTCGTTCATCACCGGCGCCGCGATCCCGATCAGCGGCGGATCCGGTCTGGGCCACTGAACCACCGAGGCACCGGCAGAAAGGAAACGATGATGATCGACGAGGTAGGGGAGATGCTCTCCTCGGTGCAGGCCCCGCCACCCGGCGCGACGCCCGAACTGGTCGAGGTGGCGATCGGCATCGCCAAGGTGTTCGGCGAGCTGGACGACGAGGCGGCCAGGAAGTACGTGGCGCCGGATTTCGTGGATCACGAGGCGTCGCCGGGCGTGGGCGGCGGCCCGGAGGGATACCTCGCGACGGCCCGCTACATGCGCCGCGCCTTCTCCGAGGCCAGGTGGCAGGTGGACGAGTTCATCGCCGAAGGCGACAAGTTCGCCTGCCGGGTGACCTTCAGCGGCAGGCACACGGGCGACTTCCTGGGCGTGGCGCCGACCGGCAGGCAGGTGCGGGTGCAGCATCTGCACTTCTACCGGATCGCGGACGGGAAGGCGGTCGAGCACTGGGGCGCCCGGGACGAGCTGACCCTGCTGCGGCAGATCGGGGTGTTCACCCCCGAGCACCGCACGCCCGCCGACGCCGCCGCGGCGGAGGGGCTGTGATGACGAGGCGAGTGCGCATGCGGCTGGTGGCCGCCGCGGTCATGGCCCTGGTGGTGGGGGCGAGCACGGCCCCGGCCCAGGCGTCGGTCCCGGTGCCGGCCCGGACATGGGGTCTGCCGTCCCCGGCGGACTGGGCCATGGGCGGCCACGACACCTTCAACAGCAAGTCCAACCCCTTCGAACGGCGCATCAGCCCGGCGAACGCCCGCCGGCTCGCCGTCAAGTGGACCTTCACCACGACCGGCGACACCTCGGCCATCCCCGCCGTGGTCGACGGCGCGGTCTACGTGCCCGACTGGGGCGGCTACTTCTACAAGCTGAACGCCGCCACGGGCAAGGTGATCTGGCAGCGCAAGGTGTCGGACTGGAACGGCATCGAGGGCAGCATCGTCCGGTCGAGCCCGGCCTACGTCAACGGCCGGCTGTACTTCGGCGACCAGAACGGCCCGAACGGCGGCCAGGGCGCGCACCTCATGGCCGTGGACGCCCGGACCGGCGACCTGATCTGGAAGACCACCCTGGACGACCAGTTCGCGGCCGTGCTCACCGGCTCGCCCGTCGTCTACAACGGGGTCGTCTACCAGGGCGTCTCCTCGAAGGAGGCCGCGCTGGCGGGCCTGCCCGGCTACCCCTGCTGCAGCTTCCGCGGCAGCATGAACGCGGTGGACGCCGCGACGGGCAGGATCCTCTGGAAGACGTACACCGTGCCCGACAACGGCGGCAGGCCGGGCGGGTTCGCCGGCGGCGGGGTGTGGCCCACCAACCCGGTGATCGACCCCGTGCACCACCAGGTGATCATCGGGACGGGTCAGAACGTGAGCCTGCCCGACGACGTCCTGCAGTGCCAGGAGAACGGCGGCACGCCCGAGGAGTGCCTGCCCGACGACAACCACATCGACCAGTTGCTCGCGCTGGACCTGACCACCGGCGCGATCAAGTGGGCGGCCGGGGACAAGGTGTTCGACGCCTGGACCGTGGCCTGCCAGATCGGCCCTCCGGAGCACTGCCCGCCGCACAACGGCGGCGACTACGACTTCGCCGAGGGCGGCCATCTCTACACCGTTCCCGGCCCCGGCGGGCTGCCGCGCCTGGTGGTCGGCGCGGGCCAGAAGAGCGGTGTGTACTGGCTGTTCGACGCCCGGACCGGCAAGACCATCTGGAAGAGGCAGGTGGGCCCCGGCGGCACGCACGGCGGCATCGAGTGGGGCAGCGCCACCGACGGGCGCCAGATCTATCTGAGCAACGCCAACACCAGCCACGTGGCGTACACGCTTCCCGACGGGACGGTGACCACGAACGGCATCTTCTTCGCGCTCGACGCGGTCACCGGCAGGATCCTGTGGCAGCGCGCCGATCCGTCCAACGAGGAGACGATGGCCGCGGTGACCACGGCCAACGGGGTCATGTTCGCCGGTTCCATGAGCGGTCACATGTACGCCCTGGACGGCGCCACCGGCAAGATCCTCTGGGACTACCTGGGTGAGGGATCCTCGAACGCCGGGCCGGCCATTGTCGACGGCACCGTGTTCTGGGGCAACGGATACGACAACCGCTTCATCCACGGCAAGGGCAGCAAGACGTTCTACGCGTTCTCCGTCAACGGGCGATGATGCTCGCACCCGTCGTCGCGGCGGCCCTCCCGGCCACGGCACTTCTGCCCCTCCGGGAGGGCGCTCGCGGTGATCGTGGTCGTGGGCGGCTTCGCCGGCTCGGCGAGGCCGTCGTCCTGCCGGAGTTCCTCCCACCGGCGGCGGTCGGGTCGGAGAACTGAGCGGCACGCGGGGCGAGACCGAAACGAGCGGTGGCCGGCTCCCGGCCACCGCTCGTCTCGCGTCTTCTGTCAGGACGACCGGTCCTGTCAGGACAACTGGCCGCGCAGGGCCTCGTGCAACGGCTGGATCTCGTCGGGCGAGCGCTCGATCGACTGGAAGAAGGCGAGGCTGGTGGCCAGGTCGCCGAACCGCTCGTGGATCTTGACCGCGGCCTCCTTGAACCCGCCGACGATCGCGAACGTCTCCAGCACCGAGTCGTCGACGGCGTCCGGCATCTCGGCGGCCCGGCCGGCCCCGGCCAGCCGGTAGAGCTCGTCCTTCAGTGCGCCCATGCCGTGCAGTTCCAGCACCGGCGCGTAGCTCGGGATGGAGGCGTAGTAGGCGATCGACTCCTTGGCCCGGCGGATCGCCGCCTGGAGCTCCCGCTCGTCGTCGCTGACCGCGACGATCGGCGTCACATGGACCTGGAAGCCGTCCATCGACTTGCCCGCCGCCTCACGCGCCTGGCGCAGCGTGGGCAGGGTGACCTCCTCCAGGGCCTTGCGGGTGGTCATGATGTGCGCGAGGAACCCGTCCGCCAGCTCGCCGGCCAGGCGCGTCATCATCGGCCCCACCCCGGCCAGCAGGATCGGCGGCGGGCCGTACGGATTGGGCCCGGGATTGAAGAACGGGCTCATGACCGTGTGGCGGTAGAACTCGCCGCGGAAGCGCAGCCGCCCGTCCGTCGCGAAGCACTCCCAGATGGCACGCAGCGCCAGGATGTACTCGCGCATCCGCGGCGCCGGGCTGGACCAGGGCATGCTGAAACGCTTGGTGATGTGCGTCTGCAGCTGTGATCCGATGCCGAGCGCGAAACGCCCCCGGGAGACCAGCTGGAGGTCGTTGGCCAGCATCGCGGTCGTCATCGGGTTCCTGGCGAAAACCACGGCCAGGCCCGTCCGGATGGAGGGCCGGGTGGTGCGCAGGGCCGCGGCGGTCAGGCCGACGAACGGATCGTGCTGGGTCTCCGACAGCCAGATCGAGTCGTAACCCAGCTCCTCCGCCCGCGCCGCCCAGTCCCCGAATATCTCGGGCCCGGCAGTTATGCCGTGAAAATCGATTCGCACGAACGATCTCCTCCTCGCACGTCAACTCACGGCAGCGATGAAAACATCGCAGCGATATAGGGGGCCAGAAGGCGCCGGGGAACATGTTTCTTTAGGTGGAGAAGGGCCTGTCACTTAGGTCGTGTGGATATTCCTGGCCCAGCGCCGGCGGCGGGCGAGGCGTCCGTGCGCCTTTCCGGGTTTCCCACGCCTCTCTCCGGCGACTTTTCGGGCGTCGCCCGGCGAGCCGGCCCGCCTGGTTCCGGCTCTGGGGCGGGAGCGGGGGCCGTGGCGGGAGCGGAAGCGCTGTAGCGGCGCAGCTCGGGGACCGCCCAGGCGATCGCCGCCGCGGTGATCACGGTGAGCAGCCCGCCCGCGCAGATCACGAGGCGTGGGCCGTCCAGCACACCGGCGGTGGCGTCGTGCAGGTGCACGCTGGTGAGGTCGTGCAGGTGCGCGCTGGTGGGATCGTGCAAGTGCCCGCCGGCAAGGTCGTGCACGCGTGCGCTGGCGAAACCGTGCAGCAGGTTCGCGATCTGCGGCCCTCCGTTCAGCACGATGGTGAGCGCGCCCTGCACGCGCCCGCGTACGGCGTCGTCGGTGCGCGCCTGCGTGATCGTGGTGCGGAAGGCGCTCAGCACGCAGTTGACCGCGCCGCCGAGCGCGAGTGCCGACACCGCGATCCACAGCTCGGCGGCCAGGCCGACGAGCACGACGGCGAGCCCCCACACGACGGCGGCACCCGCCACGAGCGCGCCGTGGCGTCGAGCACGGGTGAACGTGCCCGACAGCAGCCCGGCCACGACGACCCCGGCGGGATAGGCGGCGTAGAGCAGTCCCGTCTCCGGGCCGCCCCCGGCCGCGCCGCCGAAGACGTCACGGGCCAGTTCGGGGAACAGCGCAGACGGCATGCCGAAGACCATGGCCGCGAGGTCCACGGCCAGCACCGCCACGAGCAGCCGGTCGGCCGCCAGGTAGCGGAACCCGGCAAGCATCCGCCCCGCCGCGTGCTCCGCGCCCGCCGCGGCCCCCTTGCCCGCCACGCTCCCCTCGCTCGGCCTGCCCCCGTTGCCCCCGTTGCCCCCGTTGCCCCCATTGCCCCCGGTGCCCGCCGCGTTCGCTGTGTCCTGCGTGCCCGTCGCGGGAGGCGGCGGCAGTGGCGGCAGCATGGCGACGGCCCACACCACGGCGAGCAGCGCGACGGCGTCGAACAGGTACAGCGTGCCGAGCCCCACGACCGGGACCAGCACACCGGCGAGCATCGGCCCCAGGACCGACCCGCCGTAGCGGACCAGCGAGCTGAGGCTGTTGGCCGCGGGCAGCAGCTCGGCCGGGACGAGACGGGGCACGGTGGCCCCCGTCGTCGTCAGCACCGTCCCGTACGTCAGCCCCTGGAAGGCCACCGCCACCAGCAGGACGGGGACGGAGCGGCCGCCCAGGACCGCCTGGAGCCACAGCGCCGTGTACGTCAGCGCCAGGCCGAGGTGGGCGGCCAGCAGTATCGTCCGGCGGTCCTTCACGTCGGCGCGGGCGCCGCTCCACACCGCTGCCACGACCAGCGTGGCGAACGACAACCCCGCGGCGGTTCCCACGGCCGACGACGATCCGGTGACCGTGAACAGCTGCGTCGGCACCGCGACCACGCTGAAGGATCCGCCCACGGCACAGATCACCGAGGCGGCCCACATCCGGCGGAACGCCGGGACGGCCAGCGGCCGCCAGTCGACGCCGAAGGCCCGAACGGAGGCCCGAACGGAGGCCCGCCTGGAGGATCGGGTGGCAGAGCGGGGCTGCCGCGCCGTCGTGGGGCTCATCGCGCGGCCCCGGCTTCGCCGGCGGCCGTGGAATCCTCCTCCGCCGCCGGGCGGGCTGTCACGTCCGCCACCACGCAGGCCACGTTGTCGGGGGCTCCGGCGGCGTACGCGCGGTCGATCAGCTCGTCGACGACCTGCTGCGGACCTCCGGGGCCGCCGAGCGTCTCGCGCAGCACGCGGGCGGGCACGACACCCGGCAGCCCGTCCGTACAGAGCAGATAACGGTCGCCGGGTGCGGCCTCGCGCATCGACAGGTCGGGCAGGGAGGACCCGGCGCCGGTCAGCGCGCGGACGAGGAGCGAGCGCCTCGGGTGGGAGGCGGCCTCCTCCGGGGTGAGGCGGCCCTCGTCGATCAACGACTGCACGTACGAGTGGTCGTGGGTGATCTGGAACAGCCCTCCGCCGCGGAACAGGTAGGCCCGGCTGTCGCCGATGTGCACCAGCGCGGGTCGCGACCCGGACCACACGAGCGCGGTCAGCGTGGTGACCGCCTCTCCCGAGGGCACGGAGGCGGCGATCTCCCGGATCGCGCGCTCGGCGTCGCCGACGGCGTCGGCGATCGCGCCGAGCAGGTCCTCGGCGGGCACCGGCAGGGTCAGCAGGCGATTGAGCGCGTCGACGGCCGCCGCGCTCGCGCGGTCGCCGCCCTGGCCGCGCATGCCGTCGGCCACCGCCAGCAGTCGCTCGTCGGCGTACGCGATGTCCTCGTTGCTCGTCCGCACCGGGCCCGGCTCCGACCGGGCGGCATAACGGATCTCCAGCGTGGTCGTGGCGTC
The DNA here is from genome assembly GCF_012034195.1 of Microbispora sp. CL1-1. Classification (NCBI taxonomy): domain Bacteria; kingdom Bacillati; phylum Actinomycetota; class Actinomycetes; order Streptosporangiales; family Streptosporangiaceae; genus Microbispora; species Microbispora sp. CL1-1. The sequence goes on from NZ_JAATEK010000001.1 coordinate 507,623, forward strand.
CTGCACGGCACTGCCCCTTCCCGACAGGTGGTCGACGAGGAAGGCGGCGAGCCGGTCCCGGGACCGGGTCTCGGCCGTGACCTGCCGCCAATAGGCGGCCACCTCCTCGGCCGCGTCCTGCGCGGGCAGGTCGCACACCCGCCGGATGCGCGCCAGCGGCATGCCGAGCCGCCGCAACCGGCGATCAGGCGGGCCCGCTCCAGCTGCACCGGGTCGTAGTAGCGGTAACCCGACTCGCCGTCCACCGCGGCGGGCCGCAGCAGCCCGGCCTCGTCGTAGAGCCGCAACGCCTTGGGCGACAGCCGGGCGGCCCGCGCGAACGTCCCGATGGTCAGCAGCTCCCGCACCACTCCTCCTCGTCCCGGTCCTCCTCGTCCCGGCCGCCGTGGCCGGTGCCGACGATGCTGCGGCTTCACCCAGGGGCAAGGTCAATCCGCGCAGGAAGCTACACAGGGACATCTGGAACGGGCGCGGGAGGGCCCGGTCTCGGCGTGGCCGTCCGGCGCCGTCCGGTCCAGGGCGGCAGGTCCGCCGCCGATGCACGCTTTCCGGCGGTATCCCGGTAGCCTCGTGGGCGACAACTCGATGGGGAGAAGGAGAACCGGTGTCCGGTCTGGTCGTCGCCATGGACGGTCCCTCGGGATCGGGCAAGTCGAGCGCCTCGCGGGGCGTCGCGCGGGCGCTGGGCCTGCGATACCTCGACACGGGCGCCATGTATCGCGCGGTCACCTGGTGGATGCTCCAGCGGGGCGTGAACCTGGAGGACGCCGCCGAGATCGCCGCGAGGGCCGGCGAGCCCACACTGGTGATGAGCACCGACCCCGACGCGCCGGGTGTCACCGTGGACGGCGTCGACGTCAACGGGCCGATCCGCGGCCCCGAGGTGACCGGCGCGGTGTCGGCCGTCAGCGCGGTCCCGGAGGTGCGCCGCCGGCTGGTGGCCCTGCAGCGGCAGATCATCGCCGATTCCCTGCCCGGTGGCGGGATCGTGGTCGAGGGCCGCGACATCGGCACCGTGGTAGCGCCGGACGCGCCCGTCAAGATCTACCTCACCGCGGACCCCGAGGCCCGCGCCCTGCGCCGTACGGCGGAGCTGGACGGCACGACGGTGGAGGCGCAGAAGGCCGCGATGGCCCGGCGCGACGCGCTCGACTCGACGCGCAAGGCCGATCCGCTGGCGAAGGCCGCGGACGCGGTGGAACTGGACACGACGCCGCTGGACCTGGACGAGGTGATCGCCGAGGTGCTCCGGCTCGTCAAGGAGCGGGTCTGACGCCCGCCCGCCCCGCCTGACCCCCCTCCCGCGCCGCGTCCGCCGCGCCGGGGATGGGCCACGCGGTGCGGCGTACGAACGGAGCCCGGCCCCGGAAGCGGTCCGCCGGGAGGCCTCACGGGAGGCCGGGGAGAAACGGGAAGAGCAGCCGATGAGGCAGGGTATGGACGTGACGGGGGAGTACGACGAGGACGAGGGCGGCTGGATCGAGGCCGAGCTCGCCGAGCTTTCCGGTGAGGAGACCGAGCGGGAGCCCGACGCGGGCCCGCTGCCGGTCGTCGCCGTGGTGGGGCGCCCCAACGTCGGCAAGTCGACGCTGGTCAACCGCATCATCGGCCGCCGTGAGGCGGTCGTGGAGGACGTGCCGGGCGTGACCCGCGACCGGGTCACCTACGAGGCGACCTGGCGGGGCCGCCGGTTCACGCTGGTCGACACCGGTGGCTGGGACCCCGACGCGACCGGTATGGCGCTGCGCATCGCCGAGCAGGCGCAGATCGCGGCCGAGCTGGCCGACGTGATCCTGTTCGTGGTGGACGCGAGCGTCGGCGTCACCGACTCCGACGAGGCCGTCGGCGCGGTCCTGCGCCGTTCCGGCAAGCCGGTGGTGCTGGCCGCCAACAAGGTCGACAACCAGCAGATGGAGCTGGAGGCGAGCGGGCTGTGGTCGCTCGGCCTGGGCGAGCCGCACCCCGTCTCGGCCCTGCACGGCCGCGCCAGCGGCGACCTGCTCGACGTGGTGCTCGACGCGCTGCCCGAGACGCCGCCGCAGACGTTCGGCGAACGGCGCGGCCCGCGCCGGATCGCGCTGCTGGGCAAGCCCAATGTGGGCAAGTCGTCGCTGCTCAACAAGCTCGCCGGTGAGGAGCGGGTGCTCGTCGACCCGATGGCCGGCACCACCCGCGACCCCGTCGACGAGCTGGTCGAGCTGGGCGGCACGACGTACCGGTTCATCGACACGGCCGGCATCCGGCGGCGCGACCGCGAGCTGAAGGGCGCCGACTTCTACGCGGCGATGCGCACGCGGGCCGCGCTGGAGCGGGCGGAGGTCGCGGTCGTGCTGATCGACGCCTCCGAGGTGCTGACCGAGCAGGACCTGCGGATCATCGGCCTGGTCATCGAGTCGGGCCGGGCGATGGTGGTCGCGTTCAACAAGTGGGACCTGGTCGACGAGGACCGGCGCTACTACCTGGAGAAGGAGATCGACCGGCAGCTCGTCCGCACGCCCTGGGCGCTGCGGGTGAACATCTCGGCGAAGACGGGCCGCCATGTCGAGAAGCTGGCCCCGGCCATCGAGCGGGCCCTGGAGTCGTGGGGCACGCGGGTGCCGACGGCCCGGCTCAACCAGTTCCTCACCGAGCTGCTGCAGGCCACCCCGCCGCCGGTGCGCGGCGGCCGGCAGCCGAAGATCCTGTTCGCCACCCAGGCGTCCACGGAACCGCCGAAGTTCGTGCTGTTCACCTCGGCGTTCCTGGAGGAGACCTACCGCCGGTTCCTGGAGCGGCGCATCCGCGAGGAGTTCGGCTTCGCGGGCTCTCCGATCGAGGTGACGATGAAGATCCGCGAGAAGCGCAAGAAGAAGTAACCTTCGGGCCGGCCGGGGGCCTAGGCAACCCCCGGCCGGTGCGGGGCCTCGGCCGCCGCCGCTTGAGCCCACCGCCTGAGCCGGCCGCCTCGGGCGCCGCCGGGGGCGCCTCCCGGGTGGACGCTTCAGTCGCCGCCGCCTCAGCTGTGGCCGCTGCCGCCCGGGTTGTCCCTGCCGGCTCCTGAGCCGTGGCCGCTGTCGCCTGGGGTTTTTCCGCCGGCGCCTGAGCTGTCGCCGTTGCCGCCTGGGTTGCCCGCTCTGGCACCCGAGTTGCCGCCGTTGCCGCCTGGGGCGTCTCCGTCGGCGCTCTGTGTGGCGGCCGACAGCAGGGTGAGCGCCGCCTCGCGGGCCTGCCCGCTCGTGCCGGCCGCGCCGTGGTGCGCGGCGACGACGGTGGCGCCCTCGACCAGCATGAGCAACTGACGCCCCAGGAGGGGCGGGTCGGCGGCCCCGGCGCGCTCGGCGATGCCGGTCAGCAGGTCGATGTAGCGGCCGAGGTGGCGCGTGGTGACGGCGCGCACGGTCTCGTCGTGATGCTGGGCCGCCGCGTTCACCATCGCGCAGCCGCGGAAGACCGGGTCCTCGAACCACTCGCCCAGCGTGTCGAACACCGCGGCGAGCTGGTCGCGAGGGTCGTCCCCGGCCGCGGCGACGGCCTCGGCCAGCCATCGGCCCACCCGTTCGCTGCGGGCCCGGAGCATGGCCTCTACGAGCCCGTCCTTCGTGCCGAAGTGCCGATAGAGCGTCTCCTTCGACACCCCGATGAGGGCGCACAGCTCGGCGACGCCGATGCCGTCGAGCCCGCGTTCGTACAGCACGGGGGTGGCCGCCTTCAGGATGGCGGCGCGGGTGCGCTCCGGGTCGATCGTCGAGCCCTTGGGAACCGGCATACCCCAGATGGTACCGACCGGTTCGATCCACTGCTACGCTCCGAGATCGTACCGATCGGTTCGATCTATGGGAGCCATCATGTCCGACGCCCTCGTCATGGGCCCGCCGGCGCGCCGTCAGACGCGGCAGGCGGTGCTGCTGGCTCTCGGCACGGCGTCGGCCCTCGGGCTGGCGCGCTTCGCGTACGGGCTGTTCCTTCCGGCGATGCGGGACGAGCTGCACTGGTCCCTGGCCGAAGCCGGGGCGATGAGCACCGCCAACGGGCTCGGCTATCTGCTCGGCGCGCTGGTGACCGCGGTCGTCGTACGCCGCCTGGGCACGGCGGCCACCTTCCGGTGGGGCATGGTCCTCACCGCGCTGTCGCTGGCGGTCACCGCGACGAGCGACGCCTATCCGGTGCTGGTGGCGGCGCGAGCCGGGGCCGGGGCGGCGGGCGCGGCGGTGTTCATCACCGGTGGCGTCATCGCGTCGCGCCTCGCCGCCCGTGCGGCCTCCGGCACGCCCATCACCGTGTATTTCGCCGGCACCGGGCTGGGCATCGTGCTCGGCGGTGTCGGCATCCCGCCGCTGGGCGACCGTCTTCATCTGGCCTGGGCCGGTCTGGGCGTGGCCGCCGGACTGGCGGCGCTGCTGAGCTGGGGCCCCGCCCGTGCGGGGGAGGACCCGGAGACGGACCGGAAGGCGCAGGCAGGCAGGGAGACGCGGGCCGCCGGGCGGGTCCACGTGCGGGTCCACGTGCGGCCGTTGTGGGGGATCGCACTTGCCTACCTGCTGTTCGCCGCCGGTTACATCACCTACATCACCTTCCTGTCCGCCTACCTGGCCGACCGGCACGCGCCGCTCGGCCAGGTGGTGCTCACCTGGACGGCGCTCGGCCTGGCCGTGATGGCGTCGCCCGCGCTGTGGAGCCGTCCGACCGCCGCGTGGCCCGGCACCCGGGCCCTGGCCGTGCTCCTCGGCCTTCTGAGCAGCGGCGCGGCACTGGCGATGGCGGCGCCCGCGCCGCCGGTCGTCCTCGCCTCCGCGATCGTCTACGGGGCGACGTTCATGGGCGTGCCCGCCGCCGTCACCGCGCTCATCAAGGCGAACACCCCGCCCGCCGACTGGACGGCCATCCTGGCGGCGTTCACCACGATCTTCGCGGCCGGGCAGACCGCGGGGCCGTGGCTCGCCGGGCTGGTCGCCGACCACACCTCGACCACCGCCACCCTGGCGTGGACCGCGATCCTGTGCGCCGCCGCGGCCGTGGTCGCGGCGTTGGCGGCTCCCACCCGCCGCGCCGGAGCGGCTCCCGCCGAGAAGACCCGCGACGTCGAATCGTCCACGAGGCAGTGAGGCAGTGAGGCCCACCATGACCACGTTCGTCCTGATCCCCGGCATGTGCCACGCGGCTGGTGCTTCCACGAGCTGTCCGAGGGGCTGCGCCGCCTCGGGCACCGGGCCGTGCCGTTGACGTTGACCGGGCTCGCCGAACGCGCCCACCTACTGGACGGCGAGGTCAACCTCGACACGCACATCCGGGACGTCACCGGGGTGCTCGAGGCCGAGGACGTCCGCGACGCCGTGCTGGTCGGTCACAGCTACGGAGGCATGGTGATCACCGGGGTCGCCGACCGCCTGCCCGGCCGCGTCACCGGTCTGGTCTATCTGGACGCGGTCGTGCCGGCGGACGGCGACTCCTGCTGGAGCCTGGTCTCGGACCGGGAGCGGCGGTGGTACGCGGACGTGGTGGACACCGGCTTCGCGACGCGGCCGCTGCCGTTCTTCGACCCCCGGGCCACCCCTCACCCGATCGCCTCGCTGCTCCAGCCGCTCCGGCTGACCGGCGATCCGGCGCGCGCCGGCCGCCGGGTGTACGTGTACGCGGCGGGCTGGGAGGGCCCGTCCCCCTTCACGCCGACGTACGAGCGGTTGCGCGCGGACCCCGCGTGGGCGACGTACGCGCTGGACGGCGGGCACAACCTCATGCGCGACGCCCCGGAGGACCTGCTGGAGATTCTTGCCGAGGCGGCCGGGGCCCGAGGGTAGGGAAAGCCCTACCCCCGAGACTGCCGTCCGCCGGATCGATCAGCGGCGGGCGAGTCAATAGCGTGGAGGACATGCGCCGACTTCTTTCCCGCCTCGGCGGGGACACGGTCTATATCCTCGTCGGGTTCCCCCTCGCGACCATCACGTTCTGCCTCACGGTCACCGGCCTGTCGGCGGGCGCCGGCCTGCTGGTGGTCTGGCTGGGCGTGCCCGTCCTCGCCCTGACCCTCCTCATCGCCCGGGGAATGGGCGACGTCGAACGGCTCCGCATCCGCGCGGTGCTGGGCAGGGATCTGCCCCGGCCGCGTTATCCGAGATCACCGCCCGGGGCGGGCGTGCTCCGGAAGACCGTCACCCCGCTCGCCGGAGGCCAGCCCTGGCTCGACGTGCTGCACGCGCTGCTGAACTTCCCGGTCGCGCTTGTGGCGTTCTGCGTGACCGTCGTCTGGTGGTGCGTGACGATCAGCGGGCTGACCTACCCGCTGTACGGATGGATCCTGTCGAACATCCCGGACAACCATCAGCTGCCGGAGCTGCTCGGGTTCGGCCGGGGCTACCTGGTGGACAGCGTCTTCTATCTGGTCGTGGGCGGGGTCTTCGCCCTCACGCTCTATCCGGTCGTCCGCTCCTGCGCGTTGATCAAGGCGTCGCTGGCGCGGGCGCTGCTGACCGGCGTCGCCGAGCTGCAGGAGCGCATCGACGACCTCACCGAGGGCCGTCACGCCGCCGCCCACGCGGAGGCGGATGCGCTGCGCCGCCTGGAGCGCGACATCCACGACGGCCCCCAGCAGCGCCTGGTCCACCTGGCCATGGAGCTGTCGCGGGCCCAGCGGGAGCTGAAAAGGGACGCGACGGCCGCGCACGAGACGATCGGCAAGGCCATCAGCGCGACCAGGGAGACCCTGGACGAGCTGCGGGCGCTGTCGCGCGGCATCGCCCCGCCGATCCTGGCCGACCGCGGCCTCGCCCCGGCGCTCGCCGCCCTCGCCGGCCGTTGCACGGTGCCCGTGGAGCTGGACGTACAGACGGCCGAGCGCTATCCGGCGCTCATCGAGAACACCGTCTATTTCGTGACCGCCGAGGCGCTCACCAACGTGGCCAAGCACAGCAGGGCGACGTCCTGCACGGTCGGGCTGACGAGGATCGGCGACGCGCTCATCCTCACGATCGGGGATGATGGGGTCGGCGGCGCACACGTCGCAAAGGGACACGGCCTGTCCGGCCTGTCCGACCGCCTGCGGGCCGTCGACGGCGAGCTGTCGGTGCGGTCGCCCGTGGGCGGACCGACACTGATCACGGCGGAGGTTCCGTGCGCGTAGTGGTGGCCGACGACGCCGTCCTCATCCGGGAGGGGCTCGTCCGCCTGCTGGAGGAGTTCGGCTGCGAGGTCGTCGCGACCGCGGGCACGGGAGAGGCCCTGATCGAGGCCGTCGCGGCCCATCGGCCCGACGTGTCGGTGGTCGACGTGCGGATGCCGCCGACGTTCACCGACGAGGGCCTGCGCGCCGCCGTCGAGGTGCGGGAGAAGGTGCCCGGCGCGCCCGTGCTGATCCTTTCGCAGTACGTCGAGGTGTCGTACGCCGACGACCTGCTGGCCGACGCCCGGGGCGCGGTCGGCTACCTGCTGAAGGACCGCGTGGTCGACGTCGAGGAGTTCATGGACGGCCTGCGCCGGGTCGCCGCCGGGGGGACGGTCTTCGATCCCCAGGTCGTCGCCCAGCTGATGGTGCGGCGGCGCCGCGACGACCCGCTGGCCTCGCTGACGCCGCGCGAGCGCGAGGTCCTGTCGCTGATGGCCGAAGGCAGGTCGAACCCCGCGATCGCCCGCCGCCTCGTCGTCACCGAAGGCGCGGTGGAAAAGCACATCCGCGGCATCTTCACCAAGCTCGGCCTGCACGCCGAGGACGGCGACCAGCACCGCCGCGTCCTCGCGGTGCTGGCCTACCTCCGCTCCTGACCACGCGCGCCGGGCCGGGTGGCCGCAGCCGATCTCGTCCTGAGTCGTTCGGGTTGCCGCCGGGGCGGTCCGGAGGCGCGCCGGACGACCCCGCGCGGCGTACGGCCGGTCAGAGGATCCAGGGCGCCCGCGGCGTACGGGCCGGTCAGAGGAGCAAGAGCACACCTGCGGCGTACGGGCGGTCAGAGGATCCAGGGCGGCACGATCCGGTCGGTCCCCTTCGGAGCGAGGTCGCATGCGTCCACGGCGGTCGTCCCGCCGGGGTTGTAGACCTCGAAGCCGGCCGGTGCGGCCACGATCGCGCTGAAGCCGGACTCCGCGTCCGCGTGCACCCGGCGGCTCACGTCGGCGGGCATGACGACGGTGTCTCCCGCCTCGACGGCGATGGTCGCGCCGTCGAGTGCGATGGTCGCGCCGCCGGTGAGGAAGGTCCACACCTGCTCGCCGTCGCTGGCGTGGTGCGGACCGGAGTTTCCGGCCGGCATGTCCACCCTCCAGACGGCCTGGGTGGCGCCTCCCTGTGTGGGCGAGGCGAGGGTGGTCATGACGCCGTTGGGAGTGGTGCTCCTGCGGCTGTCGGCGGAACGGATGAGGGGCATGCGTGACTCCTTGGTGAGAGCGGGCCGGGTGCCGGACGTTGCCGGGGCGAGCATCGGATGGGTCGCCGGGCCGGGTGCCGTCCGGGCAGGGGTGCCGGACGGGTTGCCGCACGGTCCGCGGGGGAGAAGGGCGAGACAGGAGGGAAGACCGGAGGTCAGGCGATCCAGGGCGGCACGCCGTGCACGGTGCCGTCGGGCAGGATGGCCCTGGCTCCGGCGGGGGCGGTGACGACGGCGGTGAACCCCTTGTCGGCGCCCGCCGTGACGCGCCGCGGGGTCGAGGGCGGCATGACCACGGTGTCGCCGGGCGCGACCGTGAACGTCTCGTCGCCGAGTTCGATGGTGGCGGTGCCGCCGAGGAAGGTCCACACCTGCTCGGCGTCGAAGTCGTGCAGCGGCCCACTGGTCGCGGGGGTCGCCTCGACACGCCACAGGGCCCGGGTGGCGCCGCCCAGGGTGGGCGAGGCGAAGGTGGTCATGACCCCGGCCGGGGTCTCGGATCTGCGGCTTTGGGCATGGCGGATGACAGACATCCGGGCGTCTCCTAGGATAGACAACGTCGTTGTCGGTAATAGTGAACCAGGTTGTCTATCTGTGTCAATCGACCCGCCCGGCTTCGAGCTGCCCCTGCGGCTCTTCCTGGGGTTTCGCGTACTCATCGACGAGCTGCACGCCGAGCTGGCCCGGCAGGGGCACCCGCACGCCCGGCCCATGCACGGCTTCGCCATGCAGGCGATCGGCCCGGAGGGCACGACCGCGGTGGAGCTGGGCCGCACGCTGGGCGTCAGCAAACAGGCGGCGGGCAAGACGATCGAGACGCTGGAGCGCATCGGTTACGTGGAGCGCGCCCGCGACCCCCGCGACACGCGCCGCAAGATCGTACGGCTGACGGAGTCCGGGGTGGACATGCTGGTGCGCTCGGCCCGCGTCTTCGACGAGCTGCGAGCACGCTGGGCCGCCGTCATCGGCGAGGAACGGCTCAGGGAACTGGAGGCCGACCTGCGCAAGGTGACGCCGCATGACATCTTCCGCCTCGACCTCCCCGGCTGGTTCGGCACCTGACCCGGTCCCCGCGCCGGAAAAGGGCCCGGGAACAGACGCGGGATGGGTCGTGGAACGAGGAATCCCGCGAGCAGGTGCGAGACGAGGCGGGGGAGATGAGGCTCGGGGTCAGGCGCGGCGGCGCGGCAGGGCCAGGGCGGCGGCCGCGCCGAGCACGCACAGCCCGCACGTGATCAGGAAGATCTCGGTGTACTCCGCGTGCAGCGCCGCCTGCACCTTCGCCGTGTAGTCCGCGAGCCTGCGGGCGTACTCGGCCGCCTCCACCCCGAACGGCAGCGGCGTGTCCAGGTGCGCGGTGAGCGACTGGAACCGGTGGAAGCCCCAGGCCGACAGCGCGGCCACGCCCAGCAGCATGCCCATCATCCTGGCCACCACGACCGCCGCCGACGCCACCCCGTGCTGAGCCGCGGGCACCAGGCGCAGCACCGCCGACGAGACCGGGGCGATCACCACGCCGAGGCCGAGGCCGGCCACCACGAGGTCGACGTCCATCCGCACGCCGGTGGAGGCCAGGTCGAGCGGCCACCGGGAGATCATCCAGTAGCCCACGGCGGCCACCGCCAGCCCCGCCACGGCCACCGGGCGCTCGCCGAAGCGCCGCACCAGGAGCCCGCCGAGGAACGCCGCGACCGCCAGCGCGGCGAGGAACCGGGTGAGCACCAGGGCTCCGCCCACCGCGTCCTTCCCGAGCAGCGTCTGTGCGGCGAGTTGCACGTCGACCAGCGTGACCAGCAGCGCCGCCCCGGCCAGCAGGCTCACCGCCAGCGTGGCGAGCAGCGGCGTCCTGGGGACGCCCGTCAGGTCGAGCAGGCGGACCGGCGAGCGGATCTCCCACAGCACGAACAGCACGGCCGCGACCACTCCGGCGGCCACACACGGCAGCCCCCACGGCGGCAGCACGGCCGTGTCGGGGGAGGGGTTGTAGAGCCCGGCGACCAGCAGGCCTAGTGCCAGCGCGAGCAGGACACCGCCGCCCGCATCCACCTTCCCCACGCCCGCCTTGCCCGTGCTCGCGCCTGCCTCGTCTGTGCTCGCCGTCCCCGCGCCCACCGTCCCCGTGCCTGCGTTGCCCGTGCCCGCCTCGCGGGAGGGCCGGCCGTACGGCCCGCGCCCGCCGGGGACGGCCACCTGAACGGCCACGGCGGCCAGCAGCGCGAGCGGGAGGTTGACCCAGAAGATGCCGCGCCATCCGGCGAGGGCGGCCAGGCCCGCGCCGTACAGCGGGCCGAGCACGCTGCCGAGCTCCTGCGCCGCACCGACCGCGCCGAGCGCCACCGCACGGGTGCGTTCGTCCCACAGGTCGCCGATGAGGGCCATCGTGATCGGCAGCAGCGCGCCGCCCGCGACGCCCTGGAGCGTACGGCCCGCGACCAGTGCGGGGACGCCCGCCGCCAGAGCGGTGACGAGGGAACCGGCGGCGAACCCGGCCAGGCAGGCGTGGATCAGCGCGCGCCTGCCGTACCGGTCGGACAGGCGGCCGAGCAGCGGCATCGCCGCGACATACCCGAGCAGGAACCCGGTCACGACCGGAGTCGCCCGCTCCAGGTGGTTCAGCGGCACGCCCACATCGGCGGCGACGTCCACGAGCACGGTGACGACGACGTACGCGTCGAGCGCGGCGAGCAGCACGGCGGCCCCGCCGACGCCGAGCGCGAGCCGGCGCCGCCGCGCGACGGACCCGGCCGGCCCGGCCGCCCCGGTCGCGTTCGCGCTGCCGGTGCCGGTGGCGTCGGTGGCGCCGGTCACGACGCGGGCGGGGCGATGGTCACGGGGGCGTCGTAGTCCCCCATGGTCACGGCCACGGAGCCGCCGGTGAGCGGCAGGTCGAGCTTGAGCAGGCGGCTGGTGGCCTTGTCGAGCCAGAGCGTGCCGTTGACCCCCTGCTGCACGCCGGGGACCAGCTTGGCCAGCACCTGCTGCGACAGCGCGGCCGTCACCCGGTAGGCGGCGGCGTCGCCGATCTTCTCCTCCGCCTGCGTCCGGACATCCTGCGCGGTGGACAGCAGGTCGGGTACGCCGGTCAGCACGGCGGAGGGGTCGTACAGGGCGATGAGCTGCTGCCGGGTCATCGTCTGGAAGCCGCCGGTCGGTCCCTTGAAGTAGACCTTGTCACCGACGAGCACGAACTCGATCTCCTGCAGTCCCGCGATCTCGATCTGCAGGGTGCCCTTGGCGTCGCCCTCCCGGGTGAGGCTGCCCTCGGCATGCCGGACCGGGATGGCGGGCTTGTCCTTGGTCTCGATCGTGAAGGCGACCGTCTTGACCGTGCGCATGGAATCGGCCGAGCGCTTCAGCAGCGCGGGACCGTCCGGCAGGGCAGTCTCGCTCTTCGCGCTGCAGGCGGTCACGAGCAGCAGGCCGGCCACGACGAGCCCGAGGATTGTTCGCACAGCCGGATCGTAGCGATCGAGCGCGGCCGGCACGCGCTCCCGCGGGAAACGGTTTGGCCCCGCCTGTCGCGGGAAGCCGGAGCCGGTGCTCACCCCGCGCCGCCCCACGGCCTCCTCACCGGGTGCCGCGTACCGCCTGCAGATGATCGACGATCGGCGTGTAGATCTCGTCGAGGGCGGACACCTGCTCGGGCGTCATGAGATCGATGAAGTGCCGGCGGACGCTCGCCACGTGGTCCGGCGCGACCCGCTGGATCGTCTCCCAGCCGTGGTCGGTCAGCACGGCGAACGTGCCGCGCCGGTCGTCCTCGCAGTCCTGGCGGGTCACCAGGCCGGCGGCCTCCATCCGGGAGATCTGGTGGGACAGCCTGCTGCGGGACTGGATCGTCGCGTCGGCCAGTTCGCTCATGCGCATGCGGCGGCCGGGACTCTCGGAGAGGTTCACGAGGATCTCGTAGTCGTTCAGCGACAGCCCGGTGCCCTGCAGCTCCCGGTCGAGCTGGTGGAAGAGCAGGCGGTGGGCGGCCAGATGGGCCCGCCAGGCGCGCTGCTCGTGCGGGGTGAGCCAATGAGGGGCTTCCATGACGACCAGCATAAGATCACTTGAGCGAATGGAGCGGAATGGCCGACAGCGAGAACGGTGAGAGCCTCGGCACAGTCGTGGTCGCGGGCGCGGCCAACCTCGCCATCGCGCTGGCCAAGCTGGTCGCGGGCTTGATGAGCTCCTCCTCGGCGATGCTGTCCGAGGCGGCGCACTCCGCGGCCGACACGGCCACCGAGGTCGTGCTGTTCGCCGCGATCCGGCACGGCGAGCGCCCCGCCGACTCCCGCCATCCGCTCGGCCACGGCAGGGCCGCCTACCTGTGGGCGATCGTGGCGGCCTGCTTCACACTGGTCGTGGGGGCAGGGTTCTCGCTGACGCACGGCTGGCACACGATCACCGAAGGAGAGAGCCTGGGCGACGTCGGCGTGTCGTACGTCGTGCTCGGGGTGTCCTTCGCGATCGAGTCGGTCTCCCTCGGGAAGGCGCTGCGGCAGCTCCGCGGCGAGGCCCGCCGCTGGCGGGTGAGCCCCGGGCGGCTGCTGCGGCGCACCTCCGACACCGTGCTCAAGGCCGTCGTGCTGGAGGACTCCGCCGCGCTGCTCGGCATCGCCACGGCCGGCGTCGGCCTGCTGCTGTCGCGGCTCACCGGCTCGGCAGTGTGGGACGGCGCCGCCTCGATCGTCATCGGTCTGCTGCTGCTCGGCGTGGCGCTGACCCTGATCAGGACCAACGCTTCGCTGCTCATCGGCCAGGCGGCGCCGTACGGGCTGCAGGAGGAGATCCGCGGCGAGCTGGCCGCCCAGCCGGAGGTCGAGGCCGTCGTCGAGCTCGTCACCGTCATGATGGGGCCCGGCCAGGTCATGGTCGCGGCGAAGGTCGACTTCCGCGACGAGACGTCCGGGCAGCGGCTGGAGCTCGCCTCCGACCAGGTGGAGCGGCGGCTCACCGAGCGGTTCCCGGAGATCCGGCAGGTCTTCCTCGACCCCACCCCGGGACGGTCAGCCGCCAAGGAGGCGTAGCTTGGCGGGCTCGTCGGTGACCGCGGACGCGATCACCGTGCCGGCCGTCCACTCGACGAAGTGACGGCCCTGCCATTCCAGCGGGCCCGACAGCCCCTCCTCAAGCGGCAGGGCCGACAGGTCCGCCTCGCGCAGCCGGTCGAGCGTCAGCTCTCCCCGCTTGACCAGCGCCTCCTTGCGCACCCACTGGCGGATCAGCCCGCGGTTGTCGTCGCCGACCAGCTTCGCCTCGGCGGGGGTCAGCGCGAGCTCCACCAGCCTCTCGTCGGCCGGGCCGTACGTGGCGTGCTCGGCGTCCACGCCCACCCGCCCGAGCCCGGCGACCGCGCAGACGTAGCCCGAGGTGTGCGCCAGGCTGATCGACACCTCGGGGGCCTCGGCAAGCCAGGGCCGTCCGTGGGCCTGCCCGCAGGTCTCACAGCGCTGCACCACGGTCAGCATGCAGGCGCGGGTGCCGAGCAGCTCGGCGGCGCAGTGCCGTACGAGCAGGTGGGCGGCGACGAAGTCGAGGCGGTCCCGCTTGCGGGTGAAGCGCTCGGCGCGTTCGCGCTCTGCCTCGGTGAGCGTGCCGGCGACCATGTCCAGCACGTCGGCGGTGTGGCCGGCCACGGCCAGTGGGGGGCGCACGAGGCCACTGTAGGGGAGCGATGTGACGATCACGTGAACTGGGCCTCTCCATCGCGGGTGCGCTGACCTGGCCGAGACGGGTAGCGGCACGGACGGCTCCGCGGACGGCTCCGTACGGCTCTTACGGCTCGCGCGGGGTGCGACCCGCCCGTCCGCGGGGCCGGCGCAGCGCGGACACGGGGCGGGCGCCGTCCGGCCCGGACAACGGCATCCGGATGACGGCATGCGTGACGATCAGCGCGCTACGCCACAGCGCTGCCGACGGCCGGTGTGCCGTGTGCCGCTCTCGCTACCGCAGCCGTTCTGATGGCGGGCGACGCCGAGGCCTGATGGGGGGCGACGCCGAGGCGCAGGTCTCCACGCAGGCGCAGTTCACGACGGTCGGTGCGCAGGCCGCCTTCAACGGACGGCCGGTCTGCCGGTCGTGCCGGCACCCCGTCTGTGAGGTGCTGCACGGCATCCTGTCTGTGAGGTGCTGCACGGCATCCTGTCTGTGAGGTGCGCGCGGGTCCGCGACGGACGTGCTCGTATGGCTTCCGGCCCGGCGGCGGGCCCGGACCGGAAGCCCGGATCGGGGGTCGCTCACCCGGCCAGAGCGGCCATCCACGCCTCGATCTCGTCGGAGCGGCGGGGCAGCGCGGCCGACATCAGGCGGGCGCCGTCGGCCGTGATCACGAGGTCGTCCTCGATGCGGACGCCGATCCCGCGCAGCTCCGGCGGCAGCGTCAGGTCGTCGGGCTGGAGGTAGAGCCCCGGCTCCACGGTCAGCACCTGCCCCTCCTCCAGCACGCCGTCCAGGTAGGTCTCCGCCCGCGCCCGGGCGCAGTCGTGCACGTCGAGGCCCAGCATGTGGCCGCTGCTGCACAGGGTGTAGCGCCGGTGCAGGCCCGCGTCGGCCTGCGATTTCGTCAGCAGGCCCCACTCGCGCAGCCCGTCGGAGATCACCCGCATCGCGGTCTCGTGGAACTCGCGGAAGCGCACACCAGGGCGCAGCACCGCGATGGCGGCCGTCTGCGCCTCATAGACCAGGTCGTACACCTGCCGCTGCACCGGGCTGAACCGGCCCGACAGCGGCAGCGTGCGGGTGACGTCGGCCGTGTAGAGGTTGTCGCCCTCGACCCCGGCGTCCAGCAGCAGCAGCTCGGCGGGGTCGAGCCGTCCGTCGTTGCGGATCCAGTGCAGCACGCACGCGTGCGCGCCGGACGCCACGATCGACTGGTAGCCCACCGCGTTGCCCTCCAGCCGCGAGCGCAGGCCGAAGACGCCCTCGACGTACCGCTCGCCGCGCGGGTGCGCGAGGGCCGCGGGCAGCGCGCGCACCACGTCCTCGAACCCGCGCGCCGTCGCGTCCACCGCCTGCTGGAGCTCCGCGATCTCCCACTCGTCCTTGACCAGCCGCAGCTCCGACAGGACCGCGGCCAGCTCGGCGTCCCGGTCGTCGCCGGAGGGGGAGACGAGCGCGTCCACCGAGGCGTCCACCCCGCGCAGCACGCGCGCGGGCCCGCTCAGCGCGGCCGGCAGCGTGCCGATGTGCGCGCACTCGATCTGGTACGCCGCCTCGGCCTCCGCGAGGTCGAAACGGCGGCCCACCCAGAACTCGCCGTACCGCCGGTCGCGGTAGAACTCCTGCGACTCGGCACGGGACGGGCGGGGATGCAGGAACAGCCGCGCCTCACCCGACGGCTCGATCACCAGGACGTCGTCCGGCTGCTGGTCGCCGGTCAGGTAGGCGAACGCGCTGTGCGTGCGGAACCGGTGGTCGTCGTCGTTGCTGCGGGCCTGCAGCGTGCCCGAGGGGATGACGAGGCGCTCGCCGGGCAGCCGTTCGATGAGCCGGGCCCGCCGCTTGGCCGCGTACGCGGCGACCGGCAGCGGCGCCACGTCCTCGTGCACGTCGGCCCAGCCTCCGCGCATGAACTCCGCGAGCGCTTCCGTGACCGGGAGATCGTGACTCCCGGTGTTGAGTTTCTCGGCCATCCTCTGCCCCCAGGGTGCGGTGATATTTCGCCATCGTAGGGGTGGGGGCCCTTGACGATGTACGACGACCGCTGTTGCCTGGGGAAACAGGATTTCGCCGCTCCGGCCGGCCGGCGGGAGCGGAAGCGGGGACAGATCCCCCGGGTGCCCCTGAGAGGTGGTGTCGATGCTCATCGGGACGATCTTGCAGAGCAAGGGAACAGGTGTGGCGACCGTTCCGCCGCACGCCACGGTGTCCGAGCTTCTCGCCCGGCTCGCCGAGCTCAACATCGGCGCGGTCGTGGTCTCCGAGGACGGTCTGACCATCGCGGGCATCGTGTCGGAACGCGACGTCGTACGGCGGCTCAACGAGCACGGCGCCGCGCTGCTCACCATGCCCGTTTCATCGATCATGACGGCCGAGGTGCGCACCTGCGGCCCGGACACCAACGTCGACGAGCTGCGCCGCACCATGACCAACCACCGGATCAGGCACGTGCCCGTCGTCCGCGAGGGCCGGCTGGCCGGCATCGTCAGCATCGGCGACGTCGTCAAGACCTCGATCCAGGAGCTGGAGAGCGAGAAGGAGGCCCTCGTCGGCTACATCAACGGCTGACTCCGGGCCCTGTCTGCGTGGGGTGCGGTCCCCGCCTCGCCCCGCGTCCCTGTCGCGCGTTCCGCATCCCTGTTCCGCGTCACGTATCTCGTATTGCGCGGCGAGCGGCGACTTAGACTCGCTTGCGTGAAGCTGAAGCTCGACCTCCACGACATCTACAACAAGGGCAGCGAGATCGACAAGGCGCTGCACGGCATCATCCAGGAGGCCGTACGCAAGAAGGCGACCCAGGTGGAGATCATCCCGGGCAAGGGGTCCGGCCAGCTCAAGAAGAAGGTGTTGCGCTTCCTGGAGCAGAAGGAGATCAAGGCGCTCTACCACCGGATCGACAAGGATTCCAAGAACCACGGCCGCCTGTTCGTCTATTTCCAGTGGAAGTAGCGGCGTCTCACGTCCTGTCAAGAACCTGCTGATCCGGCCCGAGGCCACACCCGCGGCGTCCGTACGGAACGCGGGCAGGAGGGATCGGCCGGTGACTCGGCGGAAGATTTTTCCGGGCCGTGTCGATCCCTGAGCCGCTCGTTCGACGTAGGGGTGCGAGGGACGAGACGCGGCCCCGCCGGAGAAGGAGAACAGGATGCCGAGCTACATGCTGATCATGCGGGGCACCGACGAGTCGAACGCTGCCATGATGGCCGACATCGAGGAGATGATGGCCAGGACCCGTCAGTTCATCGATGAGATGGTCAAGGCCGGCGTTCTCCTCGCGGCGGAAGGGCTGGACGATCCGCGCCAGGGTGCCGTGGTCGACTTCAATGGCGAGGTCCCGGTGGTCACGGACGGGCCGTACGGAGAGACGAAGGAACTGTTCGGGGGCTACTTCCTGCTCGACGTCGCCTCGAAGCAGGAGGCGGTCGAGTGGGCCAAGCGGGTCCCGGCCGTCACGGGTTCCAAGATCGAGGTCCGGCGGGTGGCCGGCGAAGACGAGATGCCGCAGGACACCGTGCGATCCGTCGAGGGACGGGCCCGGGTCTGATGGGTGCGGCCGACGTCGAGGCCGTCTGGCGGATCGAGTCGGCGCGGATCGTCGCCGCTCTGACCCGGTTCACCGGCGATTTCGGGTTGGCCGAGGACGCGGCCCAGGAGGCGGTGGCCGAGGCGCTGGTGTCGTGGCCGCTCGAACCTCCGGCCAATCCGGCCGGCTGGCTCATGGCCACGGCGCGGCGGCGGGCCATCGACGCGATCCGCCGCAGGACCGCGCTCCAGGACCGGTACGCCCTGCTGGCGGCCGACCCGGACGATCCGCCGGTCGATGAGGAGGCCGACCCCGACAGGATCGACGACGACATCCTGGCGCTGATGTTCGTCAGCTGTCATCCGATGCTCTCGCCCGAGGCCCGCGTGGCGCTGACGCTGCGCGTGGTCGCCGGCCTGTCCAGCGAGGAGATCGCCCGTGCGTTCCTCGTCCCCGTCCCCACCGTGCAGGCCCGCATCACCCGGGGCAAGAAGACGATCACGGCGGCCGGAGTGCCGTTCGAGCTGCCGCCGGCCGACGAGCGCCGGGAGCGGCTGGGCGGCGTGCTCAGCGTCCTCTACGTGATCTTCACCGAGGGTTCGACCGCCACATCGGGCGACCGGCTGATGCGCCCCGACCTCGCGTACGAGGCGATCCGGCTGGCCCGCACCCTGGCCGCGCTACAGCCGTACGAGCCGGAGGTGCACGGCCTGCTGGCGCTGTGCGAGCTGACGGCCGCGCGCTTCCCGGCCCGCACCGGCCCGGACGGCTCGCCGATCCTGCTGGAGGACCAGGACCGGCGGCGGTGGGACTGTTCGGCGATCCGCCGCGGGCTTGCCGCGCTGGCCAAGGCGTCCGCCCGCGGCCTCGGCCCCTACGGCCTGCAAGCCGCGATCGCCGCCACCCACGCGTCGGCGCCCTCGGTCGAGGAGACCGACTGGGAGCGGATCGTGGTGCTCTACGAGGCGCTCGGCCGGGTCGCGCCCTCGCCGGTGGTCGAGCTCAACCGGGCCGTCGCCGTCGCCATGGCCTCGGGTCCGGCCCAGGCCCTGGCCATCGTGGACGAGCTGATCGCCTCGGGCCGGCTCTCCGGGTCGCATCTGGTTCCGACCGTACGCGGGGAGCTGCTGGCCCGCCTCGGCCGGAAACCGGAGGCGCGCGCCGAGCTGGAGCTGGCGGCCCGGCTGTGCGCCAACCAGCGCGAACGCTCGGTGCTGCTGCGCAAGGCGGCCGCGCTGGGCTGAATTCTGGACTGGGCTGACTTCTGCGCTGGGCTGACTTCAGCGTGGGCTGACTTCTCCGGCCCGACCGGCCGGGATCCGAACGCGGCCCGGATGCCCGTTCCGCCGGCTGGGCGCGCTACCGGCAGGCTGTGGCGATCGCTACGGTCGGCGGCATGGGACTGCTGTTGGCATTGCGTCCTCCGCAGCCGCGTCCGAAGAGCCTGCGTCGCGCCACCCGGGCACAGCGGCGTGAGCGTCGCCGTGCGGAGGCCGAAGAGTGGATGACGGCAGAACGGCGGGGCTGGGTGCTGGACGTGGAGGTAGACGAGCTCCTGTCGCTGGTGGACAGCGCCGGAAGCAGCGGCCTGCTCGTTCTGGGAGGGCTCGACCCGTGGTCGGACACGGTTCTCGATCGGCGCGACCTTCCGCAGCTTGAGGCCGACGTCGACCGACTGGAGGCCGCCGTCGGCACCGCCGCGCAACGCGAGCTGGTGGCGGCCATGCGGAAGCTGCTGACGTGCTGGCGGGCAGAGCCCGATCTGCTGTTGCACTGCTACGGCGACTGACCGGCGCGCGCCGTGGACACACGTCCCGATCACCCCCGCGTGACCCGGCCTCCGGCGAGCCGTGCGACTTGCTGACAGCCGTTTTGCCGTCAGCGGGTGTGGCCGGTGCGAGCATCGCGAGAGGCAGAAGCGATCACCACGGCTTGGGGGAAGCATGCTTCGAACACTGATCGTGCTGGTGGGCATGGCCGTAGCGGCGTCGCCGGCCGCCAACGCCTGGGCAGGCGACGTGCCTGCGGTTCCACAGGCACGGACGGTCGCAGCAACCTCGCCGGCCGGGCAGACGGCGGGTGCGTGCAGCCCCGGATCGCCGTGTGCGGCGGTCGACTGTGGTCCCGGCCGCGTCTGCGTGCCCTCTCCCAAGCAGTGCTTCACCACGCCGTGCCCGCAGTACGACTGCGTGCCCGCGTCCTCGGTGCCACGATCGGATCACCGGCCTCCGTACGCCGGCTCACACTCTGGCTCACATCCTGGCCGGTGGCGGCCCCGCGACCCGGAGCAGCGACCGGCCTACCCGGACCATCGGCGAAGGGCGGACCGTTCAGAGAACCCGCCTGCCGGCGCTCCGGCGCGGACCATCGGACTGGCGATCGACCTCCAGCCCTGAACCCGGCTCGATAGGCCCTGGCGGCCCTGCCGCGCCTGTGCCTCCCGCGCTATTGAGTGTCATAAGCCCCGGTGGTGCCTCTGCTCCGTACGCCCGTGTCCGCTCCGTTTCAGAGCCAGAAGGTGTCGTGGCGGAGGTAGAACTCCGCCTTCTCCTCTTCGCTCATGTCCGCGAGTGTGAGCAGCCCCTCGAAGTAGCCCTCCCGGGGTGCGCCGGGCGCGAAGTGCAGCAGCATCGACGCCGGCTCTCCCGACTCGTTCCGGAACGCGTGGGTGCCGCCCTCCGGAACGTGTACGAAGTCGCCAGGGCCGGTGTCGATCCAACGCCGGCCGTCGTAGATCCGCACCGTGCCGGTGAGGATGTAGAACGACTCGGAGATCGACCGGTGGAAGTGCGCCGCCGGGCCGCTGGGCTCCGGTCCCATGTCCCAGCGGTAGAGCCCGAACTGCCCGTTGGCGGTCGCACCGGTCGCCAGATAGTGCACCGTGGTTCCGCTCGGGTAGACCAGCTCGGGCGTGGCGTCCGGGCGCCGGTACGACGCCGTCGGCTCGCCCGTCTCACCGTGGTAGGCCGGTGGGGGATAGGTCACTGCTCGTCCTCTCCTCGGGTTCGAGCCGTTCGGCCTCCGGATCGCGGCACGCGCCGCTGAAGGCCGATCGTCGTCACTCGCGAGTTCCTACCCGGTGTCGCCGGGTGCGCACAGCGGCACTCGCCGACCGAAGTCGACCGTACGCCCACCGCCCGCCGAGGTATAGGTGATGCGCACACCGCCGGCTCCTGCTGAGGCGTGCTGAACCGCCAAGGCACGGCGGAGGTCGTCGCACCGCGTTGGTCGAGCAACAGGCCGAACCGCCGCACATCGCCACGCCGATCGTCGCGCAGCCGCACACGACAACGACGCAGCCGGTCCAGCCCGCGATCGTGTGCCCGAGGTCCACATCGTCGTGTATGCCGCTCATGGTTCTCCTCGGCGGTGACCGGCGTGCTGAACCGGCTGGAGAAGGCCGGGTACGCGCACCGGCAGCCGGATCCCGAGGACCGCCGCCGGGTGCGCGTCGTCGCCGACCCGGCCGTGGCCGCCACCGCCGCGGCCGTCTACGAACCCTTCTATCGGCGGTTGAACGAGCTGTTCGCCGACTACACGCCCGCGGAGATCGCCGTGCTGTCCGACTGGTTCACTCGCGCGGGCGACCTGACGCGGACGTATCTGGAGGAGATCCGGAGCGACCAGCTCGCCGGTGTGCCCCGCTCTCGGCGCACGCGGAGCCGTTGAGGCCGCGCGCCCCTTCCGCGCGCCGGGCCCGCCGCTCTCTCCACCGGCCGCACCGGGCGGTTCCGCCCGGTGCGGCCACCGTGCGTGGGCCGGGTCAGCGTTCGTCGATGACCCGGCCGTTCAGGGCGGTGGCGTCCTTGGTCAGGGCCATGGTCAGCGGCGCCTCCGGGAAGGTGGGCAGGGCGGCGAGCGCGGCGCCCATCTGCTCCCCGCTCTCCCAGTGCCAGGTGTCGGTGTAGGTGCCGTCCTCGAGCTGGACCAGCACGGTGCGGATGAGGCCGGGGTGCCCCTCCCTGATGGTCGCGATCAGCGAGGTCCTGCGGGCCAGGAACTCCTCCAGGTCGGCCTCGGGGACGGAGTAGCGGTGCGAGCGGACGGCGGACATACCGGTGTCTCCTGTGTGAGGGGTGGGGGCTTACCAGCTGCCGGCGATCTGCCGGACCGGGGCGTTCAGGCGGTTGAAGAGGTTGGTGACGGCGATCATCAACAGGATCGAGGCCAGCTGCTTCTCGTCGAAGTGGCCGGCGGCGTTGTCCCAGACCACGTCGGAGACGGCGTCGGCGCGGTCGGCCAGCCGGGTCGAGGCCTCCGCCAGCTCCAGCGCGGCCCGTTCGGCGTCGGTGTAGTACGGGGCCTCGCGCCAGGCGCTGACCAGGCCGATGCGCTCGTCGCTCTCGCCGAGCTTGCGCAGGCTCTTCAGGCCGCTGTCGACGCAGGGGCTGCAGCCGTTGATCTGGCTGACCCGCAGGTGCACCAGCTCCAGGAGCTCCTGGGGGACACCTTGCGACTGAGCGGCCTTCATCAGCTCCATGATCGGCTTCATCGCGGCGGGGATGATCGCGGCGGGGTTCTTCATCCGGGCTTCCATCGGTGGTTCCTCCGTATCGGTTCTGCGAGATTCGTCTCGGTTCGTGTGAGATCAGAGTGGCCGTCCGGATTGATACATTCGCTATGCGCGCACGATGCGATCGTGATGGGGGGACGATGCTGCGCTTCACCCTGCTCGGCCCCGTCGAGATGGTCGTCGACGGCGCGCCGCTGACGGGCATCGCCCCACGTCACCGGGCTGTCCTGGCCTACCTCCTGCTCAACGCCGGCCGCGTGATCGGCATCGAGCGGCTGATCGACGCGATGTGGGGTTACGACCGGCCCGACACCGCCCGGTCGCAGATCCACGCCTCGATCACCGCGATCCGCAAGGTGCTGCGCGGCGCGGGAGCCGTACGGCTCCTGGAGACGCGCGCCGGCGGCTACATCGCGCAGCCGGCGCCCGGACAGGTCGACGCGCAGGAGTTCACCGAGCTGGTGGCCGCAGGTGAGCTGCGCAGGGCCCTGGACCTGTGGAGCGGCGAGGCGCTGGAGGACGTGCACGCGCATTACGTCACCGGCGTCCGGGAGCTCTGGAACGACCGGCGGCTGTCGGCGTACGAGCGCCTGGTGGAGGGTGAGCTCGCCGCCGGGCGGCACGGAGATCTGCTCGACGAGCTCGCCGCCCAGGTGGCCGCCAACCCGCTGCGCGAGAAGCTCAACGGCCATCTCGTCCTGGCCCTGCACCGGGCGGGGCGGCAGCCCGACGCCCTGGCCGCCGCGCGCGCCTACCGTACGGCTCTCGCGGACGAACAGGGGCTCGACCCCGGACACGCCTTCACCGAAATGGAGCGGGCGGTCCTGGCGGACGACCCGGCCCTGCGCCTGGCCGGCGCGGCGACGGCGGCTTCCCAACCGGCGTCCCGCTCCACCTTCCTGCCGTACGACATTCCCGATTTCTCCGGACGGACCGCCGAACTGCAGCGGCTCGCGGACGAGCACCACACCGACAACGGGCCGGCGGTCGTCACGATCGACGGCATGGCGGGGATCGGCAAGACCACTCTCGTCGTCCACGTGGCCCACCGGCTGGCCGCCCGCTATCCGGACGGCCGGCTCTTCATCGACCTGCAGGCCCACACGGCGGGCCGGGAGCCGATCGACGCCGCCGCGGCGCTGGAGACACTCCTCCGCCAGCTCGGGGTGCCCGCCGACCGCATCCCGGTCGCCCCGGCCGAGCGGAGCGCCCTCTGGCGCGCCGAGCTGGCCGATCGCCGGGTGCTCGCCGTACTGGACAACGCTCTCGACTCCGAGCACGTGCGCCCCCTGCTGCCGGGACGCTCCGGCACCCTCGTCCTGATCACCAGCAGGCGGCGGCTCGTCGACCTGGACGGCGCCCAGGCGTTGTCGGTGGACGTGCTGGGCGAGGCGGACGCCGCCGAGCTGTTCGAGCGGATCGTGGGCGAACGCGCTCACCAGGAGCCGGAGGCCGTACGCGAGGTGCTGCGGCTGTGCGGGCACCTCCCGCTCGCCATCCGGATCTCCGCCGCCTGCCTCCAGCATCGCCCGCGCTGGACCGTGTCCTATCTGGCCGGGCGGCTGCGGGACCATCGCCGGCTCCTGGACGGGGTGTCGGCGGCCTTCGCGCTCTCCTACGAGCAGCTCCACGAGGACAAGCAGCGCATGTTCCGCCTGCTCGGACTGGTTCCGGGGCGCGACATCGACGTCTGCGGCGCGGCCGCGCTGGCCGGGATCCGCGAAGACGAGGCCGAGGAACTGCTCGAGGGCCTCCTCGACGCCCACATGCTCCTGCAGCTCGAACCGGGCCGCTACACCTTCCACGATCTGCTCCGCGAGCACGCCCGCTCGCTCGCCGAGGACGACGGCGCCGTCATGCGGCTGCTCACCTACTACCTGCACCGCTCCCGCGCGGCGATGGACCGGCTCTTCCCGTACACCGTCGGCCAGCGGGAGGGGATCCCCCAGCCGGCCGCCCCGATCGCGCCCATCCGCGACGCCGCGGAGGCGATCGCCTGGCTCGACGCCGAACGCTCCAACATCATCGCGACCGCCGTCCACGGCCCCGAGATCTGCCTGGGCATGCTGGCCCTGGCGATGCGCCCCTACCTCGACCGGCACGCGCATCACGACGACGCGCTGACGCTGCACACCCTGGCGCTGCGGCGCAGCCGCACGCTCGGCGATCCCGACGTTCAGGCGCGAGCGCTCACCGACCTGGCGCGGACCTACTGGCGGCTCGGCGAGTACGAGCGGGCGGAGGAGCATGCTCACCAGGCCCTCGACGCGTGCGAGGAGGCCGGCGAACGGGCCCGGGCACTGCTCACCCTGGGAAACGTGGCCCTGCGCCGTGGCCGGGACACCCAGGCGGAGCAGCACCTCAAGCAGGCGCTCGACCTCACCCGCATCGGCGCCGACACCTGGGGCGAGGCCAACGTGCTCGGCGTCCTCGCCCTCCTCCTCGACCGGGCCGGCCGTCCCGAGGAGGCCCGGCGCCATCTCGACCTGGCGCTGGCACTCCACCGCAAGGTGGGCGACCCGGCGGGAGAGGCGGCGATCCTCGACCATCTCGGCGTCGTCCTGCGGCGCCAGGGCGAGCTCGCCCAGGCGCGCATCCGCCACGAGCAGGCCGCGGCGGTCTACCGCGCCCTCGGCGACACCGCCGACGAGGCGGCCGCGCTCAACGGGCTGGCCGAGGCGGCGGGCGACCCGGCTCGGGCCGTCGAGGAGCACACGGCCGCGCTCGCGCTCGCCGACCTGACGCGCAACCGGCCGGAGCGGGCGCGTGCGCACGACGGGCTGGCGCGCGCCCACCTCGCGCTCGGGCACGCGGAGCAGGCGTGTGAGCATGGGCGGCTGGCTCTCGGCCTCTACGGCGAGCTCGGTGTTCCGGAGGCCGAGAAGGTCCGCGACTTCCTGGAGAGCGCCGGAGAGTCCGCGAGGCAGAGCCACGCGCAGTCCGTGGGGTCATAACCGCTCCGCCGCAGCACGGCTTCGGCCGCCTCGGACCGGACTCCCGGCGCGTCCGTCAGCCGCCGAGCACCGCGCTGAGAGCGGTCAGAGCCTCGGCGGCGTCGTCGCCGGTGGCGCGCAGGGTCACGGTCTGCCCACTGGTGGCGCCCAGGCCCATCAGCGACAGCACGCTGCGCACGTCGACCGTGCGAGAGCCGTACGAGAGGGTGACGGCCGAGGTGAAGGCGGCGGCGGTCTGCGCGAGCGCGCTCGCGGGGCGGGCGTGCAGGTCCTCGCTCAGGACGATCGTGCGCTCGTCCGCGCCGGCCTTGGAAGGCACAGCCGCAGGGCTCGCCCCAGCAGGGGGCATCATGGCAGCGGTCGCTGCGGCGGGTTCAGCCACAGCGGGGCTCGTCGCGGCCGCAGCAGGGGCCGCCACCGCAGGGGGCGTCGCAGGCGGAGGGCTCGCGCCGGCAGGGCTTGCCGTCGGCGCTGGGGTTGCCGTGGGGTCAGAGCTTACGGACATGCCACGCCTCCTCGGCCGCCGCCAGCACACCGTCCAGCGAGGCGCCGCCGCCCGCCGCCACGACCGCGGAGATGGCGCCCTCCACGAACGGCACGTCGGCGATCACGACGTCATCCGGGGTCTGCAGCAACTTGGCGGTGAGCACCGAGCTGCCGAGGTCGGGGATGAGCACGACCCCGTCCCCCCGGTCCACCTCCTTGATGGCGGCGGTCACCAGGTCGGGGCTGGTGCCGAGACCGCCGTCCTCGGTGCCTCCCGCCGCCGCCAGCGGCACATGTGCGCCGCCGATCTGCCTTGCCAGTGCGGCCACTTCCGCGGCCAGGCTGCTGCTGTGTGAAATGAGTACGATGCCAACCATTCGTTATTCCTGAAGATCGTTCGGCATAATCGAAAAGTGATCCAGTCGGTGGAGCGCGCGGCGCTCATCCTGAAGGTCCTCGGGTCAGGCACCCCCCGGCTCGGGGTCACCGAGATCGCCGAGCGGGTGGGCCTGGCCAAGCCGACCGTGCACGGGCTGCTGCGCACGCTCGCCGCCTGCGAGCTGGTCGTGCAGGACCCCGACACCGGCAAGTACGCGCTCGGGCCCGCCGTGCTGCAACTCGGCAACGCCTATCTGGAGGGGTCCGAACTGCGGGCCAGGAGCCTGTTGTGGGCCGACTCTCTGGCCCAGCGGGTCAACGAGGCCGTCTGGGTCGGCACGCTGTCGGGGAGCCGGGTGATCGTGCTGCACCACGTGTTCCGGCCCGACGACGTCGTGCAGATCCTGGAGGTCGGCGCGGCGATCCCGTGGCACGCCTGCGCCCTCGGCCACGCCATCGCCGCCCACGACCCGCGCCGGGACGAGCTGCTGTCGGGCGACCTCGCCCCGCTGACCGGGCTCACCAGGACCGTCCGCGACGACCTTGAGCGGGTGCTCGCGGAGGTGCGCCGCCGGGGGTACGCGGTCGAGGACCAGGAGGCGGCGCTGGGAGACGCGGGCGTCGCCGCGCCCGTCTTCTCCCGGGACGGCTCGGTGGCCGGCGCCGTCGCCGTGGTCGGGCCGGTCGAGCGGGTGCTGGACCCGGCGCGGCGGGAGGAGATCGCGCTGGCCGTGCGCGAGACCGCACGGGCGGTCTCGCGCGATCTCGGCGCGCCCCGCTACGGCGGCCCGGCCGTCTGACCGGCCCACGTCCACCCGGCCCGAGCCCGCCCGGCCCCGGCGGCTCACGACCCGGCCGTCCAACCGGTTCGCGTGCCCCTGCTCCCGGGCGCTGGACGGGTGGGCCGGCGCCGGGACCCGGCTCGTCGCGGCCCGGCCGCGGCTCGCGGTCATCGGGAGGCGGCCGCCTTCAGCGCGCCGAACAGCAGAGCCGTGGAGGCGGCGCCGGGATCCTCGTGCCCGACGCTGCGCGGTCCCAGGTAGCTGGCCCGCCCCTTGCGCGCCTGCAACGGGACCGTCGCCCTGGCGCCCTGCTCGGCCGCGGCGGCCGCCGCCTCCAGCGCCTCCTCCGGCTTCAGCCCGTCCTGTACGGCCTGGCCCAGCGCCTTGGCGGCCGGGGCGAGGGCGTCGACCATGGTCTTGTCGCCCTCGGCCGCCGCGCCGAGGCGCTGTACGCCGGACAGGGCCGCGTTCAGGCCCGTGCTCAGCTCGGCCGGCGTGATCTCCGCGGCCTCGCCGAACGCCTTGCCCATCTCCCGGAAGGCGGTGCCGTACAGGGGACCCGAGGCCCCGCCGACCTTGCGGATCAGCGTGGATCCGACGAGCACGAGGAGCGCGCCCGGGGTCTGCGGGGAGGCGCCGGCCAGCGCCTCCTGCGCGGCGGTGAACCCGCGGTCGAGGTTGGCGCCGTGGTCGGCGTCGCCGATCGCGGCGTCCAGTTGGGTGAGGTGGTCGCGCTGTGCCCGTACGGCGGCGGCGATCTCCTCGATCCAGGCGGCGAAGAACTGGGTGTTCACGAGCGGACTCCAGAGGTTCGGATGGCGGTCAGCGGCCCCAGCGCAGCGCGGGTGTCTCCACCGGCGCGTCCCAGAGCCGGGTGAGCTCGCCGGTCAGCGAGCACGTCGTCACCGAGAAGCCTTGCATGTCGAGGCTGGTCACGTAGTTGCCGACCAGGCTGCGTACGGCCGTCGCGCCCTTCTCCCGAAGGTAGGCCTCCACCTCGGCGAAGACGATGTACAGCTCGATGAGCGGCGTGCCGCCCATGCCGTTGACCATGACGAGCGTCTCGCCGGACAGCGGCAGGTCGGCGTCGATCGCGTCCATGGCCGTACGGACGATCTCCCGGGCCTCGCGCATCGGGGCCCGGGTGCGGCCGGGCTCGCCGTGGATGCCGATGCCGAGCTCGATCTCCGTGTCGCCCAGCTCGAACGTGGGCTTGCCCGCGGCCGGGACCGTGCAGGGCGTCAGCGCCACCCCGAACGAGCGGCTGCGCTCGTTGACCTCCCGGGCGACCCGTGCCACCTCGGCCAGCGGCGCCCCGGTCTCGGCCAGCGCCCCGGCGATCTTCTCCACGAACAGCGTGGCCCCGGTGCCCCTGCGGCCCGCCGTGTAGAGGGAGTCCTGCACCGCCACGTCGTCGTTGACGAGCACGGTCGCGACCTCGACGCCTTCGTCGCCGCTCAGCTCGGCGGCCATCTCGAAGTTCAGCACGTCGCCCGTGTAGTTCTTCACGATGTGCAGCACGCCCGCGCCGCCGTCCACGCCCTTGGTCGCCTCGATGAGCTGGTCGGGGACGGGGGAGGTGAAGATCTCGCCGGGACAGGCCGCGTCGAGCATGCCGTAGCCGACGAACCCGCCGTGCAGCGGCTCGTGACCGGAACCGCCGCCGGAGACCAGGCCGACCTTGCCCTGCCGTGGGGCGTCGGCGCGGAAGACCACCTTGTTCTCGATGTCGACGCGGAGCGAGGGGTGCGCCGCGGCGATGCCGCGAAGCGCGTCGGTGACGACGGAGTCGACGCTGTTGATGAGCTTCTTCATGATGCGGTCCCTACTGCCGTGGTCGTGCTCTCCAGCTTCGTCCTTCCTCGCGAGGCCGCAAGCGCCGTGTAGGCGAGTGCCCCGATCAGGCCGCCCGCGAACTCCCCGATGAAGTACGCCGGCACCTGGGCCCAGCTCGCCGAGCCGCCCCAGGCGGCGTCCACGAGGAACGGGCCGAGGTAGCGGGCCGGGTTGATCGCGGCTCCGGTCACCGGGCCCACGATGACGATGATCGCGAAGACGATCGAGCCGATCGCCATCGGCGCCCATCCGGGTATGGCCCGCCGGTCGAGCACCCCGAAGATGACGAAGACCAGGATGAACGTGCCGATCGCCTCGACCAGCGTGCCGCGGGCGAAGCCGACCTCGGCGGCGTACGCGGTGACGCCGCCTCCGGCGGCCTTGGCGGCGTCCGCGCCGAGCGTCGCGAAGATCCCGAGCGCGCCGGCGACCGCCCCGGCGGCCTGCGCCGCTACGTAGCCGGGCACCTCACGCCAGGGGAAGCGGCCGGTCGCGGCGAGGGCGACCGTGACCGCCGGATTGATGTGGGCGCCGGAGATGTGCCCGATGGCATAGACCGTGCCCACGATGACCAGCATGAACGCGAAGCTGATCATGCCGAGCTGGGCCATGGAGAAGGGTGCCTGGGATCCGGCGGCGATGACCCCGGTGGCGGCGGCCGAGCCGGCGCCGACGTACACGAGGAAGGCGGTGCCGAGCAGTTCTGACAGGAGCTTCTGGAACGTGGAGGGGGGTGAGTCGTTCATGAGACCGTCCAGACCGTGAACATCGTTCGATAATGTCGAACGCGATTTCATAGAAGTTAAATCTGGAGGCCATCCACGTCAAGGGGTCGTCGGCGCTTCCCGCGCGGGAGCCGTCCACGGCATCCGTGTGAGGTGCGTCACTGCCGTTCATGGGCAGGCGGGCTGTCTCGTCTCTAGTGCCGAGCGCGACTTCATCAGCGCGACGAACAGAGACGACATGAAGATCTTCATCGCCGGGGCGTCCGGGGCGATCGGCACCCACCTCGTCACCCGGTTGGTGGCACGCGGCCATCAGGTGGTCGGCACGACCCGCTCGCAGGCCAAGACCGGGCCGCTGCGTGCACTGGGCGCCGAACCGGTCGCCGACGAGAACGGCCGGATCGAGCCGGACCCGCCCGGCGACGCCGCGGAGGCCGTGGCCGCGCTGCGCCACGTGGAGGATGCTGTGACCGGCATCACCTGGGCCGACGGCATCGTGCTCCGTTACGGTTCCTTCTACGGCCCCGGGACGGGCCTCAGCGCCGCGCCGGACGCGGTCATGACCGGGCAGATCCGCAAGCGGAGGTTCCCCATCATCGGCAGCGGCGACGGCGTGTGGTCGCTGGTGCACATCGCCGATGCCGCGGCGGCCACCGTCGCGGCCGTCGAGAAAGGCGAGACCGGGATCTACCACGTCGCCGACGACGACCCGGCTCCGGTGCGCGTCTGGCTGCCCTACCTGGCCCGCACGCTCGGCGCCGGACCGCCGCGCCGGGTGCCGGCCTGGCTCGCCCGCCCGCTGGCCGGTGAGGGCGCGGTCGACATGATGACGCGGGCCCGCGGGATCTCGAGCGAGAAGATCAAGCGCGAACTGGGGTGGACGCCGCAGCACCCGAGCTGGCGCACCGGATTCGTCGACGGATTGAGCTGACCCGGCATGACCACCTCGGATCTGTACGGCGAGTTGCGGCCGCGCGCCTTCGCCATCGCCTACCAGATGCTCGGCAGCGTCGGCGAAGCCGAAGACGTGGTGCAGGAAGCGTTCCTGCGGCTGCACCAGACCCAGAGCGGAGGCGAGACGATCGCCTCACCACGGGCCTACATCGCCACCCTGGTCACCCGGCTGGCCATCGACCAGTTGCGCTCGGCACGCGTACGGCGGGAGCGATACATCGGCGAATGGCTGCCGGAACCGCTCGCCACCGATCCCACGCCGGGCGAGCACGCCGAGACCGCCGACTCGCTGTCGCTGGCCGTCCTGGTGCTGCTGGAAAGCCTGACGCCGCAGCAGCGGGCCGCGTTCCTGCTCCGCGATGTGTTCGACTATCCGTACGCGGAGGTCGCCGAGATCGTCGGCACCGACGTGGACACCACAAGGCACCTGGTCGCCCGTGCCCGCGGCCATCTTCGGCAGCGCCGCTCGCGCTACCACGCCTCCCGGCAGCAGCGGCAGCAGCTCGCCGGGCGCTTCTTCGCCGCCGTCGAGCACGGCGACCTGCGCGCGCTGGAAGAGCTGCTGGCGCAGGACGTGGCGATGCACGGCGACGGTGGCGGCAAGGTGCCGGCGCTGGGACGGCCGCTCAACGGACGCCTGCGCGTGGCGCGCGTCCTGGCGGCGATGGCGCCCCTGCTGGCCCGTGCCGGCGGTGTGCGCTTCCATCTCACGCAGGTCAACGGCCAGCCGGGCGCCCTGGTCTTCGACGCCCGCGACCTGCTGGTCGGGGTGATGGGACTGGAGATCGGCGACGGCCGGATCCAGACCATCCACTCCATCGTCAACCCCGACAAGCTCCAGCATTTCGACCGGGTCGGCGACCTCGGCGCCCTGGTCCGCGCAAGCCACGGGGGCACCTGGAAGGGCTGATCTCGCCGGGCACACGGGGCTGACGCCCCCCGGCGGTCCCCAGCGCCGGCCCCCG
Organism: Microbispora sp. CL1-1; assembly: GCF_012034195.1. Lineage (NCBI taxonomy): Bacteria > Bacillati > Actinomycetota > Actinomycetes > Streptosporangiales > Streptosporangiaceae > Microbispora > Microbispora sp. CL1-1. Next base: position 538,715 of record NZ_JAATEK010000001.1, read on the forward strand.
GCGACGAGCGGCCCGCCGTCGGAACCGGCCGAGCATGGCGCTCGCATCGCGCGATGCGAGCGAGCGGCGCTGTCCCCGAACCGGCTGAGCCAGGTGCCCTGCATCGCTGATGCGATCGAGCGGCGCCGTCCCCGAACCGGCCGAGCCAGGCGCCTGCATCGCTGATGCGGCCGAGCGGTGCCGTCGCCGGACCCGGCACCGTCCGGCAGCCGCCGGAAACCACCGGTTCAACCGCCGCCGGACGCCCGGCGGCCTCTGTTCCATCCGCGCCCCTGGGCCCTTCCACGACGTTCTTACCCTTGATCACGACTGGACGACTCGATGAACCTCGCACTGTGGATCGTTGCCGGACTGCTGGCCGTGGTGGCCCTGGCCGGTGGTGCCATCAAGGCATTCACGCCGAAGGAGAAGCTCGCCGCGACCCCAGGTGGAGCATGGACGCGAAGCGTCAGCGCCGGGGGAGTCAAGACCCTCGGCGTCCTGGAGATCCTCGCCGCGGCCGGCTTCACACTGCCCCCCGCGACCGGCATCGCACCGGTGCTGGTGCCGGTGACCGCGCTCTGCTGGATCGCGCTGATGGTCGGCGCGATGATCACGCACGGCCGTCGCGGCGAGCTCCGGTTCGCGGCGCTGAACCTGGCCTACCTCGCGCTCGCCGTTTTCGTCGCCTGGGGCCGCTTCGGCCCCGGCGCCTTCACCGGCTGACCGCCGGCTTCCAGGGCGATGCCGGGGGGCCGGACCGGCGGGCTCGGTCCTGCCCCCGGCGCGGCCCCCGGCGCGACGCTTGCCGGACCACGGTCGGACCACAGTCGGACCACGGTCGGCCCGCCGCCGGACCACATGTCCCTGCTGACCGCACGCCTCTGCCAACCGCACGCCCCTGTCAACCGCACGCCTCTGCCGACCGCACGCCCCTGCCGTTCGTGGGCGTGTGCTCCCCGCGCGCCGGCGTCTACTCCCGCTGCCGGTGCCGAGGCCGCGGCCAACGCCGGAGGAAAACGTTCGAGCGCCGCGCTGTCGCCGGCGGGAAAACCGTTTGAGCCTGCCGTACGCGCTCTCGTAGGGTGCCTGCGGCCCATCGCAGTGAGGACAGAGGACATAACCGCGTGACCCCGCCCGCTCTGTAGACCTGACACCTTCTTCCGCTCACCTTCACGCCGACCG